>CALMYQ010000065.1 GCA_937873655.1 uncultured Lewinella sp. | reverse complement strand
CAACTGAAGACTGCCAACTGAAGACTGCCAACTGAAGACTGCCAACTGAAGACTGCCAACCGCCAACTAATAAGCCGTACCAATCCGTTTTTTAAGGAAATAAAACAAACCGGCTGCCAGGGCAATCCCGATCAGCAGGTACTGCCAGGGAAAGGGATTCGGCAATTTCAGGGGCGCCATATCGCCGAAGGGGAGGTAACTCGCCCAATAGAAAGGATGGGCGGCTTCGTGGGCGTTGCCGGCCAGATAGGCCAGCTTGGCTTGCCGGAGGGCGTCGTCTTTGGTCAGGCCTTTCCGCAGACCGGTGTAGAAGCCCTGCATCAGATCTGAGGTGCGGGCGTCGTTCACGCTCCAAAGGCTGTTGACGGTACTGCGGACGCCGGCCTGAGCAAATCCGCGGCCGAGGCTGATCACCCCTTCCCCGGGCCGAAAACTGCCGATGCCGGTTTCGCAGGCGCTCAATACAGCAAGGTCGGCGTGCCAGCGCTGCCCGTACAGGTCCTTGACATAGAGCAGGGATTCGTCGGTACTGTCTTTCGGATTCGCGCTGAAGGCCATATAGGCGTAGTCGCCGTTGTAGCTGTTGGATTTGGCGTGGGTGGCCAGGTGCAAGACGGCATAGTTCGGCGCCAGCGCCAGAAAATTGGCCCGGGTGGCTTCCATCCCTTTCAATACCTTGCCCCTGAGCATCCGGGCAATGGAGGAGGCTTCTTCCGCATTGTGTTCCAGAGGGGCAAAACCCTGCGGGTCGGTTGCAAAATCCGGTGCGAGGGCAAGGCAGCTCCTCGCGGGGCGAGCGGATTGTACCGGCAGATGTTTCAGGCTCAGCCAATAACCCCCGGAATAAGTATAGCTGATCGTGCAATCGGATAATAAATAAGGGTAAGTTCTGTATCGGCGGGGCGTTTCAGGGGCCGAGGTCAGCAGGGCCTCAAAGGGTAACCACCCCAGAATGCCGTCCGGGACAATGACTAGCGACCGTTTACCGCCCAATATTCCGGCGACAGGCGAAAAGAGGAGTTCGTACAACCGCCGGGCTTCTGCGGTGTAAACGCTGTCCAGGTGTGGTTTTTCACCGGACGGCGCACCCGGGTATTGCAACAGGCTTCTGGCCATCCCGGAAACGGCCTGTTGCAGCGCAAAGGCCGGATCCAGGCGTCGCGCGGCTATGGTGTCGCCGGTCAGTACAAATTGATATTTGGCTTTTTCTCCGGTGAAAAAGGCCATCATCGCCTGATCGGGCGCCAGCGATTGCTGTATGATTTTGATGGAATCTTCGGTCAGGAAAAGAGACTCCGGCAGCAGGTTTGTACCGGCGGATTCCAGACTCCGATACACATCCGCCTTTTGTTGCTGCAGGTCAAAAAGCCGGCGGTCAATGGCGCGCCGGTCTTCATCATCCAGTTGGGATTCATCAATGACGCGTTGTTTCTCCAGGTCATTGATCTTACTTGTCAATTGCTGGAGCCGGCTCACCAAAATATCGGTACCGCCCTGGGCCGGCTGCCGCTGCAACCGGTTGGCCTCCATCAGGCGGATGCTTTTGTTCCGGTCGCTGAACGCGAAAGCCAGGCGGCGGTAACGGGCGCCCCGGGGGCCGTCGGCCAACATGAAGCAGGCATCGATCGCCCCGGCGAACAACCCTGTATTCAAAGCGGTCATGCGTTGTCTGGCTTCCGGATTGAGGTAGCTGCCCTGGACTTTTGTCAGCAAGTTGAAGGCTTTTTCAAACCAGAACAAAGCCGTGTCGGCGCGTTGGCGATCCGATGAACTGCGCGCCCATTCCAGATAATTCCGGGCCTTTCCGTGCAGGCAGAGCAGGATTTCCAGAGAAGCTTTCCCGGGCTCATTCCCGGCGGCGGGCCGGAACCCCAGTTTTTTCAGGGCGTCATCCAGGCAGCGGCCGGCCGGTTGGTACAACCCCTGCTCCAGGAGGGCCTCTCCCAGGGTGCGGTCAAATCCCGCTCGGGTAAGCGAGTCTGCCTGTTCCTGCAATCCGCCTGCCAGGGTAAGCGTTTGTTGGGCCAGCGCCGGGCGGTTTTCTTCCAGATAGGTTCTGCTGATGTTCAGAACGGCTTTGAGCTGTTCAGGTTCCCAACCCATTGCTGCGGCCGACCAGATCTCAAGACTCCGGCGATAGAAATCCCGGGCTTGCTGGTATTGCCCGTCCTGCCAATAGGCGTTGCCCAGGTTCATGGCGGTACCGGCCACGTACGGATGATCAACACCAAACAAGGCCTGACGCAAGGCCAGCGCCCGTTCGAGGTGATTCAATCCTGGCTGAAGTTCACCGGCATTCACCAGCGCCAGGCCTACTTGTTCCTGTGCCTGGGCTACCTGCGGATGGTAGTCGCCCCATTGGTCGTGCAACAATCCGAGCGCCCGCCTGAAATATTGCAGGGCTGCCTGGTAATCTCCGCGCAACATCCAAAGCTCGCCGATATTCTGGTACGAACGAATGACGTCCGGGTGGCTGGGGCCGTAAAACTGCCGCCGGATCTGAAGGGCTTTTTGCTGAAGGTCGCCGGCAGCTCCATAAGCCTGTTTTTCGGCCAGGGCATTGCCCATGTTCTCATAGATGGCGGCCACTTTGGGGTGGTTTTCTCCGTAAAACCGGGTGTATACCGCCAGCGCTTCCCCGAAGTGCCGGAGCGCGGAATCCTGCAGGCTCAGCGCGGCGAAAACATTGCCGATGTTCTGGTGGCTTTGCGCCGTTTTCAGGTGGTCGGGCCCCAGCGTGCGCCGCCGCAAATCCATGGCCCGCGCATACTGTTTTTTTGCGCCGGGCAGGTCGCCGGCCGCCAGCAACGCGCTGCCCAGGTTATTGTAAGCGGAGGCCAGGTCAGCCGGCGGCATCTGGGGAGACGCTTCCCGGATGTCCGCTACCGCCTGATACAAGGCGATTGCGCGGTCATAATCCCCGATCGAAAGCAGGCAATTGGCAATGTTGTTGTAGGATTTGGCCGTTTCCGCATGCCGGTCGCCGAACAGCCGGCGGCGGATCACCAGGGCCTCGGTATGGTATTGGTAGGCCGTTTGGATATAACCCAATTCGTAGTAATAATTGCCCAGGTCGCTGAGCGCTTCCGCTGATTTGGGGTGATCCCAACCCGCGTGATCCTGCACCAGACACCAGGCTGAATCCAGGCTGACTTCCGCCAGATCGAACCGGCCTTGCGCCTGGGCGGCTTCCCCGCGCAGCATCCTCGCTTCGGCCTCCAGCAACGGAAATCCGGTCAGGCCCGCATTCAGCGCCCGGTCGGTGATCTTGATCGCTTCTTCGAATGCCCCGGCCTCCAACCGGGCCCGACCGTCGGAGAGCCATTGCCGGACCGCCGCCGTATCCGCCGGTTGAGCCGTAACCGCCCCGCCCCGGATGATCAGCGCGGCAGCCAGGGGCGCGACTTTTTTAGCAACCCGTCCCCAACAAAAAAGCGATATATTTATCTTTGCCGAACTCATGGGTTTTTTATGAGGAATCGGGGAATTGAAGAATCGAAGAACCGAAAATCCGATCCAATCGCACGAGAAAGGTAACATTTTTCCGGATCATGGGGTCATTTCAGGCTTTCAACACACACTTGTATGGAAACAACGGATCAGGCATTAATCGAAGGCATCCTCAAAGGGGGGGCAGCCCGGCAACAGGCGATCAAGGTCATTTACCACCTGGAAAACCTGCGGGATAAAGTCGTCTGGTACGTGCAGCAGAACAACGGGAATCGCGACGACGGCCTGGACATGTTCCATGAAGGCATCATCGTGCTGGATCGCAATATCCGCGAGCAGAAATTCCGGGGAGACAGCAGTTTATCGCTCTACCTCTACGCCATCTGCCGTTTTCTGTGGATGAATCAGCTCCGCAAAAACCAGAAAGTAGAGCTGAAGGAGGACCACAGCGGAATGGATGAACCGAACGAAGAAACCCCCGAAATCGCCCTGATCAGCGAAGAACGGCAACACCTGTTCCGCAAGCTGCTGGGCACACTGGGTGAAAAATGCAGGAAAGTCCTGGAGATGTGGCAACTGTCCTACTCCATGGAAGAAATAGCCGAAAAAATGGGCCTGAGCAGCGAAAAAATGGCCCGGAAAAGCAAGTACCGCTGCATGCAATCACTGATAGAAATGGTAAAACAGCAACCGGATTGGCGGGAGCAATTGATTTAAATGGAGGAATCGAGGAACTGAGGAATCGAACAATGCACCTTCGATCAGTTCTTCAATTCCTCAGTTCCTCAGTTCCTCAATTCCTCAATTCCTCAAATACTCATCACATGGAAGACCTCTACGACACGATCGAACAATACGTCCTGGGTAAAATGCCCGAAGGCGAGAAGGCCGAATTTGAGGCCAGGATGAATGCCGACCCTGCATTGCAGGATGAGGTAGCGGCCTTCCGCGTTGCCCGCGAGATCCTGGAAACGGGCATTGCCGACAGCCTGCGCGCTGATTTTGCCGGGTGGCAGTCGGCTAAAGCGGGGCCGAAGCCGGCGCGCAGGGCGTTCCTGCGCGTGCATTCACGGGTATGGGCCGTTGCCGCGAGCCTGCTGCTGTTGCTTGGCATATTCGGTTACTGGCGGGTGTCGCAGTACAGCGGCGATACCCTGGCTGCCAATTTCTACGATTCCTCAGAACTGACCACCGTGCGATCGGCGCCTGCCGGTCAGGGCGAACTGGATGCAGGGCTTTCTGCGTTGCGGGCCGGGAATTTTGAAGCGGCAGCCACTGCTTTCCAGGCATTCGAACCCTCCAACCCATATTACATCGATGCACAATACTTGCTGGCCAATACCTGGTACCAATCCGGGAAATTGAACGACGCGGAAACCATCCTGCAACAACTGCAAACGAACAGCGACCCGGAAATCTCCGAAAAGGCCGACTGGCTGCTGTTGCTGGCCTATCTGAAAGACGGCCGGAAAGGCAACCCGGAAACGATACAACTGCTGGACAAGATCTCCGCCGATCCGGGGCATTCGTTCTACCCGAAGGCTGCGGAATTGAAACGGGAATTGGGGCGTTTCTGGTCGGGGTGGAGCAGGTAGGGTGAGAGGGTGAGAGGGTGATAGGGTGAGGGCCAATCAGGCGGGGTGGATGCCGATCCGGTAGAAGAGGGTCTTGATCGCTTCAAGGTGTTCCCGGTTGGCGAAGCCCAGCAGGTCCCGTTGTGTGCCGTTCTTCAGTTTCAATCGCAGGATTTTACGGCCGAATGAGGAAGTTTCTTTCCAGGCTTCGATGTCCTGAACGGCGATCTCCCCTTGCCAGGATTTTCCCGACAATTCATACAATGCCGCTGCGGCTAATAAACCAACGCCAATCCAGAGCAAATTAAAAAATCCAGGGCCGTCCCGAAAAATCAGGTAAGTGTTCAATATGGAATTCAATATTGTGATATATAAAATGAATTGCTGGGCCCTGTACCGGAACCTGACATCATCGGAAATTGACAGGGTCTTGGAAGTGGGACGGTATTCAATTTTCATGGGTCCGATTTTATTTGAAAATCTTATGATGACATCAACAAAAATAATGCCTTCGTTTTAAAAAAAGAAAATATTCGAAAAATAAGGCACCAAACCCGGAATGGATCTGGGCTTCCATGTTTATTCAAATGCCGTATAGGATTGCAACTGTCCGGGAAATTTGTAAGACGATCTATTTCACCCGCCCCGCCTTCACGGTAATCTTCCAGGTTGCTGTTTTGTATTTTGTGAGGTCACCCCAGGCTTCAGGCAATTCGGGCGCCAGGTTTTCAACCGGATCAACCCCAAATTCCAACTTGTATCGCTGTACCGCCGACCAGGTATGGAGCAGGCCGATCACATCATTCCTCCCAGGGCACAGGGCTTACCTCATCGTGATCCAATACCCGCAATCCCTGCCGGTCAATGCGCATGACCAGTCCGCAGGCCGGGTCGGGGCAGGTCACGCGAGCGTCGGTTTCCATCCAGTCGGCGGGGTGGTTCTTTCGTTGCTTGGCCGGCAGCAGCGGGATGGCGGATTGCAAAGCGTACAGGCAAAAATCGGCGCCGTCCGGCAGTGAGATCTTGCCTCCTTTCATATAGAAGCAATCGCCGACCGCCATGCTGCAGGTGCAGTGACCGGATATGGTTTCGACGACCACGCAAAGGTCATACAATTCAAACTGGTCATCGCGGAGGTCTTTGTTTTTTTCCATCACCTGATATTTTGAATACGCGCAGCGGGTTATTCCACAAATAGATATTGCGAATCAAGGGTTAAAAAGCCCCAGAGGGATCAAATTTCGGTAGACGAATCGGGTAAATATGATTCAGCATACCAAAGGTATTCGATGTGATGATCTCATATTGCGTACCTACGGCACGTCAAATACTTATGATTGCTATCCTGCTACCTATATTTTGTGCCTGACGGCACTCTTCCCATTAGATGTCGTCTTGTTTATCAATCACCGTCTCCCCGTCCGACGTAGCTTCAGCGAAGTCGTCCACCGTCATTTGTCCCCCTTCCGTCCAAACCCGCCCAACACCGCCGCCAGCGTCATACCCAACAGGGCCCAGGCGATAAAATTGTGCAACCCCACCTGCAGCGGCGATACGGCCGGAATCCCGAATTCGGCGCCTGATGCAGTTGCGTTGGCCATCAGGATGACCGGAATGAAATAGGGCAGCAGAAAAGGAAATACGCATACGACCAGGCTCAGGATATTGGCCCGTCTTTTAGCGGGTATCGCCATCTGGTCGCCGGTTTTATCGGCAAATTCAGCCACCATCAGGATGGCTACAATGCTGTGCGTGGTGAGCAATACGGCCGCACCCACTGTGCCGGCGATCCAGGTCTCGGCGCGCCTTGGGGTACGGCTCCTGGCCGCAGCAAAATCGACCAGCCGGTTGATCACGCCGCTCGCCTTGAGCGTTGCCACCAGGCCCATCAGCAGGATGGTGAAGAAACTGATGCCGACCGCCCGGTTGATCCCGTCGATGACAAAACTCCGGGCGGTGAAATGCTCCGGATCCAGGGAAATAACCTGACTAACGGACAACAGTCCCAGCCCCAGCCCCAATATTGTGCCGAAGACCAATCCCGCCAGCAGCCCGTACAGCAGATGTTTACCCTTCAGGAAAAGCCAGATGATCAGCACCGGGACCAGCAGCATCGGCAGGCCGCGGGGGTCGCCGGTCAACGCCGGATCACCAGTTGACATCCCACCGGCGGACAGACCCGCACTCATATAATACCCCACCAGGGCAATGGCGCCGGCGGGCAGGATATACTTGAGCCTGCTCCTCACTGTAGGGCCGATCTCCGCTTGCTGGCTCATGGCGCTGGCAATGGTCGTGTCCGAGATCGGGGCCGTAAAATCGCCGAAGGTGGCTCCGCCGATGATGGCGCCCGCCAGCGTAGGCAAATGAGCGCCAAGCAACCCGCCTGCCGGATACAGGATCGGACTGCAGATCAGGATCGTGGCAAAACTCGAACCGGTAGACAAGGAAACTACGCAGCAAATGACAAATGCAGCGACCACAAAACCGGCGCCTCCCAGATTCAGGCGGGCCGAAACCCAGGTAAGCGCGTCCACAAATCCGGTGGCGGTCATCAGGACGCCTATGGTCGAAGCCAGGATCCAGGCGGTGATCATGATCATCACCAGGTCATGCGACATCCCTTCGATCACTTTCCCGCAAAACGCATTCCGGTCGCGGGCCAGGAAAAGCCCGGCGCATAGGGCCAGGATCAGGACCGGCCAGAAGCCGCGCTCGTCCGGCGCGCCGGATAGGGCAATCGCGATCACGCCGCCCACGAAAACGATAAAGGGCAGCAGGGCGCCAAAAAGGCCGCCGTAAAATGACAGCGTGCTTTCAGCAACGTGCTCGGTGGGGGTGGCTTCCATTTATGTACGTTGTCCGTTCAGGTTGTATTTCATGATGAGGCCGTGTTTGCCGTTTTTGTCCCGTTCAAGGTCGTAGACCGGGCCAAGCGGGCCCCGTGCCTGGCTAGTCACTTCACGGATGGCATCGCGGTCCGCCTCATCGAGGGTCAGGCCGTCCAATTGCCGGAGGCTGTCGAGGTGACGGCGGTTGCGCGCACCGATGATGACGCCCCCAACCCGGGGTTGATCCAGTATATAACGCGCAGCAATTTCGGCGATGCCCACCCTGTGTTTATCAGCAACAGCCCGCAGAACGCGCAGGGTTTCCTGGAACGGCTCGTATCCGCCGAACTCGTCAATGATCAGCCGGTATTTGGTCAGCGACCGGTTTTCCAGGGGCGGGGCCGGATCAGGGGCGCCGAGGTACCGGTCGCTCAGAAAACCGCCGGCCAAAGCGCCGTAACACAGAAAAAAATACCCGCAATCCGTCGCGAGTTCCTGCTGGTCGGTCGCCGGCCGGTGGTCCAACACCGAGTATTGCACCTGATTGGCTATGATTTTAACGCCTGTGTCGAGGATCTCCTTCAAATGAATGCCGTCGAAATTGGTGACGCCGATATGGCGGATCTTGCCCGCTCGCTGGAGCTCTGCCAGGTGGTGGGCGGCTTCCACATAACGCTGCTGGGCGTAATCCCACCAGGCGAACTGCACGAGGTCGAGCTGTTCCACCCCCAACCGTTGCAGTGACCGGTCAATGACGGCGGTGGTGTCGGCCTGTGTGAGGTTCGGCAGCGCATCGTAGTCGGGTACGTATTTGGTGTGGATCTGCACCGGGGGCAGGTTACCGTGGGTGAAGGCCGCACGATATTGGCGCAGAAACCGGCCGATCAGCGTTTCCACTCCGGTATAGATGTCGGCGCAATCAAAGGTTGTGATCCCGGCTTCCACAAAAGCGCACATATCATCAATAGCTTCCCGCTCATCAATGGGGCCGTGCCCGCCCGCCAGATGCCAACCGCCCTTTATCACGCGGGAGATCGAATAACCGGGCGCCAGTTCAAGGCGTTCCATACTGCGTGTCATAGGCATTATTTGGGTGTCGCTGCCTCAAAGATAGCGGGAAATTCGTCGATTGGAACAGGCCCTTCGCGCATAATCGCATCCATGAAATCCCTGAGGACAAACCGGTCGCCGAGCCTGGCTTTTTCAGTCGCCAACAGGTCAGTGAATTGCCGCCCGCCCAGGAAGTAGGAGGTCACCTGCATGGGTGAGCCCGTCACACGGCCCCAGAGGCTTTTGGCAAACTGGGGCGCCAACAGGGATGTATTCACCGAAAAATCCATCAATTGATCCTGATCCCAGCCGTGGCAGTGCACTTGTACGGAAGTATAGGCGCGGTTGGCGTTCTCCAGCCGTTTGCGCAGGTGGGCCAGGAAGGTCAGCGGCCGGTCCCTTTCCCAACCCGCGTCCAGCAGCACCCGTTCGCAAAAGGTGGCCCAGCCTTCGATATAAACACCGTACGGGAAGAGCATCCGGATGGGATGCGGCGTTTCACGGCTGGTCTTGATCTGCATATAGTGCCCCGGAAACAGCTCGTGGATGACGATCATCCGGTTGAAAGGTTTGTTGAAGGACGACCAGAAATCCCTGCGGTCCTGCTCAGGGAACGTATCCGGTATAGAGGGCAGGTACAGGGTGGTGACCGGGTTGGGCGCAAAAGGCGGCGCACTGTCCACCCAGCCTATGCGGGCAGCCGGACCGGCGCTTTCCGGAGCCGGGACGATGCGCAGGGTCTGGTATTCGGGCAACGTGGCGATATCGTGTTCTTCAATGAACCGGACGGCCGCGTCGGCCAGTTCCTGCCAGAAAATGCGGTAATCCTCACCGCTGACGGGTGCGTCCTTTTCCATATCAGCCAGGGCCAGTTGTACAGAGGCATCGATGTCATCGGGCAACGGGCGGTCGGGGTATTGCCGGTGGAGGTATTCCTGCGAAACCCGGTTTATCAGTTCCCGCGTCGTTCTGATCTCCTCCAGGGCCATGTCTGCCAGGGTTTCCGGGGTAAGGTCGCTGTCGGTGTAGAGGGCCAGCTGTCGGGCATATTCTTCGCGCCCCAGGATCGGAGAGGCTTCCCGTGCCCTGGGCGCCAGCCGGTTTTCCGCGTAGTGTACCAGGTCCCGGATTTGCGCAGCCACAGCGCGGCATTGGCCGGTAAAGCCATCACAAGCGGGATTGGCAACGGCAGCGGGAAGTTCGGTTTCGTAGTAGCCGGCTGCTTTTTCAAGTTGCCGCAGGCTTTGATCCAGATCGTTCCGGTCGACGGCGGTCAGGGATTGGGTGGCTGCATCGCAGAGGTTTTGAACAGACCTGAGCCTTTTGCACAACAACTGCGCCTTTTCGGCCGTATTCAGGTATCGGGCCTCCAATACCGGCGTTGCAGCTCCTGCAATCAGCGAGGTGTACAACTGCAACGAATGCAGGTGGGGGGCGATTTTTTCCCAGCGGTCCGCTTCCGAACGGGCCTGGACCAGCAGCAGCCTGGCGTCGATCCGGTTTTCCCGGGTATAAGCAAAAGCGGGGTCGGACAGACTTTTTATTATTTCCCGGTTGAAAGCCAGCCACTCACCGATGCGCTCCGGCGAGCGGTCCTCGTATTCAAAAATGGCGGTATGCATACCCTGTTCAAGAGCCTGGGAAGGATAGAATCGCTGCCACGCATCCAGGTATTCCCGGCTCAGGTCGCGGGTTTGGCCAAAAGCGACGGCGGCTGACAGGGTGAGCGCCAGCCCGATGAAGCGTTTTTTCATACTTGCGGTTTGTCGTTCGTTGTGTCTTCGTTTGAGGCACGGATCAGACGTGCTGATCGATCAACACCGGGTTGCCGTCCGGGTCAATGACCATGATGCTGGCCGGGCCGGTGGTGGCCTCATCGGCTTCCTGCCCTATCGGGATACCTTGCGCTTTGAGATGTCGCTGAATGTCCCGGACATCGTCAAATGAATCCAGGGTTTTGGCGTTTTCGTCCCACCCCGGATTAAAGGTGAGAATATTCCCCTGAAACATGCCCTGGAAAAGCCCGACCAGGGCATTCCCGTTTTTCATGATGAGGTAATTTCTGGCTATGTCGCCTGCAAAGACAGAAAAGCCCAGGTTTTCATAAAATTCCTTTGAGGCTTTTATGTCTTTTACACTCAGACTGATGGAAAATGCGCCCAATTTCATGATTGCTGTTTTTAGAGCTTAAATTTATGGTTATTTTTTTTAAGCCTGACTTTTCCAGGTATTTGCGGTGAGGGCCTTTTCATTTTTGCTTACCCAATTACCGTTCTTCTGACCTTTTTTTAATTAGAATCAGTCATCGTTTAAGACTTTCTGCTAATAACCAAAACTATGCGCCGCGACTCGCTCCGGAATTCCTCATCCCGCCAACCGCCGAATACCTTGTCCACTTTCAGACCGCAAGCTTCTGCCATAAGCGCAAGTTCGGTATAATGATACATATGCATGGTAAAAGTCGCATCAAACCGGTGGCCGTTCTTGATGTAGATCCGTTTGTTAGTTGTGGTCCCCGCTACCGGATCAAAGGTCAGCCGGTCGATCATCAGGTCGCCATTTTTTTCCGTTACGAAGGCCGGCTGGATTTCTTTGAGGATATGGTCCCGGTTCCTGGCGTCGATAAAGGCCTTCCCACCCGGTTTCAGCGCTTTTCCAATCTTTTCAATCAAGGTCATACAATCTGCACGATCAAAAAAGCCGAGGGAGTTGAACAAGATGAGGACCGTATCGAATGCGTTTTCATAATCGACTTCCATTATATCCTGTTCAAGGAATTCCACTTGCAGGTTTCTCTCAGCCGCTTCCTTACGGGCGATTTCAATAAAATCTTTATTGATATCAATCCCGACCACCTGATGCCCCTGACCGGCGAAATAGAGGGAATGCCGGCCGTGCCCGCAAGCCAGATCAAGTATATGCTGCTGACCGCTTATGTTGCAATGTTTCCCGATATAGGTGCATTCCAGTTGGGTACGGGCTTCATCAACGGCGTCCTCATAGAAATAAAGGTATAGGTCGCTTCGGTGCAGATCGTTGATCTCTTTTTTGTCGGTGCTCATATCGAATCGGATTCTATGAAACAACCCTCCCGGATCAGAATTAATTCCCGGGTTTTAACTTTTGATCTCAAATCTATAACCGACGCAGCGACTCCACCAGGTTCACCCGGCCAATCTTAAACAGCAGAAAGGACGCCGCCAGAAAATTGAAAAGCAGGGTTATGCCCAGGGTTTTTAGGAATACAGCAGGATCAACCTGTATGCGATACTCAAAATGATCCAGCCAGTTGTCCATCAGCCACCAACTCACCGGCAAGGCGATCAGGTTGGCCGTCAGGACGATTCCGAGTTGTTCGCCGGTAAGCAGCCGGAAAGCCTGCCCTGTATTTGCCCCGTACAATCGCCGGATCGCCATCTCGCGGGTCCGTTTCCGGATCACGAACAGCGTCAATCCGAATAATCCCAGCAACCCGATCAGGAAGGCGATCAGGGCGTAAAACCGGAAACTGTTCCGAAGGTTGATCTCCGCCTGGTAATGCCCCCTCAAATCCTCCTGCAAAAAGGTGTAATTGAAGTCGAAATCCGGTGAAATGCCCAGGCAGGCCTGACGGATCAGAGAAACAGCCTTACCTTCCTGCCCCGCCGCTACCCGTACCTGCGCAACCTGCCCGTCCCGGCTGCAATGGATGATCAATGGGCCTACCGCCTGGTGCAATGAAATGAAATTGAAGTTGCTGACCACACCGAGCACCCGGTACTTATCCAGCATTTTGTCTTCCGGCGCATCCAGACCGAAGGCTTCGAGGGCGGCTTCGTTGATCAGGCATCCGTTCTCGAAATCGGCGGGATTTTCCCAGGAAAAATTCCGCCCTCGCGTAAGTTCGATATCGTACAAGGGAAGATAATCGGGGTCGACGGATAAAAAGTAACACAGTTTTTTGTTGCCTTCATTGCCGACCGGCGCCTGCCCGAAACCGCCCCCGATCAGGTCATCTGAAAAGGCGATCGCGCCGATCTCCGGGCGCCCGGCCAGCCTGCGCTTCAACAGGTCTTTTTTATTGGACAACGCGCCGTCCAGTCTGAAAGAAAGGACCTGCTCCGGGCGAAACCCGAGGTCCCGGTTGAGTACATACCTCATCTGGCTGCTGATCAGGAATGTCGCGTTCAGCAGTCCGGCCACGATCACCACCTGAAACACCAGGAGTGCTTTTCGCAGGATGCCCCGTGATCTCATCGGCGTATCGTCCTTCAGGGCGGAGGAGGCGTCGGTTTTAGACAGCAGCAGGCCCGGGACCAGCCCCGAAGCCGCGCCCAACAAACCCGCACCGGTCAGGCAGGCCGGCAGGAACAATCCCCGGTTGAATGCTCCGTCGAGTTGGATGTTCAGAAACCCGGACAACTGCGGCAGCAGCAGTTCGATCAGCACCCAGGCCCCCAGGAAGGCGATCAGCGCCATCCCGGCGGCTTCCGTCATCACCTGGATAACCACCTGAAGCCGGCCGGCCCCGCTGACCTTGCGGATGGCGGTCTCCCGGATCCGGTTGCCGGCAAGGGCCGTTGAAAGGTTGATGTAATTGATGATCACGATACACAGGATCAGCAAGGATACGGCCAGGTACAGCATTACGGTCTGTCGATTGCCGTGTACCGAGCCGTCGTACCGGTTGCCTTCGCCGTCGAAATAGAGTTCCGGAAGCGGTTGCAGGATCAGCAGAACCTTGCCGTCGCCGGTATCCATCCGGAATTCTTCCAGCAGGTCGTTCACCCTGGCGGCTACGGCTTCAGGATCCGCTTTTTCCGCCAGTTGAACATAAGTGAGCATCGACCAGGAGCCGCACCCGAAGGTCCGGTTCTCTTCCAACAGGCGCAGGGTTTCGATGGATACAAAGGCCTGGGTGCGGATGTGGGAAGGGTAGGGGAGGTCTTTCATTACGCCGGTGACGGTTAAAACGGTGGAATCGGCGCCTCGGATGGTTTGCCCGATGGGTGCGTCTTCCCCGAATAGCCGGCGCGCCAACGACCGGGTGATCACAGCGGAGTAAGGCGTCTTCAGGGCGTTTTCGGCCTGTCCGGGTACCAATGGAAAGGTAAACACTTCAAAGACCGACGGATCGGTATAGCTTATCTTGATGGTCGTGCCTTGGGGGCCTTCCAGACGAATCGGAAAATCGACCGTACTGAACCTTACCAATTGGCGGATTTCCGGGAGCTTACCGGCCAGTTTATCGGCAAAACAAGCCGGCGTGACGCCGTATCCGGCCGGATGCAGGCGATAAATATGATCTGCATTTTTGTGGAATCGGTCGAAGGAGGATTCCTGGTAAACAAAGGCGCTGATGAGCGTCAACAAGAGGAACCCCACGGCAAAACCGGTCAGGTTCAGGATATGAAAGAAGCGGTTCTTCTTCAGGTGAATGAAAAAAGACCGGATATAATGGGAAAACATGGTTTCCATAATTAAAATGGGAAAAGCGGATCTGCAAGGCGCAAATCCGGATGCAAACAGCGGTCCGGAATCGGACTTTAGAGGAAATTATGGCCGGTCAAATGGATCGGCGGACGAGGAATCGGTGCTGCAAATCCTCGAATGGTGGGGCCCGGGTCGACGGGATAACAGCCGGCCCGGTAAGGCATCCCTGATCTTGTCCCGGCAGGATTTCAACAAAACAGCGGCGGGTAAAGGGCCGGTTAACCTGAATGGGAAAAGCCGTCGAATCGATTGTCCGGCATTTCCGATTCGGGAAACGGCCTGCTTCCAGGAGGTCCGGGCCGGAGAAATGATACCCGCTTTTTGAATAAACAGGCTGATGCTTTGGTGATCCCGGGCCGGCGGGGCTTGCGGCGCATGATCCCCGCGTTGTCCGGCAACGGCCAGCAACAGGAAGAAGAGGAAGAAGAAATATGCGGTTAAACCCGGTTTCATGGGGTAAAGATACGGCATGTATAGCTTCAGGAAACTGTACGGCTTACTTATTTATCGCGCCAACAGAAAATTCATTAAAGCCTAATGGGCTCAATTTTAGCTTTTTTTTCACCAAAACGCAAAATCAGTCCAGGCAAGTGGCTTGCGCCGACAATCCATAAGGTTGGCTCTGTTTTACTGTATTCACTCATATCTGTGTCCATCCATTGATCGTTTCTCTCTTCAATATCTTGAATGTCAATGCCTCGCTTTAGGTATTCTGCATATTTTTTCCAATGACTTTTCTCGTTTCCGGTTCGAATGCTCTCCATTACCAGATCCTGGTCGGCTGGTACCATTTTAATATCATCCTCTTTTACCCCCGTGCGACCTCGGTCTTCCCAGCTCTTCACAGCGGCAATATGGCGCGTTTCGTCTGTTTCCAGAGCCATTGGCTCGCTTTCTGAACCTGCCAAAGCCAAAGATTTATATATGTCGTCCATTTTATGTTTTCGGATTGGCAAGTCATGGTCCATGCTTTGCGCTTGTGCCTGCCTCTTCCATGCAACCCAACCTTTTTTATCTGCATTGATGTCCGGCTCCGGACCTAGTTTTTCCCTGAATTGTGTTTCCAAATTCCCCAAGGTCTCGGCGTTGGGGATGTCGGTTACAATCTCTGTGAAGACTTTGCTAAATTTCATTCCCCGGAGAAATTGAACTAATTGTGGTCCTTGAGGCATTTCCTGGAGTACAAGGCTGTTATGAATTGTACCCAGCAAAATGATCTGAGGTCCGCCATCCGGCAGAGAAATTGTCCACATATTGACTCCTGCTTCGGGAGCGTTTTCCGACATTTCATCTATTGCCTCACCCAGGCTTTTAAGGCGTTCCGGCCCAACTCTTTGAATAGGCCCGATATTTGTAGTCGGAATATAAAGTGCATTATTAAAATTGTGATTTGTGGCGCTTGCTCCATATCTACCGGCTATTAAATTAATTTGACGCTGGATAAGCGCTTCAGGTCGATTATCAATAAATTCCGGTTGTTTTTTTGCAGGTCTCTGTTTATGAGTATGGGGTTGGGCAGCAGCCCAAGGTTTTTCCACATCCAATTTTTCACCGTGTTCATTCATATTTCGAATCAACTTGAATTTAATTCCAATATCTGTCACAAATAGTCGACTAAAATAATTCGAAATTCCAAGTTAGCAAAATCTGCCCCCGATCCAAAAGAAGATCGTCCGATTATTTCCGAATTCCTAATCTTTGTTGAATGACCCGCCGGTCCGCCTCCGTACGGGCCAGCTCAAGCGCCTGTTCAAAATGCATCCTGGCCTTTTCATCATCCAAACCTGAATATAATTCCCCCAATAAGGTGAAATAATAAGGATTTTCGCTCAACTTCAGCCGCTCCGCTTCGCGGATGGCGGCTTCCTTGCCGTATATTTTTGAAAAAGCGTAGGTCCGGTTCAGGGCGGCGACCGGAGAATAGGCGACCTGCAACAGGAGGTTGTACAACTGCAGGATATTTTCCCATTTTTCACGGGTATCGCCCTTGATGGTATGCCAGTAAGCGATACCAGCTTCCAGGTGGTAACGGCTCAAACGGCTGCCCCTGGCGGCTGCGTTAAGGTGCCTGGCGCCTTGTGAGATCAACCCCGCATCCCACCGTGATTCATCCTGATCCTGGTAGAGGATGAGCTCGCCGCTGTCGTTTTGCCGGGCGCCCAACCGGGAAGCCTGAAAGGACATCAGGGCGTACAGGGCGTGTACTTCCGGCGTATTGGTCGGCTGATTGTCCAGGAGAAGGGCCGTCAGGCGCATGGCTTCGGCACAAAGGTCTTCGCGGATAACGGGTTCGCGGCTTTCGGAATAGTACCCTTCGCTGAACAGGAGGTACAAGGTCGTCAGGACGGCGTTCAACCGGGCGCCGATCTCGGATTCACCGGGGAATTCAATCGCGACCTGCTCCCGGCGCAGCGTGTCCCGGGCCCGGAACAGCCGCTTGTTGATGGTTTCCTTATTGGTCAGAAAAGCGGTGGCGATCTCATCGATGCCGAACCCGCAAAGGATGCGCAGGGCCAAACCGACCTGGGCCGGAACGGAAACCGCAGGATGACAGATTGCAAAGAGCATCTGCAATTGACTGTCGCGGATGTTGCCTTCGGACAGGTCGATCTCCCATTCCTGGAAATCATCCGGATCTTTTTGCAACCGGCCGGCAACTTCCCGGGCGAAATGCCGGTGCCTGCGCAGGTAATTGAGGGCTTTGTTCCGGGCAACGGCGTACAGCCAGGCTGTCGGGTTGGCCGGCACCCCTCTATAAGGCCAGGTTTCCAATGCAGCGGCAAAGGTGTCGCTCGCCAGGTCTTCCGCTACCTCCAGGCAGCCGGCGCCGAAATGCTTGCCCAGCACCGCTACGATCTTGCGGAATTCCGTTCTGAACAAATGCGGTATGAGTTCCTGCTGCTCCATTAAAAACGAGACTGTTAAAGTGATTCGCTCGCCAAGGTGCAAAGACGCCAATATTTGATTTTCAAATTGATGTGCGCGACAAAAATCGGATTGACACAAAATTCTGAACCACAAAAGGTACAAAAGAAAACAAATGCTTTGAAGCCGTTAATTTGCCCGGGCAAATCAACGAGCACCAAGCACATGACCGTAGGGAATAATCCTCGCATCCCCGCATCCTCGCATCCTCGCATCAATGCTCCCCTGCAATCCGCCGCACCTCCACCGTATTGCCTTCACCCTGCAGGACCGGGCAGCCTTTGGCAAATTCAACGGCTTCCTCAATGGATTCCGCCTTTACCGTAATAAGGCCGCCGATGGTTTCCTTGATATCCCCGAAAGGGCCGTTGGTGACTATTTTCCCGGCGTGCACTACGCGGGCCTCATCAAAAGGCAGTCCGGTACCGCCGACAAATTTGTTCTGGGCGGCGATCCCGCCGATCCAGTCCATGGTTTGCTTCATCCAGATCTCCATTTGCTCCGGTGAGGCCACTTTGCCGCCGTCTTCGTGGCGCATGATCAACGCATACTGTTCCATTTGTTTGATTTTGATTTTTGAATATACAGATTACGATTCAATAACAACCGGGCTTTTTGAAATTGGACATGGAAAAGATACTTTTTTACCCCGCGTGCGCCGGTTTAATCTAATCCTGCAATTCGTGAAAGGTTTCATTCCCAAAAAAACTATCTTTGGCCGGATGCCGATTGAACACCAAGCCTGAAATCATGATCACTGCTTTTCTTATTGCCGGAGCGACCTACCTGGCCATGTTGGTTTTCCTGTCCGCCAAAGCGCGAAGCCGGAACAAAGACTCCGGCCAATACCTGATGGCTGGGTCCAATATCGGCGCCGTCCTGGGCATGTTCACTTTTGCAGCAACGCTGTTCAGTACCTTCACCATCCTGGGTATGCCGGATTTTTTCCGCACGCACGGGGTGGGGTCCTGGATCTTCCTGGCGGTCTCGGACGGCGTAATGGTGTTCGGGATCATCTGGGTGGGGTATTATTTCCGCAAAAAAGCGCGTTCGGGCAATTATTTCGGCATGGCGGGCTTTATGGAGCAGCAGTTCCAATCCAGGTTTGCCGGATACGTCACCTTTTTCGGCGCTTTCGTTTTTTTGATCCCTTACGTGGCCATCCAGATCCGGGGTGTGGCCATTTTCTTTCAGGAGGTCTTCCCGGGGATGCTGCCGGTCTGGGGCTGGTCGTCGGCCATGGTGCTGGTGATGCTGATCTACAGCGAGGTCGGCGGTTTGAAGGCCATCATTTACAGCGATATGATGCAGGGCATCCTGCTGCTGATCGCCATCTGGATCATCGGCGCGGTCTGTGTCAGCGAGGTCGGCGGCCTGGAAACGATGTTTGCCAGGGTGGAGGAAAGCAATCCGGCGTTGTTGTCGGCGCCCGGCCCAAAGGGTTTATTTGATTTTCAGTTCCTTTTCGGTTCGATGATCGCAATAATGCTGTTACCCTTTACCCAACCGCAGATCTCTACCCGGATAGTGATCATGCGCGACCGGCTTTCGCTGTATCGGATGGCTGTCGGGATCGGTTTTTTTATTATCCTGGTTATCCTGCCGACGGCATTTATGGGCATGTACGGAGCGATCCTGTACCCGGATGCCGCCACTTCCGAGTTCCTGGGCGCCGTACTGGTGCGGGATCAGCCGAAGATCGTGGCGGCCTTTGCCATGATCGGATTGCTGGCCGCCGCGTTGTCCACCGCCGATTCCCAGATTTTCGGCCTGGGTTCCGAGATCCGGTCGCTGATGAAAGGAGAAGATGCGAAAATGGTCCGCACAGCCCGCATATCGATCGGCGTATTTGCGGTATTGGCCCTTATTTTTGCCGTACTGACAACCGACCAGCTGGTGCTCCTGGCGCGGACCAGTTTCGCCGGCACGTCGCTGATGGCCCCCATGATCTTTACCGGGATTTTCAGCTCCAATGCCCCGAAAGCCCGATTGCTGCTGCCGGCAACAGGTATAGCGCTGCTGGTCTTCATCTCGTCTCAGATGGGCTGGATCCCCAACATGGTGTTTCATTTCCGGCTCGACCTGACCCTGATCGGTTTGCTTACGCTTCTGGCAGCCGGCATCCAATTATTCAACCAAACCAAACAACCATAAACCCGCCTACGCCGAGGCTATGGCGGGCGGAGCAAACATAAACCACCATAAACCACCATAAACCATCATAAACCACCATAAACCACCACAAACCACCACAAACCACCATAAACCACCATAATGTTAAACACAAAACGCATCTTCACCGCAGCCTGTGTCGGCATCCTCATCTTCGGCATGTCCTTTCTGGCACTGGGGTCCGTGTTGCCGCATATGGTGGAGAAATTCCAGGTGGACAAGCTCGCGGCGGGGGCGGTAGCTTCCATCCTGCCGTTGGGCGTCCTCATCGGTTCGCTTTTCTTTGGGCCGCTGGCCGATCGCTACGGGTACAAGGGGCTCCTGGTCACCTGTTGCCTGCTGGTGGCGGCCGGCCTGGAAGGGTTGGCGCTGGGCGGCTCCTGGGCGGTAGTTGAAATAGCGGTCTTTCTGATCGGCGCGGGCGGCGGCGCGTTGAACGGTTCAACCAGCGCCCTGGTAGCGGACATCAGCGAAGGGCAGCGCGGGGCCCGGCTCAGCATATTGGGCGTTTTTTTCGGGGTAGGCGCCTTGGGAATGCCGGCTGTCCTGGCGATTTTGTCGCCGTATACCGCCCAGGAGCGGGTCATCTCCGTGATCGGCTTCCTGGTGCTGGCGACGGCCGGGTGGCTGCTCACCCTTCAGTACCCGCAACCCAAGCACAGCGAAGGATTGCCGATCCGGCAGGGCCTCCGGATGTTGAAGAACCCGGCGATGTTGCTGCTTTGTTTCGTCCTGTTTTTTGAAAGCGGGGTGGAGGGGCTGATCAGCAGCTGGACGACCAGTTATTCGGAATCCGAACTGCATTTGTCGGCCGAAAAGGCCCTGATCCTGCTGACCGCTCACGTCGGCGCCCTTGCAGCTATGCGACTGCTCCTCGGCAGTTTGCTGAGAACCCATATGCCCTACCGCATCCTGGCGATGGGGGTGACCTTCGCCTTTGCCGGCAGCCTCGTACTCTGGACCGGCTCCGGGTATCTGACCGGATTAACGGCCATGATCCTGCTGGGCGCCGGTTTTGCGGGCGTCTTCCCGATCATGATGGGCAAGATCGGCGATCTGTGGTCGAACCTGTCGGGTACGGCCTTCAGCATTGCCCTCGTGATCGCGCTGTCCGGCAATATCCTGATCAATTATCTGATGGGGTTGCTGGCCCACGAATTCGGCATGGTCAAATTCCCCATCCTGCTGACCGTCTCCATGCTCTTTCTGGCTGCCATGACGATCGCCACAGCCAACCTTTTCGGGGATCGGACCCGGCGGCGGGAGCGCACGACTTTTCCGTAAGCAGGGTGCTTTGGTCGGCAGTTGGCTGTTCCCAGCATCTGACATCCAGCATCCAGTAACCAGCATCCAGCATCCAGCTTATCAATCCTTGCGCTGCGCTTCAGGCTTAATAATCTGCCCACAATCCAGCATCCAGCATCTGACATCCAGCATCCAGGAACCAGCATCCCCAGTCCGCCATAGCCCCTAGGCGAGACGGCGGGCACCGTCCGCCATAGCCCCAAGGCGAGACGGCGGGCACCGTCCGCCATAGCCCCAAGGCGACGGCGGGCAGCATCTTTACACTGAGCGAAGCCGAAGTGCAGCATCCATCCTCCAAACCCCCAGGCTTTTATCCCCGAACAACCCATCCCACTCTGTACATTTTTCATTCAACAGCAGAACCGGTTCCGGGAAATTGAAGGGCGGGAATTGAAAATTGATCGGCCGCCAGCCGCCCGTGGGGATATCCCTGTTTTCGGTCTGGCCGGTAAAGGTGGTGGTCATCAGGTAGCGGGAGCCGCTCGTGCGGATATTGTCCAATGCGCGGTGGATGTCGCCGATGGAAAAGTGGACCAGGCAGTCCCGGCAGAAAACCAGGTCATAGGCGTCCATCGGGTCTTCCAACAGGTTGAGGCGTTCGAATTGAAGCCCGTCCCTCCCATATTTTTGCCGGTTGGATTCGATAAGTTCCCCGACAATATCCGCGCCGGTGTAAGTCATACCTGACAGGTCCAGTTTTTGCATCCAGTTGAAGTCGCCGCAAGGAACGTCGATCAGGGTTTTCACGCCCAACCTGCGCAGCATACCGGGCAGCAACCGCAGGATCTCAGCGGTCTGTTCGGGTGTGGAGCCGTGCCCGGAAACAGATTGGTTGTTTTCCCAGAGGTTGCCTTGGTAAATTTGGGTAAATACTTCCTCGGGTGTTTTTCCCTCGAATTCCTTGCCGTCGGCATAGGTGTAGAGGTGATCCCGGATAGGGCCTTGCCTGTGATCTGAAACCGGATTCATCATGGTGACAAACTGATTTTTGAGCTGGAAAAGTAATGAATCGTAAACTTGCGGCAATTATTTCCGGTCGGGCGCCAGCCATTGATCCCGGATGGCCAGTTGTTCAGCCGTCGCTTCCGGCATCGGACTGATCCGGAAGCTCGGTCTGCTTTTTTTGGTCAGGCTGCAGGTGATGGTCTTTTCACCGGTCCGGCGGGAGATCTTCACCGTGAGCGGGTCCCCGGCCGATGCCGCGCTCAGGGTCTTGTCCAGCAATTCCCGGGTAGCGGGCTGGCCGTTTATTTCCAACAACTGGTCCTGGGTACTGAGTCCGGATTGCCAGGCGGGTGAATCCTGCTCGATGGCCGTGACGGTCAGGTTGTTGTTGCGCTCCTGGACGGTTGCGCCCCAGAAGGCGCCCGGCAGTACCGCCGGCTTCGTATCGATGGCCATGCCGGCGTATGCGAGGTACTTGCCGTAGTCGATCGGCTCGGTGGTGGACGCGTACCGGAAGATCTCCTCCAGCGAAACGCCCGCGGTTTTTTCGCAGACTTCCCGGAATTCGTCGTCCGTAAAGCCCCGTTTCAGCTCCTGGAAATAGGTTCGGTACAAGGTTCGCATCACGTCGGTCAGGGATTTCTTACCCTTGGTCTCATGCCGGATCTTCAGGTCCATCAACAGACCCAGAATGCAGCCTTTGTCGTAATAGCTGATGGCGGTATTGTCGGCATTGTCGCTCCGGTTGAAGAACTGGAGCCAGGTGTCGTAGCTCGATCCGGTGGCCGACTGGACGCGGCTTCCCGGCAGGTATTCGTAATTGGTGATGTTGTGCGTAAAGGCTTCCAGGGTTTCTTCCCTGTTCATAAGGCCGCCCTGGTTGACAATGAAGTATTCGAAATAAACCGTAAATCCTTCGGACACCCAAAGCATATGCGTGAGGTTCTCGCGGTCATAATCAAAGGGGCCGAGGTTGATCGGGCGGATGGACTTGATGTTGTACAGGTGGAAATATTCGTGCGACAGGAACGCCAGCCACCGCTTGTAACCGGGAGAGTCGTTAAGGCTGTAGTTGCGGCCCGAATAAACGGCCATGGAATTGCTGTGTTCCAGTCCGCCTCCGCCGCGCCCCATGATGATGAAAGTATAATGCTTGTAGGGGATATCGCCGATGACGGCCGATCCGGTTTCTACGATCTTTTTCAGGTCCGATACGTATTTATCCCGGAATGAATCGTCCACCGGGTTTTCCAGGGCAACCGTATGCGGGATGCCGTTGACCTCGAATGACAGGATCTGCTGGTTGCCGACCAGCGTCGGACAGTCATACAGGATGTCGTAATCGGCTGCCTCAAATGTACCGGGGCGGCCCGGTACGGGATCCAGGCCGGTGGAGATCTCCGGCCATTCCTTATAGGGTTTGATCGTCACGGTTACCGGGTGGTCCTTATGCCCTTCGGGATGCAGGAAAATACCCGTGGGCGAAATGAACCCCCTGCCGTCGTCGAGGAAGGGATGAGCCACCGATTGGGTGAAGGCGTATACGTTGTAGGTTACGACCACCTCTGGGGCGCCTCCGGTTTCGATATGCCAGGTATTTTTGGCGGTTTTATCCCAATCCAGCCGGCGGCCGTCCGCGGACAGCGCGGTGAATCCGGATACGTTTTTGGCAAGGTCCAGCAACCAGTAATACCCGGGCGTCCAGGCCGGCATTTTCAGGTCCAGCGGGCCGTCGAAGCCCCGGATGTCCATTCGCACCTGATAGAGATGGGTAGAAGGCTGATCCATGGTGACCGTAAAGTGGAGGCTGCTCTGGCCGGATAATGTCATGACCCAGAACAGGATAAAAGCGGTGAGGAGGTTTTTCATACAATTGATTTTACATGGCGGCTTAAAGTTAATAAAATATCAGCCCTGCGCTTCGTCAAGAATGTTCATCAGCCAGGTTCGATCCGTCAGCCGGTCGGTGTTTTCGACGACGGACCTGATCTCCGTCCGGTTTTCGGGGTCCTTGCGCAGGATCCGGACCAGGATGTCGCAAAAATTGAGATAGGTCTGTTTGATCTCATCCGATATGGCGCGGTTTCGCTTCAGGAACAGGGTAAAAGCGGCCAGCAGCGAGGAAAGCGCCGGATCTTCGCGGGTCTCGTAATAGATCTTGGCCAGCATGACGCGGGAGCCGAGGTGGTAATTGAGGTCGGAAAATTTGACCTGGTTCAGGAACTCCAGCGCTTTGTCATAGTCGCGGGTGTAGTAATAAAGCTCCGCCAGGTTGTAGTGCAGCGCATTCTGGCGGAATCGCTCCGGCAGGTTGGGCGAGTATCGGCGGATGAATTCCTCGATCCATTTGAAGCGCTGCAGGCGGAGAGCCAGTTTTACGACATTGGTGAAGGCGAAGGGAGACAGGTGACCCGATTCAAAGAGCACTTTCCGTTCAATGCCGTCCAGGTATAGCTCCAATGCCTCCCGGGCGAAGGCTTCTTCGCCTTTCCGGATCTTGCGGGCGCAGAAATTGATCGCCAGGTAATAGATATCCCGGAGATCGTCCGCCGAAAAATTCCCGGCCCGTTCCCGGAGCAGCCGCCGGAGTTCGAAATAGTGGGCCTCATTGTTCTCTTCCTTCAACGACCGGAAGATGGCCCCGTAAAACCGCAGGATATCCTGGTTGAGAAAATCCTTTCGCTCCAGAAAGCCGAGGATCTCGTCGGTAAAGGTGAGGTTGTAATCGGTCTGGAGAATGGCCTGCCGATCGAGCATGTTGCAGCTGTACTTCAGCTTTTTCAGGCAAAAATAGGCGTCCAGACGGTCGGAGGCCATCTGGATAAAGGGATCATTCCTCCTCACTTTTTGCAGCGTGAAATTGTGCTCTTCTATCTCTGCCAGCATGAACAGGTGAAAGTAGTGGTCTTCGTCCATCAGGTGGAGTTCCGATATGGATTGTTCGACCTTATCCCTGAGCCGGCTGTAGGCTTTCGGCTGGTTATGGTCTATGAAACAATGCAGCTGATCGAGTTGAACGCGCCGCTCCTGCTGTTCGTACCTTCTCACGGCGAGGTAGCGGGCTGCCAGCCTGAACAGGTCGCTGAGCAGATACCGCATCATCTTTTCATCGTACGGCAGGTCGGGAAACAAATGACCGAATGCGGCTTTTTTGTCCGGCACATCGGCGGGATTTCCCGTCAGCCGGCCTTCCAGGTACCGTGCAAGCTCCGTCAATTCCTTCCGCGTATTGAAATAGGGGGATGCGACAAAATCCAGGAAAGACCGCCATTCCTGCCGCCCGAAACTCTTGAGCAATTGCAATAGTTTACTTTTTTTCATGTATTTTCCTTTGATCGGAGTGATTTTTGTCCGGCAAAAATAAAACTCAAGTTAAAATAAATAATAATATTTATATTATAAAATATTGATTATTAGATTATATTGAAAAATAAACCTTTTATTTTTGATGAATGAATTGATATTTTGATCCGGCAAATTAAAAAAAATGTTCTTGTCCGCCGCATACGGAATGCCTACTTTTATATCGTTGAATTGCTGAAAGGCTTGCTTCAATGAAGATTTTGAACAAAAAAATGATCTCCTTGCTATTGGGCTGCTGTCTTTGGCAGACCCAATACGCTCAACAGGTATGGCCCGGCGACGTCAACAACAACGGCATTGCGAACGGGGTCGATCTGCTGTATTGGGGAGTGGCTTACGGCGCTACCGGCCCGGCGAGGGCCGAAACAACCAGTGACTGGTCGGGGCAGAATGTTCCGGCCCTATGGCCTCAGAGTTTTCCCGGCGGACTCAATTACCTCTATGCCGATTGCAACGGCGACGGCATTGTCAACAACCAGGACGAAGATGACGCCATCAAGGATAATTACAACAAGACCCACGACGGCATAACGCCCGACGTATACCTGAACGGCGTCCCGGGGCAGGCCCCCGGCCTCACGTTGCAACCCCAGTTCGCGGAGGTCAACGTCGGCCAGGAATTCCACATCAACGTACTTCTGGGAGACGCCCAGATCCCGGTTCAAAGTATTTACGGCATCACCTTTAAGGTTTCCTTCGACGCCGACCTGATCGATGACGAGGAGCACCTTGAATTTGAAGAAACTTCCAGCTCCTGGATCGACCCGGGCGGCCTGAATTCCAGGGTGCTGAAGAAGCGGGATCCGGAAACCGGCAAAGCGGAAGTCGCCATTACCCGGATCGATCACCAGAATGCGGGACCGGGGGGCGGTAAGATCGGTGCGTTTTCCATCGTGATCGAGGACATCATTGTCGGCTTGTCCAGGGATACCTTCCATATGCAGATCGACAGCGTGCTGCTCATCGACAAGGACCTGAACATGTACCCTGTGGCGCCCGATACGGCGATGGTCATCGTAAAGAAACAGACGAGCGCCGTTTCCGGGAATCTCCTGCAAACATCAAATGTTGAACTGTTTCCCAATCCGGCGCGACAGGATTGCACCATTCGCGCAGGCATACCCCTGGACGGCGTTCAGGTATGCGATGCGCTGGGGCGACCGGCAAATTTTATGATTGAGCAGGAACAGGACGGCGCTGTTTGGCGCGTCCGATGGCCAAAAAACGCGCGCGGCGTTTACCTCGTCCGCTGTTACGCAGGCGAAGCGCAACTGGTAAAACGCCTCTTGATTCTGAATGAAGGCCCCTGATCCGAATGGATGAAAGAAGTTTTCTATCTCGGAAAGTTCCCTGCGCAATTCTTTGATGCCGCTTTCCGGCAGATTCCGGGTTTCCCGATCAGTTCGGGAAACCCGCCGGAAAGTGGAAGGATGAAAACAATGATCAGCTATGAATACACGCTCTCGTTTCGCGCTCTCGGCAATGACAGCCGTTCTCTTCCTTACCGGGTATATGGCCTGTACGACAGATCCCTACCTCGGAGACAATACTTCCGACCCCACTGACCCGAACAACCCCGGTGGGGGAGGAGGGGATACCACAACGGTGACGACCGACCCCAACGCCTGCCCGGAAGGCACCATCTCTTTCCAGAAAGAGGTCCTTCCCCTGCTGGTGTCCGGGTGCGCCGTCAGCGGTTGTCACAACGCAGCCAGCCATAAGGAAGGCGTGATCCTGGAAACCTACGCGCAGGTCAAAAGCCGGGTAAAGGCGGGCAATGCCACGAGCAGCAAACTGTACCGGGTATTGTCACAGGGAGGAGGCGACCGGATGCCGCCGCCGCCGTATGACGCTTTTACGGCCGAACAAAAAGACCTGATCAAGAACTGGATCAACCAGGGGGCGGAAAATACAGATTGCAATCCGGCCTGCAACCCGGCCAATTTCGGCTTTGCAGCGGATATTCTGCCCATCATCAAGAACAGCTGCAACGGTTGCCACAGCGGTACGTCGCCGCAGGGAAGCGTCAACCTGACCGATTATAACCACATCAAAGGCTATGTGGACAACGGCTCCCTGCTCGGCGCCATCCGGCGGCAAGCCGGTTTCAATCCGATGCCGCCGACGGGAGGACCATTGAGCGACTGCCGGATCGAACAGATCCAAAAATGGGTCGACGCCGGAGCGCCCAACAATTAAACAACCGCACTATGAAACGCCTGTTACTGCGTAACGCGCTCATTTTGAGTGTTCTGATGCCGGTATTGACCGGGTGCTATTACGACAATAAAGAGGACCTGTACCAGTTTCTGGATGTGACCTGCGATACCAGCGCCGTTTCCTACGGAGCGTTCATCCTGCCGGTCCTGGAAAATGAATGCCTGGTATGCCACGGCCAATCCTCGCAGCAAGGGGGCGTCAACCTGGAAGGCTACAACCAGGTCCGGTTTTACGCAACCAACGGCAGGTTGTTCGGCGCGGTCAATCACGGCAGCGGGTTCGTCGCCATGCCGCCTACCGGGCAACGGCTGGCTCAGTGCACGATCGATAAGATAAAGGCGTGGATCGATAAAGGCGCGCCTGACAATTAGTTGAAAGTTTTGAAAGGATGGTTTAGTTTTACCCGCCCTGGCATAACCCGGTGCGGTTTATTGCCGGGCGGGCAAACTATCCTTCCCTGAATGGGGAAAAACACAGGCTGAATGTTCATGAGAATCATCGCAATATTTGCTTTCGCCGTTTCCTTTTGCACCCTCCGGGCTCAGGACGGCGCAAAGGAATACGTTACCCATACTTTTGACGGGACCCGGATCATCAACGGTCATTCGGTTGAAACGCTGAACGCCGGCGATCTGGAATTCCTGATCTCCCACCGGTTCGGCCGGTTGAACGGCGGTTTGTATGAGTTTCTGGGGCTCGATCACGCCAGCATCCGCTTTGGGTTTGAATACGGCATAACAGACCGGCTCAACATCGGGGTGGGCCGCAGTTCCTACGGGAAACATTTCGATGCCTTTGCCAAGGCCAAACTGTTGCAACAGCACGACGGCATGCCGGTAACGGTGACTTTCCTGACGAGCGCTGCCGTCAATACCCTGAAAACTTCGGCTGCCGATCTGCCCCTTCCCCTGCAATCCAGATTTACCTATGCCAACCAACTGCTGATCGCCAGGAAATTCGGCGAAGGCTTTTCCCTTCAGCTCTCACCCACCCACCTGCATTACAACCTTGTTGACAACCGGAACCAACCCAATGACTGGTTCGCCCTCGGGGCAGGAGCCAGAATCCAACTCACAAAAATGCTCGGCGTTTCCCTGGAATATTACTACCTCCTGCCGGGTTATTTCCCCGCAGACCGGAAACCGCCCCTGGGGATCGGTTTCGACATCAGAACCGCCGGCCATGTTTTTCAGCTGCACTTCACCAACGCCGCCGCCATGATCGAAAAAGGCTTTATCGGAGAAACAACCGGCGACTGGCTGAAGGGCGATATCCAGTTCGGCTTCAATATCTCCCGGGTATTCCGGTTGGGAAACCGCCGTTAAGGACCGCTGAAATAATAACTGTCCACTTTCCTAGGAGGCCTTTTGCCCCTACCCGGCGTTATGGAACCGCCTCCCTTAGCTACGGCTAAGGTCGGGAACCCATGCCTTGGTTAGGAACAAAATGCCTCGCCTATCAAAAGCGACACTTATTAATTCACCGATCCTAAGCGGGCGCACCCCTGCTGCTTTTGAAAAAGACCGGCCAATTATATTCCGCGGATTAACGGCCCGCCCCGGCCCATTGCCAATAGTGCCTTTCAGGTACAGGCGCCCTGGTCTTCATCCAAATAACAAACTGTTTACGGCCGACTTTTTGACCGCCTGCGCATTTAAATTCCCCGGATCGGCCGGCCCTGATCCGGGGCGGACTTGTAATATCTACGGCATATCCTGCTATTTCGGTGAAATTTCGACGAGCATTTTGTGGATTTGTCGGCTAAAATGCAAATCCAATCAAATCTTAACTCCGGGATCAGTAATTTGGTCGAATTTCGCACCCGCTCAGGCAGCGGGACACCAGCCTGAATCGATTCTCAATAAAGCGGAAAACATCTTTGACAAGGGGGAAAAGTCTCTAATCTTCTTTCTCTGCAATTTTTGAACAAGCTAAATAGGTAGTATTAACAACAGGGCAAGTTTCTTGCCTCACTTCCAATTCATTGTGCAATAAATGAATTGCATTTCCCTGTACCCGTTTTTCAACTAACAAACGTTTGTTTGTATTCATCAACAGTAATCATTAACTTAAATTGTCCGACATGAAAAAACTCGTATTGATGTGTTTGTTCCTGGCTTCCGCTGCGGTAGCCCTGGTGGGACAAAGGACGATTACCGGCAAGGTAACCGATGACAAGGGAGAGGCGCTGATCGGCGCATCCATCCTGGTCTCGGGGACTTCGGCCGGCGCCGTTACCGACCTGGACGGAACCTTCACACTGGATGTGCCCCAGGGAGGGCGGTCCCTCGAGATCAGTTACACGGGTTATCTGACCCGGGAACTGGAGCTGACCACTGAAAGCAATTATGAGATCCAGTTGGGGTCGGATATCGTCACCATTTCCGAGGTTGTGGTGGTGGGATACGGTACCCAGCAGAAGCGGGACGTTACCGGATCCATTTCACAGGTCAAGGGTGAGAACCTGGCCAACCTGGCAACGCCTGCCTTTGACCAGCAGCTGGCCGGCCGGGCAGCCGGGGTGCAGGTTACCCCGCCGAGCGGCATCCTGGGCTCGCCGCCCCAGATCCGGATCCGCGGCGTCAACTCCATCTCCTCCGGTACGACTCCGCTGGTTGTGGTTGACGGCGTACCCATTTTCAGCGGCAACACCGGCGGTTTCACGCCTGCCAACGCCCTGGGCGACGTTAACCCAGCGGATATCGAATCGTATGAGATCCTCAAGGACGGCGCCGCTACGGCTATTTACGGCTCGCGCGCGTCCAACGGGGTTATCCTCATTACCACCAAAAAAGGTAAAAAGGGTAAAGCCAAGTTCAATTACGACGCTTATGTAGGCGTAGCCCAGGCCACCAACCTGTTCGACCTGCTGAACGCCGAACAATTCGTTGAGATCAACAACGAAAAGAACCGCAACGCAGGCGGTACTTCCGATATCGCCTTCCTGCAAAACCGCGCCGACGGCAGCGTAGTGGAAACCGACTGGAACAAAGTGGTGTTCCGCGACGCCTTCCAGCACAACCACGTGCTTTCCGTGAGCGGCGGCACCGATTACACCAATTACTACTTCTCGCTGGGCTACGGCGCTCAGGAAGGTATTGCCGTGAGCAACGCCATGGACCGCTACAGCTTCCGCGCCAACCTCGATCAGAAGGTCAACAACTGGCTCAAGGTCGGCTTTTCCAGCGGCGTTACCCGCCAGGTCAACGACGGTCCGCTGACGGGGTCGAACAACCTTTCCGGCAACACGTTTTCCGTTATCCGGATGTTCCCCAACGTAGATGTTTACGACCCGAACGACCCGACCGGCTACAACCTCGACGACATCAACCCGAGGACGCTGGGCCGCGGCGCCAATACCATCGAAATCGCCAACGGTATTCCCAACCAGCGTTTCGTACTCGACAACGACAAGCGCAAATCCGCCAGCTGGCGTCTGCTCGGCAACGTGTACGCCGATATTCACCTGGCCAAGGGCCTGAATTTCCGCACCCAAATCGGTATCGACGGAAGCTATGTGGATGATTATCTGTTCCAGGACCCGCGCCACGGCGACGGTTTCTCCGCCAACGGCCGCGTTTCCCAGGCTTTCTCGCCGGGGCTGCGCTGGAACTACCAGAACATCCTTTCCTATGACAATACCTTCGGTGAGAACCACAACCTGGGCATCACCCTCGTGCAGGAATATCAGAAACAGCGCACCAGCTTCTACCAGGCTACGGTGAGCGACCTGTCCGACCGCTTCTTCCAGGAAAACATCATCAGCGGTACCTTCGCCAACCAGACGGTTTCCGGCGGGATCTCCGAGAACGGCCTGGCCTCTTACCTGGGCCGCGTCAACTACAACTTTGCGCGCAAGTATTATATCAGCGGTTCCATCCGTCGCGATGCGCTTTCATCCCTGCCGACGGAAAACCGGGTGGGTTATTTCCCCGGCGCTTCCTTCGCATGGCGCGTTTCCGAGGAAGGTTTCTGGGATCCGATCTCCGAGATCATTTCCGACTTCCGCATCCGCGGTTCTGTAGCCGAAGTGGGCAACACCAGCATCGGCAACTACCCGTACATCGGTTCCTACGGCTCGGCTCAGTACGGCTCGCAGAACGGTATCGCATACAACAACTTCGGCAACGACCAGCTGCGCTGGGAATCGCAGAAGAAACTGGACTTCGGGTTTGACCTCGGCTTGTTCCAGAACCGCATCAACGCTTCGTTCGCTTACTGGATCCAGGACAACGACGACATCATCCTGCAGGCGCCGACGCCGCCTTCCGTGGGCGTTCCGGGCAACACCATCGCCAGGAACATCGGCCGCGTGAAAGGCAAAGGGATTGAAGCTACCATCGACGCAACCGTGATCCGCTCCGGCAAATTCCGCTGGAACGCTACGTTCAATATCACAACCCAGACCAACGAAGTACTCGAACTGGTCAACGATCAGGACATCGTAGGCACCTACAACATCATTCGCGTAGGGGAGTCCCTCAACGCCCTGTACGGCCACGACTACTGGGGTGTGAACCCGGCCAACGGCAACCCGGTTTACCAGAAAGCCGACGGCACGCTGGTGGAGAACGACCTGGGCAACGGCGCTTACTACGTGTTCAACCCGGCTGATCCGGGCACGCGCGGCGAAACCAGCACCCTGTCTGCAACCACCGACCGCCGGGTGTTGGGCGTTACCATCCCGAAATGGTTCGGCGGTCTGGACAACAACTTCACGCTGGGCAATTTCGACCTGAACGTGTTCGTCCGTTTCTCGGGCGGCAACCAGATCCTGAACCGCACCCGCGCCGATTTGCTGGACGTGAGCTTCAACAACAACGGCGCCGAGATCCTGGGCCGCTGGCAAAGCCCCGAAAACCCGGGCGACGGCGTTACCCCGAAACTGGTGCTGAACCAGCAGAACCGGGTCAACAACCCGAACGTGACCATTACCCGCTTTGTTGAAAAAGGCGATTTCATCCGCCTGGGCAACGTGGCGTTGGGTTATTCCATGCCGAAGAGCCTGACCAGCAAAATGAGCATCGAGTCGCTCCGTTTCTATATCCAGGCACAGAACGCCCTGACGATCACCGGCTATAAAGGTACCGACCCCGAAACCAACACCAACGGCTTCGGCGTAGACTTCAACGGTAACCCGCAGCAGCGCGTCTTCTCGTTCGGCGTAAACCTCGGATTCTAATTCTCTTTAAAAAATTGAAAGACATGAAAATATTCAAAATAGCAAGCAAATATGCCGTTCTGGCCGGCGCTCTGAGCCTGGTAAGCGTTGCCTGTGACAAGGACGCCACCGACCTGCTGCCGTACGACCGGATCACGGAAGCCGCGGCTTTCGCTACCCCCGAGCGGGTGGAATTGTCCATGGTTGGGGTTTATGACGCTGCCCAGAGCGGTTTCTACGCGGGCGGTGCGGTGCGCGGCTACCCGTTCGGCGCAGCCAACGTAGAACAAGGCGATAACCGCGGCGAGGACATGCTCAACGTGGCTACCTTTTATGCCATCACTTACGAAGCAACCTACACGCCGGGTACGGCCAACAACCAGTTCCACTGGGAAACCCTGTACAGCCTGATCAACCGCGCCAACCTCATCATCGAAGGGGTGACCAAGGCGGCTCAGGACGGTGTGATCACCGACGCCAAGGCCAAGGAATACGAAGGCGAAGCCCGTTTCCTGCGCGCACTGGCCCACCACGAACTGCTGATCCACTTTGCCAGGCCTTACAAGCATACCGCCGATGCATCCCACCTCGGGGTACCTTACCGTACCATTGCCGTGAACACTTCTTCTGCTGTCGAAGCGGCTTCGGCCCAAGGCCGGAATACGGTCAAGGAATGTTATGACCTGATCCTGGCAGACCTGAACTTTGCGGAACAGAACCTGCCCGAAACGCGCGACGGTTCCAAGAAGCTTACGCGGGCAACCGCCGGCGCCGCTATTGCGCTGAAGACCCGGATCTACCTGCACATGGGCGATTACGCCAACGTGATTGCGGAAGGCAACAAGCTCCGGCTGAAGAATACCTACAGCCTGACGGCTGCTCCGGAAGGTGTTTTCGCCAACAACGCCGGCAATTCCGAAACCATTTTCGCCATCGAGAATGCGGCCACGGATAACGCCGGCGTCAACGGCGCTCTGCCCGTCATGTACAGCGTATCCCCGGGCCGGTCCCTGGTGGCCATCAGCCCGATCCTCTTCAATTCGCCCTGGTGGGTAGCCGGCGACCTGCGCCGCAGCCAGCTGACGAAGGATAATGGCCGCGCCGTGTTCTCCAACAAGTACCGCAACATCACCACCCAGGACGACTACAACCAGATCCTGCGCTGGGGCGAGGTACTGTTGAATATGGCAGAAGCCTATGCCCGCACCGACAAGCCGGCCGAAGCGCTGGAAGCCCTGAACCTGGTGCGCAACCGCGCGGTGACCGATCTGCTGCTGCAGTATACGGCGCTTTCCTTCCCGCTCAAGAATGATCTGATCGAAGCTATCCTCTGGGAGCGCAGGATCGAATTCGCCGGCGAAGGCAGAAGGTGGTCCGACATTCACCGGCTGGCCAATGACCCGGACTTCTCAACCGGCGGCATACCGGCCAAAGTGCGTTACAACAACACCACTTTTGCCAGCTGGGGCCCCGGCGTTGCCTACGACGGCAGCGGCAACTATACGGGATCGCTGAGCATTGCCGCAATCCCTTACGACGATTACCGGTTCATCTGGCCGATCCCGCAGTCCGAACTGGATACCAATCCGGTACTGGCTGCGCAGCAGAACCCGGGATATTGATTTTGAGGAATCGAGGAACTGAGGAATTGAGGAACTGAGGAACTGAGGAATCGAGGAACTGAGGAATTGAGGAATCGAGGAACTGACATGCAGCGCTTCGATTCCTCGATTCCTCCTCCTACTCCACCACCCACTCATAAACCCCCGCAGAAACGCCTTCCTGCAATTGCATTTCCAACCGCAATCCGTCGGTAGTCACGGGGTCGAAAGTAACCCGGTCAAAAGCGTCCTTCGTAGCGGAATAACCCGATGGGTTCGGCACTTCCTCCCAGCGACCGTTCTTCCGGTACAATAATTTCCAGGACGCGGGAATCCTGCAACCGCCCTGTGGCGCATCGTCGAACCAGTAGACCTGTACGGAAGACACCTGCGCAGCTTCCTGAAAGTCGTATTGCAGCCATTCCCGGGTCCCGAATTTGGGCCACCAGTGGATATACGGGCTTTCTTCGCCGGCCGGATTGATGCGGTCGGCTACGACCTCGACGTTGCCCCGGACACCCTCGCTGGCGCTGACCTTGCTCCGGCTGGCGATACTCGGCGCGGGTAAGGCCGTGGCGTAATCTTTATCGTAAGGCACCCAAACAGACATATAGTCCTTGTCGCGATTGGCCCAGGCGTAATACGGAATGGCCTTCATGGTCGCCGGGGTTTCAACCGGGCCGGATTCGGTTTCTTCCAGGAAACGGCCCTGTACCGTGATGGTCTGAACGCCGTTGAGCAGATCCTTTTCGAATGCCGTCTCGGTGGGGGCATCCTTGTCGACCAGGTAGTGGATGGTCTCAGGCCGGGGCTGGTCTTGTCCTTCGAAGCAATAGATGAGCGGTCCGCGCTGGAAGGCCTGCCTGCCGAGGTCGGATTTCACGTGCTCATTGGCGAAAACCCGCCGGACGGGCATGGGCATATCGACATTGACGTTGTCGCCTGCTTTCCATTTCCGGTTGATGACCGCGTATCCGTCCACTACCTTGTAGCTGACCGATTTGCCGTTGACGCTGACGGTGACCGGCGCTGCGGCAGCCTGATCGAACCAATAGAGCGAGGAGGCGATGGCCTCGTTTTGGGCCCAACCGGGAATGCGGAGCTTCAGGGTGAATTTGCCGGTCTTGGCCGGCGCCACAGCGATGTTGACCTGGCCGTCGAACGGGTACCGGGTAGATTGGTCGAGTTGGACGGTATTGTCGCTCAGGTCGATTTCCGCATGTCCGCCGATGTAGAGGTTGACATAGAGTTCATTGTTTCGAACGGCGTATTGATATCCCGGAATGGACGGCAGGAATCGGGCCATATTGGACGGGCAGCAGGCGCAGGAGAACCAGGGGCTTCGTTCGCGGTTACGGCGGGGTTCCCAGACGCGGGGGGAGAAAAAACGGGCGCCGGGCAGGGGCAGCCCCGGGGGGAAGGCGGTGTGAAGGGGGGGGTTGGGCCCGTCGGTGGATTTGGCATGACCGTGCAGGAGGAAGAGCCGGTGGTTCCAGAAGACATTGGCGATGGAGGCGCAGGTTTCGCAGTAAGCGGAATAATTGGGCAGGGCGTACGGCTCGGCAAAGCCTTCGTTGTTGCCCGTAGCGCCGATGCCGCCTGTGACATAGATCTTGCCCCGGACGACGTCTTCCCAGATGCTGTCGATGGCGGTGATATAGGCCTGGTTACCGGTGAGCGCCGCCACATCGGCCATGCCGGAGTACATATAGCCCGCACGGACAGCGTGACCGACGGCCTTGCGCTGGTCGACGACCTTGATATCGTTCTGACGGTATTGATCCTTGGGGTCGCCGCCGCGGAGGTCCAGGAAGAATTGGGCTTCCTTCAGGTATTTGGGGTCGCCGGTGATGCGATAGAGTTTGGCCAGGCCCATTTCGATGACCTGGTGACCGGGGATGCGTTCGATCTTGCCGGGGCCGAAGTCATTGCAGATCAGGTCGGCGTTTTTGATGGCCAGGTCGAGCATGCTGCGTTTGCCGGTCGCCAGGTAGTGGGCTACGGCGGCCTCGTAGAAATGGCCCATATTGTAGAGCTCGTGGCTGTTGTCGTAGCAGAGTTCCCACCGCTCGTGCCCGGCCCAGGGGTGGGTGTTGACCGGGTCGATGGTCCGGTTGGTGTAGAGGTACCCGTCGTCTTCGGCGGCGTCACCGAACAGGTCGATCAGGGAATCGAGCCGGGCATCCAGGGCCGGATTGGCTTTGACCTGTAGCGCGTAGGAAGCGCCTTCCACGATCTTGTACACATCGGAATCGTCGAACGGGTAAACGGTATTGAACTTACCGGTCTTGCGGCCGGCTGCAATTTCGAAATTCAGGATGCGTTTGGTGGAGTCGCATTGGTCGAGGGTATAGGCGAGGGTGACCTCTTCGTGTTTTTGCAGGCGGGGCGCCCAGAATTCGTCGTTGAAATGCACCTTGGTAAAGTTGACCGGCTGGATGGGATAATCACCGGTGACGGCCTCCTGCTTCGGTGCGGAATTGCAGGCCGCGAGGAACAAAAGCAAACAGATCAATGCTGGTTTCATCGTTGAGTTTTTTCAAATGAATAAGATGTGGTGGTGGTAACGGCAATCCAAATATAGGAAAAGAGATTTTATTGATCCGATTGGTTCGATTGATTCGATTGATTCGATTGATCCGATTGGTCTTGCTCTCAGTTCCTCGATTCTTCGATTCTTCAGTTCCTCAACAAAGGATTGATCCGATTGATCCGATTGATTCGATTCAATTCCCAAAACATTCTACCTTTGCTGAATATCTGATCAAACCATGTCAAAAAAGCAACTTCCGTTTGTCCCGTACAAGGGGATCCGGTATCCGAAAGCGGATATGCTGAACCGAAGCCGGGAATTTTACCAGGCAATGGATAAACGCAGGACACTCCGGGATTTCAGCGACAAGCCCATTCCAAGGGAGGTGATCGAGAATATCGTGATGACCGCCTCAACGGCGCCGTCGGGTGCGCACAAGCAACCGTGGACGTTTTGCGTGGTGACCAATCCGGAGATCAAAAAACTGATCCGGGAAGCGGCTGAAAAGGAAGAGTTCGAAAATTATAACGGCCGGATGTCGCCGGAATGGATCGAAGACCTCCAGCCTTTCGGCACCGATTGGCATAAACCGTTCCTGGAAACGGCGCCGTACCTGATCGTCGTATTCAAGAAGGCGTACGATGTGGCGGGCGGCGAAAAGCGGAAAAATTATTATGTCGGCGAATCCGTCGGACTGGCCTGTGGTTTTTTGCTGACGGCCATACACAATGTGGGTTTGGTGGCGTTAACCCATACACCCAGCCCGATGAATTTTCTGTGTGAGATCCTTGAACGGCCCGAGAACGAGCGGCCGTTCCTGCTGATCCCGGTCGGTTATCCGGCGCAGGAGGCCATGGTGCCCGATATCCGGCGCAAAGAAGCCCGGGATGTGATGGTTTGGTACAATTCGCCCGATGAAGAAAGAGCCTGATGCTGAGATCACTGCGGCGCAACCGTAAAAATCCTGTTCCCGATCAGGAATTGCTGGCCCGGTTCCGCGAAACGGGCAACCAGGCGTTCCTGGGGCAACTCTATGAGCGCTATCTCGAGTTGACCTATGGTCTTTGTCTGAAATATCTGGGCGAGGAAGCCCTTGCGCAGGATGCGGTGATCGAGATCTACGAATCGCTGGTCAGGAAGCTGCCCGAACACGATGTGCAGTATTTTCGCTCCTGGCTGTACACCTTTGCCAAAAACCATTGCCTGATGCAACTGAGGAAGGACGGGAAAAAAATCCTGCAAACTTTTGATCCCGGCCTTATGCAATCCGTCGACTTCAGGCATCTAAACAATGAAGACGATCTTCCCGATGGCGAACAGGCTCATTGGCTGCAGGATTGCCTTAAGGGATTGTCCGATCAACAAAAACGATGTATCGAATTGTTCTATTATCAGGACAAATCGTACAAGGAAATTGCCGAACTGGACAAGCAGGACCTCGGTACGGTACGGTCTCATATTCAGAACGGGCGCCGGAACCTGAGGAAATGCATGGATCAAAAACAAGCCGACGAACTTGAATAAGACCAAGGGACATATCAAACCGTTGCTGACGCGGTGGCTGCGCGGCGAAACCGGCTGGAAGGAAGAATCCAGACTGGAAAACCTGTCGCGTGAGGACGAGTTTCTCTCCGAAGCGATGGAAGGTTACCGCCGGTTTCCGGAAGCCGGCCACACCGGCAACCTGGATCGCCTCCGCGCCCTACTGGCGCCGGAAAAGCGGCGACCTATGGTATTGTTCTACCGGGTGGCCGCCGCCGTTGCCCTGCTCGCGGTGGCCGGAAGCGCTTTCTGGGTGCTGAACCGGCCGGATGACACCGGGTTGGCCCAGGAGATGGCAAAATCAGCGCAGGAACCCGCAAAACCGAATGAACAGCACACTCTGCTGACCCCGGCCGCAGATTCCGCCGCGAAGGAAGCGGATAAGCCGGAGCCGGCCCGCACGGAAGCGCCCGAACGGATGGCCGCTAATGCGGAGCGCGCCCCGGAAAAAGAGAAAACCGTTGAAAAAAAGCCCGCTCCTGCGGATCAACCGCCGGGTCTGATAGCGGCGCCCAGGCGCAATGCGGACCAGGCCGCCGATGAGGAATCCGAGCCGTCGGTCTTGAGCGATGCCGCCCTGACCGAAGCGTTGCCGAATGCTAAAAAGACGGAGAAACCGGGTGCTGCCCGGTCAAGGGAAACCGCGGAGCACCTTTCGCCCCCTCCTCCTCCTCCGGCGCCGTCCAGAAAGGAAATATCAAAGGCTGAAAGCCAACCGGCCGCCAACGCTTCTGCCGGGGCACCCGCAGGGCGCCTGGTCGAAGGTACGGTGACCTCCGGCGACGGCCTTCCCCTGATCGGCGCGACGGTGGTTGCAAAAGGGACCAATCAAGGCGCCGTTACCGACCTGGACGGCAAATTCTCCCTGATAACCGACTCTCCGGACCAGAAACTGGTGATCTCCTATACCGGCTATGCCTCCAAGGAACTGGATGCGGCCGGCCCCGGACCGCTGAATGTGAAACTGGACGAAACGCTTGCGCTGGACGAAGTCCAGGTATCGGGATTCAGCCAGTCCAAAAAACGGGACAGCGCCGACCCTACCGCTGAGCCCAGGGGCGGGTATGCCAGACTTGAACGTTATCTGCGCCGCAACGTGAAATTGCCGGATGAGGTCCGGAAGGACACGATTGCCGGGCGTGTCGTACTCAAGTTCATCGTTGAGCCCAACGGGAAATTGTCCAATTTCCAGGTGCTCCGCTCCCTTTGTCCGACCTGCGATCAGGAAGCCATCCGCGTACTGCGCGAGGGCCCGCCCTGGGAGGTATTGGGCGATCAGAAGCCGGTGGAGGTGATCCAGGCGGTGCCGTTCAAAAAGGAGTAATCGCACTCCTGCCGACTTTTCTTCCTGCGATTTGAGTCCCGGCCTCAATGTTTAATTATTTTTGCCTTTCCCTTGGGTACCTTTTGGGTAAAAAACGCACTAAGACATGTCGAAAAACCGCTGGGATGATGAGGCGCTCCTGAAAGCCCTCACCGGATCGGAAATGGAAAGAGAAAAAGGACTGCGCCAAATATTTGGTAATCCGGAATGGAAAAACCTGACCCTTCGGCACGTCAGGGAGAAAGGCGGTAATGAACAGGATGGAGAGGACGTTTTTCAGGAGGCGATCATTCTATTTGACCGGAATATCCGGGAAAACAGGTTTAAAGGCGACAGCTCGCTGAAGACCTACTTTTTTGCGATCGTCAAATGGTATTGGTGGGGGCAACTCCGGAAAAGGCGGCCGCAGGACGAACTGACGGTACAGCACCACGACTCGGCCCAGGAATCTGTGGAAGCGCGGGTCATGGAAGGCGAAAAAAGGCATTTTCTGGACGAAGCCCTCAAACAGGTGGGCGATCGTTGCCGGCAGATCCTGAAATTATACAGCTTGCGTTACTCAATGGAAGAGATTGCCCAGCAGGTGGGATTGAGCAGCGCCGAAATGGCCAAAAAGGAAAATTACCGCTGCCGGCTGAAACTTAAAGCATTTTTTGACAACAATCCGGGGTGGCTCAACCTGGTCAATTAGACCGCTATGGAAAGAGACGAACAACAATTTTACGAGATCGAACGGTTTCTGCTTGGGGAAATGCCGGAGGCTGAAGCCGTCGAATTCCGGCGCCGGATTGCAGATAACCCCGAACTGGCCATGGCGGTGGAAATGCAGCAAATGGAGCTGGATGCCGGCGAGGTGCTGATCGAGGAGCAGCTGAGGGGGGACATGGCGCGATGGAAGGAGGAGGGGCAACCGGACCATAAACCCCGGGGAAAGAACCGCAATTGGATCTGGGGCATTGGGCTCCTCGTTGCCGGCCTGGGCGTATGGGCCTTGGTCGCGGTACTGCAACCCGGCGGGCCCGCTCCCGGACAAGAGCCCGCCCCGCCTGAAAAGCCGGTGTCGAACGAACTGGCGCCCAAACTGCCGGTAGCGGAAAATCAGCCCGACGACCCCGGTAATGCGCCAACGCAACAACAGGAAACCGGCAATGAAAAGGCACAGGATCAATCGCCGGTCAGGGAAAAGAACAACACGACAACCGGCAATGCGCGCTACCTGGCCGTTGTCGGGGATTTTTATGAAGACCTGGATGCGGCAAACCTCAGGGGCGCCGGCAATAACGGCCAAAACGACCCGCTGGCCCCGGCGCTGACGGCCTATGAAAACAGGCAATACGAGGAGGCCCTCAAAGCCGCGGATCAGTTCGGGAAGGGCAACAGCTATTATATCCGGGCGCAGGAGATCAAAGCCCATGCGCTTTTCCAGTTGAAAGCTTACGACAAGAGCGCTGCGGTTTTCCAGTCGATCGGCCGGTCGGGATTGCCGCCGTACAATGAACGGGCGCAATGGAATGAACTGTTGTGTTATGCTGCCCGATACCCTGCGGACAAGGCACAATTTGAGGCCGTTTTGGCTGCCCTGACAGCAGACGCCGGGCATCCCTTTCACGAGAAAGCGATAGAACTCGGTAAAAAAATCAAGGCAGCGCAATAACTACCGCATATCGCCGATGCCGATAAAAGCCGACCAAAAATAGGGGTGGGCTTTTTCTCCAGGATTGTTACGGATGTAATCCTTTTTGGCCTGCCAAAGCGCCTCATCTTTGGGAAGGCCGGCTTTCAGGTATTGGTAAAAGCTGACCATCAGCTCCTTGGTCTTTTCGTCATCGATGCTCCACAGGGTGGGGATAATAGTCTTGGCTCCGGCGTACATGAAGGCCCTGGCGATGGAGGCCAGCCCTTCGGTACGGCTGAGCGGGCCGTTGCCGGTATCGCATGCCGAGAGCACCACCATTGCGTTTTTGTTTAGCTTCAAGCCGTAAATGTCTTGTGCAAACAACAGGCCTGCCTCCGGATTGCCGGAAGGCGAATAAAAAACGAGATAAGAAAATTCGGTCCCTTTCCGGTCCAGGACGGCGTGTGTCGAACAGTGGAGGGTTTCGAAGGAATCCGCTGTGGCAATGAAGTTTTGCAGGGTAGCGCTGGTGTCCGTGAAGACTTGGCCGTTGCACAGCGCGGCAATTTCTCTGGCTTCGGGGATGTTGTACTTAAGGGGCTTCAATGGATCCTGCCGCAGATCGGGTTCTTCCTTTTTCTCGCCGTTCATGGCCTTGAAATCAGGTGCGAAGGCCGCCAGCTTCCGGGCATCAAACGGTGTTCTCGGTCCTTCGGTCGCCTCGGCAAACAGGGTAGCGGAATAGTCATATTGGATGATATGGTCCTCCATGAAATACTTGAAGCTGTTGATCCGGTAATAGACCGGCGGGGCTTCCGTCAGCAGGGCTTCAAACGGGAGATAGTTCAGCACTGCGTCAGGGATGATGGTGATCTTTTTGGTCAGTTTTTCCTTCAAGGGCGCGATCAAATCGGTGTAGAGGTCATGCGCTGTTCGGGTATACGTTTTCAGGCAACTCTGGTAGAGGGTATCCGGCCGGTCCTCACTGGTGAAAAAGGCGATCATCCCTTTCCGGAAATCGTATACCAGGTCTTCAAACCCGGGATCTTTTTTCAAGGGGATGACCTCAAAATGATCCTTCCGGATCAGGAAGGCATAGATAACCGTGTCGGCTACATAATATTCCAGCAGGGTCTGGTCTTCGGCAAGTGATTTTTCCCGGAGAGACTGGATGGATGTAAATCCGGGCTGGGTTTTCAGGCGGTAATAATCAGGGTAATCCTTTTTGAAGGTATTGACGAGGTCATCAAGTTGTTCGCGGAGGATGAACAGGTTTTCGACGGCCTTTTTATCGGGCTGCTGGGGCAACAAACTGCCCATGGAAAGCCCGACCGCTGCGCCGCCCCCGCGTTTTTCCCATTCCTTGATCTGTTTTTTGAGCCAGTGTTCTTTGGTGATCAGCGAATCTGGGACGTCATGAACGGAGGACGACCCGGACTCCTGAAAAGTCTGCAGGATGGTCGAGAATTTGGCTTTTTCCAGGCACAGGAACGCTTCTTCGATGTTTTTGTCGGTTTTTTCGATCTTTGACATCTCCAGGTTGACCTTGATCAGCAGTTCATAGACCATAAATACCTGGCCGTAAAGCTGCCCCTGATCGCGCTCTATATTCAGTTGTTGCCGGATATGATTGATCAGGGACTCGGCGTCCATCAATAATTGCCGGCTCTCGCGGAGGTAGGCAATATCCTTTTTTCCTGCTAAATACAGGTCTAATAAAACCCCCGCTCTGGAATGAAGAAGGTTGACTGTACTGTTGGCTTTTGAGAAATTGACTTCCTGCAGTTTGCCCGGTTTATACCCTATATCTTTTAACGCGTTTTCGGAAATTTTCAAGGCTTCTTCCCACTCGCCGAGTTGGGCATAAAGCCTGGTTTGAAACCCCATAAAGGATCCCTTTACAAATGATTCCTTATCGCCTAATTTATCCGCATTTTTCTTCACGTCTTGAAGAACCTCCCTGGCTTTGACCGGATCATTTACAGCCAGGTACGCATCTGCAAGGAGGGACTCGAGGGCAACCATGATCAGCGGCACCTTGCCGATGAAAGACTTGCGGATTGGATCGATCCATTGTTCCATAATGGGGATACCTTCTCGTGATCGGCCGGCCAATTGGTAATAGGCTCCCAACATGAAATTGTAGGTAACCGTCATGATATGGTTTTCGCCATATATGGACCGGGCGAGCGCAATTGCTTTTTGGGTATACTCGATCTTTTTTTCAAAAACCGGATGTCCGGATGCCAGAAGAAGACAGGCATCCATTAAAGCGTATTGGTTGTCGCCGGCTTCAGTTTCCAGGATTTCAAACGATCTGTCGAAATACAACAAGGCTTTGTTATAATCACCCAAAAAACTGAAATCATGCCCCAGTGTCCTGTAAATTTCAGAAACCTGATCCGGATATGAGCCTTCCAAACCGGAATAAACAGCCAACGCTTTATCGAGGTATAAAATACTTTCTTTGGCATTTGCTATGGTAGAATTCCATTTGCCGATTTTGAGAAGCGTATACGCGCAGGGCAATGATTTTTCCCCAAAATTGTTCAGGTTCAACTCCAATGCTTTATCCAGATAACGGCCTGCCAGCATCATGGTGTCAATTTCCAACCAAAAATTGCTTGTTTTATCGGATAACTGAATGTACAGCCATGCCAGGTTCGGGTAGGTCTCGTCAAAATAGGACCTGGTAAGATTAATGGCTTTCTGGTAATAGGATTTTCCCGCTTCAAAATTTTCTCCTCCCGCCTCCAGGTTTCCCCGGATCTGGTATAAATAGGCCATTTCCGGATGCGGTTTCCGGAACAATTGCCCAAACATGGCTTCCGCTTCGTCCAGCTTTTTTTCAGCGCCCTTCGGGTTGTTCCGGATGAGATCCTGATCCGCGAGATAAGCTAAACACATGGCTGTGGACAAGTGGCCTTCAGGATGAAGGGACCGGTTAAGCGACAGCGCCTTGCTGTAGTATACCGCTGCGGAGTCGTTCCGGGATTTACCGTAAAAAAGGTGGCCTTTTGTGATGTAATAGCCGACGATATCGCTGCTGTCGGTATACGGGTGTTTTTGCAATATGGCTTCGGCTGACAGGAACAAACTGTCAGACGAACTAATAAAGCCATATTCACTGTCCAAATGAGCCAAATCCATCAATGCGGATGCTTTGACCGGTCGGTCCGCTCCGCAAAGGCTCAGCGTGCGGATGAAGCCGGATCTGGCGCCTTTCAGTTTTCCAAGTGTCCGCTGGGTCCGGCTTTTGCACAGCATGACCTCCGCCTGCAAAAGGGAATCAATGCCCGGTGTTGAAAACGCCAGTTCTTCCGCCCTGTTCACAGCGGTGAGGGCTTCCGGATATTCCGCGTAGTAAATGTGCAGATCGTTTTTTTCAAGGAGCGACCTGATCAGTTCAGACGGCGCATCCGGGGCCCGGGCTTGCAGTTCTTCGACGGTTATGTCCCGGAGTGCGGTTTCCGGGGTCTGGGCGGCGGCCTCTTCGGGGATCAGGGTGGAGAAGAGCAAGGCAAGAGCAAGGACGGTAAAAGTACGGCACATGAATGATATCATTTAGGGGTCAGTTATTCAGGAAATCGGTCACAAAATAAGGCCCCTAAATTATTTTGGAAAACAGTTTATAAAAAAAAAACAGGCAATCCGGATTTCCGGACTGCCTGGAAAGCTGTATTTCCCCTGCAGGAATTTGATCAGTCTTTCATTTCCACCCAGGTATCTGCCCCAGCATAAGCATTGAGGATATACCCCTGCGGGATCACGGCATGCTTGCCCCGGATGAGCAATCCGACCAGCGGCGCGACGATGTTCAGGGTTTGCGCCACCTGCGACAGTCCTCCGGGACCTTGCACGGCCTGGGATGCCGCCGGCTGGGCCAGTTTGATGTTGCTGAACCCCATCGCCAGGGCCTGCTGTTGGGCCTCCTGATATCCTTGCTGTTGTTGCATGGCCCGGCGTTTTTCTTTTTTTGTATCGATCATGCCTTGCGCCTGGTTCATCAGCCCGGCTGCCGCCATGCCGCCCTGCGCAACGATCATCCCCAGCGCTTCCCGGTCGCGCCCCATGCTGACCAGCGGGTTTCCGGTCAGGGGCAATACTTCATCCGGGCTGACCTTGATGTAAAGGGGTTCAATCTCGATGTATCCCGCCCGCCCGTTACCGTGGGGTTTGTCGGCCTGGGTGACCTTGCAATAGGCCGGGGTGCCGGAGGGGATCACCTTATAGCCTTCCACCTTGACCGGGAATTTGAGATAGAGGCAGATGGTCATGCCGGTTTTGATGTACTTGGTACTGAACTCATTGTGGGTGACCAGGTAGATCGGGGTGCCGGCCTCAACCAAGGCCATGGGGATGGTCCTCGGCTCCAGCGGTTCTTTGTAATCTGACCAACTGTTAACAGAATTGATTTCGGCGGAAAGTTGGGCCTTGGCCAGGCTGGAAGCCAGGGCAACAAAACATACAGCGCATGCAAAGGAAATTACAGTTTTCATGTTTTTAAGTTTTGACAGGTGAAGGATGAAAGAGGGCTTAGTACACTTCGTAAATATTGCCGTAGCGATCCTTTACCAGGCGCGTTGTCGGGGTCATGGCCTTGAACGATTTGGCCCAGTTGTCATTGTAATACGATTTGTATTGTTTGATGGCCGCATCATACCGGCGGGTTTTGGCGTTGGCAACCTGGATGAACTTCTTGGGATTGGTCTTCATCATCTTCATTTCCTGGGGGCTGAAGACTTTTAGCTGTTTGTTGTAATGATTGATCATCCGGTCGGATTTCTGGATAAGCTTTTCGGCCTGCTTCTCCCAGTATGCCTTGTTGGAAGATTGGGCGTTCATGGTCAGGGTTGCCGCGAAAAGGAAGAACAAAAAGAAGAATACGTTTTTCATGACTGAATGATTTTTGTAATGAATAATTTTGTTTGATTTTGAAGGTTTGTGCGGCGGGCAGAAAAAAGGTGACCGGTTAAAATCACTTTTTTTAAAAAAAAATGGGCTGCCCGAATTTTTCGGGCAGCCCATGACCGTAGAAAGCTGTGCCTGCCTTCTATTAGTCTCCTATAATAATGCGATAATCAAAGGTTTGTGTGTCGCCTGTTATCCTCAGGAGATAAGGCCCGGATGGCAATTGAGGCAATGGAAGGGTAACCGCACAGCCGGCCCGGTTGTCGCATTCCGCTGCATATTGCTGCACGATCCGCCCGTGCATATCCATCAGCTGGTATGCCCGAATTGCGCCGATCGATCCGCTAATGTCCACCTTCACCCAATCCCTCGCCGGATTTGGATAGATGGATACCCGTATATCCGACGCCGGGTCGGCCGTCTTCACCGGATTGAGCGCCACGCTGCCCACTATGGCCAGGTCATCCACTTCGTAGGTGGCGCTGCCGCTGATGAATTCGACCACCGCGGGCGTTTCCGCTTCCTCTCCAACCTGCCAGATCATGAACTTATAGGGTTCTCCGACCGCCATCCCTTCCACCACATCGGCGGTGGAGGCGTCGTCTCCCCATACGGTGACGGCAAAATTGTCACCGGCAAAAACCCCCGCGCCGCACAGGCGGCCCGCCTGGGTGAACACCCCGATCTCGTCGCCGGGGGAGAGGGAACCGCTGACCGTGGCCGCCGGGAATACGATGGCCGCATTGTTGCCGGTATTCAGGGTGCTGTCCAGGATAAAATGACTGTTTCCGGTCAGCACCGGCCGGTTGACCTCCGCGCCCTGGCCCGGGTCCGTGAAATTGGCCGGGTAGGTCAGGGTAGCGTTGCCGGTCGCTTTTAGCTTATAACCTTGCGTCGGCACCATATTGCCGATATTGTTGATGCCGAACCCCGGGATATAGGTTTGCCCGGCATTGTTCTTCATGATCTCCACCTGCCCCGCAATGCCGGCGAGCTGTACCGGAACCGATCCCGGCTGATCCCGCAGGTAGCTGATGATCTGCCAGCCGGGCGCAATGACCACCGGCGTGCCGGCAGGATCGGCCTTTTGCCCGGAAAGGGTCAGCACAGCGGCTGCATTGACCTTGACCTGATAACCTTCCGCAATGTCCCAACCGCCGATGTTGTTGATGCCGAGCGAAGGAATAACGCTCTGACCGGCCGAATTTTTCATCAATATCACCTGATTCGAAACCGGGGAAAGGACCTGGAGCAGTTCCGAAGGGTTGGGGGCGACATAACTGGAGATCATGTTCCAACCCGGATTGAGCTGGATATTCAGGGTGGCAATATTGCTGGCGGTCAGATTGGTCAGCATGCTGATCCCGTCGTCGGCATAGGCGTTGGTGTGGGATACGATCCCGGCCGTGCCGATCCCGGCGTACTGCACCTGTGCGGTCAGCTCTTCCTGGGTGGTTGCCCTGTAGACCTTCACTTTGAACAATTCGCCGTCGCTGAAGCCGTTCTTGGGGTTGCCGGCGTCCGCGTCATTGCCGTATACGGCGCAGGAAGTGTTGACGCCCTCCCAGATGACAAAATTGCTGCAGTGGAGCGTGCCGCCGGTCTCGTAAAAGAAGCCGATAAGGTCGCCCGCAGCCAGGGGCGAGCCGTCGACGGTAGCGGTCAGGCTGGCCGGGATGATAACGGTATGGTTATCGCCGGTGGTAGAGGGTGTCCACGGATAAACAACCGTCTGCCCGGCCTGGGTAACCGTCAGCGTCTGGCTGATTCCGCAACCGGAAACGGTCAGGGTGGCCGTGCGGGGGACGGAGGCCGCATTTCCCTGATAGTGGATGGAAATGGCCGCATTGTTGCTGCCGGAACCCGGCGAAACCGTCATCCAGGCCGGCGCTCCTGAAACGGACCAACCCGCGCAATTGGAGCTGATGTTGAACGTTGTGCTGCCGGCGCCCGAAGGAATATTGAGCGCCGGTGCGCTCAGCGTCAGGTAGACCGATGTGCCGGCCTGCGAAACCGTCACCGTCCTGGTCAATCCGCAACCGGTGACGGTCAGGGTCGCCGACCTGGGTTGGGCGGCCGCGTTCTCCTGGTACTGAATGTTGACGGTCCCTTCGTCGCTGCCGGAGGCGGGATTGACGCTCAACCAGGCCGGCATGCCCGTCACCGACCAACCGGCGCAGTTGGAGGTGATATGGAAGGAAACGCTGCCGGGTGTTGCATTGACGGAAAACGTGCCCGGATCAACCTCCAGCGTGGGGGCGGATCCCGCCTGGGTTACCGTGACGGTCCGGTTGATGCCGCAACCGGAAACGGTGAGGGTGGCGGTTCGGGACTGGCTGTTGTTGTTGGCCTGGTATTGCACGCTGACGGCGGCATTGTTGGCGCCTGCATTCTGCGAAAGCGTCAGCCAGGCCGGAATGCCTGTTATCGTCCAACTGTTGCAATTGGAACTGATGTTGAATGCGGAATTGCCGGCCAGCGCAGGCAGGTTGAGTGTGTTCGGGTTGACTTCGAGGCTGGTAACCGCCTGACTGATGATGGTAATGGGGACTACATTGCTGAAATTGCCGTCCTCGACCTGGACCCACTGGCCTCCGTCGGTCCGGTACCAGGCGGCTGCAAAATAGTCGCCCGGCGGATCGGTCAGCGTGAAATTGTAGGTCAGATTACTGGTGAATGAACACCCTGCGCAGAGAGAGAGGGCGGTTTTGTTTGCAATTTCGCCGAGGTACTCGCCGGCGCCGTTATAGAGGTCGATGGAGATCTCGCCGTTAAAACCGGAGGAACTGTTGTTGACCACATTGAAAGCGGCGGCTGCCGGCTGCCCCTGAATGACCGGAAGTGGCGTGACCGAAATGGCTGTCGACATGGACAGCGAACTGGCTTCCTGCGCGGTGGTGAAGCTGCCTGCGGGCGACCATTCGCTCCAGGTCGTCGCGTCGCAGCGCACAGCCGCCCTGAACTGGTACTGGGTGCCCGGGGTCAGGTTCGTCAGGTCGTAATAATTGGCAGATCCTGCTGGTATGCTGGTCCAGGACGAACTGCCGAGCGCGCGGTACGACCAGTCGTAGTTTTGGACCCCGGTCACGGAGCAGTTGAGCCGGACCGTTGTAGCGGTGATATTGGTGACTGAGATCTGGCCGGCCAGGGGGGCATTGCAGGCCGGTGCGCCGGTGGTAAAATTCTTGGCCGCAGACCATTCGCTCCAGGTTGTGGCGTCGCAGCGCACGGAGGCTATAAACTGGTATTGGGTACCTGGGGTCAGGTTGGTCAGTTCGATGTTGTTGGCGGTCCCGCCGGGCAGGTCGATCCAGGTGGAGCTGCCGGCTTCCCGGTAGGCCCAGTCATAGGCCTGCATGCCGGTCACGGAGCAGTTGAGCCGGGCTGTGGTGGAAGTAATATTGGTGGCCGAAAGCTGGGATGCCGTCGGCGCGTTGCAGGTGGCGGCGGTTGTCGTAAACGTTTTGGCGGAGGACCAGCTGCTCCATTGGGTGGCATCGCAACGGACCGATACGATGAACTGGTATTGGGTACCCGGCGTCAGATCCGTCACATCGATAAAATTGGCGGTTCCGCCCGGCAGGTCGGTCCAGGTGGAGCTGCCGGCAACCCGGTAGGCCCAGTCGTAGGCCTGGACCCCGGTGACGGAACAGTTCAACCGGACGGAGGTATTGGTGATGTTGGTCGCGGAGATCTGGGCGGTGGAGGGCGCCGTACAGGTTGCGCTGGTCGTTGAAAAAGTATCGGCATCCGACCATTCGCTCCAGGTAGAAGCGTCGCAGCGGACCGCCGCCACAAACTGGTACTGGGCGCCCGGGCTTAGATCCGACAGATCGATATAGTTGACGGTACCCCCGGGCAGGTTGATCCAGGTGGAGCTGCCTACGGCGCGGTAAGCCCAGTCGTAGGCCTGGACGCCGGTGACGGAACAGGTCAGCCGGGCGGTAGTGGTGGTGATATTGATCGCAGAGATCTGGGCGATCGTCGGCGCATTGCAGGCCGAATTACCCTGCGCCATTTGCACCGCGGCAAAAGCGTTGATGCGGCCGTAGCCCAATTGGGAGGACCAGGCGCCGTTCGGATTTCCGCTGGTGGTGGAGTAGGAATATCCGCCGACCTTGGAGCAGGACGACTCCAGGATGGCTCTGGCCTGGGTTTGGGTCAGGTCGGGGTTGACGGAAAGGATCAGGGCCATAACAGCCGATGCCGCAGGGCAAGCCGATGAGGTTCCGTTGAAATAGCCGTAATAATCGCTGCTGAACGGATAATTGGCGCTTTCGCTGTTGTACCCGCCGGCGCCGGTCAGGTCGGTACTGGTCATCAATACGCCCGGCGCTGATACATCGAGCCCGGTGTTGTAATTGCTGCCCCAGGTTGTTTCTCCGTCGCAGGAGCCGGGTGATTTTCTCTCGTCGCAGGGGCTGGTAGCCCCGACGGCAATGCAAAGGGTATTGGATGCCGGATAATTGACGCTGCTGCTGTTGTTGTTGCCGCTGGCAAACAGGACGGGGGCGCCCTTGCCCTGGCGTCCGCTGGTCACGGCATTGGAAATGGCCGTATTGATCAGCGAGGAAGAACTGCCGCCGCCGTAGGAATTGCTGAGTACGTCGGCGCCGTTCTGCCAGGCCCAGTTGATACCTTCCGCGATCCAGGTGTTGGAGGAGATCCAGCCGCTGGAACTTTCATTGTAGGCAATCCGGACGGCCATGATCTTGCAGAGCGGGGCGATCCCGGTTACGCCGATCCCGTTATTGGCAACCGCCCCGACTATACCGGCGCAATTGGTGCCGTGGGCGTCTGTGGCCTGGGTGGGGGCCCCGTTGCTGCCTTGCCCGGTGGCGTCGTACCCGCCCACGATATTGGCTGCCAGGTCGGGGTGATTCAGCTGGACGCCGTCATCCAGGATGGCCACCCAGATATTGGAATTGCCGCCCGTGACGGTCCAGGCCTGGTCGACGTCCATGTCGGCTCCCGGCGTGGAATTCTGCCATTGACCGGTATTGCTGATCGCCCATTGCCCGTAGTACAGGGGGTCGTTGGTTTGGCGGGTGTTGAACCGGAGGAAGTCGGGCTCCGCAAAAGCAAATTCGCCGGATTCTGCCAGCACATTGGCCATCTCCAACGCATTACCGGGTGACCCGGCCGTGGTCTGCAGATAAAAAATGGTCGGGGTGTAGCTGTCCCGGCGTTTGACCTTCAGTTTTAATGCGGCGGCGCGTTGTTGCAGCATCGGGAAATCGCCGGGGGCTTTGAGGCCGACCGCCAGATCGGAGACAAAGGCCATTGAGGAGCCGTCTTTGTACACCAATACGGGGTAGGCCAGTTGTATCCCTTTGGTTTTGCTGAGACCGGCGAGCAGGGCCCGGATCTTTTCCCTGGTGGCCGGCTTGTCCAGTTTTACCAGGGTAACCTGCGGCGTATCCAGCTCCATTTCATCGGAATAAGCGGGAAGCATTGCCCATTTCCGGAACAGCCTTTGCCGTTGTTCCGGCGTCATCTCCCGGTCAAAGCGCAACAGGATCCGTTCGGTGGACAGCTGGTAAAATGCCTTGCCGTCGGGGGTGTAGCTGTAAAAATCCTGGCCGGACAGCTCGCCGGCAAAACCGGCGATGACCAGAAGCAAAAAAAGGATGTGTTTCATGACTTGCATAATGATTTAAGGGTTTTCCAAATATCTGACTGCCGTTTATCGGGGTCTGATCCGGATTTTCAAGACCTGAAATTAAGGCTTGTTCAATCCGCCGGATGAGGAAAAAATTACTATTTTGCAATGATAAATGGATTTATTTTTGTTTATAAAATGGGTTTATTATTGTTCAATAATTTGTTGATTATTGGTTTATAAAAATGAAAAAATATTATATTTGAAATAATGTATAATTCCAGATTGTTCCATGTCATCCGACGGCTGGAAACGCCGGAGCTCCGGAAAGTCGATGATTTTGTCCGGTCGCCTTATTTCAACAAGGACAAGCGCGTTGTCGACCTTTGGGTATATATCCGCCGGTTCTATCCGGACCTTACGCACCCTGGCCTGGATCGGAAAGCGGTTTGCCGGGCCTTGTTCCAGCAGGGTGAGGCGGCTGAGAACAAGCTTCGGGCGTATATGTCCAGGCTGGCCCGGCTGATCGAGGCCTATATGGAACAGGAGACCCTTCAGTCGTGGCCGGCGCTTCAGGACAGGCTCTCGGTGCGGACCCTCCGGGAAAGGGGCGACCACTTCTTTTTTTCACAGGAAGTGGAGCGCCTGGGCAGCCGGCCGGAACCCGGCCTGGTCCGGACACTGGATTATTTCCTGGAAAAATGGTGGCTGCTGCACGAGGCCTATTTCCATTCCGGATCGATGAAGTACGACCAGGACAATCAAAGCCTTGAAGAACTGATCGATACGGCGGATGAAGCCTTTGTCCTGCTGAAGCTCCGCTACGCCTGCGAGACCATTCAGCGGCGGCGGCGATTGGGGCATCACTATCCGGTCAGGATGCTCGATGAAATTTCGGCGGCGGCGGCTTTTTTCGCACCCCGGAACCCGCTTATTGCCATTTACCGGCAATTGCTGGGGTTGTCCCTCGATCCGGCGGACGAGGCGGCGTATCAGGTTTCTCACCGGCTGGTCACGGATCATTTTCAGGACCTGGAGGATTTCGACAAGGCTTTTTCCATAAAGCTGCTGTTGAGTCATATTTTCAAGCGCATCAACGAAAGCAACCTTCAGGCCGGCCTTGAAGCCTGGACGCTTTATGCCCTGGCGGACAAAGCCGGGTTGATCAGCCCGGACGGCCGGGTTGAAAGCGACGTTTACCTCAATGTGGTGGTTTGCGCCTGCCTGGCCGGAAAATTCGACTGGTGCCACCGCTTCATAGGAAAATACGGCGATCACCTGCCGGAATCCGAACGGGAATATATTGTTAATATTGCCCGCGCTTACTGGCATTACCACCAGATCGGCAAGGGTTTTTCCCGCGAAGAGGCCCTTGAAAAAGCTTCCTCCCTGCTGGCGGATACCCATTATTTGAATACGGCTGCCGACCTCAGGTTCAGGTCCCTCCAGTTACGGGTCTTCTACGAATACTACAACGAGCTGTTCGAAGAAACCCGGATGGTCCTTTCCGCCGCCGACAGTTTTGAAAAATACCTGCGGCGAACCAACCAATTTCCGGCAGTAACCAGATCGGCTTACCTGAAGTTTGTTCAGCTTCTTCGCAAGTTGGTCAAACTCCGGGCAATGGGACGGTCGGCCGGGTGCAAAAAAGTTTTGCAACTGCGCCAGACAGTGCACAATACCGAGCTTGTTGCCCTGAAACACTGGTTGTTGGATAAACTGGAGCTGTTCCGGACAAAGCTGGATTGCCCGGAAGGGAACTAACCAGGGTTTAGCCATCCCGGATTCCCATATGGCATGGAAACCCGGGAATGACATTTTGAGCGGTTAGCCGTCGACGATATCTTCAACGCCGATGATCCCCGGAGGGGGTGGGGTTTCGCCATCGCCTCCTTTGATATTTGCCGGATTTTTGACAAGGTTACCAAGAAAGGCGTCCAGGTTCAGTTTGATCGATAACTGGTTCATGATATTGAGGTTTAATGAATAATGGCATAGTGATTTCAGGGCCGTAGCGGGATATTTCCGCTTCGACTTTGCCTATGTTTCGCTGAATTTCTGTTTACAAGACCTTAGTGCGGGGAGTGGGAAAAAGGTCGCAGGCAGGCGGGATTTTTTTTATTTTTTTTCAAAAGACAAGTCAACTTCATTGCGGCCAATATCGCAACGGCCCTTCGGCTGAGGCCGGAGGAACGCAGGGGGAGTTCGTCGTCAATTCATATGGAATATATCCGGATTTCCAAACAACGGGCGTTCCCAAAATGGATGGCCGCCCAATTCTAACAGCACATGAACAATATCGCCTAAAATCTACGCTGATTCATGTTTAAGGATTGGTGAATTAATAAGTGTCGCTTTTTATAGGTCAGGCATTTTGATTCTAGCCAAGGCATCCCCGCCCCGGCGGGGCGACCTTAGCCATAGCTAAGGGAGGCGGTTCCATAACGCAGGATAGGAGCAAAAGGTAGGCTGTTCAATTTGATACCGGTTTCATCCTGTGCTTTTTAGCTCCTGATCG
>CALMYQ010000064.1 GCA_937873655.1 uncultured Lewinella sp. | reverse complement strand
GGCAGGCATCAAAAGAGCGGTCATATCGCGGCGAAAGCGCGGTATGGCCGCTCTCGTTTTTGGCTGTTGCCGTAAAGCCGATTTGTCGGCGGTCAGCACAAAAAATAATGGTCAATTTATTATCAGCCTTATTGATTTTTTACGTACCTTGGCGTCGATTTTTCAGCATAATCCCATGAATATGAGAATCACTACCGGAAAGCGTTTACTTTCCCTTCTATTGCCGTTAATCCTTTCTCATCTGGCGGCGACCGCCCAGCCGAAAGTCTTTTTCGAGGATCAGATTGTTGAACCGGGAACCACCTTCAAGGCCTCCATCAAGGTCAAGGATTTTACCGATATACTCGGCCTGCAATTCTCCGTCAAGTGGGACCCTCAGGTCCTGAAATTCACTGACGTTTCCGATTTTGCGTTTGATTACAACATCAACGAGAATTTCGGATTTAATTACGCTTTGTCAGAGGGGCGCATAGCCTTTATCTATGTCGATCCGGGGCTGGATGTCTTTTCCCTGCCGGACAGCACGGTGCTGTTTGCTATTGACCTGGAGGCCATAGGCGAGGTGCATGACACGACGTCCATGCGCTTTTGGGACGAGGCGCCGCTTCCTGCGCCGGAAATGTACAACGGCAACTCCCAGACTATTCCTGATGCGGGTTTTGATTTCGGGATGGTTACCCTGGATGTCGAGACCGCCACTTCTCTCAACAGCGTGCCGGAAAAAGCAACGCTGATCGAATCCTATCCCAATCCTTTTACAGACCAGATCACTTTTGTCCTCTCAATAGGAGAGGCTGCGGACGCCGGAATCCAGATCCGGAACGTCCAGGGCCAGCTTGTTTATGCCGCCGACAAGCGGCTGAACGCCGGCCGGAACCAGCTTGTGTTCACAAAACAGCTGTTTGGTCAGGCAGGGGTGTATACCTGTCAGATCAAAGGAGCTGATTTTACCTTATCCAAAAAAGTGATTTTAGTCGACCGGTAACTTTTTTTCTAATTCATCCCAAACTCCGATAAAATGGTAAAAAGATTTACATTCCTGGTAACAGGGGCATTGCTGCTTTTGTGTACCTATGCATGGGCGCAACAGCCTACCTTTACCCTCAGCCCGGCGACCAATACGGTTACCGTCGGGCAGACTTTTACCGTAAATGTTTCGGTTTCCAACTTCACCAATATCGCCAGTACCCAGTACGCGATCGGCTGGAATGCTGCGGTGGTTGAATTTGTCTCCGTTTCCAATATCAACGGAACGGCCCTGCCGGGATTTACGACGAGTAACCTGGGAACGCCGGGTACCGGCAATGTGCCCAATAACCGCATCTTTGTCAGTTGGAACGAACCCAACTTCAACGGGGTAAACGTATCCGGCGGTACGATCCTTTTCACCGTCACCTTGCGCGGGATCGCTGCAGGCAATTCCAATATTGCCTTCAACACTGACCCTCCGGGAATCGAAGTGCTGAACGGCAGCTTTGTGAATGTGGGGATGACCCAGCAAAATGCGACTGCAACCGTGACCGGCACGGGCGGCGGCGGCGGAGGAGGAGGAGGAGGAAATAACCTCGTGGTGGCTATTGCCGATGTCAACGGCCAAACCGGCCAACAGGTCTGCATGGATGTGACCGTCCAGAATTTCACCAATATTCTGGGCATGCAGTTCAGCTTTAATTACGATCCGACCAAACTGCAATTCGCGCAGGTCAGCAACCTTAACCTGGCCGGCCTGGCAGCCGCTAACTTCGGCAACCCTGCACCGGGCGCAGTGACCATGACCTGGAACGACCCCAACGTGGTCGGATTGTCCGTAGCGAACGGGACCGCCATATTCTCCATCTGTTTCAATGTTATCGGAACAACAAACGCGACGGTGACCATCACCGGAAACCCGACGCCCATAGAAGTCATCGACGGCACCAATGCTGAAATCGGGCTGACAACCGATAGCGGCGTCGTTACCCTGGGCGGTGGCGGCGGTGGCGGCGGCGGAAACTGCAGTTTCTCCGGATTCGGCCTGATCATGGAAGATGTGAACGGGACAACCGGCCAACAGGTCTGCATGGATGTGACAACCCAGGGATTTACCAATATCCTGGGCATGCAGTTCAGCATCAACTACGACCCCAACGTGCTGCAATTCGCCGAGGTGAAGAATTTTAACCTGGCCGGCCTGGTTGCCGCCAGTTTCGGTAACCCCGCCCCGGGCGCGATCACCATGACCTGGAACGACCCCAACGTAGTAGGGCTTAGCGTAGGAGATGATACCGCGATCTTCACGATTTGCTTTAACGTGATCGGCAGCGCCAATACAACCGTAACCTTCACAGGTTCTCCAACACCTGTTGAAATTACGGACGGCAACGAAAACCCCGTAACGTTTAACAACTGCTCAGGAACCGTAACGCTTGACGGCGGCACCGGACCCACTTGCGGTGACGGCATCATGAACGGCCAGGAAACCGGCGTGGATTGCGGCGGCCCCGACTGCGAGCCCTGCAATACCGGCGGCACGGGTGGTACCGGCTGCCCTTCTCCGGGATGTAACATCAACGGTTTCGGGTTGGTCCTTGAGGATTATAACGCTACTGCCGGGCAACAGATCTGCGTAAACGTCTATACCAAGAATTTTACGAATATCCTGGGCATGCAGTTCAGCATCAACTATGATCCGAACGTGCTCCAGTTTGTTCAGGCCACCAATTTTAATCTGGACGGCCTGTTTGCAGCAAGTTTCGGTAATCCGGCGCCGGGCGCGATCACCTTTACCTGGACCGATCCGAATGTCACTGGTTTGAACGTGGCCGATTGTGAAGCCATCTTCACCCTTTGTTTCAACCCGATCGCCAGTACGACCACCACCATCAGTTTCTCGGGCTCCCCGACTCCCGTAGAGATCACCGACGGCAACGAACAATCCGTGGCTTTCAGCAGCTGCTCCAGTACCGTAACCTTCGGCGGCAGCCAGCCTACCTGCGGCGACGGCATCATGAACGGTCAGGAAACCGGCGTGGATTGCGGCGGCCCCGACTGCGAGCCTTGCCAGACGGACCCCAGCGGGTGCCCTTCGGCAGACTGTAACCTGCCGGCCAACGCTTTCGGCCTGATCCTGGAGGATATGAATACCGAGACGGGCCAACAGGTCTGCATTGACGTCTATTCGCATAATTTCACCAATATCCTGGGCATGCAGTTCAGCATCAACTATGATCTCAATGTGCTGCAATTCGTCCAGGCTACCAATTTCACGCTCCCCGGTCTGGCAGGCGCCAACTTCGGCAACCCGGCCCCCGGAGCGATTACCTTTACCTGGACCGATCCCAACGTTACGGGATATACCGTAACGGATTGTACGCCGCTGTTCACGCTCTGCTTTAACGTAATCGGCGGGAACAATACCCAAAGCCTTGTAACTTTCTCCAACAGCCCGACGCCGGTGGAAATCACGGACGGCAATGAGCAGAATGTCGCCTTTAATTCCTGCAGCAGCACACTCTGCATCGGCAATTGCGGCGGCGGAAGCAACCAGGCCCCGCAGGTTTCCGGAACCGTTACCAACGTTAAGTGCAAAGGCGAGAGCTCCGGCTCGGTCATGCTGCTCGTGATCGGTAACGGCCCCTATACGTTCCAATGGGGTGGGGTAGCGGCCAGCAACGGCAACGTACCCACCGCAACCGGCCTGGGTGTCGGCACGGCAACCGTAACTGTTACGGACATGGGCGCCGGCGGCTTGTCCACCACTAAGACCTTTATGATCACCGAACCCACCTCGGCCGTAACGGCCCTGGTGACCAACCAGGTGAACGTATTCTGCCCGAGCGATCCCAACGGCTCCATCACCATCACGCCTGCGGGCGGTACGCCGCCGTATACGGCAGACTGGTGTTGCAGCCTGCCGGACAACGTATTTACCCAAAGCGGTTTGTCTGCGGGGACTTACAGCGTGACCGTCGCCGATGCCAACGGATGTACCAAGGTATTGAGCAATATCAATATTCAGAGCCAGAATAACCCGCTCGTCATCAACATGACGCCCGTGCCCATTCCGCAGGGCGGCGGCGGGGCCATCAACGTGAACGCTTCCGGCGGTACCGGCACCCTGGCGTACAGCTGGAGCGGCCCGAACAACTTCAGTTCGACCTCGGAAGACATCAGCGGGTTGAATACCCCCGGTGATTATTGCCTGACGGTGACCGACGCTTCCGGTTGCACCGCCGAAAAATGCGTCTTCCTGCCACGCGAGCTGGTCATCACGAACTTCATCATCACCAAGCCCTGTCCGGGCGCCACCAACGGCTCCATCGACCTGACCATCCAGGGCGGCGTGGAACCGATTACCTACAAATGGACAAAAATGGGCCAGGCCGGCACCATTGGCACGACCCAGGATATTCCGAACCTCGGATCAGGCACGTATTTCGTAATGGTATCGGATGCGTCCGGCCAACAGATCACGGGGACATTTGAGGTGACCGTCAATAACCTGGTCATCACACCGACCATCATCCCTTCGCCGAACGGGAATGACGGTTCAATCGGCCTGAGCATCCAGGGCGGAAATGCCGGGTATACTTTTGCCTGGAGCCCGAATGCCGGCTCCGGGGCTTCCATCACTGGATTGGCTCCCGGTCAATATTGCGTAACCGTTACCTACCAGTCGGTCTGTTCCTTTGAGGCTTGTTACACCGTTCCGGGCCAGGCGCTCGGGTTGGCGATCAGCGGCCAGACGCCGGTAGATTGCTTCGGCGACGACAACGGTACGGTTTCCGTGAATATCGCCGGGGGGACAGGCCCGTATACCGTAGAGATCGGTGAGAACAGCTATCCGTTCAATGCCGCGGGTAACTACACCATAACCGACGTACCGGCCGGTACCTACGACATCGTATTGTCGGACAGCCAGGGCGGTCAGGTGACCAAGTCGGTGACCATCTCCGAACCGGCGCCGATCGCAGTGGATGTGATCGTTGTACACGATACCGAGGATCCCGGCTGCACGGGCAATATCACGCTGGGCATAACCGGCGGTACGCCCACCTACAGCGTAGGCTGGAACGCACCCATCATGGGGCCGCAGGTGGTGGTTTGCGCCGGTAATTACAACGCCGTGATCACGGACAGCCACGGCTGCCAGGTGACCCTCCCGAACATCGTGGTCAACACCTTCTCCGAATCGGCTGTAATTGAGGACAACGACTGCGAAGACGATCAGACCGGATCCATCACCCTGAACCTGACAGGCGGCAATACGCCTTATACCGTCAAATGGCGTGAATCGGAAAACGGACCTGTGATTGCGCAAGGCGTGAGTTTGCCCAACCTTGGGGCGGGTACCTATTACGCTGAAATCACGGAAGCATCGGGCAATATCCTGCACCGGTCCTATACCATAGATATTGCATCCAACCTGCGGGTTGAAACAGGCGCCACTACCGATTATAACGGCTACGCAGTCAGCTGCGCAGCGGCTGCCGACGGCGTGCTGAAGGCTACCGCAATGGGGCAGGCCGGCACGGCAACCTACGAATGGCTGCTCAACGGCTCGGTTGTCGGTATGGACGCAACCTTGAATAATGTCGCTCCCGGGTTGTATACCATCCGGGTATTCGATAACGATTGTACCATCGAACGCCAGATCGAGGTATCGGCTCCACCGGCCCTGACGGTCGATGCACTGAACATCAAGCCGACCGAATGTAAAGGCGAGCGCAACGGCGAGATCGTCGTACAGGCCGCCGGCGGTGTGACCGTTCAACCCTATATCTACCGGTGGGACAACAATGACTTCGGCCCTGTAGCCGACCTGCTGCCCTCCGGTGAACATACCGTCTCTGTGACGGACGGCAACGGCTGCGAAATCGTGCAATCCTTCACGGTACCGGAACCCGAAGTGCTTCAGGTAACCGTTGAAACCGAACCGGCGACGGAAAAAGATTGCAACGGTACGGCCCGCGCAGTGGTAACCGGCGGCAATCCGCCCTATAACTACAACTGGCTGACCCAGAACAACGCGGCTACGGCCATTATTACAGGGCTTTGCCCGGGAGAATACGAAGTAGAGGTAACGGACTTTAACGGTTGCCAGGGTAAAACAGGTAAAGGCACGGTGGAAGACAAGCGTTTCCCGTGCCTGGAAGAACGCGTGGTCATCACCCCTGACGGCAACGGCTCCAACGATGAGTTCATCATTTTCTGTATCGGCGAACTGGTAGATAACCACCTGGAGATCTACAACCGTTGGGGACAGCTTGTTTTCGAGACCGACGACTACGACAACACCTGGGAAGGAACCTCCCAAAACGGCGAACCGCTGCCGGAGGGACCGTATTATTACATTCTTGAATATCGCGGACCGGATAACGAGCTTATTCAGGTCAAAGGGTCGATTTCCCTGCTGCGAGACTAATTTTTCACCCACTAACCGTTAAATACAATGAAAAAGTTAATCCTGATCATATCCCTGGGGTTTGTTTTCGGCCGGTTATCGGCTCAAACCGAATCCATTTTCAACCATTACCTGACCAACCCGATCCTGATCAACCCGGGCGCTGCCGGTTTCAATGATGAATACCAGCTCTCAGCGCATGCCCGTCTGCAATGGACCGGCTTCCCGGATGCGCCGAAGACCTATATGGCCATGTACAACGGCCCGATCGGCAAAACCTTCGGCCTGGGTATCGGCGTATTGTCGGAAGATGCCGCTCAAATGACGCGGCTTCGGCTCCAGCTCAACTATGCCTTCCGGTTCACCATCAAGAAAGACTGGAAATTTGCCTTCGGTTTCTTCACGGAGTGGCAGAACATGGATGTCGATAACGCGATTTCTGCCGGTACTTTCTATGATGCAGGCGACCAGACCCTGGAGGATTTCCTGAATGGCCGCAGCCAGTTCGATGCCGCTATCGGCGGTTACGGCTCTTTCCGGGATGATACTTATTTCGGTCTGACCTTCAATAACCTGGTGAAGAACCGCCTGGCGGCCATTCAGGTTGCGGACAACGGTTCCTTTTTTCAGTACTATACCTTCAATCTTGGTCATAAATTCTACCTGGACGAACTCAACCTGACCCTCGAACCCTCGATGCTGCTCCGCCAGATCAGGGACGTGCCGTTCATGATGGACATCAACCTCAAAGCGGGTTTCCTCGATGACCAGTTGATCACAGGACTTTCCTACCGCTCCCTGGGCTGGCTGGGCATCCTGCTGGGTACGAAATTCAACGGCTTCAAACTGTATTACTCCTACGACCTCTCCTTCCAGCGCTTCCAGACTTTCAACACCGGCTCACATGAGGTGTCGATCGCACTTGCCCTCAAGCGGAAGAATAAGGAAGTGAATAAGGGGTATTGATTGATGCTGGATGCTTGATGCTGGATGCTTGATGCTGCCCGCCGCCGCTCTTGGGGAGCTATGGCGGACGGAGGATGATGGTTCGGTGTCCGGCGGTAAAAGTTTGCAATCACAATACGCATAAAGAATTTTATTGGTTTTTGGGATGACCTCTCTCCGTTCATTCGGGGAGGGGTTTTTTGTTTGGGTTTATGGTTGTTTGTGGTTGTTTGTGGTTGTTTATGGTTGTTTATGGTTGTTTATGGTTGTTTATGGTTGTTTGTGGTTGTTTGTGGTTGTTTGGGTTAAAATAGCTGTGTTCCCGCATCCAGTATCCAGCCCCAGTCTTTTGGTTAGCAGTTGGCAGTCGCCAGTTGGCAGTCGCCAGTTGGCAGTCCTCAGTTGGCAGTCGCCAGTTGGCAGTCCTCAGTTGGCAGTCGCCAGTTGGCAGTCCTCAGTTGGCAGTCCTCAGTTGGCAGTCCTCAGTTGGCAGTCCCAGAAACCGGTATCAAGCATCCAGTCCCCAGCATCCAGTCCCCAGTTGGCAGTCCCCAGCATCCAGTCCTCAGCATCCAGCCCCCAGTTCACCCCCTCTCCCGGATCCAGCGCAAAATGGTATTCATGCCCTTCTTGATCGGTGTTGAGCTGCCCGTGAAATTGTTGTGCATGAAGCTGAAGATATAGACTTTCCCTGATTGGGCAACCAGGTAGCCGCTCAGGCAGTGCTTGTTGCGGAGGGTGCCAGTCTTGGCGAAAACATAAGGTGATTTGCTGCCCGGGCCTTCATACAGTCCCTGGATGGTGCCGGAAACGCCGCCGGCGGGAAAAGTGGCGAAGAGCCGCTCGCGGGGAATGAGGTAATAAAGCTGTTCGAGGGCGTAAACCACTGATCTTGGGGTGAACAGGTTGTAGCGGCTCAACCCCGAACCATCGTTCCAGTAGAGTTGATCGGGAGCCCCTGCGATAAGCGTGTCCCGGGCATAGCGGAGCATGCGGCCGGCATCCTGAACGCCGAACAGCCGGTCGGAACATTGCAGGATCAGTTGCTCGGCAATGAAATTGTCGCTGTCCTGCATCAAACGCTTATAAATCGTATCAGGGGCCGGCATGAATAAGGTTTGGGGTTTTTCGTAGCGGGGAAGTGGGCCGCGCCACAACCTGATCTGCCGGCCGGTGGTATCCGAGAGCAACCCCGCCATGAGCCCTGAGGAGTATCGGTAGGGGGTAGCTTCTGAAAAGTCGAAAGGCAGGCGTTTCTTCAGTTTGAACTTGTTGGCAAACTCGGCTCGTTCCAGGTCGCGGGTATCTTCACCTCCCGAATTATCGATGGTGACCGAATCCCTGAAGAATGCTGGAAACGCAACAACCTCGCTCGTATCGCTGAACCTGTGAAATTCAACCAGGTTGGCATAAGCCGGCATAGGCGTCCGCTCCACCTGGTAGTTATCCGGGTAATCATCCCAGGCCCATCCCGGCCCGAATCGCTCGGTTTTAAACGGGCGGTCGGTGTAAAAAACGGGGCCCGGCCATGCTTTCAAAAGCGGCGTAAGCGGATCGGGGAGCGGCAATTCGGGGTGCAGCCAGGCCGGATTGCCCGCGCCCCAGAACAGAAGGGTATCCCCGATCACCTCGTAATGCGCCAGCGGGAGGCTGTCGCCGGGAAGCAGCAGCGTTGCCGTCAGGAAGGTAAAGATCTTGGTATTGGACGCGGGGGTGAAAAACTTGTCGTCATTCCAACCGCTGAGCCGTTGCTTTTTCTCGGGATCGTACAATATGAAGCCGGTAAATCCTTTGTTGAATGCAGGCATATCCCTGACGAGCTTATCCAGGTTCTGCCAGGTTTCGGCGGAAGCCTGACCAAGGGCGGGCGCAGCGTAAAACAGAAAAAGGAATGCGGGGAGGATCACCCGGGTACAACCGGCGCGAATGCCGGGCAAAACAGCTGAATGCATAGTGTGCGGTTTGAAATTCACAATAGAGAGAAAGGCTTAAAGTTCAGGAAATTCTTTTCAAATCGGCGGAAATTTAACGCATTCCGCATTCGGGCAAAAATTCTGATTACTGCCGCTTTTCCGAAAATTCTTTGGTAACGGAGGAGGGCGCCGCATCAGTGTTCCGGAAGCCGGTTTTGATTTTTGAAAACCAATCAATTGCCTCATATTCAGGATGATAGATTCCGGCCATGCCATTGAACGATCGCTGTTTTCAGGCGTTCTATTACCAAACCGCTTTTTGCGGACGATAACTGTTACAAAAAGCGGAATTTTCCTACTTTTGTGCTCCGCATTTACCAACATTCAAATATCACCGATATGCCTTTCGATATAGAAATGATCCGGGAATTCTACAAGTCCTTCCCCCAAAAAGTCGATCAGGCCAGAAACGCCCTCGGGCGCCCGCTGACCCTTACGGAAAAAATCCTTTACGCGCACCTTCACCCCGATTCGGGATTGCAATCCTATAACCGAGGCAAAGACTACGTTTTCTTCGCACCCGACCGCGTAGCCATGCAGGATGCAACGGCTCAGATGGCCCTGCTCCAGTTCATGACCTGCGGCCGCGACCAGACGGCGGTTCCTTCCACCGTGCACTGCGATCACCTGATCCAGGCCAAGGTAGGCGCTGAAACGGACCTCAAAACGGCCCTGGACATCAACTCCGAAGTATACGATTTCCTGGCTTCCGTTTCCAATAAATACGGCATCGGGTTCTGGAAACCCGGCTCCGGCATTATCCACCAGATCGTACTGGAAAATTACGCCTTCCCGGGCGGCATGATGATCGGTACCGACTCCCATACGCCCAACGCAGGCGGCCTCGGTATGGTTGCCATCGGTGTCGGCGGCGCTGACGCCGTCGACGTGATGGTCGGCATGCCCTGGGAGCTCAAAATGCCCAAAGTCATCGGCGTGAAGCTGACTGGAAAACTCAGCGGCTGGACCTCCTCCAAAGACGTGATCCTCAAAGTGGCCGGCATCCTGACCGTGAAGGGCGGTACCGGCGCGATAGTGGAATATTTTGGCCCCGGCGCCGAATCGCTTTCCTGCACCGGTAAAGGCACCATCGGCAATATGGGCGCTGAGATCGGCGCAACGACCTCCACTTTCGGTTACGATGATTCGATGGGCCGTTACCTACGGGCAACCGGCCGGGAAGAAGTTGCCGACCTAGCCGACGGCGTCAGGTCCTACCTGACCGGCGATCCCGAGTGCTATGCCGATCCCGAAAAATACTTCGACCGCGTCATCGAGATCGACCTGTCGACCCTGGAACCGCATATCAACGGCCCGTACACGCCCGACCTGGCCTGGCCCATCTCCAAATTCGCGCAGGCCGTCAAGGAAAACGGCTATCCGCAAAAACTGGAAGTCGGTCTGATCGGTTCCTGCACCAACTCTTCCTACGAGGATCTGGATCGCGCCGCCTCCCTGGCTCGTCAGGCCGTGGGCAAAAAGCTGAAAGTGAAGTCGGAATTTACGGTGACGCCGGGCTCCGAACTCATCCGGTACACCGTTTCCCGCGACGGCCAGCTCGCCGCTTTCGAGGAAATGGGCGGCGTTGTGCTGGCCAATGCCTGCGGCCCTTGCATCGGCCAATGGGCGCGCCACACCGATGATCCGACCAAAGCCAATTCGATCATCACCTCGTTCAACCGGAACTTTTCCAAACGCAACGACGGCAACCCGCAAACCCGTTCGTTCGTCGCTTCTCCCGAGATCGTGACGGCGATGGCCATTGCCGGTGACCTCACCTTCAACCCCCTGACCGACAGCCTGACCAACGAAGACGGCGCCCAGGTCAAACTCGATCCGCCGAAAGGCGTCGAGCTGCCGCCGAAGGGTTTCGACGTCCAGGACCCCGGCTTCCAGGCTCCTGCATCCGACGGCAGCGACGTTTCCATCGAGGTCGCTTCCGATTCCAAACGCCTCCAGCTCCTGACGCCCTTCAAACCCATCACGCAGGACCAGTTGAAAGGCATGCGGACCCTGATCAAGGCCAAAGGCAAATGCACCACCGACCATATTTCCATGGCGGGACCGTGGCTCGAATTCCGCGGCCACCTTCAGAATATTTCCAAGAACACGTTCATCAGCGCCATCAATTATTTCAATGACGAGATGAACAAGGTGCTCAACTACAAAACCGGCGAATACATGGGCGTTCCGGATTCCGGCCTGGCCTACCGCGACGCCGGGGTCAGCACCGTGGTCTTCGGTGAGGAAAACTATGGTGAAGGCTCCTCCCGCGAACACGCCGCCATGCAACCGCGCTTCCTGGGCGTCAAAGCTGTCGTAGTGAAGTCGTTTGCCCGGATCCACGAGACCAACCTGAAAAAACAAGGTTTGCTGGCGCTGACCTTCGTCAATCCGGATGATTACGAAAAAATCCGCCAGGACGATACCATCGACCTCGTCGGTTTTGACCATATGACGCCAGGCAAGAACCTGGAAATGGTTCTCCACCACGCCGACGGCACGAAGGACAGTTTCGAACTGGCGCATACCTACAACGAACAGCAGATCGGTTGGGTGCGCGCAGGATCGGCTCTTAACAAGATCAGGGAAAACCTGAAAAGCGCTTAAATGCGGGCCTTATTCCTTGGGTAAGGACGACCCGTCAAAATAATGCAGGCTTTGCCGCAACAGCCCGGAGCCTTCCATTTCGATCAGCCGGAAAGCAATTCTGTAATGATCGATCCGGAAGGCTTCGCTGTTCATATCGATCTGGAAAAAGCAGGAAGGCGTGATGTTTACGATGAGATTGTGCAGGTAAAGTGTGCGTTCCACATGGTAGTGGCCGCAATAAATGTGGATTTTACCCCGGTATTCGAACAGGATTTCCTGAAGATCATCCCGGTTCTTCAGAGCGTATTTGCTGTCCATATGGGGCACACCGCAAAGGATGGGCGGGTGGTGCATGAACAGGATAAAATCCCCTTTTTTGGTGCTCAGCTTGTTTTTGAGCCAGGCGAGTTGTTTGCTGGATACCACTCCCGGTGACGTATCCAGAAAAATGATTTCCTCCGTACCCGATTGCCAGGAAAAATAGAGTTCGTTTTCTTTGAAATGCTGCATCTTGTCGAAGGCGGCGGCCATCAGCTCTACGCTGTCGTGGTTGCCGGGGATCACTTCAAAGGGGATGCCGTACATATTCAATTGCTGGCGGATCCATTTGTAGATCTGTTGGTCGCCGAGGTCAAAACAAAGATCGCCGGTCAGGATCAGGGCATCGGGTTTGAGTTTGGCAGCCTCTTGCAGGATCTCTGCAAAATTCATCCGGACATCGACGCCGAAGGTATTGTCGCCCGGTTGGCCGATATGCAAATCGGTTATTTGGATGAGTCTGATCATTGTGGTTTATTTCCGGAACTTCGAATACTGACTATCTTCTTGAGGATGTCAAACCAGAAGGGCGCCCCCAGGGAAACGGCAAGCGCCGTGATGACCCAGCCCAGTACCTTGGTCAGCCAGTCATACGGCGTTGCGGACAGCAGGTCGGTATTCTTCCAGCCCATGCCCAGCGGCGACTTGATCTCGTCCACCTCATTTTTATAAGCTTTGAACTGATCCACCGCATCGGCGAATTCCAGGTCGGTCCGGACCAGGCTGTCGATATTTTCGTTCTGGGCCAGCGTTTCCGCAGCGCTGACCAGATCAGTAAGCGTTTCCGGGTCATTCTCCAGGTGTTCGTAAAGCGCCAGCGTATCAGCGTTCAGGACGACGGCCATCACCAGCCCTACCCAGATGAGGACATAATGGGTCGTCCGTTTGTACCACCCGGAGGCGCGGTCCATGATGCTGTTGTACCAGTCGTCCACTTTGGTTTTGAACACGTCGATCTTGTTATCGGCCTGGCGCATCAGCTGCTTGAGCACCCTTTTGAGGTCCTCGTTGTCCAGTTCGTCGATCTTGGCGCCGAGCTGTTCCTCTGCCGTGTCATCCCCCAGCAAGACGTCGAAGAGGATGGTCCTGAAGGATTCGGCGCTGACGTAGGAAGGCGGGTCGGTGGATTTGCGACCGTATTTGAAGGATAATTGTTTGAACAGGGGATTGTCGGTGAAGGATTTGTACAGGCGGTCGATCTCAAGCCCGGCTTTCGAGTCGCCGACCAGCATATTCTGCAGGGCTTTTTTCAGGTTTTTGCCCCTGAGACGCAGAAAGGACGCGATCAACTCCATGATAGTGGTTGCCAGCAGGCTCAACATCAGCAGAACAAAGATAACGCCGAGTACAACGGTTAAAATGGCCATATGAATTTTTATTAGGTGTTGTCGCCGGTAAAGTTATTGAAAAAAGAGGCCTTTCGTTAGTAATTTTTTCAGAATTTGGTGAACGCTGCCGGCGCTTTCCCCGGAGAAATACCAGGTTACTGTCCGATCTTCAGTACGCGGTCCTCGAAGATCACGAAAACGGCATCCTCGCTGTTAGGAGTCAGGCAGGCGTGGCCGGTAAAGGCGCCGAATGCCGGCAGCACAGCCTGCGCGGGCCCGAAATGAAAACAAGGCAGCCGGAGATGCTGACGCCCCTTGCCGTTGAGTATGACCGCAGGGTGTATATGGCCCGCCAGGTTGTAGTAATCCGGATCGGGGGTTGCAAGGGGATAATGGGTCAGCACGAACGGATCGCAAAAGAAAGGCTCGTCCAGGAGGGAAATGCCCGCAGCGCCGTAATGCTCCGCCGTCAGGATGTCGTGATTGCCCCGCACCAGGTGAAAGGCCGGTTTGGGATGCCTTGCCAGGAGTTCGCCCAGGGCTGCCCATTCTCCGTTGTGGTCGCTGTGGAATAGATCGCCCAGGAAAAAAACGGAATCGATCTCAAACGTTCCCAGCAATTGATCGAGCCGGTTGAGGTTGGCTTCCGCCAGGGCCTTGGGCGCAGGGATCCCCGCCTTCCGGAAGTGCAACCCCTTACCCAGATGCAGATCGGCCAGGAACAGGGTGCGGCCCTCTTCCCACCATGCGGCCTTGAGCGGGTGCAGGTGTAAGGATTGGCCGCAAACCCGGTGAACGGTAGATGGAGCCGTCATTAGCGCTGGACTTTTGCGGACAAAGTTAACGCCTGAATTGGAACAGGTCGGAATAAAATCCCGACCCGTCCGTTTTTTGGATCAGCAACATCCTGAACCGCCGCAGCATCCGCCTCCACCAAGGAGGTTTGATAACCAAGTTTTCATAGCTTGAAGATTTAAAAGTGAAAAAATAAATCGTAATATTGCGATTAGTTTTGGATTAAAAAAACTGCCTTATTCCGTTGGCAGTTATTCAGTTGGCAGTTGGCAGTTGGCAGTCTCTGGTATCAACCATCCAGCGTCCAGTCCCCCAGCATCCAGCATCCCCCATCCGACGAAGCCTCGGCGAAGTCGGACAGCATCCAGTTACGGTTACAGCGGGCAACATCAGCCATTCAACAACAACCCGCCACTTCCAGCATACCACCCAAGGCCTTCCACGCTTCCTGGCAAGCCTTCTTATCCACACAATAGCAGGTGAACTGCCCCTCAATCTCTCCTTTGATCAATCCGGCCTCTTTCATCGCTTTAAGATGTTGCGAAACAGTGGCCTGGGACAGAGGCAGTTCGTCGACAAGGTCTCCGCACACGCAAGATCCCCTGCGTACCAATGCTTCCAGAATGGCAACTCTGGCAGGGTGGGCGAGCGCTTTGGCCATCTTTGCCAGGCGATTGTGACGCTCGGAGAATAAACCGGATTTTGTTTTTCCCATATTTATCGCAATATTACGATTAATTAAATTACCTTCCAAATTTTTTTTCAAGCCGCATGAAATTCATCCTGGTGCCGCCATAATTCCTGGAACGCCGGGCTGTCTGCCAGCAAGGTCTGAAAGTTCCCCTCCCCGACGATCCGTCCGTTCTCCAGGATGTAGATATAATCGAACCGGGGCAGGAGGTGAAGCCGGTGCAGCGAAGAAACCACGGCCTTATCGCTGAATTCCTCAAACAGGCGGTCGTAGATCAGAAGTTCTGTCTTGGGGTCTACACTGCTGGTAGGTTCATCCAGCAATACGATATCGCTGTCCCGTGCAGCCAGGATACCGCGTGCCAGGGCCAACCTTTGCTTTTGTCCGCCGGACAGGTTGACCCCTTTCTCCTGGATCCCGGATTCCAACCCTTTCGGCAACTGGTTGACCACGTCCCTGAACTGAGCGATCTCGCAGACCCGGAGGATCTCCTGTTCCTCAAAAGGCAGTCCCAACGTGATGTTGTAGGCGATGGTGTTTTCAAAGATCTCGGGTTCCTGCGGAAACAGGGTCACATGGTCAGAGATCTGTTGAAAGGCGATCTGCTTGCCGTCGAGGTTGACTTCCGCCCGGTCGGGGGAATACAATCCCCTGAGCAAAGCCAGCAAGGTGCTCTTGCCGCTGCCGCTTTCCCCGATCAGGGCCAGCCGTTTGCCGCGCTGGATGCGGAGTTTCAGGCCGTGCAATCCCTGGATCTTGTCGCTTTCCAGGGCCGCTTCCTTGTACATGAAGCCCAGGTTGTGGAGCTGGATGGTTTTCCAGTCCTTGTGCAGGCCTTCCCCGGCTTCCGGCAGGTGCCGCTCGTCATAGGATTTGATGATATTCTGCGCTGTTTTGATGTCCGTATCGTACGTCACGATGCTGGTATATTGCCAGGCGATATTGTGAAAAACGCTTGTAAACTGGTTGACATAACCCACCAGGGTAACCAGTCCGCCGACCAGCAGGACCTCGCCGGGTACCCAATGCTGGAAAATGTAGCCGATAACGATCATGACGTACATCAGGGTCACCAGGGTATCCACGGTAAACCATTTCCATTCGTTGACCAGGATTTTCCGGCGAAAAGGAGGAAAGATGGCCATCACCCTACCGAGCAATCCGCTTTCCATCCGCTTTTCGAGCCGGAGGGTAATGACGGTCAGGATATTGGACAGGCTGTCGAAGAGGGTCGCCGAAACCTCATGCTCCCTTTCGTTGGTTTCCTTGGACGCTTCAATGAAGGGTTTGTCGAATTTGAGGATGATATAAACGATCAGCACTCCCATCAATATGGCAATGCTGCCGAAAACCGGCGAGAACCAGACCATGGCGCCCAGGGCAAAAACCATTTTGGCAATGGTGTTGAAATACATGAAGCCGGTGTCGAAAAAGCTTTTGAGGGCCTCATACGCCTTGCGGACCCTGTTGATGGTAGCCCCGCTGTGGTGATCCTGGTGCCAGGAAACCGGCAGGTGCAGCGTTTTGTGGTAGAGCTCCTGAAGGAAATTGCGGCTGAGGTCAAAGGCGAGCTGCCGTTCCAGTATCCTGGCCGGACCATGGCAGGCCCAGCCGAAAAGGTGAACGACCAGGTGCGCGACGGCATAAAGCCACACGGATCTGAGCGCGTCGACTCCCTGCAGCTGCAACTGGTTGATGAAGAGCCCCCAGATCACCGGATCGAGCAGGTTGCTCAGGTTGCTTAAGGTGAACAGCCCGTAAACGGTCAGGTATTTCTTTCGCTGGTCGCGGGCGTAAACCCAGGCGGTCCGCATGAGCGAGATATACGGATTGTTGAGGATGGAAAATCTTTTTTTCATGAGGATGGGACAGCCGGCTTTGATTACTTTCAGAGGAACGACCGGCGCCGCGAATTAGTTCCTTCATTCCCTTTTTATTTAAATGGACGGATTAAAATAATTTTTGTTTAAATTTGAAGGTAAATTCCCGGCCATGGAGCAAACCCACTTTCTTTCGCCTTTCGGTTGCCTGGAGATCAAGGGCAGCGAATGGGGGATTTCATCGGTAAAAATGGTCAGTAAATCCCCTTGTCCGGCAGGCCCGATCCCGGAGGTCCTCCACGATTGCGTCCGCCAGTTGGATGAATATTTCAAAGGCACGCGCAAGGAATTCGATCTCCGGCTGGACTGGAACGGCGCCTCCGAATTCAATAAAATGGTCTGGCGCGAACTGGTCACGATCCCTTACGGTCATACCACGTCCTATTCCGCTATCGCAGAACGCCTCGGCGACCTGAAGGCCATCCGCGCCGTAGGGCAGGCCAACCGCAATAACCCGATCGCCATCATCGTACCCTGCCACCGGGTGATCGCCAAAAACGGCGACCTGCACGGCTATTTTTATGGGTTGGAAATGAAACGGCAACTGCTGGAGTTGGAAAACCCGAAGAGCTTTGCGCGGCAGGGGAGCCTTTTTTAGAGAGTGAGAGGGTGAGAGGGGGATGCTTCGACTTCGCTCAGCATAGGGAGCCCGACTTCGCCGGAGGCTACGGCGGATGAGAGAGAGGGGTTAGATGTAGGCTGTTCAATTTGATACCGATTTCATCCTGTGCTTTTTAGCTCCTGATCGAAACGCCCTCGCAGGCCATGGCCGCAGTTGCGATTTGTCTTCGGAATAAAAAAGGAAAAAGCAGCCTGGTTTTGGTGTCAAGCAGCAACTTGCCGTTGCTTCTTGATCTGGTTGTAAAGTGTACTTTTGATCTCTTGAGTATTGAAAGTCTGTTTTCTGATCTTTGCTT
>CALMYQ010000063.1 GCA_937873655.1 uncultured Lewinella sp. | reverse complement strand
CGCCGCTGTCCTGCAGACCGTCGCCGTCCGTATCTTCCCACACGTAGTCGCCCAGTGAGGTGCAATAGTTTTCATTAACCACAATCGTAATATCATCCGTTGCCGTACAACCGTTCTGATCGGTAACTGTTACCGAATAGGTCGTAGTAGTAGCAGGCGTAACGTCGATCGTCGCCGTGGTTTCATTGGTGCTCCACAGATAGGTATAAGGACCGGTACCATTGCTGGCAACAGCTACCAGTGTTGTTGTTTCACCGGCACAAAGGTCCTCATTGTCCGTTCCGATGCTTACAACAGGCCTTTCATTGATCGTAACGGAGCCGCTGGATGAAGCTGTACACCCGTGGAAATCCGTGATCGTAACTGAATAGGTCTGATTGGAAGATGGAGAAACGCTGATGCTGGCCGTTGTTTCGTTGTTACTCCAGAGGTAGGTGTACGGGCCGGTTCCGCCCGAAGGCGTTGCCGTCAGAACAGCGGTAGCATCTGCGCAAATCGTTTCGCTGTTTACCGTTACGGTCGGATTCGGAGCGACATCGATCATGATGATATCCACGTCCGTACATCCGTTATTATCCGTAACGGTTACAAAATAGTTGGTGTCTTCCGTCGGCGTCACCGTAGTGCTGGTGCCGACATCGTTGGTGCTCCAGACAAAGCTGTACGGGGGTTCTCCTCCGAATCCCTGAACGGTCAGCGTGGTGCTTTCACCTAAACAAATCGTCAGGTCAATGCTGCCGTCCGCTACGGGGAGCGGGTTGATGGTAACCACCACCTCATCGGTGGAAGAACATCCGTTTACGTCTGTAACTGTGACCGTGTAAGTCGTCGTAACCAACGGACTTACGCTGATTATGGCAGAATTTTCGTTTGTGCTCCAGTGATAGGTATAAGGACCGGAACCGCCGGTTGCGGAAGCTTGCAGATCGGCACTGTCGCCAAAACAGATTTCCTGATCGTCGCCGGCACTGGCAACCGGCACTTCATTTACAATTACGGTTGCCGTAGCTGTAGCAACACAATTATTTTTGGTTACAGTGAGGGTTACCGTTTTGGTCCCGGGGGTCGACCAGCTAACGGCAATCGGCCCCTGGCCGGTTGCTGATGCGGGGGTAGCGCCCGTGCCAAAATCCCATTCGTAAACGGCTCCGGAGCCCGCACTTGAAGCATTGAATACATCCGTCGCGAACTGACAGATCACAGACGGACCGGTGATATTAGCTACTGGGCTTTCCGGATCATTCAGGGTGATGGTGGTGGTTTCGGACGGGCAATCGTCATCCGTGCAATACCGGACAACCAGGTCATAAACGCCTGCCGTCAATCCGAAGAAGGAGGTCTGGTTGCAAGGCTGGTAAGAAAGGCCGCCGTCCAGGCTAACCTCAAAGCTCAAACCGGTCTGAGCCACTACACTTACGGTAATGTTGCCATCCGTACCTCCGCAGGTGGAAGGATCGCCTGAGCCGGTTATGGAAAGCTGCGGCGTCGGTTTGACATTCAGAATTTCAGAAGTCGAATTCGAGCAGCCGTTCCTGTCAACCGTCAGGGTAACCAGCGGAGTGGACCCCGTAGTGGCGTTGGGTGTCGCATAAACGACTACGTGGGGACCGGCGCCGGTAGCCGCAGCCGGGATGGCGCCTGCTCCGAAGTTCCAGGTATAAACCGCACCCGAACCGGCATCCTGCGCGGTGAAGGTGTATTCGGTACCCGAGCATTCATTGCCGGGGTGGCTGTTGAATGAAGCGATCGGAAGCGGCGTAATCGTTACAACCATTTGATCGCTTTCAGCCGTACACGGGCCGGCAGGATCATTAGTCGTCAGGGTCAGGGTTACCGTGCCCGCAGCTATATCGTTGGGGCCCGGTGTATAAGTCGCATTCAGCAGACCGGCTGCATCAAATGAGCCGTCGCCGCTGGTCGTCCAGAGCGCGCTTGTAGCGGCGCCGCCGACACTTCCGGCAAGCTGAACGGAATTTCCTTCGCAGATTGTCTGGTCGGAACCGGCATTTACGGTAGCCGGCAGGTATATGGTCAAAACCATCGCATCCCCGATTGCAGCGCACGGTCCGGTCGGGTCATTCGTCGTCAGCAACAGGGTGATGGAGCCGGTGTAGCCGGCTGGTGGCGTATAAGTCGCATTCAGTGTGTTGGCACTCGGGGAGAAAGAGCCCCCGGGTACCGAAGCGGTCCAGGTGCCGCTGGTGGCCGCACCGCCGATCGAACCGGAAAGGGATACCGGTGAACCCTGGCAAATGGACTGGTCAGGGCCGGCATCTGCAGTCGCCTCCGGATTGACGGTCAGCACCATTTGATCGCTGACGGCCGGGCAAGGACCGCTCGGATCATTCGTCGTCAACGTCAAGGTGATCGTTCCCGTATAACCGGCAGGCGGCGTGTAGGTGGCATCAATGGTCGTTGCACCCGGCGAGAAAGAACCGCCTGTAACGGATGCCGTCCAGGTTGCACCGGTTGCCGCGCCGCCGATAGTGCCGTCCAGGGATACCGGGAAGTCGGCGCAAATCGTCTGATCAGGGCCGGCGTTCACCGTCGCTTCCGGGTTGATCGTGATCACCATTTGATCGCTGACAGCCGTACAAGGACCGGTCGGGTCATTGGTTGTCAGCGTCAGCGTCAGCGTGCCCGTATAACCAACGGGCGGCGTATAGGTGGCCGTCAGCGCATTCGCATTCGGCGAGAAGCTGCCCCCTGTAACAGATGCCGTCCAGGTTGCAGATGAAGCGGCGCCGCCTATAACGCCTGCAAGCGTAACGGTTGAGCCGACGCATATCGTTTGGTCAGGGCCGGCGTTTACGGTTGCTTCCGGATTGATGATCAGGACCATTTGGTCGGAAACGGCCGTACAGGGGCCCGCCGGGTCATTCGTCGTCAATGTCAACGTGATCGACCCCGTATAACCGGCCGGCGGCGTATAGGTTACATCAATGGAGGAAGCGCCCGGGTTGAAGGTACCGCCTGCAACCGAAGCCGTCCAGGTTGAACTGGTCGCAGCTCCGCCGATCGTACCGTCCAATACGACGGAAGATCCAAGGCAAAGGGTTTGATCCGGGCCGGCATTCACCGTAGCCTGCGGATTGATCGTGATCACCGCCTGATCAGAAACAGCCGTACAAGGGCCGCTCGGGTCATTCGTCGTCAGCGTCAGGGTGATCGTGCCTGTATAACCGGCCGGCGGCGTATAGGTGGCCGTCAGTGCATTCGCATTCGGTGAGAAGCTGCCGCCGGTAACCGAAGCGGTCCAGGTGCCGCTGGTAGCAGCGCCGCCGATTGTGCCCGAAAGGGAAACATCGGAGCCGGAACAGATCGTCTGATCAGGCCCGGCATTTACAGTTGCTTCCGGATTGATGGTAATGACCATTTGATCATTGACAGCCGGACAAGGACCGCTCGGGTCGTTCGTCGTCAACGTCAGGGTAATCGTACCCGTATAACCGGCCGGTGGTGCATAGATCGCATTCAGCGTCGTCGCATTCGGGGAGAAACTGCCGCCGGCAACCGAAGCCGTCCAGGTGCTGCTTGCAGCAGAGCCGCCGATCGAACCGGCCAGCGTTATAGATGAACCAAGGCAAACCGTTTGATCGGCGCCTGCATTAACTGTAGCTCCAGGATTGATCGTGATCACCATTTGATCGCTCACCGCCGGACAGGGGCCGCTCGGGTCGTTCGTCGTCAGGGTCAGCGTGATCGTACCCGTATAACCGGCCGGCGGTGCATAGGTTGCATTCAGCGTCGTCGCATTCGGGGAGAAACTGCCGCCGGCAACCGAAGCCGTCCAGGTGCCGCTCGTGGCAGCGCCGCCTGCCGAACCCGCCAGGGTCACGGATGAGCCAGAACAAATCGTTTGATCGGCGCCCGCATTGGCAGTAGCCGCCGGGTTGATCGTCAGCACCATCTGATCGCTCACCGCCGGGCAAGGACCGCTCGGGTCGTTCGTTGTCAACGTCAGGGTGATCGTGCCCGTATAGCCGGCAGGCGGCGTATACGTAGCCGTCAGCGTAGTCGCATTCGGTGAGAAGCTGCCGCCCGTAACGGAAGCCGTCCAGGTTGCGCTCGAAGCGGACCCGCCGATTGTGCCGCTCAGGGAAACGGGCTCGCCGAGGCAAACCGTCTGGTCTGCGCCGGCGTTGGCTGTTGCAACCGGATTGATCGTCAGGGTAACCGGAGTGCGGTTGTCGCTTGTACAGCCGGTCGCAATGACCCGTGCTTCGGCATAATAAGTGCCCGCAGCCGAAGGCGTATAAGTTGTCGTGTTGGAAGCCAGCAAATTGCCGCCGGACGGCGCATCGTACCAGTCAATGGCGATCAGAATATTGCCGGAAGATACCGACAGCGGAGGAATAACCTCGCCCTGGCAGATGACCTGGTTGCCGCCGGTGTTACTCGGGGCCGGGACATCCGGGCAAAGGCATGCCGGCGCTTCTATAACCACCGTTACATCGCAACCAGTTGTATTCAAGGTGAACGTAACGGTAATGTCCGTACCGTTGGGAACGTCGTTGATCGACCAGTTCTGTGAAACGCCATTGTGTACCACTGTTCCTGCAGAAGAAGTTACGTTGGAAGCATTGGTGGTCAGCGACACGTCATACCGTGCAAACAACAGTTCGCAGGCTTTATTCGTAACCGTGTATGTAGGCAGCGGATTGATGGTAACGACCATCTGGTCGACAGCTGCCGTACAGGGCCCCGCCGGGTCGTTGGTCGTCAGGGTCAGCGTAACGCTGCCCGCAGCTTTATCATTGGTGCCGGGTGTATAAACGGCGTTGAGGTTGTTTGCGTTATTGAAGCTTCCGTCGCCGCTTGTCGTCCAGGTGGCTGAAACAGCAGCGCCGCCGAAGGAACCGGCCAATTGTACGGTTTCATCGGCACAGATGGTTTGATCCTGACCGGCATTCACAGTTGCAGCCGGGTTGATGGTAATGACTATCTGATCGGTGGCGGAGGTACAAGGTCCTGCCGGGTCGTTGGTCGTCAGGGTCAGCGTGATCGTGCCCGTATAACCGGCCGGCGGCGTATAGGTGGCCGTCAGGGTCGTAGCGTTCGGACTGAAAGACCCACCCGTTACCGAAGCCGTCCAGGCGCCGCTTGTGGCCGCACCGCCTACGGAACCGGCCAGCGTAACCGGCGATCCGATACAGGTGGTCTGATCGGGGCCTGCATTTGCTGTGGCTTCCGGGTTATAGGTCAAAACCATTACATCGCTTACTGCCGTACAAGGTCCTGCCGGATCGTTGGTCGTCAGGGTCAGCGTGATGCTGCCCGTATAACCGGTCGGCGGCGTGTAGGTGGCCGTCAGGGTCGTAGCGTTCGGACTGAAAGACCCACCCGTTACCGAAGCCGTCCAGGCGCCGCTCGTGGCCGCACCGCCTACGGAACCGGCGAGGGTTGCCGGCGTATTCACGCAAAGGGTCTGATCGGCGCCTGCGTTGACCGTAGCAGCAGGGTTCAGCGTAATGACCATCTGATCGGTAGCGGCCGTACAAGGCCCTGCCGGGTCGTTGGTCGTCAGTGTGAGGGTAATGGTACCGGTATAGCCGGCCGGCGGCGTATAGGTGGCCGTCAGGGTGGTAGCGTTCGGGCTGAAAGACCCGCCCGTTACCGACGCCGTCCAGGCGCCGCTCGTGGCTGCGCCCCCGATCGAACCGGCAAGCGTTACAGGAGAATCGGCACAAACCGTCTGGTCAGCGCCGGCATTGGCGGTCGGCGCCGGGTTAATAGTGATGACCATCTGATCGGAAGCGGAGGTACAAGGCCCTGCCGGATCGTTGGTCGTTAGTGTGAGGGTAATGGTACCGGTATAACCGGCCGGCGGCGTATAGGTGGCCGTCAGGGTGGTAGCGTTCGGGCTGAAAGACCCGCCCGTTACCGACGCCGTCCAGGCGCCGCTCGTGGCGGCGCCGCCTACGGAGCCCGCCAGGGTAACCGGTGAATTTACGCAAACGGTTTGATCCGGACCGGCGTTGGCCGTTGCAGCCGGGTTGATCGTAATGATCATCTGGTCGCTGGCGGAGGTACAAATGCCTGCCGGATCGTTAGTCGTCAGTGTGAGGGTAATGGTACCGGTATAGCCGGCCGGCGGAGTATACGTCGCCGTCAGGCTGGTAGCGTTCGGGCTGAAAGATCCACCCGCAACCGAAGCCGTCCAGGTGCCGCTCGTCGCTGCGCCGCCGATGGAGCCGCTAAGGACTACCGGTGAATTGATACAAGTCGTTTGGTCCGCTCCGGCATTGGCCGTCGCGCCTTGGTTGATCGTGATCACCATCGCATCGCTGGCAGCCGTACAGGGCCCGGATGGATCGTTGGTGGTCAGGGTCAGGGTGATGGTTCCCGTATAACCGGCCGGTGGCGTATAGGTCGCATTCAACGCCGTAGCGCTCGGGCTGAAGGTGCCGCCCGTAACCGACGCCGTCCAGGCGCCGCTCGTCGCTGCGCCGCCGATCGACCCCGACAAGGTCACGGTTGAGCCCTGGCAAATGGTTTGATCGGCGCCCGCATTGGCCGTTGCAGCCGGGTTGATCGTAATGATCATCTGGTCGCTGGCGGAGGTACAAATGCCTGCCGGATCGTTAGTCGTCAGTGTGAGGGTAATGGTACCGGTATAGCCGGCCGGCGGAGTATACGTCGCCGTCAGGCTGGTAGCGTTCGGGCTGAAAGATCCACCCGCAACCGAAGCCGTCCAGGTGCCGCTCGTCGCTGCGCCGCCGATGGAGCCGCTAAGGACTACCGGTGAATTGATACAAGTCGTTTGGTCCGCTCCGGCATTGGCCGTCGCGCCTTGGTTGATCGTGATCACCATCGCATCGCTGGCAGCCGTACAGGGCCCGGATGGATCGTTGGTGGTCAGGGTCAGGGTAATATTCCCGGTATACCCGGCCGGCGGAGTATACGTCGCCGTCAGGGTAGTAGCGCTGGGGCTGAAAGTGCCGCCGCCGACAGAAGCCGTCCAGGTCGCGCTGGATGCGCCGCCGCCGATGCTGCCGGCCAAGGTGACCGGTGAGCCGGAACAAACCGACTGGTCAGGTCCTGCATTTGCCGTAGCAGGCGGGTTGACCGTAACGGCGAACGAAGCGGAAGTCGGGTCATCGCACCCCACACCGTTGTCCGTTATTTTCACCTTATAATAGAGGGTGCCTGCGGCAGAAGTTGACGGGCTGTAGGTGGAAGCAGTGGCCCCGGTGATATTGGTATAGGTGCCGCCCGAGGAAGTGGCTGATTGCCACTGATAGCTGAAGGTACCCGAACCGCCGGTCACTGTAGCCGTCAGCGTCACATTTTCTCCCTGGCAAACGGTGGCGTTGTTAGCCGTCACGTTCACCTGAGGATCTGCAAGCACCGTCAGGCTCAGGGCGCTGGAGGTCGGATCGGCGCAACCGGAAACATTATCGGTTACAGCCACTTTATACCAGGTTACGCCGGCTGCAGTGGTAGGCGGCGAATAGGTTGGGTTGGTAGCGCCCGAAATATTGGTGTAGGTACCGCCCGAGGAAGCGGCCGATTGCCACTGATAGCTGAAGGTACCCGAACCGCCCGTAACGGTAGCCGTCAGGGTTGCCGAGCCGCCGATGCAAACCACCGGATTGTTGATGGCAATGCTGACCGCCGGATCGGGATTAACCGTCACCACATATTCCACAAAAGGCGTGCAGTACCCGGTACCGTTGTACGGTTTCACACAGGCATATACATAATAAACGGCCGGCGTGGTGCCGCTTTGCGGGAAATTGGAAGAGGTAACCGAGCCTGAGTTGGGCGGAATGCCGAATTCACCCAGATAGGTTTTGGGATCGCTGGAAGTATACGGGTTGGACTGCTGCGAGTCGAACCGGTAGTACTCCACATAATTGATCCAGGAGCCCGGATTCACGGCCGCAGCGCTCATGGTCACGGAGCCGCCTTTGCAAATGGTGAAATTGGAAGACCCGACCAGGTTCAGCTGGGTCTGTTCCACCACCACCGTGATGGTCGTGGTATAGGTACAGCCGTTTCCTTCATTCAGCGTCACATTGTAGTTGCCGGCCTGTGCAGCGGTAATGCTGTTGGAGACCAGCACATCGTGTCCGCCGGAGGAAGTAGCCGTAAAACCGTTGGGCCCCGTCCAGGTCGAAGTACCTACATTATTGGGATTAATGCTCAATTGGAGTTTGGATCCGAGGCATACCGTTACCGAACAATCCGTTTCAGTAACCCAACCGGTGTTATTGACATTGCTTTCGCATTCGAGGGTCTGGGTACAGGTCGGACCTGACAGGCACATTTGGTCCACCTTAAGGTAATCGCCGCTGGCGTAGCCCTCTACCCGCAAATAAGAAACACCGCTCGGTGCGGTGGCTGTGATGGTATAATACCCGAGATTATTGTAAGGATCTACATCATAGTTGACATCTGCCTCCTGGTACGACAACAAGGTACCTGAGGTATTGTAGAATGCAATTCTGAGGGAATGGTTGTAGGAAGGTTCGTGCGTACCGGCCCATGCCGTCAGGGTATAGGTTGCCCCTGCCCCGACGCCGTTGACCTGTTGCCAGAACTTGGCATTGGCAGAAGTAGACTGCAGGAAACCGTTCTTGGCGCCGCAAACCTGGTACCCTGTACCGTTATAGAAGTTGCCGCCGGTAGCCGACCAGCCGGTTGTTCCGTTTTCAAAACTGCCGTTGGTCAGGAGGTTGTCCGGACAGGAACAATCGACGGTTGTGGTGAACGTGTAGGTCTTTTGGGCGCAAAGCGTCCCCGTACCGTTATCGGCGGTATAGGCCTTTACGACTACCGTATAGGTGCCGACCGCGTTTGAGATGGATGCGTTCCAGGGCGCCGAATTCTCGGTGTTGGATCCGGAGGAAGAACCCGAGATGGTGAAAACCACACTTTCGACATTGCCCGTCACATCTGCTTCCAGGTTATAGGAAGCAGGCAGGTCGGTCAAATTGTAGGTATTGCCGCTGGTGATGGTTACATCATTGCTGCCGGTCAGGTCATTAAATTTGAGGCTGTTGATGGTGATATTGCAGACCGGCTCGTACTTGATAAAAGGTTGAGTGTTTGGTATAGAATTAGGATCGGGAATAAAAAAGACCATTTGGTTGGCTATGCCCCCTACCGGAGTTGAAACGGCGGACATGGCCGAGCTGCAAAGTCCGTTGCAGGTGCTGTAGGTGCCCGTCAGGTACCAGATGGCGTAATTGACCTGTTCAATCGTATATCCCAGGCTTTCCCCGTTGGCGATGCACCAGTTCATCCGCTCTGCTGTCAGCGTTGAATAGCCGGCATTGGAAGCGCCGACAACCCGGGTATAATGCGCCGTCCCGTAGGGGTGTCCGTTGCTGGGTTGAGCGGCCGGCAGGTTATAATCAAGGCAAAGCCCTTTTTCACCTGACTGGACCGAGCAGCCGCTGAGTTGGCTGAAGCAGGCCGGATAGGCGTCACCCGTATAGATGGTGGTATTGGGCGTCAGATTCGCCTTACTGATTGAAATGCTATGCCCGTTGCAGTTGGTATAATTAAAAGTCCCCGAACCACATTCTCCACGGGAAGCGGAGAGGTCGCAGGCGTGCTGGATGAGGAAAGATCGCTGCAGGATCTCAGACCTGCAATGGTTGGCCTCCCGAACCACCACAATGTTTTCGTATCTGCCGGGTATGAGATTATCCAGTGTGATAACCCCCTGGCTGGCGTTGAGGCCGGTGTACAATTTCTCCGAGAATCCGTATCGCAACAGAAAAACGGCATATTTAGAATTGCCGGAGTTTCCGTCCGAAATGCTGATCTGCAGTGCGCCGTCGGCAGCGCCGCAAACGGATTCATTGGTCCAGGAAACCGTTTCAATCGCAAGATCCCCGCAAGGGTTACCTATCGCCGCGGCATGCTCCATGTAGGTTTCTTCCGCTGCGGGGAGCGCCCCGAAATCAAACGATGCAGGATCCTGAGCAAAACCGAAGTTTACGCTCAAAAATCCTGCAAGTCCGATCGCAATGGTGCGAATGATAGTTGTACCTGATACGTTTTGAATGTTCCTGGGTTGAGTGTACAAACGCCTCATGTGTTAAAATTGAATACACTAAAAATTTGAAAGATGGTTGCCCTAACGGGCGTTTTTTATCGTACCAAAAGGCTTACCTCTTACCAAAAGCGTTATTTTGCATTGGAAAGAGGTGACCATTTTTTGCTAAAAAATATATATCCATTCAGCCTGCGCACTGCTCATGCGGGCCGTTATGAATTTTCCAGTCTTGCACTTTTTCTGGATTTCCCGGGATCGCTGAAAGCAATCTTGTTCCAAGGCATAGGAATGCCTGAAAAATTCCGGTGAGAAATTTTTGAAAAAGTGTTGTTACACAGTGTTTTTTGAATCTTTCTGCTCCGAAGAACAGTTTTAATACTTAAACCTTAAATCAAGTGAAACAATTAGGGGAAAACGACTGAAACCATTGGACCAAATGGGGGGGAGTATCTGGAACGGTTTCAGTTCAAGTAAGCACTTGCTAACAAAGAGGGTAAAAACGCAATGCAAAGATAGAGATCTACAAATTGAAAAAAAACAAATCTATACCCAAACTTTAAAAAGTGTAACATATCAAATAAAGTCAAATTTAGCGACTTTCAATATATAATTACTTGAAAAACAAACATTTTTAATCTTATTGAATCGGATTTTTGTGACAATTTTTTTTGATTCATTTTCCGGTTCACCCCCGTTTTTTTTACAAAATCGGCCTGATCCGTGATTTAAATACCGCCCGGAGGACCCAGTCAACCCGATTTTCAACGGACCGGATAAAGTTTTTGCCGGGATTTCACGCCTTATCAACCAATACCTTACCTTTGCGTCAAAATTAAGCAATCATGTTTTTGATCAATCCATATTTGCGCATTGCCCTTATGGCCGCAGGCATCCTGGGCGGCATTCTGCTCTCCGCTTTCGTCGGATTCTGGTACGGCTTCCCGTTCTGGCTCGTCGGCCTTTTCCTCCTGATCGGTTACGTACTGTTGGGCACCGTCGGCTCCGCTGCCAAAGCCCTCCAAAGCGCCGATATGGAAAAAACCGAGAAATACCTTGGCCTCACCCTCAACCCCAAATGGCTCTATGCCACCAACCGGGCCTACTTCTATATGCTGAAAGGTTCGTTGGCCCTGGCACAGAAAGATACCGAGAACGGTGAAAAATACCTGGAAATGGCCGAAAAAATCAAGCTCCAAACGGACAATGAAAAGGCCATGATCCAGCTCCAACTGGCCAATATCGCCGCCAATAAGGGCAACTGGGCCAAAGCCCAGGTTTATATGCGCAACCTGAACCAGCTCAAGATCACGGAACCCAACCTGAAGGAACAGGTCAAACAGTTCGAAAAAGCCATCAACAACCGCGGGCAAATGAAAGCCGCCATGCGGATGGGCATGATGAATAAAGGCGGCGGTATGCAGACCCCGGGCGGAAAAAGAAGACGACCCAAAATGAGGTGATCTCCATACTGCCGGACATTTTTGCAAAGGGGCAAAGACCAGGAGAGGGCGACCCCTTATTTCAGCCGCTTCCCCTCCTGCTCCTCCGTCAATTCCAGCAGGTTCAGATTTTCATCAAAAATGGCATTAAAGGCAAAGCGCCTGCCTGCGCTCAGGTAAGCGAACATGTAGTGGTCAATCTCAGGGATCGGTGCTTCCGACAGGCGATCATCCCGGATCCAGGCCAGTTCGCCTTCGTCGCAGGGCGGCGCCTCCTGATACGGGATCTCGGCATGGTAGATATTGCATTGCCAGTTATAGCTGCCCGGTGAGGTCTCTACAACCACCCCCGCATACCTGAACCCGGCCGGCCGTATGCCGGTCTCCTCCCAGGTCTCCCTGACCGCCGCTGAATAGGGGTCCTCATAGGGTTCCAGCTTGCCGCCGATGGGGGTATAAATCCCGACATAGGGCGGCTTGTTCCGCTTCAGCAACAGGTACCGGTTTCCGCTTTGCAAAACCACCATTACACCGCTCCGTTTCAAACCGTGCGGAAATGCAATCGTTTTATCCATAACTATTGACGCCTTTCCAGACCGGAATAATTTTTAAGGGTAATGATCTGCCAGCTGTTCAGCGCATGCAGCACCTCGGCCTCGTGCTGGGCAGCGATCGCCGCCAATGCGCCGCCCTTGTAGGATTGTTCCAGCCATTGGGGGCCGTAAAATTCCGGCGGATCTTTCCGGTTGGCGGGCAGCAACTCGCTCGTCGCATTCGACCAGATCTCAAAGCCCAACCCGTTATTGTTGCAGATGATCTCCAGCGCCTTTACATCGTCGGGCGCAGGATCGTGCAGCACACAGGAAAAAACCTGGAAGAGCGATCGCTTGAACTCGCCGAGCTCGTCATATACCGGTACCTTTCTTTTATTGTAGATATTATGGCCGACAACGTTCCTCCGGTCAAACAGGACGACATCCCTGTAACGGCGATCTGATGCCGGGTGCGGGATATTCAGGATCATCCCGCGGGCCGGGTCCAGCATCTGCATCCAGACGATCTCAAACCGGTTGTCGTACTGAAGGCGCAGGCAACCCAGGGTCTTCGGTTTGGCCGTCCACCCGAATTTGGTCCAAACGCTCCTGCCGATGCGCCACTTTTTAAGCGCCGTAGCGGCAATGCCCAGGGTCCACCATGAATCCTGATCCAGCGAATCCAAAGCTACGGCTTTCTTGCCGTAGTGAAGCGTTGCTTTCCAATCCTGGCGGCTTTTATAGAGCCCTGCCAACCGGGCATAGGGCGGCGCCCAGTCCGGCTGCAGGCGGATGATCTTCTTGAAGAGTTTGACAGCATTGTACACGTCGCTGCTTTGCTCATAATTCTCCGCTGCTTTGAATAGTTGCTGTATATTGTCGTTTGGAAATTCCATTTTTACATCCCGGAGGCATAACCGCTCTCCAAAATTAAGTTTTTTTTCAAAGAACGCCAAATCACCCCCCTTTGCTTCAGCATTCGGGCTTTTTTTATGTTAAAGTCAAAAATTTGTCGCACCCCATGAAAGCTGATTTTCACCTCAACGATGTCCTCCTCCTCGGAGATTCCCGCCTCTACCAACCCTGCGCGGCGATCATGCAACACGAATTGCCCGAATTGCCGGACATCGTGAACGCTATGGCCAATGTCATCCTCGAATTCAGGGCCCGGTACGGCGCCGGCAGGGCCATTGCGGCCCCGCAACTGGGTGTCATGAAACGGCTCGTAGTCCTCAATATCGATCGCCCGGTGGCCATGATCAATCCGGAACTATTCGACCTGAGCCAGGAAATGATGGAACTATGGGACGACTGCATGAGCTTTCCCAACCTGCTGGTCCGGCTCCGGCGACATCGGCGCTGCAAACTCCGCTTTCGAGACCTCCAGTGGCAGGAACATACCTGGGAACTCGAAGACGACCTCTCCGAACTCCTCCAGCACGAATGCGACCACCTCGACGGCATACTCGCCACCTCAAGAGCCCTAGACGAAAAATCCCTCAAATGGCGCTCCGCCCCCTGACAACTGACAACTGACAACTGACAACTGACAACTGACAACTGACAACTAAAGTTGATCTCCGCAAGTTTCGGGTTGTCCTGCAGCCGTATTACCGGTTATTTTGTATAAAAATTCAGCGCAATGACTCAGGACAATTTGAATTACGACCGGGTGGCCGCAGCCATCGAATTCCTGACCGAACATTTCAAGGAACAACCGGACCTGCGGGACGTAGCTGCACAGATCCACCTCTCGCCGGAGCATTTCCAGCGCATCTTCACGGAATGGGCCGGCGTAAGCCCAAAAAAGTTCACCCAATTCCTCACCCTCGATTACCTGCGCAGCAGGATCCATGCGTTTTCCAATATCCAGGATGCGGCCGACGCGGCGGGGCTTTCGGCCCAGTCCAGGGTTTATGACCTCTTCGTCAATATAGAAGGCGTTACGCCCGGCGCTTTTCAGAAAGCAGGCCTGGGGGAGGTCATCCGGTACGGATACCACAGCACGCCGTTCGGAATGTGTTTCCTGGCAGCCACGGAGAAGGGTATTTGCAGCCTCGGTTTTGTAGATGAGGATCGCCGGCGGACCGAATTCGAGGATTTCCGGCAAAAATGGGCAGCGGCCGAGCTGGTGCATGCGCCTGAATTCACCCAGGCTTATCTCCAACGGATCTTTTCGCCGGATCAGAAAAATCTGCAAAAACTGACAATCCTGGCCCAGGGCACCAATTTCCAGCTCAAGGTATGGGAAGCGCTCTTGTCGATCCCTCCGGGCGCCGTAACCACCTACGATCAGATCGCAAAGGCCATCGGCCATCCAAACGCCCACCGCGCCGTGGGTACGGCCATCGGCTCCAACCCGGTGGGATTTCTGATCCCCTGCCACAGGGTGATCCGCAAAACCGGCGAGACCGGCGGTTACAACTGGGGGAAAACCCGCAAAAAAGCGATCCTCGGTTGGGAAATGGCCAAACTCGGCGGAGCTGCCTTTCTCAAGGTATTTGCCTTGCTGGACGGGTTGAAGGCCATCACCGGTTTCTTGTCCTGATCAACTTTCCCAGAGCATCCGGATCTGGCGGTAATGCCATTGCCCGTTTTCCTTGCCCAGCAGGAGCAGGTAGCAGGCGCCGCACTCATCCCCGCAGAACCAGTGCATCAGCACAGCCGATCTGGTCCGGGATTCGTCCATGATCACATCCGAAAGTTGTATGAATCCGGCGCCCTGATGGTGAAAGGCCGCCGTATTGGCGGGCGTGAGCGGCAATACCCTCACCCCGTGTTCGCCGGTGATCCTTTGCGTATCCCAGATGACGGAGGAGGATTTGATCAAACCTTCAATCAGGTTTTCTGAACCGGGATATTCCGCCTTGTTGATGAATTTGGCATTGTAGAACAGGGCCCGTTTATCCATGCCTTCCAGCAAAATGATCTTTTCCTTCGCCCTGTCGCGGCTTTTCCAGAAGGCAATTTCCTTTTTGTATTGGTTGTTGATCTGCTTCTCGTAGGCCGATCTGTAATCCTTGCCTGCCATAGGCTTTTCGCGGAAGGTCTCCAGGTCGTACAGAACAACGGAATCCGGACGGGAAGCAAAACCGTACTCCTGCGGCTCTTCCTCCCGTTGAGCAAACATATAGTCATAATCAAAGCTCAGCAGGTTCCCGTTGAGAATGTACGAAACCACTTCGTATTTGGCTTGCCCGTCAGATTGGGCCATACTGAGACAAGGTAAAAGTAAGGCGGCGGCAAAAAACAGGATCTTGTTCATATAAATACCTTGATTTTCTTAAAACACCTTATACCATTTTTAAAAATGCTTCTATCGTGGAATTTATTTTGTTTAAAACAACAGGATCTGAAATTTGTTTGTCCACCCCGATTTTGCTTTTCACCCCTCTGATCAACAAAGAAGCTTCGTCTTCAACCCTGGCGTAGAGCGTTTTCATGATCATGATCAGGGATTCATGAGCTTTTTCCCCGGAAGAAGAGGCTGTGATCAAGGCAACTGGCTTATTGGAAAACAAGGTAGTGGCCACCGTCCATTCAATCGCGTTTTTCAATACGGCAGGCAAGCTGAAGACATATTCAGGCGTGCAAATGATCACCCCGTCCGATTGGGCGATCTGACGGTGAAAATCCAGGACGATATCCGGGATTTCCGCCTCATCCAGCCCCGGATCAAAATGAGGAAGGTCCGCCAGGTTGGGATAGATGTGAATGTCCGATTTCCGGCGGTACAGGTCGGCAATCGTCTGAAGGATCACGCCGTTGGCGGAGTTTAAACGCGTGCTCCCGGAAACGGCCAAAATGCGTTTTCTGGTAGGTTCCATATTGATCCGGATTAGTCGTCGCCAAATTTAAACCATCCCCGGAAGCAGCGTAGAAAAGGTCAGTTGGAAATGCTCATTTCTTCGTCGTCACGACAAAATAAGGTGCAGATCGCCGAATTGGTGCCAGAAATATCCCTTCCGGATTGCCGCCCCGTATGCGCGATCTATATGTTCGAACCCCGCCAGCGTCTGCAGCATATGCAAATGGGAGGCCCGCGGTTCGTGGAATCCGGTGAGCAACCCGTCCACTGTTTTCATCTGATAACCCTCATGGATATAGAGTTCGGTATCTCCCCTGAAAGGGATCACCTTGCCGGCCTGGTCTGTTGCCGTTTCAAGTGCGCGGACAGCCGTGGTGCCGACGGCAATGATCCGCCGGTCCTGCGCTTTTGCGGCATTGACAATGGCTGCCGATACCGGATCAACTTCCATGTACTCCGGATAGGGCCGCTCGTTCTCTTCCAGGCTCGAAACGCCGGTATGCAAAAGGACCGGAGCAAACACCACGCCTTTTTTGAGCAGCCGGTCCACCAGCTCCCGGGTAAATCCGCGGCCGGCGGACGGCATCTCGGAACTGCCGGGTTGAAACGAGAAAAAGGTCTGATAATAGGCGAGCGGGTAACTGCGGCTGAGCTTTTCGTATTGAATAGGCCTCGCATGGGCTTTCAGGTAAGCTTCGGCAGTCTGGTCGGCGATGAATTCGACGATCCAGAGGACCAGCAGCCGCTTTTCTTTGTAGAACCGGCGGTTCAGTCGGATAGCGGCCTGATCGGGCAGCCCGAAGACCATGCCTTCTTCCCCGCCTTTCCACCTGATCGTCCGGTCTCCGGCAATTTCCCGGATTTCGACCAGCCATTCGGTTTCGCTCACCCGGTTGCTGAAATGGACGACGCCCTTTGCACCGTCAGGCAAAAAAACCGGCAAGGCCGCCGGTATGGTCGCCGAGGTATTGACCGCCAGGACGTCGCCGGCTTCAAGGTATTCATCAAACCGGGTGAATTGGGTGTGTTCAACCCGCCCGGCGCCGTCGGTCACCAGGAGGCGCACTTCATCCCTGGCCAGGTTTCTGTCTTCAGTCGGCTGGGGGCAGGCCAGGCGCTCGGGCAGGTCGAATTCAATGATTTTTTGGGCGGCAGCGGTCATGTTTGCGGTTGTTTTAACAGTTGGGTGGTATACCGCCCGTTGGGCAGCGGATTCCGGATGATTTCCAGGATTGCGGGTACGGCAAATTCTGTGGGCAACGGCCGGTCGGAAATGTCCTCGCCGGGAAAAGCGTCCTGGTGCATGTCCGTACGCATATCTCCGGGGTCAAAGGCGTAAAACCTGAATGCAGGGTTCTCCTTGGCCAGGACGGCCGTCACGTGGTCCAGGCCGGCTTTGCTGCCGCCGTAAGCGCCCCAGGTTTCATAGGCTTCCGCCCCCGCATCGCTGCTGACATTGATTACGGTTGCCCCAGGTTTCAAAAACGGCCTCACTTTTTGGAGCAGACTGATGGGCGCGATCAGGTTGGTGTGGAAAACCACATGCAGGTCTCCAACCGGGTGATCGAGCAACCGGGGCAACGGCGATCCGCCCAGGACGGAGGCGTTATTGACCACCAGATCCAGCGTCCAGCCGTTCTTTTCCAGGGCCTCGGCCAATTGCAACAAGTGTATTTCATCCCGGACATCACCAGATATGGCAATCACTTCGGTCAGGCCGGAGAGCTGGTTTTTTGCGGCGAACAATTGCCGGGCATTCCGGGCATCGATCAATAGTTTCCATCCCTCGCGGGCGAGGCTTTCTGCCAGTGCAAAACCCAGGCCTTTGGAGGCGCCTGTGATCAGCGCTGTTTTTTGGTCGGTCATGATATTTGATTTTCTGTATTTGAATGACCGTGCAAATATCCGGGCAGGCTGGCGAGCAAAAAACGTACCATCGGCGGGAAACGTACCTGTACTTTGGTACAGGCAGAAAACAGGAGAGGCCATATTTCGCTTTTCAACGGCAGCGGGCCTTTAGGTCCGTCATGTCAAGGTTAAAGGTTAAAGGTTAAAGGTT
>CALMYQ010000062.1 GCA_937873655.1 uncultured Lewinella sp. | reverse complement strand
CCTTTTTTGGGGCAATGCCAAAAAAGGGACAAGGACCATAAGCAAAGATCAGAAACCAGACTTTCAATACACAAGAGATCAAAAGTACACTTTACAACCAAGTCAAGAAGCAACGGCAAGTTGCTGCTTGACGCCAAAACCAGACTGCTTTTTTCCTTTTTTATTCCGGAGACAAATCGCAACTGCGGCCATGACCTGCGAGGGCATTTAGATCAGGAGCTAAAAAGCCCAGGATGAAATCGGTATCAAATTGAACAGCCTACCTTTAACCGCTGATTTCAGCAAATAGGTCAGGAGGTTGTGTATTTTTTGACTTAGTTTTTCAGCTTGCAGGATAACCGAATCAAAATCGTTAGAAGGAATATGTTTTCGATCGAAGGCGCGGTAAAGCTGGCTTTGCAGTTCGAAAGCAGAGCCTCTTGATATACAGAGGAATTGGATGAATTCCCGGTTCCCTCCGCGGCCGAACCCTTCGGCAATATTATCCATAATGGAGCCGGCTGTTTTATTGATGTGATCCCTGAGTTCAAAATCTTTGGCAAATGTCCCTTGATGCGATAAATCCCATATTTTGCCGGCCAACTCCCTGCCCAATTGCCAGGCTTCAATGTCCTTGAATGTTTTAAATGTTGCCATAACCATAACTAAAATAAACAACCATAAACAACTATAAACAACCATAAACAACCATAAACAACCATAAACAACCATAAACAACCATAAACAACCATAACCCTACCTCCGCGACAAAATAATTACCAAATTCAACAGCACCGCGCCGGCGGAAACCCAGGGCAGCACCTTGTTCGCCTGATCGCTGACGGTAGCGACTTTGGCCTTGGTGGGGTAAACGTAAACGAGATCGTTGGGTTCGAGGTAGAAGTATGGCGATTGAAAGACATTGCGGTCCTGGATATTGACGTTGCCGAAGGTGCGCTTGCCGTCCCGTTCGCGGACGACGAGGATATTGGTGCGGTCGCCGTAGTTGGTCAGGTCGCCGGCAAAGCCGAGGGCCTGGAAGATGGTGATGCGTTCTTCGGGCAGGGTGATGGTGCCGGGGCTGCGCACTTCGCCGAGCACCGAAAACCGGAGATCAAGGAAGCGGATATGGACAATGGGGTCGTTGAGGAAAGTATTGAGGTCGTTTTTGATGGTATCGCGGGCTGCTGCCAGGGTCAACCCGGCAAGGGGTTGCGGACCCAGACCCGGCAATTCGACGATGCCGTTTTCGTCGACCTTGAAGGTGGAGGCTTCATCGGAGGCGGTACCTTCCGGGCCGAGCAGGTTGAACGGGGCCGCCGCGCCTTCACCGGGCGAAAAGACCTGGATGTACAGCAGGTCGCCCTTCTGGATCTTCAGGGGTTCGAGCCGGGGGATATCCACGGGAGCGGTGGGAAATGCGGGCCCCTGGTTCAGGTTCATGAGGTCGTCATGGGATACGCAGGAGCTCAAGCCGGCCATGAGCGCGATCAACAGGTAGCAACGCATCAACATACGTAGCGGCGCAAGCTCAATTCCTCGATTCCTCGATTCCTCAACTCCTCGATTCCTCAATTCCTCAAACAAAAATAACTTCCTCACAGCTGGGCGTTTTTAAAAGTGTACCGTTGGAGCAGGCTCATGGCGGCGGAATCGGTTAACAGGTTTTGCAGGTTTTCAAGATGCCTGGCGTGGTGCAGGTCGGTGCCCAGGAAGTCGATCATGTTGTTTTTGAGCAATTTCTGGGCGGTATCGCGCACCGGTTTGCCGTAATATCCGTACAAAGAAAGCAGATTCAGCTGAAATTCGCAGCCGATCTCGCGGAGGCGTTGGTACTCGGCGAAACGGTCTTTCAGGAACAGGTAGCGTTCGGGATGCGCCAGAAGGGGCTTGTAGCCTTTGGTCTGGAGCCTGAACAGGTAGTCGTGCAACCTGGGCGGCGGGTTGATGAAGCCCATTTCCACCAGCACGCGGTTGCCGGGCAGGGTCAGCAGGTTGCCGGCTTCCAGGACGGGTTCGAAGCCGTCGTCCATCATGTATTCGGCCGCCGCGTCGATGCGGACGTCCAGCCCCGCTTCCCGGACCGCGGACCGGAGTTTTTCCAGCGCCGGCAGGATGGTTTCCGGGCTGTTGGGGTGCAATTCCATCAGAATATGCGGCGTGGCGATGAACCGGTCGTACCCCAGGGCATTCAATCCGCGGACCAGCTCCAGGCTTTCTTCCACGTCTTTCGCCCCGTCGTCGATACCCGGCAGGATATGGGAATGCAGGTCGGTCTTCAGAAAACCGAAAGACTGCGGCAGGTTTGCTTTTTTCTGAAATAAACGAATACTCAAATCAACAATTCCTCAGTTCCTCAGTTCCTCAATTCCTCAATTCCTCAAAAATACCCCAAATACCAATCCAAAAACCGGTCAATTCCCTCCTTCACGCCCGTTTCCGGTTTGTAATCCAGGTCGCGAACGAGGTCGGCAACGTCGGCAGAAGTGGCCGGGACGTCGCCGGGCTGCATAGGCAGCATTTCCTTGACGGCTTCCCTGCCCAGGCGTTTTTCGATGGCGGCGATGAAGTCCATGAGCTTCACCGGGTTGTTGTTGCCGATGTTGTAGATCTTGTAGGGCGCCCGCGACGACGACGGATCGGGGTCGGCGCCGGTCCAACCGGGGTTGCCGGCGGGCGGGTGGTCGATGACCCGGATCACGCCTTCCACAATGTCGCCGACGTAGGTGAAGTCGCGCACCATATTGCCGTAGTTGAACACCTTGATGGGCTCGCCGGCCAGGATGGCCTTGGTAAACAGGAACAGGGCCATATCGGGCCGCCCCCAGGGGCCGTAGACCGTGAAGAAGCGCAGGCCCGTGGTGGGTACGCCGAAGAGGTGGCTGTAGGTATGGGCCATCAGTTCGTTGCTCTTCTTGCTGGCGGCGTACAGGGATATCGGGTGATCGACGTTATCGGAGGTGGAAAACGGCATATTCTCGTTGAGGCCGTACACGCTTGAGCTGGAGGCGTAGGCCAGGTGTTTGACGCCGTGGTGGCGGCAGCCTTCCAGGATATTGAGAAAGCCTGCGATATTGCTTTCGACATAGGCGCCCGGGTTGACGAGGCTGTAGCGGACGCCGGCCTGGGCGGCCAGGTTGCAAACGGCGTCGAAACCTTCTTCTGCAAACAGGCGGGCCATGCCTTCCTTATCTTCCAGTCGCAGGCGGACAAACCGGTAATTGGGGTGCGTCCGGCTGGTGGTGATCCGGCCCTCGGCGATGTCTTCGCGGTGGATGCCTGCGGTGGCCAGGCGGTCGAATTTCAGCTGCGGGTCGTAGTAATCGTTGATGCAGTCCAGGCCGAGTACTTCATCGCCCCGGGCGATCAGCCGGTTGGCCAGGTGATAACCGATGAATCCGGCGGTACCGGTGACTAGGATTTTCAAGTCGCGTTGTTTTTATATCGTGAAATATTCGAAGATTCGAACGGGTGCGGCGCCAGGGGCAGGGCGGCGAGCCGGTGATGATTGCCGTCGAGGCCGATTGGTCTGGCGCCCCGGATCTCGTGTACGATCTCAACGCTGGGGGCCGCTGCATCGAGCCCGAAGCTGTGTCCTGCCTGGATTTCGGCGTAGCTCAGGGTATGCAGATCGGTGAATCCCTCGCTGAATTCGATCTCCCGGCCGTCCATTTGCAGCGAGCGGTAGGTTTTGCCGCCTTTGGCAATGACGTCGTCCGGCAGCGTATCGGCATTGATGCTCAGGAACCAGCGCACATTGGCTTTTTCGAGTTGCAGGAACCCGGCCGCCCGGTCGTGCGTGCCGACGTGGACGACATTTTCCTGCACCGGACCGAAGATCCACTGCAACATGTCAAAAAAGTGCACGCCGATATTGGTGGCAATGCCGCCCGATTTGTCGAGGGTTCCTTTCCAGCTGGTGTAGTACCACTTTCCGCGCGAGGTGATATAGGTCAGCTCGATATCGTGGATCTTGCCTTTCGGGCTGTTATCGATCTCGTTCTTCAGGGCGATGATGGCGGGGTGCAGCCGGAGTTGGAGGATGGTATAGATCTTCCGGCCGGTTTCTTCCTCGATATCGCGCAGGGCGTCGATGTTCCAGGGGTTGAGCACGAGGGGTTTCTCGCAGATGACGTCGGCGCCGTGCCGCAGCCCGAACCGGATATGGGCGTCGTGCAGGTAATTCGGCGAGCAAATGCTGACGTAATCCATGCGGGTACCGGATCGCTTGAGTTTTTCGAGGTGGCGGTCGAAGCGTTCGAATTCTACAAAGAAGTCGGCCTCCGGAAAATAGGAATCAATGACGCCGACGGAGTCGTTATTGTCGAAAGCGGCAACGAGGGTATTGCCGGTGTCTTTGATAGCCCGCATATGCCGAGGGGCCACGTAGCCGGCCGCTCCGATGAGGGAGAAGGTTTTCAAGGTTTTGTGGTTTTTATTTTGTACGTGAAATCTGGTTTTTGGTTGCAGGTTTTCAGGTGGTAACTTTGGGTTACCTACTGAATTGTTGTTCCTGCAGATAAGATCAATCGATGCATTTGGTTTGCCAACTTAGGAGGCAACGGGAAGTTGCCGCCTAAGCCTTCCGCACCCCGCCGTCCGCCAGCAAATACCGCTCGCCGCTGCCGGGGCATACCGCCTCGCCCTGGTCGTTGAATTGGAGCCGCGCCCCGTGTTCGCTCATCCAGCCGATGCGGCGGGCGGGATTACCCACGACCAGCGCATAGGGCGGTACCGTTTTCGTGACCACAGCGCCGGCCCCGATAAAGGCGAACGCGCCGATATCGTGCCCGCAGACAATGGTGGCGTTGGCGCCGATGGTGGCGCCGCGGCCCACGCGGGTTGCCAGGTATTCCGATTTGCGGTTCACGGCGCTGCGCGGGTTGATGACGTTGGTGAATACCATGGAGGGCCCCAGGAAGACATCGTCCTCGCAGGTCACCCCTTCGTATATGGATACGTTATTCTGCACTTTTACGTTGTCGCCCAAAGCAACGCCGTTGGCCACAAAGGCATTCTGACCGATGGAACAGCCGTTGCCGATCACGGCGCCGCCCATGATATGGCAAAAATGCCAGATTTTGCTGTCTTCGCCGATTTGGGCGCCTTCGTCAACGATCGCTGTTGGATGAATGTAGGGCATGGTGGTTTGTTGAGGAATTGAGGAATCGAGGAATCGAAGAATCGAGGAATCGAAAAATCGAAGAATCGAAAAATCGAAGAATCGAGGAATCGAAGAATCGAATCAATTAAAAACACAAGGCTTCGCCGTTGAAAGGTCGCAGGGACTTTTCACAAAATTAACAGCGATCAGACTTGAATAACCTCTCTGCGTTGGTACGCTATTTATGAATACGAGTATTCGAGTATTCGAGTATTCGAGGAATCGGCCAAATCAACCTCCGGTGGCCGAAGGTTCAGCGAAGGAGGTAAATCAGCATCCCTCTACAACCCCCAGATCCCAACCCGGCGTTCCTCCGGCTTCCAATCCGGGTTACCCTTCAGCTTGTTCAGGTATTCCGGCTCCACATAAAGGCACAGGCCGCAGCCCAGGGTCTCCAGTTCTACGAGAAAGTTCTTGTCGTTCTCCTTGCGCACCAGCCGGCCTTTCAAACCGGTCAGGCGGCCGGCGATCACCTCCACCTCGTCGCCCAGCCGGAAGGCCTCCATGCTCACCTCCACGTCGATCCCTTCTCCCATGATACGCCGGATCAGGTTGATCTCGGCTTCCGGAATAGAGATCAGGTTGCGCGAAAAGCGGACAAAATTGACCACGTCCGGGGTTTCCAGCACGGGGACGTATTCCTTCTTCGTGATCCTGGTGAAAATATACCCGTTGATCAGCGGCAGGTCGACCTGTTTGACCTTGCGGGTATACCGGCGGGTGAACGATTGCAGGGGCAGGTATGCGTGTACACCTTTATCAGTCAGCCGGCGAAGCACCTGCTTCTCCCGCCTGAATTTGGTGTAAACGGCAAACCACCGCGCCTCCCTCTCGTCCAAATGGTTCTCTATCTGTTCCTTGACTTTTTCTTGTCCAGCAGACTTCATATCCGGTTTTTACAATCGCCAGTACACCCAGCCGTTGTTCTCCGGTTTGGCATACATGGCTTTGATATCCATCAGTATCGGCTTATCGCCGCCGGTAATGGAGCGGAAATAAGCGAAATCGAGTTTTTTGTATTGCTCGTGGCCGACGGCGACCAGCACGGCGTCGTAGTCGTTCGAAACCGCGTCGACCAGGGATAGTTTGTATTCATGCGCCACTTCGTTGGGCGAAGCGTAGGGGTCTGTGATGTGGACGTTGACCGAAAACTGCATCAGTTCGCGGATCAGGTCGACCACCTTGGAATTCCGGATGTCGGCCACGTTTTCCTTGAAGGTGACGCCCATCACCAGGACCTTGGAAGAGCCCGGGTTCTTGCCGTTCTGGATCAGCAACTGGACCAGCCGTTTGGCGATATAGGCCGGCATTTCATCGTTGATCCGCCGCCCGCTGGTGATGACCTGGGCGTTGTAGTCCAGTTCGTTGGCCTTGTGCAGCAGGTAGTACGGGTCGACGCCGATGCAGTGCCCGCCGACGAGCCCCGGCGTGAACCGCAGGAAATTCCACTTGGTTCCGGCGGCGTCCAGCACTTCCTTGGTATCGATGCCCAGGCGGTCGAAGATGATCGACAGCTCGTTCATGAACGCGATGTTCAGATCGCGCTGGGTATTCTCGATCACCTTGGCGGCTTCGGCAACCTTGATGCAGGAGGCCTTGTAAATGCCGGCATGGATAACCGCGCCGTACACCTGTGCGACTTCCTCAAGCGCTTCGGCGTCGCTGCCGGAAACGATCTTCAGGATCTTTTCGATGGTATGCTCCTTGTCGCCGGGGTTGATCCGTTCGGGGGAATAGCCCAGTTTGAAACCGTCGCCGAGTTTGAGCCCGGACAGGTTTTCCAGAATGGGTTGGCAGTCTTCTTCGGTGCATCCCGGATAGACCGTGGATTCATACACCACGTAGTCGCCCTTTTTGAGCGCCTTGCCGACGCTTTCCGAGGCTTTCAAAACGGGTTTAAGGTCGGGAACATTGTGTTCGTCCACCGGCGTAGGGACCGCCACCACGTGAAAATGGGCTTTTTTGAGGTCTTCCAGGTTGGAGGTGAAGGTGATGTCGCAACCTTCAAATGCATCGGATTCAAGTTCTTTGCTGGGGTCTTCGCCGTTGCGCATCATGGCAACGCGCTGCTCGTTGATGTCGAATCCGATCACCTTGAATTTGCGGGCGAAGGCCAACGCCAGCGGCAGGCCGACGTAACCGAGGCCGATCACGGAAATGGCTTTTTCTTTCTTCTCTAGTTCCTTGAACATGGTTTCGAAGGGTTTTTCAGGTTAATTGAAAAATGATTGTACCGATTGACAGATATATTCCAGGGTCTCGTCGTCCAATTCGGTATGCATGGGCAGCGAGATGACGGTTTTGCAAAGATATTCCGTGACCGGGAGGCTGAAATCCGGATACGGGGCCGAGGATTTATAGGCTTCCTGGCTGTACAGCGGCACCGGGTAATAGATCATGGAGGGAATCCCTTTTTCCTTGAGGAATTCCTGCAGGCTGTCTCGGTCGCCTTCCCGGACGATCAGCGTATACTGGTGGAAAACGTGGGTGCTGTTGGCTTGCCGGGCGGGGACCTGCAGTTGGGGTACGTCGGCAAAGAAGCGGTCGTAATAAGCGGCCGCTTGTTGGCGGGCGGCTGCAAACCGGTCGAGCCGCGCCAGTTTGACATTGAGGATGGCGGCCTGGATCGAATCCAGCCGGGAGTTGCACCCGATCACGTCGTGGTAATAACGGCGGGAGGCCTGCCCGTGATTGGCAATGCTGCGGCAGGCGGTCGCCAGCGCTTCGTCGTTGGTATAAATGGCGCCGCCGTCGCCGTAGGCGCCCAGGTTTTTGGAGGGGTAGAACGAGGTGCAGCCGATATGCCCGATGGCGCCGGCTTTGACGCTTGTTCCGTCGGCGAAGGTGTACGCGGCGCCGATGGCCTGCGCGTTGTCCTCCACTACAAAAAGGCTGTATTTTTCGGCAACGGCCATGATCGGTTCCATATCGCAGCTCTGTCCGAACAGGTTGACCGGCACCACGGCTTTTGTCCGCGGCGTAACGGCCTGCTCTATAATGGCGGCGGTAACATTGAAGGTGTCGGGGTCGACGTCCACCATTACCGGCTTGAGTTGCAGCAGGGCGATCACTTCGGCCGTGGCCACGTACGTAAAAGCGGGTACGATCACCTCGTCGCCGGGCTGGAGGCCGAGGGCCATCAGTGCGATCTGGAGGGCGTCGGTCCCGTTGGCGCACGGGATCACGTGGCGGACGCCGAGGTAGGATTCCAGCGAGGCCTGGAATTGCCGGACCTGGGGGCCGTTGATGTAGGCAGTGGCATTGAGCACGTCCTGGATGGCGGCGTCCACCTCGGGTTTAATGGTTTCGTACTGGGTTTTGAGGTCGACCATTTGGATATTTTTCATCCGGCTCAGATTTAGAGATTATAATCAACGGTCAGATAATTTCTTCCTGGTTTCAATCTTTTAGCGAAGATATAAGCGATTGACAATAAGCTTATTCGAGCTAAAAGATTGAATTAAAGGAGGGAAGTTAATTTTTGACCAATACTAAATAGTCCTTTGCGTACAGCAACAGCGGTTCGGTTTCAATTTGGCCCCAGTCGAAATCCTCGTTTTCGAAAATGAGAAAACGTATTTTGCGATGGATGGCCGATTCTACTTTTACGATCAATTCCACCAAATAGTTGCGGTCGATATCGGGTCCGATAAACAATAGGTCGATGACCTTGCTGTCCACGCCCTGGGCGAAATCGCCGATCAAAAAGACCTTTTCCACCTTACCCAGGCGGAGAATGACCTTCTCGAGGATATGGTCCAACCCGATGTGTTTACGCAGAATGTTGTGGATTTCTCTGAAAAGGGGGTGCTGGGTATTAGCCTGAAAGCGTTTCTTGTTTCCGTCCTGGTGAGAAGTGAGCATGCCTGCTTTTTCAAGACGGTTCAATTCTACCCGGATGGCATTGGATGACTCCCCGAACTCGCTTTCCAGGCTGCGAAGATAAGCCGTTGTTTTGCTGTTGAGAAAAAATTTCAGCAAAAGTTTAATCCTGGTCTTGGACGAGATCAATGCTTCGATCATGGGATGAATTGAGTAACAAAATTACTCAATATTTGGAAAACCGGAACGGTTGCGCAGATTTTTTAACGATGATTTAATCGGAATATGCGCTAACGGCACAGGGCCATGCAAATTTTGGGCAAAAAAAATCTAAAGGGATCAAACCGCCGGCCGGCTCAATCCCCCTCGTTTCCCCGATTCCTCAGTTCCTCAATTCCTCAGTTCCTCAATTCCTCAGTTCCTCCAACAACCCCTCCTCCCGGAAGAAAAACCGCTCCCGGCCGAAGGCGGGTTCCAGGTCGTCCAGCCAGATCGCATCCGGATTGTATTTTGCAAAGAACGGGCGACCGACCCATTCCGGGTTGCGCGCCTGCAGGAACTCCAGCGCAAAAACCTTTTCACCCATGATTTCCGCAACGCCGTTCACCTGCACTTTGCCGGGCATCGCCGACATGCTCGGCCCCCGTACGGTGCGCGCTACGCCGCTGACCTTGCGGTAGGCCCGGTTGAAGATCCGCCAGGCGGCCTCCAGCGAAATGGCGAAGTAGTGCTGGGCGCCGGTGTTCCTGGCCACGAACATATAATAAGGTATGCAACCCAGTTCAACCTGTTTTTGCCACATGTCCGACCAGACTTCCGCCCTGTCGTTGATGTGCCGCATGATCGGCGATTGGGTCCGGATCACCGCGCCGGTATTGAGGATGCGCTCAATGGCCGTTTTGACCATATCCGTTTCCAGTTCCCTGGGGTGGTTGAAATGGGCCATAAAGGCCAGGTGGATGCCTGCTTCCTTTGTCCGTTCAAACAGGCGCAAAAGGTCGTCGGCATCCTCGTCGGTGACGAATCGCTGCGGCCAGTACCCCAGGGCCTTGGTGCCGATCCGGATGGTCCGCAGGTTGGGGATCCGGGCTTCGATCAGCGCGTCGATATATTGGGCGATGATGCGGGTCTTCATGATCATGGGGTCCCCGCCGGTGAACAGGACGTCGTTCACCTCCGGGTGCTCCCGCAGATAACGGATCAGCAGGTCCGTGTCCCGCATGGCGAACTTGAGCTCGTTCATGCCTACAAACTGCGGCCACCTGAAGCAGAATGTGCAATAGGCGTGGCAGGTTTGCCCCTGGTTGGGGAAAAACAGCAGCGTTTCGCGGTACTTGTGCTGGATGCCGGTCAGCGGGGCGCCGTCGAGTACGGGGACGTTGTGCTCCATTTGTCCGGCAGGGTGGGGGTTGAGCTCCCGCCTGATCCGGTTGGCGGTCAGTTTGATCTCGGCTTTGCCGGCGCCGGCGTTCAGCAGCGCGGCTATTTCCTGAAAATGTTGCGGTTCGAGCATTTCCGCTGCCGGAAAGGTCAGGGCATAGATCGGATCCCGTCGGAAGTTTTCCCAGTCGATCAATTCTTCAGTCACATAATTGTTGGCTTTGAAAGGCAGGATGTTGCCGACCACTTCAATGGCGAATTTATCCTCTTCGGATAAATAACGATCCACTTCGGGAATTTCCCGGAAGTTGCGCAACTGGTAAGCCTGGTAATCTTTGGTCATGGCAGTTGTAACGTGTTTTGGTTAAGAAATAGGCAACCTCACCGCCGGTTTCAGGCCGGGATGACTTCCGGTTGCCGGTTCAGAATGAATTGCTCGTGCAGGATCTGTATGCCGAGCAGGTGGTTGAGGATGGCGTCCTTCCGCACCAGCGACACCGGGTTTTTATCCTGGCGATAACGCTGGAGGAATTCACCGACGGTGCCCGGGTTGAGCATACCTGCGGAGCGGAGAGCCTCCGGATTGAGGAACCGCTCGATCAGGTTGTCGAGGGCGGTCTGCTTGTCGGGGGAGGTATGGCCCGGCGGCGCCATGAAGGCGAATTTCTCGCGTTGGTAAAGCACCTTGGGCAGGATCTGCTGCATGGCTTTCCGCAATACCCACTTTTCGGTGCCCGCCCGGATGCGGAATTTCGGCGGGATCATTTTGGCCGCTTCCGCGACGTAATGATCCAGGAATGCAGGCCGGGACTCCATGGAGTTGGCCATATCCACCCGGTCGCCGCCCCAGTTCAGGATCTGGCATTCGAGCATGGTCTTGATCCAGGTGTACTGGGCCTTATCCAGGAAATGGCGGCCGTCGAGCTGAGATTTATCAAACGAATCGGCAATGGCCTCGATCGGGTCGTAATCCCGAAGGTCGGCCAGGAGGTCCTCGTTCATCAGGGGTTTGGCCAGGGCCAGGGTCTGAATCCAGGGCTGGATCCATGACGGGGTAAACCCGCAGACTGCTTCCAGCGCCGGGTGCGAAACCGCGTTTTCAGCCAGTATGGCGCCCTTGAAGATCTTGTTGGAATCCTCCAGTTTGGTCAGCAACCCCGCGTTGTCGCCCTGGGCGTACTTGAGCATGTCCCGCTTGAAGGCCGGATATCCGCCGAAGAGCTCGTCGGAACCCTCGCCGGTGACCACCACCCGGTAGCCGCATTCGTTGACGCGTTTGCTCATGCACCATTTGGCCACGCCGAGCGTGTTGTAGAACGTTCGTTCGGCATGCCACATCGTGGTGATGTAGTTTTGACCGTAAAGTTCCTTCGACGACAAGTTGATTTCCTCCTGATCGGCTTTGACGGCATTGGCCATCTCGCGGGCGATCACCGACTCGTCGTAAGCCTGGTGGTCAAAACTGATGGTGAAGGCTTTGACCGGTTGCTGCTGCATCGAAGAAGCCAGCCCGAGCATCGAACAACTGTCGATGCCACCGGAAAGATAACAACCCACCGGCACATCGGCCTCCAGGCGATGGGCAACCGCCCCCTGCAGGGTTTCCTGGACCGCCTGAATATGGTGAGCGGCGGTCAGTTTGCGATCCCGCTCATCCACTTTCGGGAAGTCCATATCCCAGTATTGCTGATCCCTAACGGAAAACCCGTTCTCTCCCTTTTCGATGACGAGCATATGCCCGGGCAGCAGGGCCTGAACGCCCTCGAAGGCTGTTGTGCCGGGCACCATGGTATGCATGAGCTGGTGCATCACACCTGCCGGCGAGAATTTCCTTTCGGGGTAGGGATTGGCGAAAATGGCCTTGATCTCGGAACCGTAGTACACGGTATCCTTTCCGATATAATAATACAGCGGCTTGATGCCGAACCGGTCGCGGACAAGCACCAGCCGTTGGTTGCGTTTGTCGAACAGGGCGAAGGCGAATTCTCCGCGCAGGTGCCTGACAAAATCGAGACCTTCCCTTTCATAAAGCGGCAGGGCGATCTCGCTGTCCGACTTGGTGGTGAAGGAGAATCCCTGGAGCCGCAGCCGGGTCCGGATCCGCTTGTAGTCGTAAAATTCCCCGTTGACGGTCAGCACGCGGGATTTGTCGCGGCTGTACAGGGGCTGGTCGCCGGTATGCATATCGATGATGGACAGCCGGGCATGTCCCATGGCCATTCCGCGTTTTGCATCCAGATGGTAACCGAACCCGTCGGGGCCGCGGTGCCGGATGCTGGCAGTCATTTTTGCCAGCACCTCGCGGGCGTTTTTCTCGAGGGGGCCGAGGCTCCAAAATCCGGTGATTCCACACATTGAAGAACGTTTTTTCTAAGATTTAACAATACCCGGCGTAGCCGGAGGAATTCGGTCGAAACGGTTGAGGACCGATATGAGCAAGGCCTGGCGGATGAAAACGGCGCCGTGGGCCTGGGTGAAATAGAGGTTGTGGTGCGTGCCGTCCAGGGTGGGGTCGAGCTCGTCGAGCCTGGCCAGGGGGTGCAATACCACGGCATCTTCCTTGAGGTTGCTGCCGGCATCGAGTTTGAACCGGGAATCCAGGGTCTTGTAACTGTCCCCGAGGAAAGCGATGGAATTCATATAGACCACATCCATATCGGAGAGGACCGTATTGATGTCGTTGGTAATGTCATACCGGATGCCCGACCGGTTGAGGCTCTCTTCCAGTTCGGGCCCGAGCGGATCGGCAAGGTCGGACACGATGCTGATCCGGCGGATGCCTGCCTTGAACAGGAGCGACAACCGCAGGAAACTGTTGACGGCGCGCATGCTGCCGGGCGTACCGAGAATACCCAGATGGATCCGGTCTTCCGCCGCGATGACGTCCTGCTTGAGCCTGGGTTTCCATTTCAGGATGGCGAACCAGTCGGCCATAGCCTGGGTTGGGTGTTCGCCCGAGCCGTTGCCGGCGTTGATCAGCGGCAGGCGCAGGTTGTGCAGCAGTTCATCCACTGCCGTGGTTTCGGTGTGCCGGACGACGACCAGGTCGCCGTAGGCGTTGAACATTTCGCCGATATCGGAAAGGGATTCGCCCTTGGCCACGCCGGTCGCCTGCCCCTCCGGAATGCTGATGATCTTGCCGTCGAGGCGGAGGACGGCGCTTTCGAAGGACAGCCGGGTCCGGGTGCTGGGTTCAAAAAAGGCGGTGATGATGATCTTGCCGTCCAGCGGATGGGATTCGGCGATGGTGGTGGTTTCCAGCAGGGCGGCGAATTTGCAGATCTCCAGCACCATGTCCTTGTCGAACTGGTCGATGGAAAGGATGGATTTGCCGACGAGCCCCTTCAGCTTGTTGATGTCGATCGTGTCCTGCGCGATCAGCTTTTTCGGGTTCGGATACAACCCCTCTGAGTACAAGGGAGGTTTTTCAGGATTTGCCGCAGCTTTCCTTTTGATTTTATCGGTTACCATATTTCCTTGGTTTTTAGATCCTTAAGCCATAAAACGATCAGGGTGGCAGCGCCGACTGCCATCAATCCGATAGCGGCCAGGATCAGTATTTTGAAAAATGACAATGAAAAATGCATATGCTGTTTCAGGTATTGGAAACCGATCCGGGAGCCGGCAACGACTCGTCGAGGGCTTTCCAGTTAAAATTATCCGGTTGAAAACGGGCAAAGAGCACCGTGGTCAGAATCGAAACCGTGGCGGCGATCAGCGAGCCGGTATACCAGCCGACTTCGATGTAAGCGATCAGGCCCGATACCGAACCCAGCACCATGGCCCAGATGGCTCCTCCGGCGCTGGCCGTTTTCCAGTACAGCCCCGTGACGATGGGGTAGATCGTGCTGGCCACCATCGGGCCTGCAAAGAACAATACGGTGGCCAGCGTACCGACCCGGGGCAGGCAAACCAGCCACGCAAACAACCCCAGGCCAAGGATGATCAGGGTGGAAACCCGTTTCAGGCGCGCTTCACTGGCCTTCCGGTTGATCATTTTCTTGTAGATATCCTCCAGGATCAGGTCGGAGGTCGCGGCCAGCAGGCTGTCGATGCTGGAGGCCAGCGAACAGAAGAACACCACGAATACGACCACCGCGCCGGCCTTGCCGAGGATGTTTCCGGCCATCAGCGGACCTACCATATCGGGGCTGGTGATGTTGACCCCCAGCGACCCGCCGGTCAGGGCGATGAAACCGGCCGCGATCGGGACGGGCAGCCAGAAAATGCCGGCAATCGTATAGGCTTTCGAACCGATGCCCTTGCGCATGGCAAATGCCCGGCTCCACCATACGTTGCTGTGAAATACCTCGCCGATGCCGAACAGCAGGTTGTTGAATACCGCCATCAGAGAGGCGGGCAGCAGGACGCTGACCAGCATGGGCCGGTTGGACTCCAGCTCGGAGTAGACGCCGCTCAGGTCGACGTGCGACAGCACCGCGATCCCGACCACCACCACCCCGATCATGATGATCACCGATTGGATATAGTCGGTACCGATGACGGCATACAGGCCGCCGAACAAGGTATAGGTGATGCACACGCCGAGGATGACCGTCATGCCCACCGCATACGGAATACCGGACAGGGCGTTCATCAAAATGCCGCCGGCCATCCCCATGCTGATCAGCCAGGTAAAGCTGTAAAAGATGGAAATGGCCAGGAATACGCGCCAGGCGGTTTTGCCGTATCGCAGGCGGATAAAATCTCCGCTGGTGTAGCCTTTAGGCATCAGGTCTTTGATGCGGCGGGCGAGCGGTGCGAAAAGAAACAGCCCGAAGGCTGCCATGGAATAGGCGATCATGCCCCAGAGCCCCAGCTGAAGGGCGAACTGGGGGGCCAGCATGGTGGTATTGGACGTCACCCAGGTGGCCATGGCGGTGGCGGTGCCGAAAGCAAGCCCGACATTCCGCCCGGCGAGCATGAAGCCGTCCAGGTTTTTCGCTTTTTTGCCCCAATAAATGCCGAGGCCTATCCACAGGGCGCTGAGCAGGGCCATCAGAATCCAGCCGGTTGCCGGATTCAGGATTTCTGATTGGTGGTGTTCCATATTATGCTTCCTGGTTTGTCCGGGTGGCTCTGGCACCCGAAACGACGATGGCCAAGGTGGCCAGAAATACGATGGCTCCCAAACCGAAGAGGGTGAGGGAGAGGGCCAGGGGATGGTGCCGGACCACGACCGTCAGGGGCGCCGTCCAGGCGCTGCCTTCCCGGGTTTGCGGGTCAATGGCTTTCAAACGAAAGTAATAGGTTCCGTTTTCAAGGCCGGAGATGAAGGTGGCCAGGTCCGGGCCCTGGTACAAAACAACCGGCGAACCGAAATTGCTGTCGGTCGATTGCTGCAAAAGGAATTCAGGTGCGTTATCGGGGCCGGCCGGCTCTTTGCCTGTCGCCCAGATCAGTTTGAAATAGCCCGATTCGCTGACCAGGCCCTGATCATTGGTGAATCGCGGCGTTGCGGGTGGCGCTCCGGAAAGGGGCGCTCCCCACAACCAGATCAGCAGGAAGAACAAGCCGGTCAGGCGGCCCTTAGTAATCCTGATCCTGTTTTTTCTGTTCGCGATAGATGGCATCGAGTAATTCGTTTCTGCGCTTTACAGATGGTTTGGTGTAATGCTTGCGCCGCAAGAGCTCCTGCTTGAGCTTGACGCGTTGATGTTTTCTTTTGTAGCGTTTGAGAGCGCGGTCGATGCTCTCGTTGTCCTTTACTTCGATAATGAGCATTAATTGTATTTTGAATGGTGAAAAATCATTGGAGGTAAACGACCTTGGCGTTTACGTTATAGCGTTTGACGATGCGTTCGGCGAAGGCCTTATGCCCTTTGGGTGCGAGCAGGAAGAGCCTGCCGCCTTTCATGCCGGCCAGCTTGGCCATCAGTTTCCATTTGGATACCTTTTTGGGGACATCTTCTTCCTTGGTGGCGATTTCGACATAGTGCTTGACCCCAAGGCGGTAGCCTGTGATATCGGGGACAAAGGATTGTTCCTCGTCCCTGCGGGTAAAATGAACGGGAGATTCGTAATCGGTGAAATTGGCCTTGATCTTACTCAGGCCTCTGCGTTTTGCCCATTCGAGGGCAGGTTTAAAGAAATCGGACTTTTCCATTTTTGACTGGTTTGAAAAAATAAAATAGCAGCTTGCTTCGCGGGAGAAAAAGCTGTCGCCGGGGAAACGGAGTGTCCCCGGTAGAGGATATGAAGCGATCTTTTACAGCTCAGGAGTCGGAGCCGTTCATCGGAACGGGAGAGAGAAATGGCTGAATGAACGTCGTCTTGGAAGTACGCTTAGAAAGGAACTTGTATAGTATTGCATACTATTATAACGCGAGCCGGCAGGAGATGGTTCACTGCCGGTGGAAAAGCCGGTGCGGTGCGCAGCGGGCACAGGTCGCCCGTTCACCTGAATGCGGTGGGCTGAAAACGCAGGATTGAGGTCGGAATATGGTGTAAAAATCAGCAAAACAAATCAGGGCTTGAACACTTCGATCTCATGGGTCCTGACGACGAGATCGGTGAATTTGCCCTTGAAACGGGTAGCTTTTACAATGTGGTTGTCGATCCAGTGATAGTTGCCGCCGCGCGGTTTGCTCAGCAGGAGGCCGTGGTATTTGAAGCCGTGCTTGCGCAGCCAGGCTTCGGTGATCTCGCGGTGTTCCTCGGTGCGGGAAGAGAAAAACGTGATCACATGACCTTCCTCGTACCACTTGTTGATGATCTTGAGGGCATCTGGATAAGGCAGGACGGTCGACATGCGTTCGGGCTCCTCGTTGGGGATGTCGTCACAGATAGTACCGTCGATATCTATAAGAAAGTTTTTAACCGTCTCCGGCAGGAGCGGGCTGATGGATTCTCCCTTTTCATTGAAAGCGGCAATCAAGCCGTTGGATTCATTCTGCTCAATCATCTTAATCAGTCCTCTTTTTTGAAGCGGCAAAATTATATCAATTCTTTAACAAGCTTTTACTTTTTCAAGAATTAATTTATAAACGGTCGCCTTTTTTTGATCAATTTACAAAGATTTAACATTTGGTTCCGGCCTGGTTCCGGGCGGCGGTATTCAGAAATCGATGTACTCCGTTGGGTTGACGGGCTTGCCCTTGTACCACAGTTCGAAGTGGAGGTGGGGCCCGTTGGACATGGTGCCGGTATTGCCGATAATGGCAACGGCTTCTCCTGCCTTGACATAGCTGCCCGCTTTTTTCAGCAATTCGGAATTGTGCTTGTAAAAAGTGATGGTATTGTTGGCGTGCTGGATGCCGATGGTATTGCCGGTTTCGAGCGTCCAGTCGGAAAGAAAGACGTATCCGTCCATGGCTGCCTTGATGGGCGTGTTCCTGGCGGCCAGGATATCCACCCCGTAGTGTTTCTTGTCGGGCATGAAATCGGCGCTGATCTCGCCGTTGACGGGCGGCGTGAAGTACATTTGCTCCAGCCGGGCATTGGCGCCGGGCAGGTTGGTGGTGCGCGGCTCGCGGGCGATTTCGCCGATCTCGTCCAGCTCGACCTCCTCGCGCAGGGCAACTTCTTCCTGTGAAGGATCCAGGGACATTGCCCCCAGGGTGTCCTGAATCACCGGATTGGCTTTCGGCACATCGTCCTCCGTGGTCACATCCCCAACCAGGACCTTGCGGATGCTTTCGGAATAGACCCGGTAAGTGGTCAGTTCCTTTTCCAGGTTATCCACCTTGCGAAGCAGGCCCTGGACCTCCTCGTTGTTGCTGCCTTTGCCGTACCCGGGCATGTACTTGTGCAGGGGCGTATAGGCGATCAGCATCCAGATCACAACGGCGAAAACAACGGCAAAGCTGCTGAGGAGGATATACAGATTGAGCAAATTCAGCTTGTAGGAGCCTACTTCCTGGAAAGTTTCATTATTCATGACGACCAGCCGGTAGGTATGTTGTAGCCTTTCCTGCAACCTCTTCCAAAATCCTTGTTTATCCATAAGGCATTTTGTTAAGAAACGCCGGTCAAATACGAATATTTTGCTTTTTGCGCTATGAAAGTGTGTGGGGAATAAAATAATTTTGCACCCCGGCGTTAATAAGAATGCAAAGGTAGATAAATTTTGCAAGACCGGGCAACCGGCCAACCCAGATGATTATGATATTTAACACTGCAATATTGGTTCAAATGAAACGCATAGGCGCCATGCTGCTGCTTGTAGGCGCTATTTCGGCCTGTACCACCCAGAAGAAACAGGAAGACCTGTCGATGCTGGGGAAGTTATACCACAACACAACCGCCAAGTACAACGGCTATTTCAATGCCGATGAGCTGCTGGCCGGCAGTATCGTGCAGTTGGATGACCAGCACCACGACAACTACACCCAGTTGCTGCCCATGTATGAGTACATCGCCGCCGACAACCCGCAGGCAGTTGCCCCCGACCTCGACAAGGCCATCGAAAAAGTGACCGTCGTAGCCCAGCTTCACCGCCGCAGCCATTGGACGGACGACTGCTACCTCCTGCTCGGCAAAGCCCAGTTCCTCAAAAAAGATTACGAAAGCGCGGAAGAAACCCTTCGCTTCATGACGGATGAATACAAGCCGTCTAAGGAAAAGGCCCGGAAAGAATCGGGTGCGAAAACCAAAAAGGGTAGCGGCCGGACCTCCTCGCGGGCGTCCTCCGGCCGGACCGGCAACGCACGGCCCTCCAAAAAAGAAGTCGCCAAATCCAAGAAACAACAGGAAAAGGAACGGAAGCAGTACAACCGCGAGCTGAAGAAGAAGAAGAAGAAAAGCAGCAGTTCAAAAGGCAAAAAGCCGTCAACCCCGAAACCCGGGGAAAATACCGAAACGCCCGCCGCAACCAACCCGGTAACGACGCCCGCCGAGACGCCCGAAGAAGCCGTCCCGACCACCATCAGCCTGGGGAATTCCGGCTCGGAAGCCATCGAAAGCGACCCCGACAGCTATTTCCTCAAGCACCGGCCCGCTTACCAGGAAGGGTTGCTCTGGCTGGCCAAAACCTACGTGGAAAGGGATAACCCCGATGCCGCCATGCGCATACTGGGGCAACTGGAACGGGACCCCAAAACCTTTAAGGATATCGGCCGGGAAGCCGCCGGAGTAATGGCCTATTCCTACATTCAGCAGAAAAAATACAGCGAAGCGCTGCCTTACCTCGACAAAGCCATCGATGAGGCCAATCGCCCGACCAAGGCCCGCTTCAGCTATATCAAGGCCCAGCTGCACCAGAAACTCGGGCAGAACGAGGCCGCCTACCAGGCCTTTGAAGAGGTGTTGAAATATACCGACAACTACGAAATGGAGTTCAGCGCCAAACTGAGCCTGGCTCAGAATGCCTGGCGGACCGGAAAAGGAACCGGCGAAGAGGCCAAACAGAACCTCGAAAAAATGCTCCGCGACCCCAAGAATGCGGAGTACAAGGACCAGATCTACTACGCACTGGCCGAGATCGCTTTCGAACAGAACAACCGCGAAGAGGGCCGCAATGACCTCCTCCTGGTCATCGAGAACACCTCCGGCAACCGGGCCCTCGAAGCGGAAGTGTATTACCGCCTGGCTAAAATGGCCTTTGAGGACGAAAGTTTCGTGGAGGCCAAATCCTACTTCGACAACACTCTCGACCGGATGAATTCCACCGACGAGCGTTACGACGAAGTTCGCAGATATAGCACCAACCTCACCGAGATCGCCGAAAACCTGACGGTGATCATCGAGAAGGACAGCCTGCTGCGCATCGCACAGCTTTCAGACGATGAGAAACTGGCCCTGGCAGGCAAGGTGAAAAAGGAACGCGACGATGCCCGCCTGAAAGCCGCTCAGGAAAAAGCCGCCCAACAGACGACCGCAGGCAATAAGGGCGGCGCGCCGGCACTGGTCAAAAGCGATTTCTTCGCCTACAATGACAAAGCCCTCAAGCGAGGCATCCGGGAATTCCAGCGCAAATGGGGCGACCGGCCGCTGAAGGACGACTGGCGCCGCTCCAACCAGAATACCATCGCGGATGCCGCCTCACCAGGTGCGGAAACCCAACCGGAAGCCGTTCCCATCGACCCGGAGAACCTGTCGGAATACCTGGGCGATTTCCCCAAGACCAACCAGGAGATCGAAGAGTTCAAGATCCAGATCCGCGAAGCGATGTTCAACCTCGGCTCGCTGTACCGCGACCGGATGAAAAATTATCCGAAATCCGTTGACGTCCTGGAAGAACTCAATTCGAGGTTCCCAGAAAGCAATTACGAACTGGATTCCTGGTACCTCCTGTACCTCGACCATACCGACCTGAACAATTCGGCCAGAGCGAAGGAATATTACGATAAGATCGTACAGAAATACCCGACCACCAACTACGCCAAATTGTTGCAGGACCCGGATTTCGCCGCCAAGTTCATGAGCGAGGAACAGCAGCGCAGCAGGCGCTATGACCAGATCTACCAATCCTTTAAGAGCGGAAATTTCCAGGACGCTTACGACCAGGGCCAGCAGGCCGTCGCCCAGTTGTTCGGCAAACACCCGCTCAAGGCCAAATACGCTCTGCTCATGGCCATGTGCACCGGCAACCTGAAAGGCAAGGACGCCTACGTGGAAGACCTCCAGAAAGTGGTCGCCCTCTATCCGGATACCGATGAGCAGCGCAAAGCCAAGGAGATCCTCCGCATGCTGGGCGGCGCCGGGGCCAAATTGCCGGGCCAGGCCGCCGAAGAGGAATCCGGCTATTCCTATAATCCTTCCGAATTACACTATATCATCATTGTATTTAAACAGGAAGTTAACCTCAATGACGTTAAATTCACGGTTTCCGATTACAATGAAAAATACCACAGCCTCGAAAAGCTCCGCATCTCCAATATCTATATGGGAGAAAAACAGGAGACTCCTGTGCTGGTCCTCCGCCGCTTCAAGAATGCAGAGGAATCCATGCGCTATTATGAAGGAGTGCGTAAAAACGCCAAAGACTTTCTGGATGCCGGCAAGTACAAATTCGACGTACTGCCGGTTTCCCAGAATAACTACCGGACCATCATCACAACCCGGAACATCGATGCCTACAAGGAATTTTTTGAGCGCAACTACTAATCAGTGGTCAGTTTTCAGTTTTCAGTGGTCAGTGGTCAGCCGGTCAAAAACTGACCACTGACCATCGGCGGGTTTGCCTGTCCGGCGCCACCACATACCGGCCCTACAGGCCGGAAACTTAAAACCGCAACCGAATGCTACCGACA
>CALMYQ010000061.1 GCA_937873655.1 uncultured Lewinella sp. | reverse complement strand
GGAAACCTAAAATTTAAACCGAATGCTACCGACATGGCGGACCTGACGGCCCGCGGCTGCCGTTTGGCTTCTTTAACCTTTCTACTTTACCCTTTAACCTTGATCTGGCGGCCCGCGGCTTGCTCCAACAGCGGTCCGTCAGGATCGCCATATCTGTAGCACCCCGGCAACGACGTAAGCCACCGGCCCGTAGGGCCGGCATATGAAAATCTGTAACGGGCGTTGAAATCCATTCCATTTATTTTTAACTGCGTTGATCCGGAATCGATCTGCACAAACGTTGCCGGTCAGAAACAGTCACATACCAGCCCTACAGGCTGGAAACCTAAAATTCAAACCGAATGCTACCGACATGGCGGACCTGACGGCCCGCGGCTGCCATCTGGCCTCTTTAACCTTTCTACTTTATCCTTTAACCTTGATCTGACGGCCCGCGGCTTGCGTTTAACAGGCGAAAGCTCCGTTGCGATTTATGCGACGTAAAATATGCGCGACGTAAAATCTTTGCGACGTAAAATCTTTGCGACTACGGTACCGACATTATAAACACCGGGAACCACGTATTCGTTCCGCCGTCATGATCTGCTTTCCATGTCGATGAACTCAATAATGGCGTTGCGATAGATGCTGGGTTGGTCCGACGAAAGGTCGCGCCACAGGGCGCTGTGGGAGAAATTGTAGGCGTACATCACCCGCACATCCCGAAACGCAGTGGCCCGGATCCGGTCTTCGAACAGGCGGGTGTAGTTGTACAGGTTGTTGTCGCACATCAGCAGCATCGGGGTGGATAGGTTTTCGAGGTATGAGGTCGGTGAAGCGGCGATGAGGTCCTTTTCCGTCGGCCCGAAAACGGCTTTGACGTGCTGTTCGGCCATTTCGGGGCGTTCGCCGTTGAGGAATACCTTATAATATTCGACCATATCAAATGCGCCGGAAATGGGGATGACGCCCTTGAACAGGTCGGGCGATAAGTCGTATTTGCCCAGGAACCCCTTGTCCAGGTCGAGCAGGGCTGCCAGGTGCGCACCGGAGGAGTAACCGCCGATGAAGAACTTTTCGCGGTCATAACCGTATTCCGCGGCGTGGTCGTAGAGCCATTTTACGGCGGCCGCCACATCCTCCGCGTGTTTGGGATGTTGGATGCCTTCCGTTTTCTTCGGATCCCGCCAAACGGCCGGGCTCAGGCGATGACCCACGGAGGCGACAGCGATACCTTTGCGGCCCAGGTTTCTCGCCAGGTCCAGTTCCATATCCTTGTTGACGTACGCCCAGGCGCCGCCGCCGATCCAGATGAGCAGCGGGGAAGCGGTTTCGCTTTGGGGTACAACCAGGTGGAGGCTTTGGAGGCTGTCGGCTTCCGGCCCGTCGGTGTAAGGCATGTTCAGGAATTCCCGGATGTCGAATGAGGCGGCGGGCTGGCTGGCGGCGCAACCCGACAGCAAGCCGAGTAGGGCGAGGGTAGAAATGATCCTGTTCATATCGAAAGATAAGCAAAAAGAAATGTAATCGCTTTCTTAAGGACAGCCGGCTCCCTGTCTGGTTGCAGAGACTTAATTTTCCTTAATGCCTTAATGGTTTATTCCGCTCCACCCCCTCAAACGTGATCTTTACCGGTAGGATCAGGCCCTGATCGTCAAATTCGAGCTTGTCCATGCAGGTAGCGCGGTGGTTGTGGTGGGTTTCGGTGAGCGGGCGGCGGTGGTAGACGATGTACCAATCGTCGGAGTGCGGGGCGTTGATCAGGGAGTGGTGGCCGGCGCCGGTTGCCACGGCCGGGTCTTGCTGAAGCACGACGCCGATGCGCTCAAAAGGGCCGAACGGCGAATCGGCTATGGCATAGGCCACCCGGTAATTCGGACCGCCCCAGCCGCCTTCCGACCACATGAAGTAGTATTTGCCGTTGCGGATAAACATAAAAGGCCCTTCCACGTACCCTTCCGGGGTGATCTCCCGGAAAACGGAGCCGTCGGCATAGGGTTCGAAACCGGTGAAGTCGGCTTTGAGCCGGACGATGTTGCAATGCCGCCAGCCGCCGTAGATCATGTAGTACTGACCGTCGGCATCGTGAAAAACGAACTGGTCGATGGGTTGGGCGCCGTTTTGGAATTTGTCGAGCAGCGGCTTGCCCAGGTAGTCCTTATAGGGACCTTGGGGCCGGTCGGCGACCGCTACGCCGATGCCGCCGGTTTCTTCATCGTTCTGGATGTCGTTGGCGGCAAAGAACAGGAAATACCGGCCGTCCTTGTGCACGATGGCCGGCGCCCACAGGGCCTTATGCGCCCATTTTACGGCGGCCGTATCCAGAATATGGTCGTGTTTTTTCCATTTGATCAGGTCGCGCGAGGAAAAGGCGTCCATAAAGACCTGTTTCTCGTACGCGTCCGAATAGGTGGGATAGATCCAGTACCGGTTGCCGAACACGGCGCCTTCCGGATCGGCGTACCAGCCGGGAAACAACGGATTGCCCGACATTTTCTGTGCGTGAACGGGCATCAGGGCGGCCAATAATGCCAATGCCGCCAGAAGGTTGCGTTTCTGTTTTTTCATCCGATTCATATGCGGGTAAAACTAAGGAAAATTTGTGTTCGTGACCGACGGCGGGCAAACGGGTGGACCCGGCAGCAGTGCCGTTTTTGTAAAGCGCCTTAACCCTCTGAATACGGCGTGCTCATCAAGTGGTTGACTTTCAAATAGATATTCTCCCGCCTGGGGTCAATGACGATGTTGAACCTTTTGATCACCTCTCCGCCGAGTACGCTTATTTTCTGCCGCTTGATCGACCCGGCAAAAAAGCCGACCGGGATGTCGGTCAGGGTAGTTGCGCCGATGGAAAACGCGGGCATGATCGCCTTTTGGGTTTTCAATACGTTGCCGTAGGAGTCCTTCAGCTCTTTTTGATCGGTTATTTTCAGGTTATCGTTCAGCTTGTTCCTGTCGGCAAATGCATCGTCGAAAAGGACGGCGCCGGCGTATCCCGAGTGAATTAAGAACCGGTTGGGGTACCTCGTGTCGCCGATCGTGCTGAGGCCTTCCACGAACATCATGCCGTTTTGGAACACCAGGTCCAGTTTTTCATAGTCGCCCTTGATGTCCGGCATGTCGGAATGGATGACCAGCCGGTTGTGATCGAAATCGATCTCAATGGCTTTGCCGGTGAACAGATCGGGTCCGAATTTTCCATCCGATAACGGGCCTGAATTTTCATTTTCCCAGATGGAGACGCCCGCCCATTTCAGGTCTCGGATCTGCAGGGCATTGCCGGTGCTGTACCGGGAGGCATTATCCCCGCCCCAACTGTTGACAGTGTCCTGGCCGTTGAAATTGAGGGTGGTCAACCTGGCCGTTGCGCTTTTGATCAGGGTCAGGTCGCCGGCTGCCGTATGGAACATCAGGTCGACGGTGTCCTGCCCGTTCAGGACGGCCTTGACGATCAGGTTGTTGTGCGGTGTCAGTACAAAGGGAATCGTGTCCGGCAGGGCCGGAGTTTGCGGGTTTGTACTGTCAGTCTGGCCGGTTGCCTGCCCGAAAACGCACAATGAAACGGCGACCAGAAAAAGGGTTCCGCAGATTTTGTTTAGAGGTACCATATGGATTGTTCCGGAAGTTTCGGTAAAAAACGGAAATTTAAAATTATTGACCTTGTTTTCGTTTAAGAAAACGCGTCCTTGCAACATCGGATCCATTGAACAAACGTTTTTTCAAACCACTGTTTTCTATACCACATAAGGATCATAAGGAAACATAGGAAGAGTTCATTGCAATTGCGCAAGGGCGCAATTGCAATGAACGCATATGTGAACTTATATGCCTGATCCCGCCTTGCGGGACAAGTTGTGGTAAAAAACAAACCAAACCCCAAGGGTTTAATCTTTGGAAGAAGTTTCCTGTTTCAAAAGCCCTCCTCAGTGGTGGGAACCGGGTTCATTGATCCGCAGCCAATCGATGACCAGTTGCCAGAGGGCCTTGTTCTTGCGGCTGAAGAATTTCATATGGCCGATCGCCGGGAGTTTATAGTCCGCCGGGATCAACGTCAGGCGTTCGGCCGGTAATTTGTGGAAAACAGTCAACATATCCGACACATTTTCATTGATGGCAATGGGGTCATCCACGGCGTTTACCCAAACGGAAGGGCAATCGAGGGTATCGTACCAATGCCGGAGCACTGATTTCCCGAAGGCGGTTTTGACGTATCCCCTGCCGTTGCACCAGGTCCGCCACTGCCCGGCGACCTGCCGGGGCAGGGGTTCGCCCATACCGACCCATTGGGAGTTGGTGTATCCGAACAGCAGGTTGTTGAAGGGAATAAAGACGTTCATGAAAAAGCGGGCTTGCAGGCGGAAAGGCAGTTTCATATTGGTCAGGCGCCCGGAGGAAGCGGCATAGTTGAAAACGGAAGCCAGGTCGGAGGCATTGGGCATCAGTCCGAAGAGCTGCCCGCCGGCGCTGTGTCCGACCAGGTGGTACTGCGCCTCCGGAAAGCGGGTTTTGAGCGTTTCCAGAACGGCCGGCATGTCGAGCTGCCCCCAATCCTGGAGGGAAGCCTTGCAATCCTGGATCGGTCCGTGGAGCGAATCGCCGATGCCCCGGTTGTCGAAAGTGATCACACCGAAACCGTTTTCAGCCAGATATTCTGCAAACGGCGTATAGAAAGAACGTTTTATGCCGGTTGCCGGAGCCACCATGACGGCAGCTTTGGGGGAGCCTTTGGGTACAAAGAAGGTGGCAGCCAGTTTGGTGTCGTCAGCACAGCGGATTGCCGGGTATTCTGTTGTTATTCCTGACATGGGGAAAATATAAACACGGATTAAATCACATTTCTACATTCAACTGCCGGCCTTCATCGGCTGCCTTTTTGTCCATGCCGCTGCCAAGCGCAATCCCGATCGCCATTCCAATGGGCAAACCGATGCCGATGAAAGCCATATTGCCCATCGCGATGCCGAATGCCGTACCGAGCGGCGTTCCGAAGGCGGCCATGCCCACGACCAGCCATATGGTGCGGTAATACCCCTTGGGCACCAGTTTCAGCTCCTTTTCGACAAATTTCAGGACGCGGCTTTGCGCGTTGGTCAGGTGTCGCATATAGGATTTGTCGTCGCCGGTGAAAGCGTTCAGCTGGTCAATCTCCTCATTGATCCGTGCAACTGGTCCATCGGGGATCTCCCGGGCATTCAATTCGTCGATCAACTGCCTGAAATAGCGGGTCTTTCTAGCCCACTTCTCATTGGATTCAACTCCGGATCTTTCGGTCAGTTTGCTTATTTCCATGTGCTTTCCCGTTTAATTCGTTTTTTTCAGATGCAGGATCCCATCGTCGCTGAAAGGGATCGGGATCCGGACCTTTGCGCCGCCCATGACCGGCTTTCCGGGTTGTGAAAAGCGTACAGACGGGTGGATCCATTCCACACTGAAAACGCCTGAAATGCCGGTAAGGTCGACTTCCGCCGTACCTTTTCGCATATAAATGACGTATTCCCGGCCTTCGTCGGCCAGGCAAAAGCCGCTTTGAAAGGCTTTTACCGGCTTCATGACCCGGAGGTCCAGCCTGCCGGCCAGCCCGGCTGCATTGCTCATGGCGTCGCGGCCCTCAACGTAGATCTGCAGGTCGGGGGAGTTCTTGTAGGGGTCGAACCAGGCGGGGATCGGGTCCCAGGGATCCATGAACAGGACGTTGTGCCCGCGCAGGAAACTGTACCAGACCCAGTGGTAGTCGATGCCGTGCCCCCAGAGGTGGTCGGTATCCAGCACGCAGACCTTCTTGCCGGACCAGAGCGGCGGATCGGACCAGGCGTTTTCAAAGCCGCCTTTGTCCCACGGCCCGGGCGAGATCCAGTCGGCGTCGGAAGCCAGCATTTGTTCGGTGGTTTCGTTGCCGTGACCGGTCAGGCCGATAGGGTGGCGTTTGCCCCTGGCGGCTTCCAGTTTTTTTACGGTCTGAATGACGAATTGATCCCAGTCAGGGTTGCCGCCTTCGTTGATCACTTCGTAGAGGACATTATCCAGGTCCCACACGGTTTCCACAATTTTTTCGAGGTAAGCCGCCTGGTATTTCCGCACTTCGGGGTTGTCGATATCGAGTACATGGTTGCTGTCCCGATCGCCGTTGAATCCCTGGATATTGTTATCGGCGTTGTAGTAGTGGCCCCTGAAGGCGTTATGACTGAACTGCTCGCCTCCCTTGAGCCAGGCGCCGCTGAACTGCTGGAACAGCATGACGGAGGCGTAGATGCCGTGGTCGCGGGCCTTGATGATGCGGGCGCGCATGCGGTCAAAGTAGGCCTGGTTCCATTGGGTGAGGTCGAATTTGGGTTTGCCGTCCAGGGCCGGTCCCGGGCCGGTGCGCAGGTACGGCATGGGGTCAATGATCATTTTTTCTTCCGACCAGGCGGCCCAGGCGGCGTGCTCCCAGTTCCAGAACCGCATGAAGTTGTAGCCGTGGTGGACCATGAAGGCCATGTACTGCTCATAGTCGAACGGCTTGTCGCCTTCCATCCCCATATCCTGAAAATTGGACCAGGTATGCGAACCGATCAGGAAGACCGGTCTGCCGCCGGCATCGGCGAAGTAATTGGGGTTATCTGCGGAGTGTACAAG
>CALMYQ010000060.1 GCA_937873655.1 uncultured Lewinella sp. | reverse complement strand
ACAACTGACAACTGACAACTGACAACTGACAACTGACAACTGACAACTGACAACTATCAAAGTCAATGCCCGATCACCACCTGCTGGCTGCCGATGAGCTTATTCCCGTCATAAACACGGAATATATAAACCCCGGACCTGAGAATGCTCGCATCCCAGGATTGCCCCGATAGATAAGTAGGCGGCTTCACAGCCCTGCCGTCCATGGTGTAAACAAGCAACCGGGGATCACTGAGCGTCGATGTGCTCTCCAGGTACAATACGCTGTCGGCCGGATTGGGACTGATGGTAAAGGCCGGCACGCCGGTATCGGTGGTGTTGGTCGGGCCGGCGTCCGCAAACAACCAGCGGTAAGCAGCCGGGAATTCCCGCGCCCAGTACCACTCGGTATGCGCGCCGTCGGGGTGGATGACCTTCTTGATCTCATCCTGGCCGAAACCGGCGCCAAGCAGGGTGTTGTACATATTGTTCAGGTCGCTGGCCATGGTGGCACTTTCATTCTGCCCGGCGATCATGTAGATGCGCATATCCGCCTGTTTGCCGGTCTGTGTGACATGGGTATACGCCTGGGAAGAGAACCAGAACGAGGGTGAAAATACACCCGCCTTGCTGAAAACATCCTGGTGCTCGATTGCGGCGTACATGGACGTCAGCCCGCCGAGTGAGGAACCCATGATGCCCGTATAATCCCGTTCGGGCCTCGTGCGATAATGGGCGTCGATATAGGGTTTGAGGGTTTCGACGATGAAATCGACATAGGCTTCGGCCTGGCCGCCGCCGTATTGCGGGTTGGGCCAGGGCGTCAGTTCGTTGATCCGCTCGCCGCCGCCGTTATCGATTGCCACAACGATGATCCCCGGATCGCCGTTGCCGAACAATTCATTGAGGGATTCGTCCACTTCCCACTCGCCGGAAAAGCTGGTAGCGATGTCAAAAATATTCTGACCGTCGTGCATGTACAGGACGGGGTAGCGCTTGTTGGTGGTTTGATAATCGGGCGGCAGGTACAACCAGATGCGGCGGTTGCGGTCCAGTTGGGGGATGTAAAAATCCTGGCTGACAATGGAAACGTTAGAGGCATAACTGTGATTACCGCCGCCGATATCTTCCCAACTGGCAATGGTCAGGGACAAGGTTTGTTCACCGCCGGCGTATTGGTAGGTGCGATTGGGCAGGTAGCCCCCGTTGGAATTGCCTTCAACGGTATCCCAATCGCCGCGGGTGAATTTGTACTCCACAGTTCCCGGCGCTGGATTGATGGTTACGGACATCACCCCGTCCGGGCCGGCGGTCAGCTTGTAATTCGGATCACCGGGAGCCCAGTTGTTGAAACTGCCGACGACATAAACGCTCGAATTGGCCGGTGTGGTCGGCGGGATCGAGGTTACCTTGATCTGGATCTGGGCCCAGACCAGTGCCGGGAAAAGCAGACAGAGGGATAACAAATAATAGAGACGACGCATGATTTGGTTTTTTGGCGCAAATTTAGGTTAAATATACGTAGCGACGCATGATCATGCGTCGATAAGGCATACGTTCATCCGTCAACATCATCGACCTGTATAGTTCCACGGTTTGATGGCCAGTAATTCTTCCTTTACCTCCGGCCGTACTGCCAGGGATTGGATGAATGCTTTGATCTCCTCTTCCCCGAGTGAGGCGTTACCCCGTGACAATTGTTTGAGGGCTTCATAGGGCTGCGGATAGTTCTCCCGGCGCAAAACCGTCTGTATGGCTTCCGTTACGACCATCCAATTGGCTTCCAGATCGTGGTGTATAGCGGGTTCGTTGAGTACAACCTTGCCCAGCCCTTTTTTGATAGATTGCAAGGCGATCAAAGTATGGGCAAACGGAACGCCGACATTGCGCAGGACGGTGCTGTCTGTCAGGTCCCGCTGAAGGCGACTGACAGGTAATTTGGCGGCCAGGTGTTCAAAAAGAGCATTGGCGATGCCCAGGTTGCCTTCCGCATTCTCGAAATCAATAGGGTTGACCTTGTGCGGCATCGCGGAAGAGCCGACCTCTCCGGCCACGACCTTCTGTTTGAAATAATCCATGGAAATGTACGTCCAGACGTCCCGGCACAGGTCGATCAGGATAGTATTGATCCTGGATTGTGCGTGGAAAACGGCCGCCAGGTTGTCATAATGTTCGATCTGTGTGGTGGGATAGGCCCGTTCGAGCCCCAGGGATAGGACGAAACCCGTGGCGAAACCGTGCCAGTCAATATCCGGATACGCGGCAAAATGGGCGTTCATGCCCCCGGTGGCGCCGCCGAATTTTGCCCGGATCGGAACGGCCTTCAACTGGCGCAGTTGTTCCAGCAGCCGGGCCTGGAATACCTCGATCTCCTTGCCCAGCAGGGTAGGGGAGGCCGGTTGGCCGTGGGTCCTGGCCAGCATGGGGATGGTTTTCCAATTTTCGGCCAGGGACTCCAGGGTTTTGATCAGGTCCAGGAATGCGGGATAAAAAATGGCTTCCAGCGCGTCGCGCAGCAGCGCCGGGGTAGCCGTGTTGTTGATGTCCTGGGAGGTCAATCCGAAATGAATGAATTCGCGGTATTGGGTCATTTCCAGGCGGTCGAACGCTTCTTTCAGGAAATATTCTACGGCCTTAACGTCGTGGTTGGTTTGCTTTTCAATGGCTTTAACCCTTTCGGCCTGTTCGGGGGTAAATCCGGTGGTGATGTCGCTCAGTGCGGCCAGTTGTTCGTCGGTCACACCTTTGAGCTGTTTCAGCGGAATTTTGCAAAGCGCTGTAAAATACCGGATCTCGACGTCCAACCGGTATTTGATCAGGGCAAATTCGGAAAAATAGCCTTGCAAGGGGGCAGTCTTGTCGGCGTACCTGCCGTCGATGGGCGAAATGGCGTCGAGCATGTCTGGAAATTTCCCGCAAAGGTAGGGTTTTGTTTTATACTCAACGGCAATAGGTTTTGTGCATTTGCCCGCGCCCGCCCCTGACCCCTGAAGAGGGAAACCTACCCTGAATGCACAAAACCTATTTCAGTGCAGTATAGCTATTGCGCATTGGTATTATCTTTTTTAATAAAGTCATTAAAAAACCAGATTATCAAAGCAACTAACACAATAATTTGTAAAAATAGAGTAAGCGCTTTTAATTCTTTTGTTGAGCTCGATATATAAAGTATAATTGCAATTAAAGAAAATTGATCTTTTGCACTATGATTTAAATTCTCCCGGAAATACCTTGGAAGAAGATTCTTAGAATCAATTCTAGCTGCCGCACATCGGGATGGACGTATCCTTCTTCCACCACGGGTTGGTCCGGTGGATGCCTTTACCGGTGTCCATTTTGACGATCAGCCAATCGTCCCATTTTTCCATGCGGCCGCAAAACAGGATATCGTCGGCCATATATCCGGCGATTTCCCCGTTGATGGCCCGGCCGTCGTAGCCCAGCAGGAAAAAATATTGTCGCTGATCGTCCGCGGTCGCCGAACGGAACAACGGTGGGATTCCCCCTTCGATACACCGGATGGCGCAGGACCGGTGGGGTTTTCCTTCCGCGGGTCGCATGGCGCCCAGATAGCATTTCGGGTCCATGATTTCGCCCTGAAGAATGGCTGACCCGAGGTCTTTGGGCAGGGTGAAATAATCCTGCAGATTCGCGTCGGTAAAACCCTTGAAGGCAGCTTCTCCTTTGGTCAGTTCCATGGCCAGCAAGCCGTCGTAATAGATCAGCTGCCCTTCGAGGCGGACGCCCTTGCCGTCAATTTCCTGCCCCTGCGCCTGTTGGATGGCCTCAAGCGTAGGTAAGGCCGAATGTTTGCCGAACCCGACCAGCAAAACCCGTTGGAATTGGTTCTGACCGGCGGCGTCTTTGCCTGCCAGGATCTTAAGGCTGGGGATCGGGTCAGTGAACAGCACACCTTCCAGCGTGCGAAGGTGTCCCAATTCAAAAGTAGAATTGGAAAACTGCCGTTGCCCGAAAATGAAAACGGCCCCGGCTACGGTCGCCAGTCCAACCAGCATTAAAATCGTCTTCCTGGTTTTGGTAGCAATGCCTTCGGGCGCATGATCCTGCCAGCCTATATAGAATTCTTTGTTGGTCATAAGTTGTAAGTCGTAAGTTGTAAGTTGTAAGTTGTAAGTCGTAAGTTGTAAGTCGTAAGTTGTAAGTCGTAAGTTGTAAGTCGTAAGTCAGGGTAATTGGCATTGTGCAGCCGCTGTTGATGCCGTTCAATAAAGTGTTTTTCACTCGAAGACGCAAAGACGCAAAATCCTGTTGACACAAAATGCTGAACAGTCTCCGCTGTTACGGGCGCCCGGCAATGAAACCAGGAAACAATGAAACTATTTTTAAGCCATAAATCAAATGAACATATCAACGGATAAACAAATCAACAAACCCCCGGCGGCCGCTCTGTTCCTTCCGGGTAGGGTTGCGGATTGACCCACACCTTACCGTCCCGGATCATGACGTCATAGGTTTCCAGTTTTTCGGTGAACGGGGGTGGGGATTGTCCATTATGCGGCAGGTATTGGTAACCGTGCCAGGGGCAGGTAATGCACCCGTCAACGATCTGGCCTTCTCCCAGCGGACCGTGTTGGTGGCGGCAGATGTTGCTGACTGCCGAAATCTTTCCGTCATACCTGAAAACAGCTATGTTCTGACCATCAACCAAAGCGATTTTTGCCCGGTTTTCCGGAATTTCATCGGCCGTGCAAACAGGGAAAAAACCAGCCTGATCGGCATTTTTCAGGTGGTGTTGACCCGCTTTTTCAAGCCGCCCGGCGCGGAGGTGAAGCCCGATAACGGCAGCCATGCTCAGTCCGGCCAGGCCGATCCAAAGCGGGGACTGGTCCAATTGCACAACCCCGAGCATGACGTGCAGGATCAGCAGCGCATAGGCTGCATAAACCAACATGTGGAGGCTTTTCCAGACTTTAGGATGCAGGTTTTTCAACCAGAAATCGTGGCTGGTAGCCGCCATGAGGAAGAGGATCAGCAAGGCGAAAAACCCCAGGACCTGAAACGGGAAATCGCCCGGCGAGCCGTAACGCGTATTGGACGTAAAAAGAGATACCAACGGATCTTCATTGCCCAACCCGTGAAACTGGATGATATTGAATAGGCCGTGTACGGCGGCGATCAGGAACAGGGTCACGCCGAGGTGACGCCGGTTGTACAGCAGCGGCATAAACCGGCTGTCGATCCGGCTCAAGGGCCCAATGGCCAGGATAAAATGGAGCATGATCAGGGCCAGCGTGCCTGTAGCGCGGATGATCAGGGTTTCCGGGCTGACGGTGGGGTAAAAGGCCAGTTGAAGGGCAGCGAACAGTGCCAGGTAGACCGCAATGGAGACTAGCATGATCCGGTCGTAACGCCGCTTCTGGCGATTCCATTGCACAGTGGAGTATTGAACGCTCATTGCGGGAATTCCATTTTTTGCAAGACGACCTCATTGATGGGGTCGACTATTTTCAGGGTAAAGGGCGGATGAGAAAAGAGGGTGCTGTCGAGGTAATAGCGATGAATTCCCCTGGCGCCGAGGCTGCCGACGAACTGATCCTGCCAGTAGATCCTGCCGGCGGGCGCCTTAAAGGGCTTCCGTACTGTGATCTCCAGCTGGCGACCAGGAGTACCCGCCTTTTTTCGGAGATTAACGGCCAATTCTTCGGTTTCCCGGGATTCGCCGGCCATTTCCCAGGCCTGATCGGCAGGCGCCGGCAATTTGTCCGGAAAATTGCGCCGGGGCAGCACCAGGACTGCCAGCATGAACCCTGCGGGCAACGCAACGGCCATCAGTCGCCATACCTGACGATGGCGCTTGCGCAACTCAGGAACCATGTTGCCGGGATTTTATCAGCCGGGCCAATAAAACGACCCACAGCAGGGTTGCGCCGGGTATCAGCAATAAGCGGACTTTCCAGGAGGCGCCCTTCATCGCCGGGTCCATTTTTTCCACCTGGCCGCCGAACAGCAGGAATAAGGCTGCTGCCAGCCCAGCGCCAAGGTACAGATAAAATAAATTTACAAACAGGTGTGCCATCAGCAGAACAGGGTTGTCAGGAAATCAGGCTTTACCAGATTTGAACGTGAACGAATTTCGGAAAAAACGGCAATAAACCGGCTTTTATTTCGCGGTAAGTTTTCCGGCCTCTTTCGATTTTTGTTTCCACCTCCCGGAACAAACCGCCGGTGTACCGGCCGGCGACGGCCAATTCAAGCGATTTTACCGAGCTTTCGATACCGGGCAGGACCTGCCGCTGGAAAACCGTCATTTTCATTTCCGTTTCCTCCAACGCGTCCTTTTCCCGCGGTTTGCAGTTCAGTTTGAACATAGCGGTAACGTTCAAAAAGGCATTCACCTCCACCATCCAGAAGCGGATTTCTTCTTTCCAGTTGGTGATTTTTTCGATCGCTGCCGAGTTTTCCGCAAAGGTTGGTTTTAATGAGATCTCTTTCATGGTTTTATCGGTTTTTGAATTACACAGTTTATGATTGGTTGTAGACTTTGAGCACGGTTTCGCGGGTTTGCCGGCCGGCAGGGCTCAGTATGAACGCAATGGCATCGGCAATAATCTCCGGTTGAACCCACGCGCTGAAGTCGGCATCCGGCATGGATTTCCGGTTGACCGGGGTATCGATGGTGCCGGGGACTACTACGGCGGACGAGATCCCCTTTTCCTTTCCGGTTTCGTTGATGATTTCCGAAAGGCGGAAAACAAGCGACTTTGACAGCGCATAGGCGACCATATGCTGCCCGTCAGCCGGGGTAAATGCCGGCCTGGAGCCGATCAGGATGAATTGCCCGCCCCCGTTTTGTTCGAAATGCGGCGTCAGGGCGCGCACGACGTGATAGGCTGTTTCGAAATTGAGCCGGATCATTTTCTGGATCGCGGCCCCATCTGTTTCGGCCAGGGCGCCCATGGCGAATCCGCCTACGAGCAATACGGCTGCCCCGATCCGGTTGCCGCCTGACGTCATGGCTGCGACATATTCCTGAACAGCTTTTTCATCCGTCAGGTCAACAGGGGCGACAACGGCGCCTTGCAATCCTTCGGCATCGCGGGCCACCGCCAGGATCCCGAAGCCTGCTTTCATGAGTTTTTCAACGACTGCTGTGCCGAGATTGCCGGAAGCGCCGGTGATCAGTACTTTAACGTTCATTGCTTTGTTTATGAGTTTTAAATGCAGGAAAGATAACCCACCTTTTTAACAAAATTCAGCCGGTCATTGTGCGGCGTTTTTCGCTTTTCTTCCGGAATTTCTTTTTACCGGCTTCCGGCCGGTTGCCGATGCGCCCATTTGCGCCATTTCCAGCATCACTTTGAGGAGCATGCCTACCGACCACGCTTGCTGGATGCAACCCTTTGCCGGACCGGGATCGGCGCCGTCGAAGATCTCCGCTATGCCGTATACGCATCCGCTTTCGTAGAAATGAGCCTTCAGCGCAGCCATTTTATCCCGGACCACCTGTTGCGATTTCACGGAATACCCGTCCAGCTTAAGCCGGGCCAACGCATATTCCGACCACAAAAAGGCCCAGACGGTCCCCTGGTGGTAAGCCATGTCCCGCGACCGTTGATCACCCTGGTAAACACCTTTGAAACCGGGGTGATCCGGCGACAGGGAGCGCAAACCCAGGCCGGTGTACAACTGTTGCTCGATAACGGCCATTACGGACCGGCTTTCCTTTTCCGTCAGCAAACCGAAGGGAAGACTCAGCGCGTAGAGCTGGTTGGGGCGTATCGTGTCGTCGATGGATTCATTCGGGACCACCGCGTCGTTCAGGTAGCCCTTTTCGTTGATAAAATATTGCCGGAAAGCCTTCCGGACTTTTTTCGCCAGAACATCGAAACCGAATACCTCTTTGTTCAAAACCCCGGCAAATTCCAGGTAAATGTTCAGGGCGTTGTACCAAAGGGCGTTGATCTCCACCGGGCAGCCCTGACGCGGCGTTACAGCGTGATCGCCCACCCGCGCGTCCATCCAGGTCAGCTGGGAACGTCCTTCGCCGCCGGACAGCAAGCCCTCGTCCGTTTCATGGATCCGGTACCGGGTGCCGTGGATATGGCCTTCCAGGATATCGGTCAGTTTCGGGAAAACCTCTTCCAGAAAACCGGTATCCCGAAATTGCTGATGGTATTCATACAGTACGACAAACAACCAAAGGGAGGCGTCGATTGAATTGTATTCCGGCTTCCCGCCTTGTTCGGGGAACCGGTTGGGCAACATGCCGCCGTCGAGGTAGTTGAGGAAGGTGCGCAGGATGGACCGCGAGATGTCCTGCCTGCCCGACGCAACGGTCAGCCCCCGCATGGCGATCATGGTATCCCGGCCCCAGTCGGCAAACCAGTGATAGCCGGCTATGACGGAATAACTTTCCGTTGATTGACGGCTGACGATGAATTGATCGCCGGCCGTCAGCAGGTCGGCCAGGAACGGGTCGGCAGCGCCTTTGGGGCGCAATTCCTGAAGGCGGCTGAGTTCTGTTTTTTTCCAGGCTTCGGGGGTCCGGTCGAATGCCCGCTGGTCAAGGCTGAAGACCAGGTGGACAGCCTCTCCGGGTTCTACCCTGGCATTGACGGCGCCGATGCTCTTCGCGTCTTCCCGGTAATCCAGCCCGCGTTCCTGCTCGACCCCGTATTCAAAATTGCGGTACCAATCCTGTTTTTCGGACCATTTACCATCGGAAAAACCGATGAACAAGGGCTGAGCGCCATAGCAGGGATAGACCTTGAGCCTGTTTGTGCCTGTTTGTTCCGTGTAAAAATCGAATTCAGGGTCGGCTTTGAATAAAGTGTGGAAATCCCGGAACACCAGAAGGGGCATCAGTTCCAGTTGGACGGCCGAATGGCCCTCGTTCCGGTAGGAAACAATGGTGGCGTTCATGCCGTGGACCATGAAGACTGTTTTGGAAAGGCAACCTTCAGGGATCCTGTATACGGATCTGGGAAGCGGATCCCGCTCGAAACTTTCCAGGTATTGATGGCCTTCTGGATGGATCACGCCGGGGAACCGGTTGGCGCTCAGCGGGAATCCGTTCAGTTTTTCTTCGATTTTGGAGACCAGCACCTTGCGGTTTGCCGGCGGATCGAGGGCAGCCACCAGCAAGCCGTGATACCGGCGGGTATTGGCGCCTGAGAGGGTTGCGGAGGCGTATCCGCCCAGTCCGTTGGTGACGAGCCATTCCCTGGCGGTCGTTTCTTCAAAATCGGGGTGGTCAAATCGAAACATGGTTTTTGGATTTTTGGAGGCTACCAGCAGTCCGTGTCGATCAGGTCTGCAATGAGGCCTGTCCAGCCGGTTTGGTGGGATGCACCGACACCCCTGCTGTTGTCCCCGTGAAAATATTCGTAAAACAGGATCAGGTCGCGATAATTCGGGTCGTCATGAAAAAGGTCGTCATCGCCGTGTACCGGCCGTTTGCCTTGTTCATCCCGCCGGAAAATGGAGGCCAGCCTCCGGGCGATCTCTTTTGCGGCCTCACCCAAAGACACCCAGTTCCCCGATCCGGTCGGCACTTCTACCCTTGATTCGTCACCATAGTATCGGTGAAAGGTTTTCAGGGACTGGATGATCAGGTAGTTCATAGGCATCCAGACGGGGCCGCGCCAGTTGGAATTGCCGCCGAAGAGGCCGGTGTTGGACTCTCCGGGCTCGTACTGAAGCCCGAATTCCTGTCCGTCGATGTTGACCACGTACGGCGTTTCGTGTTTTTTGGATACGCTGCGGATACCGCCCGGGCCCAGGAATTCCTGTTCGTCGAGCAATGCGGTCAGGAGTTTTTCCAACCTTTGTTTCGGAACCAGGGAAAGCAGAAGGTCCTTGCCGTCGTGCAGGTCTTCGATCACCATGTAAGCCTGGTGCCGCTTTCTGTACTTCTGGAACCACTTGAGACGGTAGTAGAATTGCGGCAGTTTTTCCAGCTTCTCCCAGTCCAGCACCAGGGTCGCAAACAAGGTTGACAAGCCAACCAGCGACCGGACTTTGAGCGGGATGAACCGGTTGTCGGGCAGGGCGAGGATATCGTAGAAGAAGCTCTCTTCCTTGTCCCAGGCGCCGGTCCAGTCCTTGTCGATCCGGTTGAGCGAGGAGGCGATATAGACAAAATGTTCAAAGAACTTGGTGGCGACATCCTCATACGCGATCTCGTCCTCGGCCAGGATCAGGGCGATCTCCAGCATGTTGAGGCTGTACATGGCCATCCAGGCCGTGCCGTCGGCTTGTTCGAGGTAACCGCCGCCCGGAATGAAGCTGCTCCGGTCGAATATGCCGATATTGTCCAGCCCCAGGAAGCCGCCTTCGAAAACGTTGTTGCCGTTGTGGTCCTTCCGGTTGACCCACCAGGTGAAATTGATCAGCAGCTTCTGGAACACCCTTTTGAGGAAAAGCTTGTCATCCCGGCCGAACCGGTCGCGGTCGATCTTATAGACCTGGAGACAGGCCCAGGCATGGACGGGCGGATTGACGTCCCCGAATGCCCATTCATAGGCGGGCAGCTGACCGTTGGGGTGCATGTACCATTCCCGCAGGAAGAGGATGAGCTGGCGTTTGGCAAAACCGGGGTCGATCATAGCCAGCGGGACGCAGTGGAAGCCCAGATCCCAGGCGGCGTACCAGGGGTATTCCCACTTGTCGGGCATGGAAATGATGTCTTCATTGTTGAGCGTCCACCATTGGTGGTTGCGGCCCGTTTTTCTGGATTCCGGCGGCGGCGGTTGGCCGGGGTCGCCGTTCAGCCACCTCGGAATATCGATATGGTAATACTGCTTGCTCCAGAGCATGCCGGCAAAGGCCTGCCGCTGGATGTTGGCCAGGTCGTCGTCATCTCCCTTTTTGAACGGGCGATAAAACTCGTCCGCTTCCCGGATGCGGTCGTTGAAGGCAGCGGTGTAGGTTTTTCCCAGCGCGTCGGAAAGGTGATCCTCCCGGGTGAGCCGCAGCCTGATCTCCCTTTTTTCGCCGGGCGACAGGCTCAATTGGTACAGCGGGGAAAACTTGGTGCCTTCCTTTTTATCCGCCAGCCAGTCAAAGTCGTTTTCAAGGACTGCCCTGTGAAAGGAGTCCTTGACAAACGGGACGGCATTCGGAATCTGGAACAACCGCTCATTGTTGGTTTCATTTTCAGTGAACAAAGACCGCTCGGCTTCTTCGAAATGGAGCCGGTAATCGCCCATTTCGGGGTGCCAGGTTTTTACCTTTCCCGCTTCTTCCGCCTGGATATAGGGTTTTTCCAGGTCCGGCATGAACGACCAGTAATTCCGGAACCACAGTGTCGGCAGCACAGTGAGATCCGCTGCCTCCGGGCCCCGGTTGAAAATCGTGATCCGGATGCAGATATCCTCCTCGGACGCCTTCGCGTATTCGGTGAACACGTCAAAGTACGCGCCGTCCTTAAATGCCCCGGTATTGCGCAGTTCGTATTCTGGTTCTTCCTTGGACCGGCTACGGCTCACCTCAACCAGCTCTTCATACGGGAAAGCGTGCTGCGGGTATTTGTACAGGTGCTTCATGTAGGAATGGGTCGGCGTATTGTCCAGGTAGAAATAGACCTCCTTGACGTCTTCTCCGTGGTTGCCCTCAGGCCCCGTCAGGCCGAACATGCGCTCCTTCAGGATCGGGTCTTTCCCATTCCAGAGGGCCAGGGCGAAACACATCCGGCTCAGTTCATCGCTGAAGCCCGCCAGGCCGTCTTCTCCCCAACGGTAAATCCGGGACCGTGCGTGGTCATGCGGAAAATAATCCCATGCCGCTCCGTCGGGGCTGTAGTCTTCCCGTACGGTGCCCCATTGCCGCTCGCTGAGGTAAGGGCCCCATTTCAGCCAGTTCTTACCCTGGTCGTAGGTTTCCCGGATCCGGATCTGTTCCTTGGATTTTGCCATGCGATAATTATATGTATCGACGCATGATCATGCGTCGTAAATCATGCGTCGTAAATCATGCGTCGTCGGGCCCCGTCTCACCCATTATCCTCAAACCCCGGATAAAGGGTCATTCCGCCGTCCACAAAAATAGTGGCGCCGTGGATATAGTCCGATTCGTCGGATGCCAGCCAGGCGCATACGTTGCCGATATCTGACGTATCGCCTACCCGCTTGTAAGGGATCAGTTTCAGCAGCCGCTGTTCGGCTTCGGGCGTTTGCCAGGCCGACCGGTTGATCGGCGTCTTGATGGCCCCGGGGGCGATGCTGTTGACCCGGACCTTCATCGGGCCCAGCTCCTGCGCCAGGGATTTCATCATCAGCATCACGCCGCCCTTCGACGCGGCGTAGTTGACGTGACCCGCCCAGGGGATCAGCTCGTGCACTGAGCTCATGCAAATGATCTTGCCCAAAGAAAGGGAGGCCTCTTCCCGGAATCCGCGGCGCATGAATTCCTGTACGGCTGCCTGCGCGCAAAGAAATTGACCGGTCAGGTTGACATCCAGCACGAACTGCCAATCCTCAAGCGACATTTCGGTGAAAGGCGCGTCTTTCTGCAAACCGGCGTTGTTGATCAGGATGTCCACCGTTCCGTAGGTGTCGACCGCTTGCCGGAACATGGCCTCTACCTGGTCCTTTTTGCTGACATCGGCTTTAACGGCAAAGGCCTTGCCGCCGGCTTCTGCAATAGCGCTGACCGTTGCTTCCGCGCCTGCGCTGTTGCCGGCGTAATTGACGACGACGTTGGCGCCGTCCCGCCCCAGTGCAACGGCGCAGGCCATGCCGATGCCCGAACTGGCGCCGGTCACAACGGCGGTCTGGCCGGTTAATCTTTGGCGATTGTCTTTCATTTGATTGATCTTCAGTTTCGTATTGTGATCTGAAAAATGCCGCAGGGGTGGACAGGTACCGCTGATCCGCCCCTGCGCTACTGTTATTGACCTGCTGCCCGGTTAAAGTCACGGGTTGAAGGTATGTTTTAACAGTACAATCTTTTTGCGTTTAAATCTATGGCTGCAGCGTGCAATAGTTTGTTCGGGCCCATCCGAAGCAGTCGACCGGAACAACGGGAAAGAAGGCCTCGCGGATCATCATTGCAGTTGATGTGTATTGCGAAAAACAAGACCTGGAATAAGGTACGTTGAATTTTCGTCAATGCCAAATTTTCCGCTGAGTAATCTGATTTTTTTTCCCGGATGCCCACTCTTCCCAAAATTTATACCTTTGCACTTCTTTAATTGATCGCAAAGAAAAACGGGGTTTTGCAACCCAAATGCATTCTTAAGCGTTAACAATCGTTGAAATTAAAAATGGAATTATGCCCAAGAACCTGCTCATAGTGGAATCGCCGGCAAAGGCCAAGACCATAGAAAAATTTCTGGGTAAGGACTTTACTGTCAAGTCGAGCTACGGTCATGTGCGCGACCTGGAGAAGAGCGATGACGCTATTGACATTGCGAATAACTTTCACCCCAAGTACGTCGTTTCCCCTGAAAAACGCAAAGTAGTACAGGAACTCAAGGACAACGTCAAAAAGGCCGACGAGGTTTGGCTGGCAACTGACGAAGACCGCGAAGGGGAGGCCATCTCCTGGCACCTTTGCCAGGTGTTGGGGCTGGATGAGCGGAACACGAAGCGGATTGTTTTCCGGGAAATCACCAAACCGGCCATTCAGCAGGCCATTCAATCCCCGCGCAAGGTGGATATCAACCTGGTGAATGCCCAGCAGGCCCGCAGGGTGCTGGACCGGCTTGTGGGATACGAATTGTCGGGCATTCTCTGGAAAAAGATCAAAGGTCAGCTCTCCGCCGGCCGCGTTCAATCGGTGGCCGTCAAGCTGGTGGTCGAGCGCGAACGGGATATTCAGCGCCACGAATCCAAGCCCTATTTCAAGATCGCGGCCATTTTTGATGTCGCCGGCGGAACCGGCAAGTCCGTTGCCCTGAAAGCCGAATCCCCTACGCGGTTTGACTCCGGTGAGGATGCGCGCAAATTCCTGGAAAGGTGCATTCCGGCCACGTTTACCATCCGGAATATCGACGTGAAGCCGGTGTACCGCAAGCCGGCCCCGCCGTTCACAACCTCTACGCTGCAGCAGGAAGCCAGCCGGAAAATGGGCTTTTCGGTCAATCGCACCATGTCGGTTGCCCAGAAACTCTACGAAGCCGGCTTCATTACCTATATGCGTACGGACTCCACGAACCTCAGCGAACTCGCCCTGCAAAGCATCGCCCAGGAAGTGGAACAATTGTACGGAACCAACTTTGTCAAGACCCGTCGTTTTGCCAGCAAGGCCGCCAATGCCCAGGAAGCCCACGAAGCGATCCGGCCCACCTATATCAGCAACCAGACCATCCCGGGCACCTCGGATGAAAAACGCCTGTATGAACTGATCTGGAAACGGACCATCGCCAGCCAGATGGCGGACGCCGTGCTCGAAAAAACGACGGTGGATATCGGGATCTCAACCGTGCCGGACACCAGACTGGAAGCCGTCGGCGAGGTGCTGAAGTTCGAAGGATTCCTGAAGGTATATCTGGAGTCCAAAGACGACGATGACGAAGAGGAGACCAAGGGCATGCTGCCGCCGCTCAAGGTCGGCCAGCAATTGCCGCTCAATAATATGACGGCTACCGAGCGCTGGACCCGCCCGCCCGCCCGTTTTACCGAAGCCGGCCTGGTGAGCAAGCTGGAAGAACTGGGGATCGGCCGCCCAAGTACCTATGCGCCGACCATTACCAAGATCATGGAGGAGAGCCGCGGGTACGTGGTGAAGGAAAGCCGCGAGGGAGAAAAGCGGGATTACCGGGTGCTGAAACTTGAAAAAGGCCAGATCAGCACCGCGGTTGAGAATGAAACGACGGGCGCGGTAAAAAACCGCCTGTTTCCTACCGATATGGGGATGCTGGTCAGCGATTTCCTCGACAACCACTTCGAGGACATCATGGATTACAGCTTCACCGCCGACATCGAAAAGCAGTTCGACGATATTGCAGGCGGCGGAAAGGACTGGACCCAGATGATCCGCAAATTCTACGATCCGTTCCATAAGGTTGTGGAAGATACCCTGGCAACTGCCGAAAGGCCGACCGCCGAGCGCATCCTGGGCAAAGACCCGGATTCGGGTTATACCGTGCTCACGCGGATGACCCGCAAAGGGCCGGTTGTCCAGATCGGCGTACCGGAAGAGTTGCTGCCGGATGAAAAACCCCGTTATGCCGACCTGTTGCGCGGGCAATCCCTGGAAACCATCACCTTCGAAGAGGCGATGACCCTGTTCCAGTTGCCCAAAACCCTGGGGCAGCACAAAGGGCAGGAAGTGGCCGTCGGCGCCGGGCGATACGGCCCCTATGTGCGGTTCGGCGACAAGTACATCTCCCTGGCCAAGGGCGAGGATCCGCTGGAAGTGACCCTGGAAAGGGCGCTGGAACTGATCGCCCAGAAAGAAGCGGAAGATGCGCCGATCGGCACCTTCAGGGGCTTCCCGATCACCAAAGGCAAAGGCCGGTTCGGCCCTTTTGTCAAATGGAACGATACCTTCGCCAATGTGCCCAGAGCCATTTCACTGGATCATATCACCCTCGAACAGGCGATTGAACTGGTGGAGAAAAAACTGGACAAGGAAGCCAATCGTTATATTCAGAAATGGGATAAGGAAGGCATCGCCATCGAAAACGGCAGATGGGGCCCCTTTATCCGGTTCGGCAAGAACTTTGTGAAAATCCCTAAAATTGACGGCGAAAAGGTCACCCAGGAGTCCGCAGCCGAATTGACCCTTGAACAGGTCAAATCGTTCATCGAGGCGGAGATCCCAGGCGCCTTTGCCCCCAAAGCGACAAAATCAAAAGGAAAGAAAAAATAAAGACCATGGCAGAATCAAAAAAAGCGCCCAATCAACTGAACATAGAATTGTCGGAAGAAGTAGCCGAAGGCATTTACTCCAACCTGGCGATCATCTCCCATTCCAATTCCGAATTCGTTGTGGATTTCATCCGCATTGCACCCAACGTGCCCAAGGCGAAGGTCAAATCCCGGATCATCCTGACGCCGCAGCACGCCAAACGGCTGTTGCGCGCGCTGGCGGATAATATCAACAAGTTTGAAGCCCAATTCGGGTTGATCGCTGAAACGGAACAACCGCCGTTCCCGCCGATGAACTTCAATACGCCGACCGCGCAAGCCTGATGTATTTATTGATTCGATTGGTTTGATTGAATTCAATTGATTCGATTGAGGTGTCCGTCGTTGGTCAACAGATTTGGATCATTCCGGGAATCGATTCAATTTTCCTATTGGTTGGATGATTCAATTTACACGATAAATACGCGATAGATTGAGTTGAGACGTCGTCCACAAAATCCCCGCCCGCCGGTCTCCTATGCCCCATAGCCGCTACGGTGACGGGGCGCCGGCAGGGAGATATTCGGATTAATCTTCCAATTCAATTCAATCTTCTTGCGTCCTTTCCGAAAATTGATTGTCTCTTTTCTAAAGGCCGTCCGGGGGGCGGCTTTTTTTGTTCGAGGAATTGAGGAAGGGAGGAATTGAGGAATCGAGGAATCGAGGAATTGAGGAATTGAGGAATCGAGGAGCCATAAACAACAACAAACAACCATAAACAACCATAAACAACCATAAACAACCATAAACAACCATAAACAACAACAAACCAAAATAAAGTATGGAAAACCAAAGCTTTATGCAACGCCTGCTCTCTGTCTTCCGGTCCGGTCCGACGGACAAGGATATTGCCGCGCAATTGCGCAAACCGTCAGGAAAAATGGCCTTGCAGGTCGCCAATAAAATGAACGAGAGCAATGCGGGGTTGTACAACTTTGTACTGGACCATATGGACATCCTCAACAGCCAGGTGATCATGGAAATCGGGTGCGCCAACGGGAAATTCCTGGAGAAGATCCACGCCAAAGCCAGGGACGTACAGGTCTACGGCCTCGATTATTCACCCGAAATGTTCGCGGAAGCCAAACGCCTCAACCGGCAGAAGCTGGACGCGGGCGGATTGGGGCTGTATCTGGGCAGCAGCGAGGCCATCCCGCTGGCCAGCGGCATTGTCGACCAGGCCTTCTGCATCAATGTGGTCTATTTCTGGGAAGCGCCCGTCGACCATTTGCGGGAGATCCACCGGGTACTCAAGCCGGGCGGGCGGTTTTACGCCGCGGTTCGCACCCCCGAAACCCTCGGGAAAATGCCGTTTACCCGCTACGGATTCAAAAGCTACGAGCCGGAACAATGGAAAAAAGTGGTGGAGGCCAACAACTTCCGGTTTACCAACAGCTGGGCGTTCACCGAACCCGATCTGGAGATTAAGGGCGAAAAGATCCCGATGAAATCACACTGCTTCGAAGCCGTCAAACCGTAAGGGCAACCCTTGTGGTTGTGCCGTAGTAGGGGCAACCCTTGTGGTTGTGCCGTAGTAGGGGCAACCCTTGTGGTTGTGCCGTAGTAGGGGCAACCACAAGGGTTGCCCCTACTACGGACGTCGGCCGTCCAGGGGTTTGCCGCCGATGTTTCCACCCGCCAATTGATAGGGGATCCGGGTCGGCTTGCCGCCTTTGTGGCCCGGAATTTGCCGGACGCCTTTGACCAGCCCGATCCCTTCTGCAAACCACATCTTCTCTTCGTATTGCTGCGCAACAATGCTGCCGCGTTCCAGCTTGAACTGCTGGGTCAGGGTGAGGCAATCCTCAAAATTGCGGAACGGCATGCGCGCGGAGTCGATCCCGTCCACGGTGAAGGCCACGGTGATTCGGCCCCGGCCGGTTTTTTGCCCGTTTTTCAGGAAGGTACAGGGCTGTGAGACGGTGTACGTTTGCCCTTTTTCCGAATCCGCCGGCAAGACCAGCAGCGGTTTGTCCGGCAGCACCTCCGTGCCGTCGGATTGGTGGATGAGGTACCAGGTCCATCCTGCGGGCGAATGGGATTCCAACCGGAAAAAGCCGGTCTTATCTTCGCTTTTCAGCGTCTGGCTGCCCCGGAAGTCATGCAGGGCAAAATGGACCTCGGCAAACGGCGCATCTGCCGGCGCGTTGAGCAATTGGTATTGCAAGGTATCGCCCGGCTGGTACGGCAGGAACGGCCCGGTCCGGATCACCTGACCCGAAAGTCCGTTGCCTGACAACAAAATCAAAGTTATCAATAAGATCAAACCTTGACCACCCCTTATCGGATAAGACTTGCGTAGAAATAAATTAAGGCAACTCAAAACCATGATCTGCAATTTAATCGAGGAATCGAAAAATCGAAGAACTGAACCTCCACCGACAAACTCCAAACCGCCTCAATTATTGCCCGTTAACAACCGGAATTTCACTCAAACGTCACCAATTCAATATCAAAAATCAACGGCGTGTTCGGCGGAATGGGGCCTGAACCGTAAGAGCCGTAAGCCAGCGCGGAAGGGATCAGAAAGGTGCCTTTGCCGCCCTTGCCCAGCAACGGGATAGCGATCTGCCAGCCCGGGATCAACCCGGAAAGGGTGAAGGTGGTGGTGGTCGTACCCTGGGTCTGATCAAAAACGGTGCCGTTGATGAAATAGCCCTTGTAGCGGACCGTGACCTTGGAGCTCGAAACGGGATGCTGCGAATTGCCGGGTTCGTCGATGATGTAATAAATGCCGGAATCGTGGCGGGTAGCGGTCAGGTTATTGTCCGCTATGTATTGTTCGATCAGTTCCATATCCTGCTTGGCGTAGTCGATCTGGTCCTGCTTGAGGCAGCCGGCGGCCGTCAGGAAAATTACAGCGAGTGCGATGGTCAGAACGCGATTCATGTTTTTGTTTTTTGGGTGCAAATATAGGGATAATAGTTGTCAGTTGACAGTGGTCGGTTGACAGTGGTCAGTGGTCAGTTGACAGTTGTAAGTCGTAAGTTGTAAGTCGTAAGTTGTAAGTCGTAAGTTGTAAGTCGT
>CALMYQ010000059.1 GCA_937873655.1 uncultured Lewinella sp. | reverse complement strand
ATGGGGGGACCACTCAGGGCACTCAGATCACTCAGGGCGCTCCTCACTCACCCTCTCACCCTTGCACACGTCCCATAAAATCCCGAACTTAGCGGTCCAAGAATCAACATTCCTTTTCAATTATAGGACCATGAAAAAAATCACCTTGATTATTTCCTTTCTGGCGGCTGTTGTGTCGGTGCAGGCCCAGGGCATCGAATTCTTCAAAGGCACCTGGGAAGAAGCCGTAGCTGAGGCGAAAAAACAGGATAAACTGATCTTTGTAGACGCCTTTGCCTCCTGGTGCGGCCCCTGCAAGGCGATGGCCCGTAACGTGTTCCCCGATGAACAGGTCGGCCAATATTACAATGCCAATTTCATTAACATCCAATGGGATATGGAAAAGGACCCGGAAGGCGTCAAATTCCGGAAAAAATACCCGGTATCCGCCTTTCCGACCCTCTACTATATCGATTATACCGGCGAGGTGGTGCAAAACATCCGGGGCGCCCAGCAAATCGACAAATTCATCGAACTCGGGCAAAACGCACTGGCTAAAGTGGACCGCAGCGGCCTGTTTGCTGCCGAATACGAAAAAGGCAACCGCGACCCGGAATTGGTGCTCAATTACGTCAAAGCCCTCAACAAGGCCGGAAAACCCAGCCTGGCGATCACGAACGATTATTTGCGCGACCAGCAGGACCTGACCTCCGACACCAACCTGCGCATTATCCTGGAAGGGACCGCTGAGGCAGATTCCCGGGTGTTCGACCTCCTCATCGAGAACCGCAAAGCCATCGCCAAACTGGCCTCTGAAGACGAAATTCAGCACAAGATCCTCGGCGCCTGCCAAGCCACCGCCCAAAAAGCGATCTCCTTCCAGAGCCAGGACCTGCTGGAAACCGCCAAAAGCCTGATGAAAAAGCATTATCCCGCCGAAGCGGCCGATTTTGCCATCGAAGCGGACATGGACTTCGCCCTGGATCAACGCGACGCCAAGACCTTTCTGGCCGCCAGCAAGGACTATATGGGCAAAGTAGCCGATCACAAACCCGCGGAATACGTCAGGTTATCCAACGTGATCATGGCGACCTTCCCGCGCGACAATCGCGCCGTCAAACAGGCAGAAGATTTCGCCAGGGAAGCCGCAGAACGCAGCAATGCCTACGAATTTTACTATACCTACGCTCAATTGCTCAACAAACTGGGCAAAAACAAGGAAGCCCTGGATGCCGCCAATCATGCGCTGGACCTGGCCAAGGACAAAAACCAGGCTGCCCAGCGCATGATCGAGGCGTTTATTCAGCGGTTGCAGGAAGGGTAGGTCAGTTGGCAGTTTTTCAGTTGGCAGTTTTTCAGTTGGCAGTTTTTCAGTCGGCAGTCTTTCAGTCGGCAGTTTTTCAGTTGGCAGTCTTTCAGTTGGCAGTTTTTCAGTTGGCAGTTTTTCAGTTGGCAGTTTTTCAGTTGGCAGTCTTTCAGTTGGCAGTCTGGCAGTCTGGCAGTTGGCAGGTCTGCGGTCAGCATCCAGCATCCCCTGTCCGCCATAGCTCCTCAAGAGCGACGGCGGGCAGCATCAAGCTTCCAGTTTTCTTCATTTTTTTCAGAATTCACTGAAAATTCCCAATCCCCGTTCAACCGATAAATGCTATCTTTGTTTTCACTTTACATCACCAAAGCAACAGGGATATGCGCACCGATGATCTCCTGCAAAAGGCACTCAATCTGGAATGGCTCAGCGCTGAGGAAGGCGTCTTCCTTTTCGAAAATGCAGGCACGGCCGAATTGATGCACGTCGGCAACCGGCTGCGGCAGCACCATGTGCCGGGCGATGTCGTCACCTGGATCATCGACCGGAATTCGAATACGACCAATGTATGCGTCGCCAATTGCAAGTTCTGCAATTTCTACCGCCGGCCGGGGCACGGTGAATCCTATATCACGAGCATTGAAGAATACAAGCAGAAGATAGAGGAGACGTTCCGTTTCGGCGGCGAGCAACTGCTGCTGCAGGGCGGGCACCACCCCGACCTGGGCCTCGACTATTACTGCAACCTCTTCCGGGAGCTCAAATCGCTCTTTCCGCGCCTGAAACTGCACGCCCTCGGCCCGCCCGAAGTAGCGCACATCACCAAACTGGAAAAATCCACCCATTACGAGGTCTTGAAAGCCCTGCACGAGGCCGGCCTTGATTCATTGCCGGGGGCGGGGGCCGAAATCCTGGATGACCGGGTAAGAAGGCTCATCAGCAAGGGAAAATGCGGCGCTGACGAATGGCTGGACATCATGCGGGCAGCGCATCAACTGCACATCACCACCTCGGCCACCATGATGTTCGGCCACGTGGAAACCAACCTGGAACGCATGGAGCACCTGGAAAAAATCCGCCGGGTGCAGTCCGAAAAACCGGAAAAGGCCAAAGGCTTTCTCGCCTTCATTCCCTGGCCCTTCCAGGACGAAGATACCATCCTGAAAAAACTCAAACGCGCCAGAAATACCTGTACCGGCGACGAATACATCCGCATGATCGCCATGAGCCGCATCATGCTGCCCAACGTGACCAATATCCAGGCGAGCTGGCTGACGGTCGGCAAGGCCGTCGCGCAGATCTGTCTCCAGGCCGGCGCCAACGACTTCGGTTCCATCATGATCGAGGAGAACGTCGTTTCTGCGGCAGGCGCCCGCTTCCGGTTTACCTCCAACGGCATCCAGGATGCCATCCGGGAAGCCGGCTTTCAACCGCAATTGCGCAACCAGCAATACGAGTTCCGGGAGCTGCCCAGGGAGATCGAGCAACAGCAACTGGACAGGAAGGCGTTGATGGTAGACTAGTGGCGCGAAATCTAAGTGGCGCCTAAGTTTCGGGAGGCTATTTTTTCGACAGGCAAGGCGCGAGAAGGGAGCATAGCGGGACTCTGTGACCGCCGAGCAACGCAGCATGTCGGAAAAAGAGGCCGCGAAACTTGAGTGGTATCTAGATTTCGCGCCACTAGATGCTGGATACTGGATACTTGTATCTGGTAACCAGCATCCAGTATCTAGTATCAAGCATCTGGCATCCGGCTCATTACCGCTTGAACAGGCTGCCGATAAAGAGAACGACGACCGCTCCTATGACGCTTGTGACGATCAGGTTGACGGTTGGGCTTCCCAGGTTGATGTGCACACCGAGTTTGGCCAACAGCCATCCGCCGACGAAGGAGCCGACAATACCGATGATGATATTGCCGATGATGCCGAAACCGAAGCCTTTCCAGATCTGGCCGGCCAGCCACCCGGCCACGGCGCCGATAACGAGGATGTAAAGCAAGTCCATACGTTTTGATTTTATTTGTTAATATGGAATAATGCACAGCCTTGATGTTCGATGGGAATTGACAGGAAGGGGATGAGAGATGATAATGCCTGATGCAAGCTACGCTATTTTTCCGAATTAAGTTGCTTTTCGCAGGTGGTTATTTGAAATGCTGCCTTTTCCCGGTTGCCTGCACTCCAAAGTTAAAACATTGTTAAAGTGGGGGCATTACCTCCATACATCCTTAAATTTGTATAGTTATTAAGGAAAATTATTTGTGTAATTGCGCTTGGAAAGCGGTGCTGAAATGAAAAGCCTGTATGAATAAAAAGGCAATTTGGGCGATTATCGGGTTGATGACCATATCCGTGGTCTGCGTTGCATGGCTGCAATGGGGCCTTATCCGGACGGCCATCAGGGTGAACGAGGAAAAGTTTGACAAGACCGTCTTCGGCGCTTTGGCTGCTGTTGCCAACCGGCTGGAAGACGAAGAGCGCAAGGAAGCCATGAACTTTTACTCCAACGGCTACCTGGCCCGCTTTATGGAACGGCAGAACAGTTCCGGCAATGTACTGGACAAACAGCTGCTCGAAATCGAATTCAAGCTGAAACAAAATCGCCCGGGGATTCCCGCCAGTTCTCTTGCTTCGGATATTTTCGGACAATTGACCGCGGATACGTGTAAGTGCTACAACTGCATGCTCCGGCGGGAAAACAGCTACGAAACCGCCATAATGGCCTATACCCTGCAAAACACCTTCCAGCCCCTCGAACAGCGGATCAACGCCGAAGGGCTGGCGGAGATCCTCGACCAGGAGCTGAAGAACCGGGGCATCGATACCCAGAAGGATTTCGGCGTTTTTTCCAATTTGCAGAATGATTTTGTCATTGCCAACGGACATTACCTCGTCAGCGCTACCCCCGGCCCGGAGTCCGGCCCTTCGTTCAAGGACATTTTTGCATCTAAATACAAGGTGACCCTGTTCAACCAGGACGAAGTGTCTCCCGGCTTGCTGATGGTTCATTTCCCGGCAAAATCCAGCGTTGTCTGGGGGTCGGTATGGCCCAACCTGCTGGGCACCATTGCTTTTGCCGCCATCACCATGCTTTGTTTCGGTTACACCATCAATGTGATCTTCCGCCAGAAGAAGGTTTCGGAGATGAAAACCGATTTCATCAACAACATGACCCACGAGTTCAAAACCCCGATCGCTACCATTTCCCTGGCAGCGGATTCCATCACCAGTCCGATGATCCTGGGGCAGGCTGAAAAAGTGCAGCGGTTCGCCAACATAATAAAACAGGAAAATAAACGTATGAATAATCAGGTGGAGAAGGTACTCCAGATGGCGCTGATCGACCGGCAGGAAGTCAAGCTGAAAGCAGATGAGGTCAACGTCAACGATATTATCCACCACGCTGTTGAAAATATTTCCTTGCAGGTAGAGAAAAAAGACGGCACCGTCCAATACCGCCTGGAAGCGGAAAACCCCGTCATTGAAGGCGATATGACGCATATTGCCAACGTGATCAACAACCTGCTCGACAATGCCAACAAATATTCCCCCGAAAAGCCGGATATCACCGTCAGCACCCGCAATGTGCAGGGCGGCCTTGAAATTGTCGTTGCAGACAAAGGGATCGGGATGAACAAAGAGGCGCGCAAACATATTTTCGACAAATTTTATCGCGTTCATACCGGTAATCTGCACGATGTCAAGGGGTTTGGGCTGGGGTTAAGCTATGTCAAAGCCATGATGGACGCCCATAAGGGCACTGTGGATGTGAAGAGCGAGCCGGGCAAGGGAAGCAGTTTTATTCTGTATTTTCCTTTCCGTCAGGAGGCTAAAATCATGAATTAATGCGTTATTGTTAATAACATATTGATAAGCTCCTTAAAATCCTTTCGGATTTCAAAACCGAAGAAATGGCGAACAGAATACTATTAGTTGAAGACGACCAGAATTTTGGCGATGTGCTCCGCTCTTACCTGGAAATGCATGACTACGATGTGACCCTGGCTACAGATGGAATGCAAGGCTTGGAAAAATACCGCAAGGGCGAATACGATCTTTGCATCTTTGATGTGATGATGCCCAAGAAGGACGGCTTTACCCTGGCTAAGGAGATTCGGGAAAAAGACGCTGAGATGCCCATCATCTTCCTGACGGCAAAGGCCATGAAGGATGATGTCCTCCAGGGATTCCGCCTCGGCGCCGACGATTACATCACAAAACCCTTCAATTCGGAAGAACTCCTGCTGCGGATCCAGGCCATCCTGAAGCGCAGCCAGGGCAAACCCGACCCGAAAGAGGACATCAAGGAATTCAACCTGGGGAAATACCATTTTAATTTCCCGCTGCGGGTGCTTACCTACGGCAAAGGAGAAAAAGACGACGAGAAGATCAAACTGTCGCCGAAGGAAGCGCAATTGCTGCGAATGTTTGCCCTGCATGCCAACGATATCCTGCCCCGCTCGGACGCCCTCAACAAGATCTGGGGGGAAGATAACTACTTCACCGCCCGAAGCATGGATGTATTTGTGACCAAACTGCGCAAGTACCTCAAGCACGATGAGAACATTGAGATCGTCAACATTCACGGCAACGGCTTCCAGTTGCTCATCAAATCGGCTGAGGAAGCCTGAACCGGCCGAAAACGGAGCTATATTTTTAGCTCCCTTTTCAACCAGAACTGTTTTATTTTTGTTGTTTTGTTTAAAGTTTTTTATCTTTACGCCCTAATAGCTTTAAAAAGCTTGCAACAGCCTTAACAGGCTTTTACATAAGATTAGTTTTTGGGATTATGATTGCGGCTGGGTAGCTCTTCGCTACCCGGCTTTTTTTTAGCCGATATGCTGTACCGGAATTTTCTAAAGCCGCTGTTGTTCCTCCTTTCGCCTGAAAAGGCGCATGGCGTAACGGTGAGCGCCCTCCGATTCATCCTCGCTATTCCCGGTATCGGCGCCCTGATCCGGTGGAATTTTCGAAAACAACACCCCGGCCTGGAACGTGAGGTCTTCGGCCTTCGCTTTCCCAATCCGGTCGGGTTGGCCGCTGGTTTCGACAAGGACGGCAAATACTTCAGCGCCATGTCCGCACTCGGTTTCGGCTTCATCGAAATCGGAACGGTCACGCCCAAAGGTCAGGCCGGCAACCCCCAGCCAAGGCTGTTCCGCCTGCCGCAGGATCACGCCCTGATCAACCGGATGGGATTCAATAACGAAGGTGTCGAAGCGCTCGTCAGCCGGTTGAAGAAAAGGCGGTCAACCAACCTGATCATCGGCGGCAACATCGGGAAAAACAAGGATACGCCCAATGAAAAAGCCGCAGAGGACTACCTCATCTGTTTTGACCGGCTTTTCCCTTATGTAGACTATTTTGTGGTCAACGTCAGTTCGCCCAATACCCCCAACCTGAGGGCCCTCCAGGAGAAAGAACCGCTGATGCAGCTGCTGTCCACCCTCATGGCCCGCAATGAAACCCATGACCGCCCCAAACCGATCCTGCTCAAGATTGCGCCTGACCTGAGCGAAAGTCAACTCGACGATATCCTCGACATCGCCAAAGCCACCCGGCTATCCGGCATCATCGCAACCAATACGACCATCTACCGGGAAGACCTGACCACGCCGGCCGAACAGGTCAGGCAAATCGGCGCCGGCGGCCTGAGCGGCAAACCCGTCAAAGACCGGTCCACAGCCGTTATCCGCTACCTGGCCCGGGAATCCGGCGGAACCCTGCCCATCATCGGCGTCGGCGGCATCGAAACACCCGAAGACGCCATCGAAAAACTGGATGCAGGCGCCAGCCTGGTCCAGGTATATTCCGGCCTGGTCTACGCCGGCCCGGGACTGGTCAGGGCCATCAATAAGGCCGTAGCTGATCTTGGTCGTAAATTGTAGATCCTCACGCTCTCACCTCTAATCCGACGAAGCTTCAGGCGGAGCCGGGCCCCCTGTGCTGAGCGAAGTCGAAGCATCACCCTCTCATCCGCCGTAGCTTCAAGCGAAGGCGGGCTCTCACCCTCTCACTCTCTCACCCTCTACCCCACCAAAGATTGCAACTTCAACGCCAGTCCCATATCCCCCTTGATCTTGACCTTCCCGGTCATGACAGCCATCATCGGATTGAGGTCTCCCTTCCGAAGGCTGTTGAAGGTATCTATGGAAGCAATGATCGTGGTATCCGCATCCTTGTCTTCATTGGTAACAACCGGGACACTGCCCGTCATATCGACATGAACCACTCCTTCGTCAAATTGAAATTTCAATGCTTTTCCGAGCGATGGGGCCTTCGCGGCCGTGCTCCGGATTTGCTCTGTTATTTCTGTTAATGTCATTTTGGTTTATTTATTTTTCGATTGATTCGATTGGTTCGCCTCGCCTCAGCGTGGCAGCATCCCCCGTCCGCCATAGCTCCCCAAGAGCGACGGCGGGCATCTCCTACCTAAAAAACAAAGCATTGCTGAACAAAAACTTGCCGTTTTCCCAGAACCCTCTGAACAAGGGGTTGTCGATCATATAAACGACACTGCCGCGGCCTTTATCTTCTACGGCAAAGGAAACGGTATTTTTTAAATTTTCGCCGGCTTTGCTGCCGATAAATCCCGACGTCATCCATTTGTTGCCCAGGGTGATCACGTTCCAGGCGCCCCGCAGGTGCGGATAATGCATGGTGCCGGTTTTGAGTGAAAAATAGTAGTCGGGCAAGCCGTATGCCAGCGGGTGGGTATTGTCGACATTATTTTTGACGATGGCGCCCGGCAGGGAATTGCTGAGGTATCGCCGGCCCTGACCCTCAAAATCAAGCAGGCGGCTATCCAGCTCTTCCCGCTCGCTGTTCTTCTCCGCCAGTTTCTTGTCATCAGGTGTGGGGAATGCGGTGAGGGCAAACCCTTTCTTTTCTTCCAACGCGCCGTTGGCGTCACCAACGGCGATCAACCGGCCGCCGCCGGAAACCCAATCAGCCAGTTTATCGGACGCGGAAGAGTCGAGCCGGTAGCGTCCTTCCGGCATGATCAGGATATTGTAATCCGCCAGGTCCAGGCGTCCCAGGTCATCGGCATCGTAAATATCGATCGGATAATGCAGGGATTGTTCGAAATAGTACCAGACCTGGCCGAACTCATTCGGAGAAGTCTGTTTGCCCGACAGAACAGCGATGCGGGGTTCGGCTATCAATTCCATACTCCCCGACCCCAGGTCCTGCCCGCTGTCCGAAAACCCGGTATGAACGCCCGTCAGCCCTTGCCGGTTGGCAACGGCTGCCGCCTGAACCACCCGGTCAAAATCCGGGTTCTTGCGGTTGTCAGCCCGGGTGATCACCAGGGTTCCGCGGTTGTAGGGTTTGCCTTCCAGAGTGAGCGGCGCCGTAGCAAATCGCACCACGATCCCCTTTTTCAGTACATCCGCCAGAAACCGGGCATTGTCCATGGATTCCCACACCCCAAGGTAAGCGTAGGGCATATCGCCTGCTTTGAAACCGGGCTGGTAATCCGGGAACTTATACCCTTCTGAAACCTCTACCTTCTGTTCGGTTGCGAAGCTTTCCAGGCCGTAGGCGTAGGGCAGCGACCAGGCTGTAATGTCATAGGTGTTTGAATCGACTACCTCGGTAGCGGGGTCCAGCAAAACCTGGGTCATGACCGACCGGGGCTGGTAGGCGCTGATCACGAGGTCGTTTTCCCTGATGTTCATTCCGGCGGTTGCACCGGACTGATAATCGTAACCGCGCACATTAACGGCCGTTTTGGCTTTCCCGTACCGGATGCCGTTTTTATCCAGCAGTTCGCACAAGGCCCGGATGCGGCCTTCCGGATTGGATCCCTTGATGACGTAGGTTTTGTATTTGCCCTTGGGGCTGGTCATCGACTGGGAGAAGTAATCGGAGAAGTTTTGCAACAGGCGCGTCGCATTTTTGGAGGCCATTTCGATCGTCGAAAGCGAAGTGGCGCGGTGGTGGGCTACCCGGTCGTAGAGCGTAAGCGTATCGCCGTTCATCATTTCAATGGCCCGGCCTGCGCGGCTGTGTCCGCCCTGTTCGTAGGTCATGCCGATGGCGCCGTTGAAGGTCGGGTAGGTGTCGCCGTAACTGGGATAAAGCAGGTCAAATACTTCTTTGGTGAAATACAACCAGCCGTTCTTGTCGAAGTATTTGGCGTGATTTTTACCGATCTCCACCTGAAAGTCGGCCTGGAATTTCGTGATGAATTTATGGTACGGCTGAGCGGCAGGCGCAAAATAATAGGGGTTGTTATAGAATTGTTCGTGCAGGTCGGCATGTATCTGAGGCATCCATTTGAGGTACATGACTGCCCGTTGCTGCGATTCCACCTGGGTCTGCCAGGCCCAATCCCGGTTGAGGTCAAAGAGGTAGTGGTTTACGCGGCCGCCGGGCCAGGGTTCGATATGTTCCCTGACCGACGGATTGGGGTTCGGATTCAGGGAAGCGGTCTGCCGGTACCAGTTGGAATACCGGTTATACCCGTCGGGGTTGATGGACGGATCCAGGATGACCACGGTATTCCTGAGCCAGGCCTGGGTCTCAGGTTTGGCGGTATTGGCCAGATCGTAGAGAACGCCCATGCTGGCTTCCGACCCGGCCGCTTCATTGCCGTGAACGCTGTAGCTGAGCCAGACAATGGCGATTTCGAGATTGGGATCCGGTGTTCCGGGCAACAGGCCGGCACGGCGCAGGTTATTCTCCTGGATCGCATCCAGCCGCGCCAGGTTTTCCGGCGTGGAAACGAAGGCCATCAGCAGCGGCCGTTTTTCATTGGTAGAGCCGTATTGCGTCAATTTGACATTAGGACTGTTGGCCGCCACATATTCAAAATAATCCACCAATAAGTGGTGCGGCGTGAAGGTTTCGCCCAATTGATGGGGTAAAAACTGGCCCGGCGTCTTAAGCTGGGCAAAGGCGTTATTTGCGATGGAAAGGACCAGAAGAAAACATCCGATCAGGCAGGCGTTTGTTTTTCTCATAATAGTAAAGGGCTTTTGTAGTCTGCAAAATATTAAAAGTTACGCTTATACCGGCTCAGGCCGGCCCCAAAAATGCAAAATCCGCAGGCACAACGTAGGCGCCTGCGGATTTGTTATCTGTCATACCGGAGTATCGGGCGATTACAGCAGCGGTGCAATCACCAGGGCGACAACCGACATCAGTTTCAACAGAATGTTCAGCGAGGGGCCGGAAGTATCCTTGAATGGATCGCCGACCGTATCGCCGACAACGGCCGCTTTGTGCGGATCAGAACCCTTGTAGTATTTTTTGCCGTCGATCTCGACGCCTTCTTCGAACATTTTCTTGGCGTTGTCCCAGGCGCCGCCGGCGTTGGACTGGAAGATGGCCATCAGAACGCCGGAAACGGTTACGCCCGCAAGCAGGCCGCCCAGCATTTCAGCGCCGCCGAGGAAACCGACCAGTACCGGAGCGGTAACGGCCAGCAGGCCCGGAACCACCATTTCGCGGATAGCCGCCTTGGTGGAGATCTCCACGCATTTGCCGTATTCGGCTTTGCCGTCAGCTGCCTCGAAGGTCTTTCTATCGGCATCGCTCCAGGTATCCATTTCTTTGCCATCGTTCTTGCGCATGACTTCAAGCGCGGCTTTCAGGGCCGGAATATCGGCAAACTGGCGGCGAACCTCCTTGATCATCGACATGGCTGCACGACCGACAGCCTGCATGGCCAGGGCCGAGAACAGGAGCGGCAGCATGGCGCCTACGAACAGGCCGGCCATTACCGTGGGTTTGGAAACGTCGATCGAGGTGATGTGCGCGGTGGTCATGAAAGCGCCGAACAGGGCCAGCGCCGTCAAAGCGGCAGAACCGATGGCGAACCCTTTGCCGATGGCGGCAGTGGTGTTGCCTACCGCGTCCAGCTTGTCGGTGCGGTTGCGGACCTCTTTGGGCAATTCGCCCATTTCAGCGATACCGCCGGCGTTGTCGGAGATCGGACCGTAAGCGTCGACAGCCAGCTGGATGCCGGTATTGGAAAGCATGCCCACAGCGGCGATGGCGATGCCGTAAAGGCCGCCGAAGTAGAACGCGCCGATGATGGAAGCTGCGATGATAATGATCGGAATCGCAGTAGAGATCATACCCATGCCGAGGCCGGCGATGATGTTGGTAGCAACACCTGTACCGGATTGCTTGACGATGGTGCGAACCGGGTAGGTGCCCGTGCCCGTAAAATATTCCGTGACCATACCGATGAGCAGGCCGGCAACCAGACCGATGATGGTGGCGAAGAAAATGCCGTTGGCTGACATTTCGCGGACGATCGGGTTGTTGGCGGCGTCGCGGTAGAGTTGGTCTTCGTAGGTCCAGACGCCCGGCAGCATCCAGGTGATAATGAAATAGGAGGCAATGATCATGACGACGGACGAACCGAATTCGCCTACGTTAAGGGCTTTTTGCGGATTGCCGCCTTCTTTGACCTTAACGAAGAAGGTACCGCCGATGGAGGTAACGATGCCGACAGCAGCCAGCACCAGCGGGAGCAGTACAGCGTTCAAACCCCCGAAATCGTTGGTAGCCTCGAATCCGGTCACGCCGATGAAAGCTGCGCCCAATACCATGGTACCGATGATGGAACCGACGTACGATTCGAAAAGGTCGGCGCCCATACCGGCTACGTCGCCGACGTTATCGCCGACGTTGTCCGCAATGGTAGCGGGGTTGAGCGGGTGGTCTTCAGGAATGCCGGCTTCGACTTTACCTACAAGGTCGGCGCCGACGTCGGCAGCTTTGGTGTAGATACCGCCGCCTACGCGGGCAAAGAGGGCGATAGATGAAGCGCCGAAGGAGAAGCCCGTGATCACGGTGATCACTTTGCCGGTGTCCCAGCCCATGCCGTTGTAGATCAAAAACAGCGTGCCGAGGCCCAGTACGCCGAGGCCTACCACGCCGAGGCCCATGACGGAGCCGCCGGCGAAAGCAACCTCAAGGGCTTTACCCAGGCTGGTGCGTGCGGCGTTGGTGGTGCGCACGTTGGCTTTCGTCGCAACGCGCATGCCGATAAAGCCGGCGAGAGCCGAACAAACGGCGCCGACGATAAAGGACAAGGCGATCAAAGGAGAAGAGCCTTCGGTATTCCCGCTGATGCCCAGCAGAATGGCAACGGCTATGACAAAAACCGCCAGTACGCGGTATTCAGCTTTGAGGAAAGCCATGGCCCCTTCCGATATATTCTTGGCAATCCCTGCCATCCGCTCGGTGCCCTGGTCCTGCTTGGTGACCCAGGAAGAACGGAAAAAGGTAAATAACAGGGCTAAAACCCCAAATAAGGGGATGGCTAACGTAATTGTACTCGCCATAATGGTTAATTTGCTTTAAGTTATGACTGATGTTGTCCGCACGTTGTCCCGCAAGCAGGGTTGAATCGTGCGGAAATTTCTGTTTCGGAGCGCAAAAGTAATCCAATTTTACGTTTTGACAAATATTTGCAGGACCTACTGTTTTGGAATTCAGCAATCTATTTCCGGCAATCCCGCATTCCTCGCGTTTTATGCCGCATATCCTCGCGTTTCCTGCATAAACGGCAGATATTACGGCTTTTACAACCGGCGCAGCACTTCCACGACAATTGCCCTCATATCCGGCTCGACCGCCCGTACCGCGTTGATCACATCCTCGGCAGTCGTCGGGACAATTGCAGAGACGGGGAGGCTCTTATTGGCCACCACCGAAAGGACAAAAACCGGCAAATCCATGTGGCGCGCCACCAATACTTCGGGCACTGTGGACATCCCGACCACGTCGGCGCCGATAGTGCGCAGGTACAGGGATTCGGCCGGGGTTTCCAGATTGGGTCCTTGCAGGCCGAGGTAAACCCCTTCGCGGGCGCGAATGCCCCGGTCGGCCGCGATCCCGAGGGCTATGGCGTTGAGAGCGCGGTCGTAGGTGCCCAGCATATCCGGAAACCGGGGACCAAGGCGTTCGTCGTTGTGGCCCCGCAACGGATTTTCCGGTTGCAGGTTGATGTGGTCGCGGACGAAGACGATCTCTCCGGTCTCCATATCTTCCACCAGCCCGCCGGACGCATTGGAAATGACCAGCCGTTCGATGCCCAGGAATTTCAGGACCCGCACCGGGAAGGTGACCTGCTGCATGGAGTAGCCTTCGTAATAGTGAAACCGCCCGGCCATTGCAACAACGGGTATGCCTTCGAGATGTCCCAGGATCAGCCTGCTGCGGTGCCCGGGCGCTGTGGATTCCGGGAAATGCGGTATCTCACCATAAGCGATCTCTGTTTCGATGTCGATTTCGTCGGCCAGGCCGCTGAGTCCGGTCCCGAGTATGATCCCGAAGCGGGGCTGAAACCCGGATCTGGACCGGATGAAGCGGACGGCTTCCTGTATCTGATCGTAGAGCATGTTTTTTGGGAGCAAGATAGGAAGATTACCCGGAAGAAGGTGGACAGAAAACGGTGGACGGTGGATGGGGCCCGACTCCGCCGAGGCTACTTCAGACAGGGGACGGATGTTTAACAGTTTGATGGTTGGGCGCCCGTCGAAGGGGCGGAACGACGCCCTTTTTCAAACTGACAACTGACAACTGACCACTGACCACTGACAACTTGATCCGGTTCAATGAAAACCCATCTTAACACATTACAGTCCAAGGACATACCGATCCGTTAAAGAATACTTAAATGTGCTTTTGCGGCGACAGCCTGTCAAAATAAGGATTGGAAAATTACCGCCGTATAACTGCAAATCGTTTATCTTTAGCCCATCCATAAAAATTTTATTCTTTCATTGTCCAAAAAAGACAATCTAACCAACATTTGAACGACCATGAGTAAAGACTTCCTAGGACACCCGCGCGGGCTTGCAACCCTGTTTTTCACCGAGATGTGGGAACGATTCAGTTATTACGGCGGACGGGCCATGCTGATCCTTTATATGACAGCTGCCGTTACGGATCAAAATCCGGGCCTCGGGCTTTCGGTGTTAGAAGCAGGCGCCCTTTACGGGTTGTATACCGCAGTAGTCTATATGACCAACCTGCCCGGCGGATGGATCGCCGATAAATTCCTGGGCGCGCGCAACGCTGTTTTTTACGGCGGCCTGATCATAGCCCTGGGGAATTTATGCCTTGCCATACCGGGCGGCAGAACGCCGTTCTATATCGGCCTTGCGCTCAATTCCATCGGTACGGGCCTGCTGAAACCCAACGTCAGTACCATGGTGGGGTCCTTGTACTCGAAGGACGACAAGCGGCGGGATTCCGCTTTCTCCATATTCTACATGGGCATCAACCTGGGCGCCTTCCTGGCGCCGCTGATCGCCGGCTGGTTCGGCCAGCGGGTCAACTGGCATGCGGGCTTCCTGGTGGTAGCCATCGGCATGGTCCTGGGTTTGATCCAGTACAGGCTGGGCGCAAAACACCTGGGCGACGCCGGATTATTGAAACCGTCCAATGATTCGCCGGAAGAAAATACCAAACAAAAGACTTCGCTGCGAAACGGCCTCATCGGGCTCGTTGCCGGGGCTGCGGTGCTGGTCCTGCTGGATAGGCTCAACATATATCCGCTGACCATCAACAGCGTGTCCAACATCGTGGGTGTTCTGCTGATCCTTGTCCCATTCGTTTACTTCGGTTTTCTGTTCACTACGGGCGGCTTCACCGCGCCGGAAAAAAACCGGATCGCGGCCATTATCATCTTCTTCCTGGCGGCCGCTTTGTTTTGGTCGGCTTTTGAACAGGCCGGTTCAACGCTGAACCTGTTTGCCGACCGGTACACCAATAACAAGGTGTTCGGCGCCGAATTTCCGTCAACCTGGTGGCAATCCGTCAACTCCATCTGGATCATTGCCCTGTCGCCGGTGTTTGCCTGGTTATGGCTGAAATTGAACAATGCCGGGAAGGAACCGTCAACCCCGATGAAGTTCACGCTGGGGCTGCTGTTTGTAGGCCTCGGCTTCCTGCTGCTGGTACCCGCCGCCCAGATGCTGAACAGCGGTGTGGAAAAAGTCGGCGTCCAATGGCTACTGGCCGTGTATTTCATCCATACGGTCGGTGAGCTTTGCCTGTCGCCCGTCGGTCTGAGCGCTATGACCAAGCTGGCACCGGAACGGATTGTCGGCCAGATGATGGGCATCTGGTTCATGGGCGCAGCACTGGGCAATTATATCGGCGGCCGGGTCGGCGGCATGTTCGAATCCTTCCCGCTGAAAAACATATTCTTTGCCGTATTCTGCACCAGCCTGGCGGCTTCCGTGATCATGTTCGTCCTGATCCCGTGGATGAAGCGGTTGATGGGGGAGGTGAAATAGAGAGTGAGAGAGTGAGAGAGTGAGAGGGTGAGAGCCTGTTAATTGCTTATGCGACGGAAGGTTTTCCGTTTTAATTTGCGACGGAAAATCTTCCGTCGCTACACGACTAAAAGACATGACGCAAACATTCGGCGGTTCCGACACCAACCAAAAAACGATCTTCCAACACCCGGTCGGGTTATTTGTGCTCTTTTTTACGGAGATGTGGGAGCGGTTCAGTTATTACGGCATGCGGGCTATCCTGGTGCTGTTTCTGACCAGCGAGGTCATGAAGGGCGGCTTCGGCTGGGACAGCGCCGACGCGCTTGTGCTGTACGGCTGGTACACCGGGTTGGTCTACCTTACGCCCCTGATCGGCGGATGGATCGCGGATAATTTTATCGGCTCGCGAAACGGGGTCGTGATCGGCGCTTTGGTCATGACGCTGGGGCATGCTTCCCTGGCTATGGAATCGCACTTCTTCTTTTATCTGGGCATCCTGTTGCTGATTGCAGGCAACGGCTTTTTCAAACCCAATATCGTACCCATCGTCGGGCAGATGTACCCGGACGGCAGCCCGCTGAAAGACGGCGCTTACACCGTTTTCTATATGGCGGTCAATGCCGGCGCTTTTTTCGGTATGCTGATTTGCGGCTGGCTGGGCGAGACGAAGGGCTGGAGTTACGGATTCGGCGCGGCGGGCATTTTCATGTTCTTCGGCCTGTTGCAATTCTATTTCGGTCAGAAAATCTTCGGGGATATCGGCGCCAAACCGACGGCGGAGAAAAAGGATATGACGCCCGCTGAAAAATTTGGGGAAAAGCAGGTCGACTGGACAAACAATGATTCCGGCTTTTTCATCGGCTCCCTTGCGCTGGCGGTCGTAACGGTCATCGCCTCTATGAATTTCGACCGGATCTGCCTGGCTGTCGGCCTTGATCCGTCCATGGTATGGCTCAGGGCGGTCATGATGCTGCCGTTTATCGTCCTGATGACCTATTTTGTCATTCAACGCCTCAGGAAATACCCGCCGGTTGAGCGCGACCGGCTGGGGGTCATCGCCATTTTCGCCTTTTTCGTCATCTTCTTCTGGCTGTCTTTCGAACAGGCCGGCGGCAGCCTCACCATTTTCGCCCGGGATTATACCCAGCGGGTGCTGGCTACTCCTGCCTCCGTCAATGCATTCCGCTACGTCAGCCTGGCGCTGACCTTCATCCCGATGGTCATTCTGACCTGGGCCATCACACAGCTCGGGATCAAGATAGGGCGAAAATACCCGCTGACCATTTTGTTTACGGCACTGAGCTTTGCGCTGATCTGGCTGATCGTGATCAGGATCAATTTGGAGAACTTTGAAAACACCTCAGCCGAAGTGCCGGCTTCCTGGTTCGGCAGCCTGAACGGCTTCTTTATCATTACGCTGGGGCCTTTGTTTTCCGCTTTATGGGTATGGATGAGCAAACTCAACAAGAATCCTTCGGGGCCTGTCAAATTCGGCGCCGGGTTGTTGCTCCTGGGGTTGGGCTTTGTCGGGCTGGTGATCGCCTCATCAGGCATCCCCAAAGGGGCGACGGCGGCTTCGGTCAGCATGCTCTGGATCGTTCTGTTCTATTTGTTGCAAACCATGGGCGAGCTCTGCCTGTCGCCGGTCGGCCTGGCTTTTGTCAACAAGCTGTCGCCGAAGCGGCTGATGGCCCTTATGTTCGGGGTATGGCACCTGGCCAACTTTGTCGCCAATACCTTATCCGGGATCGTCGGCAGTTATATGGACCAGGTTTCTCAAAACAGCTCCATGTCGGGCTTTTTCACCATTTTTGTCGGCATCACCTTCAGCGCAGGCATCCTGCTGATCCTGCTCAACAAACCGCTGAAACGGATGATGCACGGGGTCAATTAGGCTGACCAAATGACGGGCGCCCCAATCGGATCAATCCTTTATTGAGGAACTGAGGAATCGAGGAACTGAGGAATCACCCCCTTCGCTCCTGATGAGCTCCGGCGGTCGGGGGAGGAACCGAAGGCAAGGTTAATCGAATCAATCGAATCAATCGGATCAATCGAATCAATCCTTTATGGAGGAACTGAGGAACTGAGGAACTGAGGAATCACCTCCTTCGCTCCTGATGAGCTCCGGCGGTCGGGGGAGGAACCGAAGGCAAGGTTAATCGAATCAATCGGATCAATCGAATCAATCGAATCATTCGAATCAATCGGATCAATCGAATCAATCGAATCATTCGAATCAATCGAATCAATCGAATCATTCGAATCAATCGAATCAATCGAATCAATCGGATCAATCGGATCAATTGGATCAATCGAATCAATTTTAATGAAGAACGAATTTAAACAAACCATCCTCCTCTACTGGGCCTTGCTGGCCGGACAGATCATCTTTGCCCTGGTGGTGGTTTTCATGACCAAATCCAACACGGATGCCGCGTTGAACTGGCCGTCCGGGAGCTTTCCCGGGTTTATCGGCCCGGTCGTGGTGCTGGCGGGATTGATGGGCGCCCGGACCGTTAACCAGATGAACATGAAAAATGCGCCTGAAAACGCCCCTTTTCCGGAAAAAGTGTCGCATTTCCGCAAATCCGTCATCATGCGGTCTGCCCTTATTGAAGGGTGCAACCTGTTCATGGTGGTGCTCACCTTATTGGATAACAATTTGTTCTGGATCCTGTGTTTTGCCGCAGGCATACTGGGGTTCTGGTTCTTCAAGCCGACCCTGGAAGAGTTTTCTGAAAATTACAGGCTGACTTATCAGGATTTGCAGGAAGTACAGCGCTAAACGACGGCAATCCGGCTGAAAATGAAGACCTTGAATGCATCCCTCAGGCATTTTTTTTGTATTTTACCCCAAAAATGAGTCTATGCGTTTTTTTTCCACAGCCGTTTTGATGTTTGCCGCCTGGTCGCTGTTCATTTCCGGCGCCCCCGCTCCATATGACAACCTGGACGAAGGCCTGGTCGCCCATTACACCTTCAACTACTGCGACGCCAGGGACGAGAGCGGACTGGGCAGCCATGGTGAAATGATCGGCAATGTGGGCTGCTGGTGCGGGGTAGAACGCAAGGGCCTGCTCTTCGACGGACGAGAAGCATATCTCCGGTTTCCCGGGCCTGTCAATCAGTACTTCACAGAATCCAATTTCACCATCAGTTTCTATTTCAAACCCGAAGGCTATTCTCTGTTCCCGCAAAGCATGATCTCCAAACGGGAAGACTGCGACGAGTACAATATGCTGGACATCCTGTTCAATTCCAGGGATGACCGGGTGGAAACGCTCGTCCACGAAACCCCTGAAAAATACTACCCCGAACTGTCTCCCGATCTCCAGGATAAAGGCGGATGGGTGCACTATGTCCTGGTGCGCGAAGGCTTCAAGGCGATGACCTATATCAACGGCCAACTGCAAAACGAGGGATACCGCTGCAGCGGAGTCGACCTCACCAATGAAGCATTTTTCTCCTTCGGCAACAGCCCGTGCGTGCGCGAAGGCCGCGCCAGCCGGTTCAAAGGCGTTCTGGACGAACTCCGGGTCTACGATCGGGCGCTGAGCGCCGATGAGGTCCTCGAATTGTACAACCTCCTGCCCATTGAAAATATATTTATGGACTGCGACTCGTAAAATTCACCTAATTTTGCCGTTCGTTCAGGGCGCCGACCCTGATTCCTTAAATTCGATCATTCAATAAAATACGCATCCCATGTTCGGCGATCTTTTTGGCCAAATGGAAGAACAACAAAAGGCGATCAAGGAAAAACTGGCCGCCATCACCGTTGAAGCCGAATCCGGCGACGGCGCTGTGAAGGTTACCGCCACCGCTGCCCGCCAATTGCTCAATATCACGATCAATCCGGAAGCCATTCACCCGGAAGACCCCGAAGAATTGGAGGACCTCATCCTGGTGGCCGTCAACCGGGCCCTCGAGCTGGCCGCGGCCAAAGAATCGGAGGAGTCCCAGAAACTGATCCAGGATATGCTGCCTCCGGGTTTTGGCGGGTTGTTTGGTTGAAACACAACCAGTGGTCAGTGGTCAGTGGTCAGTTGTCAGTACCCTGGAAACCGCCTGACCACTGACAACTGACCACTGACCACTAAAATATCTTCCCCCTCAACGCGTTTATCCATTGGCAGCGGTCAATTCCGGCCCGCCCTGATTTCAGAACGAAGCCATTTTTTCCCATGAAGCATTGCTTTTCACTTCTGTTTTTGCTCTCCGCCACGGCTGCATTCAGCCAGACGACCGTAGGTCTGGCCGCTTATTATAACTTCGACGGCAATTTCCAGGACGCTACCGGCAATACGGCCAACTCCGCGTTGGTCCACGGCGGCCCGGAATTTCGCTGCGGACTGGTCGGGCAGGCCGTTTTTCTGGACGGCGGCGACGACCGGATCATCATCCCGGGAACCGATAACGTCAACCGGGAATTCGATACGGAAGACTTCTCCGTCAGCTTTTATTACAAACCCGTCGGAAGCGGCGGTACACCGTACCTGATCTCCAAGCGCAGCCCTGATTGTCTGGGCGAGCACGAGTTCTATGTCCGGTACTCGCCCCAAACCCTGACCCTGGAAACGGTGATGTACGAGAACCCCGGCCGCAATATCCGCCTCATCGAACGACTGTTCAATACCTCCTGCTGGCAAATGGTGACGGTGGTACGGGAAGCAACCCGGGTGAAACTGTACATCAACGGTAAATTCGCCAAAGACCTGGGTACGGCCGGCCGGATCGACATCAGCAACGACGGCGAGCTCATGATCGGCTTTTCCAACTGCGCCATGGGCAACGAGCCGCCTTTCAAAGGCCTGATCGACGAGCTTCGGATCTATTCCCGCGCCCTGAAAGAAGAAGAGGTCGCCGGCCTTTACTTGTCTCCTGACAAGATCCTGAACCGCGATACGGTCATTTTCCTCGGCACCCAGGTGGACATCAACCTCAGCGTGAGCTGCGGGGTAGGCTTTAATTGGCTGCCCGCTTCCGGCGTGATGTCGCCCAACGAAGCCGAACCGTCCATCTCCCCGCTCGGCGCCGGTGAGTTCACGTATAAAGTGCGCATCAGCGACGACGTCTCCACCTGCGTGGCGGAAGACTCCATCCGGATCACCGTCATCGACCCCGACGACCTCGATTGCAACAAGCTCTACCTGCCCAAGGCCTTCACCCCGAACGCCGACGGGCTCAACGATACGTACGGCATCAGCAACCCCTTTGCTGTCGACGAGCTCATCTCCTTTGAAATATTTGATCGCTGGGGCGGGCGGGTCTTCTATACCGAAAGCCCGTTCGAACGCTGGGACGGCTCCGCCCACGGGCAGATGCTCAACCCGGGCGTCTTCCTGTACCGGGTGCGATTCAGGTGTGACGGAAATGAAAAACTGGAGACCGGGAGCCTCACGATTTTGCGGTAGTTTTACTACTTTTGGAACGTTTTAAACAGCTCAACGTTCCTATGCAAAAATCCACCGCCATTGTCCTGACCAACGGACTGCTGGACACGCCCAACGCCAAAACCTGCCACGGCCTCCTGCGCGGCACCGACCGGTTTGAGATCCTCGCCGTGATCGACTATCACTTTGCCGGCCAGGATGCAGGTGAAGTGCTCGACGGTAAAAAACGGGGAATTCCGATTTTTTCCAGCGTACCCGAATATTTTGCATCGGGCATGCCTCAGCCTCAATTTTGCATTGTCGGCGTAGCGCTGGCGGGCGGCATGCTCCCCGCAGATTTCCGGCAAGCCCTCAAGAACGCGATGGCCAACCGCTGTTCCCTGGTCAACGGACTGCATACCTTTCTCAGCGAAGACCCCGAATTCATTGAATTGGCGAAGATCGAAGGCGTCGAGTTGATCGATATCCGCAAGCCGAAACCCCGAAGCGAACTCAAATTCTGGAGCGGGGAGATCTTTTCCGTCAAAGCGCCCCGGATTGCCGTGCTCGGTACCGATTGCGCCGTCGGCAAGCGCACCACCTGCCGGTTCATTATGGAAATGTGCCGCGACAACGGCATCAAAGCCGAAATGATCTACACGGGCCAGACCGGCTGGATGCAGGGTTATCCCTACGGACTAATCTTCGATTCGGTGGTCAACGACTTTGTCAGCGGTGAAGTGGAGCGTGCCATTGTGGAATGCGACCGCGGCGCCAACCCGGAGCTGATCCTCCTGGAAGGGCAATCGGCATTGCGCAACCCGACGGGCCCCTGCGGCAGCGAATTCCTGGTGTCGGGCCAGGCCAAAGGCGTGATCCTTCAGCACCCGCCGGGCCGGGAATACTACGAAGGAACGGAAGAATTCCACTGCCACCTGCCCAAGGTCGCCGACGAGATCCGCCTGATCGAAATGTACGGCGCCAAAACGCTGGGCATCACCCTCAACGAGGAACATACGGAAGAAGCGGCCATTGCAGCCTACCAGCAAAACCTGGAAGCCGAACTGGGCATCCCTGTGGTGCGACCGCTGAAGGAAGGCGTAGGGCGGTTGTTGCCGGTGATCCGGGCTTACCTGGGTAATTTGACAGTGGGCAGTTGACAGTGGGCAATTGACAGTGGGCAGTTCGCAGTTCGCAGTTCGCAGTAATGCGGTGCGGCCGTCAGGTCCGCCATTTCAAGGTTAAAGGTTAAAGGGCTAATATCGGTAGCAATCGGTTTGAGTATTGGATTTCCGGCCTGTAGGGCCGGTATGTGACCGCTCCGGGCCAGCAACATCTGTGCCGGCCGAAGGATCGCCTTCATCATTACGTCCGGACGGGATCCGCGAACATTATTCGCCTACATTTTCCAAAATCAACACCGGCGGGGCATCCGCCCAATTCACAGCCGGATTGGCAAATTTTGAAGGCTGAACGAAATTGCCCAGAATGATATCGGGCCGTCCGTCCATATTAATGTCCCCGACATCCATGGTTATCCACCTGCCGATCTCCAACTCGGTCGACGAGTGGGGGTTGAAATGCAGATCTCCGCGGTTTTCCAGGTAAACAAAACCTTCTTCCGGCTGGGATGCAAAATCCGCATAGTAGGCAATTGCCGCCAGATCCAGGTCGCCGTCGTTGTCAAAATCCCGGGCCATGGCCTTGTAACAACCGTGAATGGGGTAAAAGAAAGCTTGTTCAAAGCGGTTTTCGCCCCGGTTCAGGTAGATGTAAACCCCGTGGTAAGGCTTGAGTACCGTGGAATAGTCGGCATTGTCGCCGGCTGTATACAGGATATCCTGCAGGCCGTCGCCGTTAAAGTCGGCCAATTCAAAATAGGATGAACCGTTCATCGGGGGAAATCTGAGCAATTCTTTCGATTCAAATTCGCCGCTGCCCTTATTAGCGTACAGGTATATGCCCTCTTCGCCCTGCGCAAACAGGGCAATGATGTCGGTATTCCCATCCTGGTCATCATCCAGAGTATAGGCCTTCAACGCGCCCGGCAACAGGGATAGGCTGTGTTTCCGGTATTGATCCTTTCCCAGGTTTTCCATCCAGGACAGACCGCCCTGCATATAGCCGAATTCACAAACCAGGTAATCCGTCAGGCCGTCGTTGTTCAAATCGGCCGGCGAAACCTGAACGGGCCGATGGAGGCCGGTCAGCAAATTGGCGTCATCCGCCTTCCAGGCGCCGGCATTATCGTTAATCTGCAGTGCGCTGCCCTGGGCGCCGTCGTTGGGGTCAATCATGCCTACATTGCAGACGATCGCTTTTCGCTCGCTGCTGAAGGCAATATTGACCAGCGGGCCGTCCGTTGTCAGCGAGTCGACAGGCTCCAGTGCCCGGTTCAGGAAATAGGTTTTCAGGGTCCGGGCATCGCTCACCACGACCGGGGCTTCACCTCTCTTCCTGATTTTCACAAAAGAGGAATGGGTATTTCTGTAGCGCAGGTCGGGTTTTCGAACCTTAAACAGGGACAAGTCCGACGGTATGCTTTCCCGGCGATCCTGCGGGGGTAATTGCCCCGGCGCAGTTGCGGAATAGTAGTCCACGATGAGCTGCCATTCCCCGGGGGTCACCTGCGGATTGCCCGCCAGATAACCGGGCCCCTTCATCTGAGGGTCTCCCCGATAGGAATAAGGTTGATTCTTGTTGCTGAAAATACCCAATAACGGCCCCATGGCCGGCAGCGCACCGGTTTCCCAGGTTTCGGCATCCAGCAAGGAAGGATCGGGAAGTTGATGGCAGGATTGACAATGCCGACCGGCGAGTATTTTCCCTTTCTCAATATTCGCAGGGGACACGGCGGTATTGGAAACATCCGTTGCCGGCGACTGGCATCCGACGGCGACTAAACAGGCGAAGGCAAAGCCTGCCAGGGCATTTTGTCGGGCTAAGGGTCTGAAGGAAGCGTTCAAGATCCTGAAATTTTTACTTGACACGGTAATTAAAACGGTCTGCAATCTGCCTGCAACAGGTCACAGACACTCAAGAGCGGCGCGGGCCCAATCGTAAAGATCCGATTTATCGGGAAAATTTCCCCATCCTTTGTAACTTTTGCCGCCCACGCGTTACTATATTATTGAACCATCGCGAGAATACGACATGAACGCAGCGACCAAAGAAGCCTTCCTGGCCCATTACGAGCCCCTCCACGAGCGGTTTGCCCGATTTTGCGCCGGCCAGGCCTTCGGACTGATGACAGCTGAAGACCTCATGCAGGAGGCCGTTCTGGCGGCCTTGCAGGGCTTCGAACGGCTCAGGGATAAAACCAAACTGCTCGGCTACCTGATCGGTACCGTCAACAATATTGTTCGGAATCAGCGACGCCGGGCGAAATTCACCGGCAACTGGGACGAAAAGCTGGCCGCCGAACTGGAGGACCGCCTCCCCGACCCCGCAGCGCTGCTGGACGTTCAGTACCTCCTGAAGGCTCTGGGGCAATTGCCGGAAGCCCTGCACGAGACCCTGATCCTGTTCGAGGTCAGCGGTTTCAGCGTCCGGGAGATCGCAGAGATACAGCAAACGACCGAAGGCGCCGTCAAAACCCGGCTCAGCCGCGCCCGCCAAACCCTGCGGGAAATGCTCGCCGAAGACGGCCGGCCCATGCCGCTGTCCAAACGCCTGGCCATTTACACCTCCATCTTATTCTGACCGGTATGCCGAAACCAATCGATACCGAACGGGCTTTTGCCAACCTGCGGCGCATGCCGGTACCCGTTCCCTTTGCTGCCGTTGAGCGATGGGTGTTGGAGGCGGAGATTAAGCCGTTGGGACTGGTACGGCGGATCGTGCAGTGGTTGGGGGTGGGGGTGGGGAGAAATTGAGGAATCACCTCCTTCGCTCCTGATGGGCTCCGGCGGTCGGGGGAGGAATTGTGGACCCGCTTCCGCCGAGGCTATAGCGGGCGGAGAGTGAGGAACTGAGGAACTGAGGAACTGATAAAGGAGGAGCCCTTTCGCGTTCTGCCAAGGCTCTATTAAAAATTTCAAAACCAATTCAATTTCATTGATGACTGCCGGATGTCAGCTCTTCCGGAGGATGGAATTCTTTTGCCGTCCAGGAACTGAGGCCCCCTTCAGGATTTTGTGCCGGCAGTATTTTAATAACAAATAAGGTGTTGAAAATCAAAATTTTACATCCTTGCACCTTCGCAAGAAAACACTTTATTGAACGGACCCGGAACCAAATCCGCCTCCGCCCTACAGGCTACAGCCACTGGGCGACGAAGCCCATGGCGAAGTTGGCGGGGAGCGCAAACACAAACCCCGCCTACGCCGAGGCTATGGCGGGCGGAGCAACAACAAACAACAACAAACCATCATAAACAACAACAAACCATCATAAACAACAATATCCATGCAAACCAAAAACGAATTCATAGCCTACGCCGCAGGCCATCACGGCATGAGCCGCATGCACCTCGAGCGCTACGCCGAATTATCGACCCGAGGACTCAGGAGCTCCATATCACCGGTCGTGATCGAAGAACGGCCGTTGAATGTCGCTCAACTGGACGTATTCAGCCGCCTGATGATGGACCGGATCATTTTTCTGGGGGTTGGTGTCGACGATTATGTCGCCAACGTGATCCAGGCACAATTGCTGTTCCTTCAAAGTGTCGACCCTAAGCGCGACATCCAGATGTACATCAACTCGCCGGGCGGGTCGGTCATCGCGGGGCTGGGCATTTACGACACCATGCAGTTCGTTTCGCCGGACATCGCTACCATTTGCACCAGTATGGCGGCCAGTATGGGCGCGGTGCTGCTGTCTTCAGGTACCAAAGGCAAACGGTCGGCCCTTCCGCATAGCCGGGTGATGATCCACCAGACCACGGGCGCCACACAAGGGCAATTGTCGGACATGGAGATCACGTACAAACTGTTCAAGGATCTTCAGGGTGCGTTGTACCGCATACTGAGTGAGAATACCGGGCAGGATTTTGAGCAGATTTCGGTGGACAGCGACCGGGATAACTGGATGGTGGCCGAGGAGGCAAAAGCGTATGGATTGATCGATGAGGTGTTGAAAAGGGTGGATTGATTCGATTTTTCGATTGGGGCGTCCGTCGGTTGGTCAGCCTAATCGAAACAACCGGATCATTCCAATAATCGATTCAATTTTTCAACAAGGTTCCCGCAGATTGCGCAGCATTAGCTCCTTTGCGCAATCTGCGGGAGAAAACCTATTTTTCTATCAAATCAAACTTATACTGCACCAGTTCCCGGATAGGCGCTCCGGTTCCCGGTGTTTCGTTGTCAAGCATGATGTCCACGTCGATCGTTTCGGATTCTTCCTTTTCGGTGCTGTCGAAGGTGATGTGGATCTTGCCTTTGGCGCCGGGCGCTACGGCATCTTTGGAGTACTCCGTTGTGGTACACTCACAAGCCGTAACGATGGCGATGACCAGCGGCGTATCCCCGCGGTTGGTGAATTCGAAGTCGAATTCGCGCTTCTCGCCGCGCTTCACCTTACCCAGGTCAATCACCCGCTTTTCAAACTGCATCACGGGCACGCCTTTCAGGTCTTTGACGCCATACAGAGAAGACATCTTGCTCACGGATACCGTATCCTGACGGGCCGACGTACCTGGCAGGCTGTTGCGGCTTTTCTGGGTTTTGGTTTCCGGTTTTTTGCGCAAGCTGGTCCGCTTGATCGTAATGGTCGTCGGGCCGGCGATGATCTTGAATTCGGTGCGGCGGTTGACGTAATGCGCCGCTTCGCGCTCTTCTTCGGTAGGCAGTGCGTCGATGAACTTCTGGGTCAGCACATCCCCGACCTTGAGGAAGGGGTTGAGGCTGGCAATGCGTTCGTTGACGGTTTGCGGGACCGTTTCGCCGTAGCCTTTGGCCTCGATCCGGTCGCGGGCAATGCCGTTGCGCACCAGCCAGCGGCGGGCGGATTCGGCGCGCGCCTGAGAAAGGCGTTGGTTGTAAGCGTCGTCACCCCGGTAGTCGGTGTGCGAGCTGAGTTCGATCCGCATATCCGGATATTGTTCCATCAGGCCGCGAACCACTTCCAGGTCCGGCTCGGCTTCCGGTTTGATCACATCCTTGTCGAAGTCGTACAGGATGTTTTCCAGCACGATCGGCTGATCGACGGAGATCGTATCGTATTCAGGTTCCGGCGGCGGCACGGGTTTCGGCTTCAGGAAGAAGCGGTGTTCAAAAGTTTTGGAAGCCGTAAGTCCTACGGTATTAAACGTCGTAGAATCGGGATAATATCCTTCTTTGGTAGCCACCACCTTGTAGGGCTTTTCGAGTTCAAGGCCGAAGTCGAAGCGGTTGCCCTTATCCATGGTCTTCCCGTCGGGGGTACCCGGCGAGTTGTTCACCATTTCCACGAGGCTGACGGTAGCGCCCAGGATGGGTTTCTTGCTGTCGTCAAACACGCCTACGACGAGGTCGGCGAACAACCTGGCGATCTCGAAGGTATAGATATCGTCGCAGCAGGTTTTGGACTTCAGCGAGCGGCCGCCTTCCCGGTTGGAGGTCAGTACGCCTTTATAGCCTTCCGGGTCGAGGCGGAAATAGATATCGTCAACGCTGGTGTTGTAGCTTTTGCCCATGTTCTTGGGTTCGCTCCAGGTGGAGCCGTCCCAGACCGTATAGAAGATATCGAAGCCGCCGATACCGGGATGGCCGTCGGAGCTGAAATAGAGGGTACCGTCGTGGTAGTAGGGCGAGTATTCATCCCCGATGCTGTTGACTTTAGGGCCGAGGTTGATCGGATCGGCGTACACGCCGTCGCCTTTGTAGGTGGCGTAGTAAATATCGAGGCCGCCGTGACCGCCCGGCATATCGGAAACGAAGAAGAGCACTTCCTTGCCGAACAATTCGCCGACTGCGGGGTGGAGGGCCAGGTAATCGCCGTTGACTCCTTGTACTTCATTGGCGCTGTTCCAGGAACCGTTGCCGCCTTCGCTCATATAGATCTTGCTGCTGGTCGGGATGTTGCCGGTCATTTCAATGCGGTTGAAATACATGCGGCGGCCGTCGGGCGAAAGGCAGGCATTGACGGAGTGGAACCCCGGCCGGTTGATGCTCTCGTCCAGTTCGGCGGGTTTTTCCCAGCCTTTATCGCTTTTGGCAGCGGAATAGATATGGGCGTGATAATTTTCATTTTTGCCGTCTATCACGGTCACTTCCTTGGTATCGGCCAGTGCGGCGAAATACATGGTACTGCCGTCGGGCGTGAGTACCGGCGAGTATTCAGAAGTGGGCGAATTGACGTTTCTGCCCGCGTTTTCGAGTTTGACCCCCTGCGGATTGCTGGGCATCACCTGGGCCATTTCGGCGCCGGTGATCTCGTTTTGCGCCAGTTCCTTGAGGCGGGCATCCGATGTCAGCGAAATGAAATCCTGGAGGGCGACGATGGCGTCGTCGTATTTCTCATTCATCTTCAGCACGCGGCCGTATAGGAAACGCTCCTGGATATACTCCTTGTTCTTGTCGCGGCGCAGCAGGCGGTCGAGCCAGCGTTCGGCCTTGACATAGTCGCGGAGTTTATAGTTCAGATTGGCAATAATCGGAATAATGGAGGCTTCTTCCTGTTCATCGTATGCTTTTTCATACCAATCGAGGGCGTTATAATAATCCTGATTGGCAACAAGCTGCTCGGCCGTCGCAACCATGGTTTCATAGGAAGACTTGCTGATGGGTTGAGCTGATGCGACGACGGCCCCCATCGCCATAATAGTCAGAACGAGCCAAGTATTTCTCATAAGACTTTTTTACCAGTTTAAACGCAAATAAATGCAGTTGTTGTTTGCAAATCAGAACCTCGGACAGAAAATAGCCGGTTTAACGTCGGGTTTCTTGTAGATCTTCAGGATGTAGTAGGCAGCAATCTCAAACGCGCCGTTGAAGTTGTTGACATCGCTTTTGGAAGACAAGGTCAGGTCATAGGCCATGGCCGCGTGAAGATCCTTGTAATCGATCCCGAAGAGCACCTTGCCGGCGTCGCTGAGGCGGTAGCCCAGGCCGAAGTTGAGCTTGACATCCGGATTCACCTGCCGGCCCAACCATCCCTGAAGGGAGATTTCCTGGGCTTTGGAGGTGGACATGAACAGCAAGGTGGGCGCGATGCTCCACTTGTCGTCGAGTTTTTGGTCGTAGCGGCCGTGGAAGGTGATCTTCCTGGGTCGCTTGGAGCCGTCGCCCACGCCGGAGAAACCGTATTGCGGCGTGGTCACGTGCCCGACAGCCAGGCCGAGTTCCAGTGCGGCTTCGTTGTTGATCTTGCTGCGCAGCATCAGACCGCCGGTGAAATCGGTGAAATTCTTGTTCCGGTCGAAATCGGTATTGCCACCCGTACCTGTGCCGCCGCCGTTACCGGCAATCACCTGGTCTTCGGTCGTAACGTTACCCTGACCGCCGACCGATAGGTCAAACTGGTCGGCAGGGTTGGCGTCGAAGGATTTGAACCGTCGGCCGACTTTCCCGCCCTGCACCCCGAAAGTGAGGTAGGTATTCCCCTTTTTATCCAGAGAAAGGTGATAGGCGCCGGACATCCAGCCGGCGTTCGTCTGCAGGGAAAGGCTGCCGGCTTTATCGCTGAAAAAAACCATGCCTACGCCGATCCAGTCCCTTTTGCCAAAACCGCGAATAATGGGGGCGTCAAGATAAAAGGAGGGAGTGCTGTAACCCTTGGCGCCTGCAACGGCAAAATCCTGGGCCCGGTAGATCCCGCCGATGCGCGCGGTCCCTTCAAATGCACCGGTCAAAGACGGGTTGAGCGAAAGCGGGGCATAGTTAAAAAGGGTGTTGTGCATATCCTGCCCATAACCGGACAGGGTAAGCGTGAATAAACCGGAAAACAGGAGTAGCGGTTTTAGCCATTTCATAGATTTTCAGATTTTGAATAGTTCATCTATATGGACGTAAGCCCATTGTTTTTGGGTTGGGACTCCGGCCAAAGCCGAAAGATAGCCCTTTTTGAGAAATTGTCTGCAAATTAAGCGATAATTGGGATGGTCGCGCTATTCAGCCTCCATCAATTCTCTCTTCTATCCGACATTTAACGGATTCCGCCTGATGGGGTTGCAGGGATCAGTTGTCAGTTGTCAGTTGTCGGTTGTCAGTTGTCAGTTGTCAGTTGTCAGTTGTCAGTTGGCGGTTGGCAGTTGGCGGTTGGCGGTTGGCGGTTGGCAGTTGGCGGTTGTCAGTTGTCAGGTGTCAGTTGGCAGTTGTCAGGTGTCAGTTGTCAGTTGTCAGTCTCCGGTGGCCGCAGCTTCAGCGGAGGAGGGGGTCAGTGGTACCGTAGCTTTCGCGTAAGGAATCCTGCCTTTATAACAAAGCGGCTGTAGGGGCCGACATTTTAAGGTTAAAGAAGCCAAATGGCGGCGGCGCTTGTAACAAAGAACCAGTATTTAAGATTCAACGGGTTTTCCACGCCTGTAAATCACCGGCGCGGGCCGCCAGGTCCGCCATATTGGGAGCACTCTTCATAATTGGAAACACCGCAATTTTGAATGAACAATCGTTTTTTCAAAACCATTGTTCTTTTTTTTACAACATAGACACATCAGTTCACATGAGTTTTTCATTTCAATTGCGCCTTTGCGCAATTGAAATAGCTCTTCTTATGTGTCCATATGATTCTTATAGCCTGCCAAGCGGTACTCATGGTGGTAAAAATACAAGCCGAACCAGAATGGTTTGGCAATCAGAAGGCCTTTATGTAGTGGCGCGAAACTTGAGTGGTATCTAGTGGCGCCACTAGTGGAAGCCTCATCAGAAAACGAATTCGGACAGGATCAATTTGGACCGTGTAGGTGGAAAATTCTCAAATCAACGAGCACCCGGTACATGACCGAAGGGAATAATCAACAAATCCTAAAATCAACGAAGAAACAGATCCTCCCACTCAATCCCCCGCATACACCGGAAATGCCCCTCCGGACATTCACCAAAGCCGATCTTCGAACAAGGCCTGCACGGCAACCCCTTGACCTCCAGGGTGGTGTTCAGGTCCATTCCTGCCGGATAATAGGGGTACATCCCAAATTCCGGGATCGTATTGCCCCAGATGGAAACGATCTCTTTGCGAAAAGCGGCCGCAATATGCATCAATCCCGTATCATGGGTGATCACCAGCCGGGCCTGCCGCACCAGGGAAGCCGACTGGTTGAGGTTGCAGCGGCCGCAGGCATTGATGACGTGATCTCCGGCCTGCGCTGCAATTGACTTTCCCGTTTCAGCATCCTCCGGCCCGCCCAATAGCAGGACGGGCCCTTTGATGCGGCGACAGCATTCAATGATCTTATCGGCAGGGAGGCGCTTGGTGGCATGGGCCGCGCCGATCACAAAGGCGGTATAAGATAGGATCGGCGGCGTTTTATCCGGGTTGGGTGCGAGCTCCAGTCCGGCGGACCGGATAAAAACCCCGGTGTCCAGTTCATCGGCCTGCGGGATGAAATAGTCCAGTCCTTCGCCGTCGTTCTTCACGCCGAGATGGGCAACCGCCTTCAGGTACCGGTCTACGATATGAACCTTGGGCAACCGGTTGATCTTGAAACGGACCATCAGCCATTTTTCCAGGTTCAATTTGTTGAAACCGCGGGCCGGTACCGGAAAAAGGCTGAGGCGCACCTGTCGCGAGCGCAGGTTATTGTGCAGATCGATGATCCCGTCGAACCGCTCGGCGCGGAGTTGGGGCAACACTTCCTTAACCTCTTTTCGGATGGTATGGATCCGGTCGACGTACGGATTGGCTTTGAGTACGGATTGAAATGAAGCCTTGGTCAGGTAATGGACCTCGGCGCCCAGTTGCTGTTTGAGCGCCCGCGCAACGGGCGTGGTCAGCACAATATCGCCGATGGAACTGAAACGGATGATCAGGTACTTGGGCAAGGCTCTTTTTGCGCAAAGATGCGAAGAATTTGACAGACCGTTTCCCTACCCGCCTACCGCAACCCGCCGGGTGGCAACGATCCGGTCGCCGTCCCAGATCCGAAGCATGAAAACGCCGGCTGTATTCAGGTCGGGCCAGATGGTTTCCAGGTGGGCGCCAGGATCGAAATCCCACCGGTTCAGGGTCCGGCCTTGCAGGTCGATCCATTCCATCCGCAGGCGCCCGTCGGTATAGCCGGTTACGTTGAGCGGCGTGCCAAATGTCACTACGGTCGGGTATACCTGCCAATCAGCGGCATTCCCGCCCCGCATGAAGGCGGTTGCGATTTTGGAATACGTGATTTTACCGTCATAATCCTTCTGGGCGAGCCGGTAATAATTCCAGCCGTTCAGCGGATCGTTGTCGTAGGTTGCATAAGCGTGGCCCTTTTCGCTGTCGCCTTTGCTGCCGACCGCTGCGATGGGATCAAATTCCCGGCCGTCGGCACTGCGCTCGACAACAAAACCCTCACTGTTTTTTTCCTGGAATACCTGCCAGTCCAGCCGGATTTTGGATCCTTCGGCCACGGCCTTGAAATCGCCCCATTCAACCGGGAGCAAGCCGTTGTATTGCACCACAAACAGGCCGTTGAGGATGTCGGATGCGATGATATGCCCGGAAGGAAGGAACGGGTATACGCCCCATGCGCCGTCGTAACTGCCGTAAGTGGTGTGGGCTGTGTAGGTATCGTAATAGCCTACCCGTTGGACGTCATTGGGATTGGAAATGTCAAAAATTTGCACCCCGTCCTCGTAATAGGACACGTAGACGAGGTTGCCGATGATGAACGGGTTGTGCGGCACGCTGTTCGTTTGGGCAGGCGCCAGCAGTTGGGAGCGGAATACGTCGGTTACAATAATTTCGGAAGGGTCGGAAGTGATGTCCGCCATCTTGAGGCCCAGGCCCGTAGGGACCTCGTCCGCAAACACCATATAATGCCCGTCATCGGTCAGCCAGCTGCTGTGATTATAGCCCTGGTCCGGGTAACTGGTGATCGATTTCACAGTCACCGGGCTCGACGGATTGGTCAGGTCATAAATATAAAGGCCGTTGTAGCCGTGGGAGCAGTAGGCGATATTGTCGCGCACGTACACATCGTGGATGTACCCGCCCGGGAGGTTGACATAAGCGATCAGGGAAGGGCTGGCCGGATTGTTGGCAATGTTCAGCACGATCATATCATACCCCATGGGGTGATTGATCCCGACGACATACAAACGCCCGTTGGGTTCATCAATGAATATATTATGGGATTTGGTGAACCAGGTGGTCAATTGCGCGGACTTTGAAACGCTGGTCGGCAGGTTGGACAAGTTGAAGATCATCAGCCCTTCGCTGCCCTGGTCGGCCACGGAATACGCATAATTACCATAGGTTTTCATATCCCGCCAGATGGAGTTGGCGCCGCCGGTGAATGAATTCACCTGGACAATATTGGAAGGATCCGTAATATCGAAAAAGTGGATCCTTTGAGCCGAGCCGACGATGGCGTATTCCCTGCCGCCCGCGGCGTACCCCCAGCAATCGTTGTAGACGACGCCGTTGTAGTTCGGCAGGCTGTTGTTGTCCCAGTTCCCCAGCAGGGTCATGTTCTGCGATACCTGGCCGTTCACGGCAGAAACAAGGCCTGCCATAACAATCCAGCAAAAGAATTTCCTGAGTGACATGATTTGTGCTTTACGAGTTCAATGTTGCAAATAGCGCTCAGGAGGGGGAGCCGGAGCTAATCAACTGATACATTTTCCAATACGATACGGGATAATTCCTCGAGACTGTCTGCTTCAAACAGGCGGTCAAAACGGACTACGTCCCTGGAATCGCTTTTGGGTTTGAAATTGATATAATCGGCGATCAGAAGGCCGTTGACCGGCCGGAGGTTAACCGCTTGCCGGAACCGTGCGCCGCCACCGTCCACGATATAGTTATAAGCAAGGTAATCGAGCGTAAAATTGTCCTGGCGGATCCAGTATACATATTGGTCCTGGAAATCCTTTCCACCGTTTTCGGCGCCGAAAGTTACGCCTATTTTGTGATAGGCAACGCCTTTTATAGTTGTTTTTCCCAAATATGTCTTATGCACGGCAGGGTCGTTGAGAAAATACGGCAGCAAGGCGAAGTAGATGACCGAGTTGACGCTGTTGGCATAGGCTGAACTGTCTTTGGCGCTGAGCGGAGTCACCTGGCCGTTGACCTCCCGGGTAAGCCCGTTATTGGTCAGCACGTCCCTGGTGAGGGCTTTGGTGGTGGTGTCGGTCCAGATGCGTTCATACTGGAACCTGCCGCCGTTGCGGATGGCGATATAGTGGCGATCGCGGAAATCAAAGGCGATGCGGCCGGTATCGACCAAACCGGAACCGTGGCGTTCCAGGGCCCGGTCTAAAACGTATTGAGCCGTATCGGTGATGGCGGGCGTTTCCGGGTTATCCGGAGCTGAAGCCGGATTGCAGGCTGCACAAATCAAAAGAACGAGGAGCGAACTGAAAACGATGCGCATGATTTTTGAGCGCTAAAATACATCGCACGGGCGATGAAAACTAGCTGACCTGAACCTCTCGGGCGGTTTTGGCCTGGTTAGCCTGCTCTTTTATCGGGAGGCGGACATGCAGAATTTGGTTGCAAGAATTAAATCTGTCCTCTTTAAAACGGGATAAGGCGGTTGATGTTTGGTCAGGGGTTTACGGAAACCGGCAATCAGGTGGTTATTGGGTGATTATCAGCCGGACGTTTTATTCATACGCATAAAGGATGGGATAAAACAGTAAGCCCGATCGAAGGGTTGGATGTTCAGCAAAGCGGCCAAGTCACGTCCATTTATTTTTTTTGGCATGGTTTTGAATAAACCCTATTGCGCTATGCTGATGTTCTCGACAACAGAAAGAAGAAACGAAAATTGCCTAAAAACCGTTATACTTGCTGAACGGATTTCAGCAGACTATGGATAAAGAACTTCAAACTAAGCTATTGCAATATCTCCTCCCCTACCATCCTGTTAGGATCGGTGTCTTTGGTTCATTTGCCAGAGGTGAAAACAAAAAAGGCAGTGACTTGGACATCCTCATCAAATTCAAGGATCGTATTAGTCTTCTTAAACTGGTTCAGATTGAGCAAGAACTATCAGACAAATTGGAAATTCCTATTGATCTAGTGACAGAAAACAGTCTGAAAAATCCTCGCCTGAGAAAATATATTGAAAAGGATCTGATCACTATCTACGAATGAAAAAGGACGACCGGATATACCTTGACCACATTCTCAAGAGCTTTTCAAAGGTAGTCGAATACCTGGAGGATGCAGGCTATGAGGCATTTTTGGCCGATGAAGAAAAACAGGACGCGATTATTCGGAAGATTGAGGTTGCAGGTGAAGCCACCAAGCGTTTGAGCCAGGAATTGCGTGAAAAATACGATCAAATACCTTGGCGGGCTATTGCCGGAATGCGGGATAAGTTGATTCACGACTATTTTGATGTTGACCTCGATACGGTGTGGGAAACGGCGACTAAGGACATCCCCAACCTGCTTCCGGAGATTGAATCGATTGTAGAAGAAATGAAATAGAAATGCTGTCGAAAACTCTCTGCTGCCGACAATGCCTCCTAAACGTCGGCACTGCGGCAGCAGTCACATTGGCTACAATAGAAAATAGATACCGAAAACTTGAGCATTAATTGGAATAATATCAGGGCAATTGAAGGCCAGCGAGAAGGTTTCGAGGAATTGGCCTGCCAACTTGCGGGGCAGGAAAAAATTCCAAATCAGGTACTGTTTACCAGAATCGGCAAACCAGACGGTGGGAAAGAATGCTATTGGGAATTGAGCAATGGAGAAATCCATTGCTGGCAGGCCAAGTATTTTACAAACAGCTTGTCGGACAACCAGTGGACACAGGTAGATAAATCTGTCAAATCGGCCATTGATAATCACCCTAAACTAAAGAAATACTACATAGCCATTCCTGTTGACAGGCCTGATGGGAAAGCGCGAGGTAAATCAATGCTTCAAAAATGGAAGGATCATTTTGCCGAGTGGAAAAAGTATGCCGCATCAAAGAAAATGAAGGTTTCCTTCGAGTATTGGGGGAAGCATGAACTGGAAATACGCCTACGCAAGCCGGAAAATGAGGGGCTTATCTATTATTTCTTTAACGAGACTGAACTAACAGATCAATGGTTCGATACAAAAAATCAGGGAAGTATTGATGCACTTGGTGGCAGGTACACTCCTGAATTAAATTTCGATTTACCATTTCTACGTTTCCATGATGGGTTTACACGGGATCAGAAATTTTCCGACCAGATCAATTCCCATTACGAGGCTGTACTTGAAAAGCGAAGGAGAGCATATTTACGAGCCAAGCAAAAAGAGCTTGAAGAAAAAACATCCGGTTTAGACAAGGCGATAGAATCCTTCAGAAAAGTTTACGAAAACATTGATTTTTCCGGCATTGATATAATTCCTTTTGATGCTATTAGAAGTGAATTAAAATGTGTGGATGAAGCTGCAGAAGAGATATCAAACCAATTGTATGAATGGCGGGAAGAGGCGGAAAACACCAAGAAGGAAAAGGGTGATAGGGTCGATTATTATTCACGGCCTTACAACAATGAACTTCATGAGTTACGGGAGCTTTCCAGGGCAATTGATGACTTCTACACTTTTCTGGATTCGGAAGTGTGTACACTGGCCAATGATCCTTACCTGATATTGATTGGCCCAGCAGGCATTGGAAAGTCTCATGCTCTTGCCGACATCGTTTCCGGGAGAAAATCAAATAATCAAACCAGTCTGCTTTTGTTGGGAGAGAACTTTTCTACTAATGAAATGCCGTGGACACAAATTTTGCGTAATCAACTTCGTTTTGATGGCAATGAGGATGTTTTGCTTGGGGCTTTGAATGCGAAAGCTGAAATTCAACAGAGCCGTATCATTATCGTAATTGATGCCCTGAATGAGGGAAGTGGAAGGCGCGTTTGGCACAAAAAGCTAAAATCCTTCATCCGTTCGTTTCATCGGTTTCCGTGGCTTGGCCTTATTGTTAGCATTCGTGATTCTTTTGAGAATCTAATTGCTCCTGAAAGCGAGATTGATAATTCAATCGCTTCGCGAATTTACCATCCGGGCTTTGAAGGTTTGGAGTATGAAGCATCCATCCATTTCTTCAAGCATTACGACATTATTCATCCCGGTTCACCGCTGCTTCATCCTGAATTTCAGAATCCCCTATTTCTAAAGCTTTTTTGCGAAGGGCTAAAGAAACGGGGGCTTAAACAAGTACCTGATGGGTACCAGGGCATTTCAGCTATCATCGAAAATTACCTTGAAGGGGTAGAAGAGAAGTTGGCACAACCAGATGAACTGGACTATGATATAAAGTTGAAACTTCTGCGAAAGGCAGTGGACGGAATACTGGTGAAAATGGTTGAAGATGGGGAAGATCATTTGCCCTATGAAACAGGTGAAGAAATTGCCAACCATACATTTTCAGGTAAGTGCGGAAGTGATGATAAACAGTACTTGAAGCGGTTGATCTCCGAAGGCGTAATTAACGAAGACCTTTATTGGAAAGAGCGAAAACACTATGACGGTATTCACTTTGCCTACCAGCGATTTCAAGATCACTTAATTGTTTCTGCGCTGCTGGACAAATACCTTGATCCCAGCCACCCTAATAAATCATTTGAATCCGGCCCATTGAGAGAGTTGCTCAAGGACGAGTCTGAAGCACATTTCAATAAAAACCTTATTGAAGCCCTTTCTGTGCAAGTGCCTGAACGTGTTGGTAAGGAATTACACGAAATAGCACCTTTCGCAGCCAACTATTTTGCAACAGCAAGCGCGTTTATTGATGGATTGATATGGAGACGCACTGACACTATTGGTGAGGATTCACGGAAATACGTTAATGAGGTCTTAGCGCGAAACGGTAATCTGTTTTATCAGTTCTTGGAAATATCCATCTCAATGGCCACCAAGCCAGATTTCTATTTCAATGCCGACTGGCAACACAAGTTTCTATATCAACAGTCTTTGGCTGAACGAGATGCTTGGTGGACAACCTGGTTACAAGATAAATATGGTGAGCATTCGGGTTATAACTCCGTAAAACGGTTGATCGACTGGGCTTGGAGCGAAGATTCAAGAGCAGAAGTTAGTGATGAATCGGTAAGGCTGGCAGGGGTCATGCTGGCTTGGTTCCTTACCAGTTCAAACAGGTATTTAAGAGATGCTTCCACAAAAGCATTGGTCTGTCTTTTACAAAACCGAATAACAATCCTTGTTAAGGTGTTGCAACAGTTTGAAGGAGTAAACGATCCCTACGTGTCCGAACGATTATATGCCGTAGCATACGGTTGCGCATTGCGGACGCAGGATCAAAAGTCATTGGTACCTCTTAGCGACTATATCTATAAAACGATTTTTGCCATTGAAGAGGTTTATCCGCACATATTACTCCGGGATTATGCGAGAGGTGTGATTGAGTACGCTAATCACCTTGACCTGAAACTTACAGTTGAAGTAGAAAAGATTCGACCACCTTATAAAAGTGATTTCCCCGACAAATTGCCAACCAACGAAGAAATTGATGCCGAGTACGATTCCAAGGGAGAAGATGTACATCATAGAAGAAAAAAATGGGGAGCAACCGCTATTTTAAGGTCAATGACAACCGAGTATGGAAGAGGTGGTGGATATGGTGATTTCGGAAGACATACGTTCCAAAGTGCATTGCGCAACTGGGAAGTAGATTACGATGGATTAAGTAATTATGGAGTACACCGAATTTTTGAACTGGGTTATGACCCTGAAGTTTTCACTGACTTCGATTCCAGACAAGGGTCAGGTCGTGGAAGTGGACATAAGGAACGCATTGGCAAAAAGTACCAGTGGATTGTTTTTTATGAAATTCTTGCAAAGGTATCGGACAATTGCAAAATGCACGATGAAGGAAGTTACTCTTGGAGCAAGGCCAAAAAATATGTAAAGTATGATGGCCCTTGGAGGCCATACGTGCGGGACATTGACCCATCGATCATTGTAAAAACAACCAAAAAAGAAAACTCCATTGAAAAAATGGAAGATTTACCTTGGTGGGTTCCATATAAATATGAGAATTGGAAAGAAGGTGCAGTGACATGGAAAAAGAGGTTTAATGATTTCCCACCAATCCAAGAGTTAATGACAGTAACAGATTCAGAAGGTGTGGAGTGGTTAAATCTTAATATGCACCCTGATTGGAGAGAGCCGAAGAAATTGGGAGGAGATCGGTGGGATGCTAATGGTAAAAGAATTTGGTGCGACATCGGGAGCTGGTTGGTAGAACCAAAGGATCTGCGCAAAATGCTCAAAGTAGATCATCAAGATAATGCTTGGCGAAGTTGGTCGCCAGAAGTATCGAACCGATATGAAGTTTTTAGTCGTGAACATTATTGGTCTCCAGCTTCGCTTTTTTTTCAACTGACTCCATATTACGGAGGGGATGCTCTACCATCGGAGCTTGAAGATCAGGAGAGAAAGCAGGTTGCTATAGCGCACAAGACAGCAATGTATTTTCTATGGGAAGAAGAGTTTGATTGCTCCAAAGAAGAGCCCATTAGCTATTACCAGCCTTCACCGTTGGTTGCGATTGGTTTAAAGCCTGCACAGAAGGAAGGCGAGTACTTAAACGATCAGGGAGAAGTGGTCTGCTTCGACCCGTCTGTATATGAAAAGGGACCAGCCTGTCTTTTAATGCGTAAAGATCACGTCCAAAAGATTCTTAAAGAATCCGGGTTAAGGCTGGTGTGGATAATTCAAGGTGAAAAACAAATACTTGGAAACAACTATGCTGAACAACCAAGATTCGATCATGCTGTTGGCGGTCTTTATCACATGGATGCAAAAGGGACTATTAAAGGAGAGATACACAGCTTTATCCGTGATTATGACAAGGAAGTTGATGAATGAAAAATTAAACTACTGTAGCCAACAAATAAACCCCAAAGCGAGGCGCAGGCCGTACCGACTACCCACGCAAGGCGTGGTTCGTCGGCCGGAGAGCATTGGCGCTATGTCTGCCTTCGGCAGATAAATGGGGCGGCCTGTTTGCCGAAGGCAGAAGCCGCCACCCAGCACGATATTATTGGCATTGAATAGAGCTTGGAAGTCTTGCGCTTGAAAGAAAAGAAACCTTAAGAAACAGGATAAAAGGGATATCATCAATTACAAAAAATATCAACGGCTTTACTAAAAATAAATCATACAAATTTATTAATTTCATAAACATTTTTACTTATCTTTGCAAGGATAGAACGCAATTCCATGAAGTTGAAGCATAGGCCCTCAGGTAAGTTATTGGAAGCCGTAATTTCTGAAATTGCGAATAAGGACTATAGCGCCATTAAAAAAGACCCCGGTTTTTCATTTGACTGGGAGACAGAAAAGCGATACGAAGTATACAAGATGTACTTGCTGTCGGATGATAACACAATACTTGGCCTGGTGTCTTTGATAGATATTCCTCAAGAATTCAGGATACATCTGAATCTGCTAGAGGTATCAAAGCCACATCAGGGAAAGAACAAAGAGTTGGACCTTATTGCAGGATGCCTGATTGCACATGCAGCAGAGATAGCAATAAAAAGAGGATATTATGGATTTGTATCAATAGAACCTAAAACCCAGTTGATTGATCATTATCAGCATAAATATGGATTTAGGCAATATGGTCGGTTTTTGGGAATAGAAGGACCTGCTTCACAAAATTTAGTAAACAAATACCTTGGAAATGAGTAAGACAAAGGAACCAACTTACGAGGATTTGAGGAAAAAATTATCTGATGAAGAAATTGTCGAGAGTTTTGTTTTCAGAAGCTCAATGACCGATGAAGAGCGGGAACAGGCTAATGATGAATTTCGCAAGCTTCGATTTGAAAGTTTGAAAAATATGTCGGATGAACAGATTCTGCAAAGTGAGTTGATGCGGATGAGGTTGTTAATGAAAGACTACTTCAAACAATCAGAATTTATTGAAAGTTATTCCTTTTCGAGCCAGTTAAAAAAATACATTGACCTTTTGAAAAAGACCAGGACGGATTTTGCTGCTGATTTAGATATTCATAAGACAAAACTAAGCCGCATCCTCAATGATAAAGAAAACCCAAATATCGAATTGATGTATCGGCTGGAGCACCATAGCGGTAATATGATTCCTGCTACTTATTGGCATAGACTTTACTCCAGGAAGTTGGAAGAAGATATTAAGATGGATACAATAAAACGGTTGGAGGAGTATAAACGAGTAAAAAACAGGTTAAAATTTAAGAAATCTGCTTGACCGGAACCTGCCGCCTGCAATTGAAAGGAAAAATACGCAGAACTCTGAACTACCGCCCATAACCCCTATTTGCTGGTTCGTCGGTAGTGCTCACGTTATAAGGCCATGAAAAAAGCGATCTACCTGTTTTATTTGCTGTTCCTGTTCTGGAGTTGCGGCGCCAAACTGCCCTCCGGTGATCAGCCTGTAACCACCGCCGATGTCGTCATTTACGGCGGCACCTGCGCGGCCGTCACAGCGGCAGTCCAGGCAACCAAAATGGGCCGGTCCGCAGTCATCGTTTCACCGGACAAACACCTGGGCGGATTATCCGCTTCGGGACTGGGATTTACCGACACCGGCAACAAGGCGGTCATCGGCGGCCTGGCGCGCGAATTCTACCAGCGGGTATACCGCTACTATCAGGATCCGGCCACCTGGAAATGGCAAAAACGAGAAGAATACGGCAACCGCGGACAGGGTACGCCGGCCATCGACGGCGAAAATCGCACCATGTGGATCTTCGAACCCCATATCGCGGAGCAGGTTTTTGAGGATCTTATCCGGGATAACCGCATTACCGTATACCGCAATGAATGGCTGGACCGCACACGCGGCGTAAAAATGAAAAAAGGCCGCATTGCATCCATTTCTACCCTGAGCGGCAAAAAATTCCAGGCACAGGTATTCATCGACGCCACCTATGAGGGCGACCTGATGGCAGCTGCAGGCATTACCTATCGCGTAGGCCGCGAAGCCAATCGCGAATACAACGAACAATGGGACGGCGTGCAAGCCGGCGTTTTCCACCACGGGCACCATTTCGGCAACCTGAACATCAGCCCCTACGTCAGGCCCGGCGACCCGTCCAGCGGGGTACTGGCCCGCATTTCCAACCAACCGCCGGGCGCAAACGGCGAAGGCGACCGCAAAGTACAGGCCTACTGCTTCCGGACCTGCCTGACCAAAATCCCGGCCAACCGCGTTCCGTTTGAAAAACCGTCCGGATACGACCCCGCGCAATACGAACTGGCGCTCCGGGTGCTGAATGCCGGCTGGCGCGAAACCTTCGACAAATTCGACGCCACCCCCAACGGAAAAACGGATGTCAACAACCACGGCCCCTTCAGCTTCGACAATATCGGCATGAGCTACGATTATCCGGAAGCCGCCTACGAACGGCGCCGGGAAATCATCCGGGAGCACCAAACCTACCAGCAAGGCCTGCTGTATTTCCTGGCCAACGACCCGCGGGTGCCGGAAGACGTACGCAGCGAAATGCAAAAATGGGGCCTGTCCAAAGACGAATTCACCGACAACGGAAACTGGCCCCATCAGATCTACGTCCGGGAAGGCCGCCGCATGGTCGGCCAACGGGTGATGACCGAAAACGAGATCATGGGCAACAAACCGGTAGAAGATCCCATCGGCATGGGGTCCTACACCATGGACTCGCACAATGTGCAACGCTATATCACCCCCGAAGGCTTCGTCCAGAACGAAGGCGATATCGGTGTTCATCCGCCCGATCCCTACCCCATATCCCTGGGCGCCATCCTGCCCAAAGCAGCGGAATGCAGCAACCTGATCGTACCGGTTGCCGTATCCAGTACGCATATCGCCTTCGGTTCCATCCGGATGGAGCCGGTGTTCATGATCCTGGGACAGAGCGCGGCTGCATTGGCGGTCCTGGCAATAGAGAAGAACCTCCCCGTACAGGGTGTGGATTACACAGATCTGCGGAAGCGGTTGGAAGCGGATGGGCAGGTGTTGGAAAACCGATAGGTTAATTTGATATGGCCGGAAACAAAATCCGCAAGATCGCCGTTTCTTTAGCGATGAAATGCCTGACTTCCATCTTAAGCTTCTATTTTCTGATGCTGAGCCTACTGCCTTGCACGGATACCTGCGCATCGGAAAATGAAATGCAAGACGGCAGGCATCGCATGGTTTCCGGAGAGCACTCCGGCTGCAGCCACCAACAGGATGACGACCTTTGTTCTCCATTCTGCACCTGCACCTGTTGCGGACAGGTCACTGCCGGGTTCAAAACGCCGGGTTTCCATCCGGGCAGGTTTTTCCTGTTCGCGGATGCCCCATTCACCTACCAAAGGCCGCTCCAGCGCGAATTTCCCGACGGCATCTTCCGGCCGCCCAAGGTTGTTATTGCCTGATCTTCCATTCACATTTCCGCATTAATCCATTTAACCGGCACCGGACACTCACAGCCGCCCAAACAGATACGGTTACCTGTTGACCGGTCACGTCCGATGTCCAATAACAACCTTGTATGAAAATATTTTTCCTATACGTTGCAACATTGTTCAACCTGACCCTGCTATCTGCCCAGAACAAGGCAATATTCCTCATTCAGGACGCCGAATCCGGTGAAAACCTGATCGGCGCTTCGGTCCTGCTCGCCGGAACGGGGTCTGGGACAACCACCAATGAAGACGGCATCGCCGACCTGGAAAACATTCCCGACGGCAAACAAGTCTTTGAGGTCTCCTACCTGGGTTATGAACGGACGACGGTTGCCCGTCAATTTCCGGCCGACAACGGCAAGACGATCCGCATCCAATTGCACCATGAAGGGGAGGACCTCGACGAGGTGATCGTAACGACCTCCCGCGGGTCCCGTACCATTGCTGATACGCCTACCCGCATCGAGGCCATCGGACTGGAGGAGATCGATGAGAAGAGCAATATGCGGCCTTCCAACGTAAGCATGATCCTGCACGAAAGTACGGGCATCCAGGTGCAGCAGACTTCGGCCACCAGCGCCAACGCCAGCATCCGCATTCAGGGCCTCGACGGGCGGTACACCCAGCTTTTGAAAGACGGCTTCGCCAATTTCGGCAACTTCGCGGGCGGACTGAGCATACTCGATCTGCCGCCGCTCGACCTGCAGCAGGTCGAAGTCATCAAAGGACCTGCCAGCACCTTGTACGGCGGAGGCGCCATCGCCGGCGTGATCAATTTCATCAGCAAACAACCGTCGGACAAACGCGCCATCAACCTGCAACTCAACCAGTCGAACGTGGGCGCATCGGATCTCGGCCTTTTCCTGTCGGGGAAATCGAAAAAAACGGGCTTTACCTTTCTCGGGACCGTTAATCGCCACGCTGCTTATGATGTGGACAACGACCATTTCACGGAAGTCCCGCAAACCCTTTCTTTTTCCGTCACGCCCAGGCTCTGGTTTTATTTCGATGACCGGAATACCCTGAGCATCAGCAATATGATCGTTTCCCAAAACCGAAAGGGCGGCGATCTCGACGCCATCCGGGACGAGGCCGACCCTTCGCACCCTTATTTCGAACAGAACCGGTCGTTCAGAAACCTGACCACCGTTGAATTCAGGTCTGAACTTGCGGACAACAGGCAGTTGGTCGCCAAGCAGAGTTTCAGCATTTTCGACCGGAAGATCGACATCCCGGATTACAGCTTTGCGGGCATCCAGTACAACGCCTATACCGACATCTCAATGACCCACCCCCTGGGCGCTCATAGCCTGATCACCGGGCTGAATGTGGTTTACGACCGGTTTGACGAAGACCGGAAACTGAGTGATAACCCGAGGGATGCCCGGCTGGCAACGGTCGGCCTCTACCTGCAGGATGCCTGGGATGTGAATGAAAAACTGGCTTTTGAGAACGGGATCCGGCTCGATCGCGCAGGGCGTTACGGGTGGCAATTCCTGCCCAGGATCTCGGCACTTTACAAATGGGATCAAAAATGGAGCAGCCGCATCTCAGCCGGAATGGGCTACAGCACGCCCACCCTGTTCACGGAGGAGACCGAATCGCTGGCCTATCGCGACGTTCTCCGTTCCGGCGATCATCTTGATCCGGAAAAGAGTATCGGCGGCACATTTGATATCGGGTACAAAACCGCGATCGGCGAACTCGTCATCTCGGCCAACCAACTCTTTTTTTATACCCGGATAACCCGACCGATGATCCTGACGGAAACGGCCGCCGGTTTTCTGCAGTATGTGAACGCGGACCGGCCGGTCAACACATCCGGTTTTGAGACCAACCTTAAATTCCTGCTGGAGCCGTTCAAATTCTTCGCGGGCTATACCTTTACGCGGGCAACCGGCGAATACCTGACCGGCAACCGGCGCCTGCCCCTTGTACCTGAAAGCAAGCTCAACCTGATCGCCCTGTATGAGGTGCACGGCAACATCAAACTCGGACTGGAAGGTTACTACACGTCTACGCAACGCCTGAGTAATGGCGTCCATTCTTCCGATTTCTGGGAATTCGGTTTTTTCATCGAAAAAGTATTCGGGAAGGTAGCCCTGTACTTCAACGCCGAAAATTTCACGGATGTCCGGCAAAGCCGGTATGCCAACGTCAACGAGGGTACCCATACCCAGCCCAGGTTCGGGGAGATCTGGACCCACACGGAAGGGCGTGTGATCAGCGGCGGGATAAAATTGAAGTTGTAAACGCTGTTTTTCAGCTTATTGGGGCCGGATCTCCCGGCTCCATTGCTCCTCACCTCCCGAATTGATGATCCGGATGGTCATTTTCCGTTCGTTGAGCGGGCCGCTGAATTCGAGGAGGCCGAAATTGCGCTTCACCAGCAGGGTGCCGGGCACGCGCAGGTCGTTGACCTCCTTTTCAGGGTTACCCACACCTGAAGTAAGCGGCGATACCGTCAGGTCGTATACGGCATGCCCTGCCGCATTGGTGTAGGAACTCAGCTCGGTGTGGTGCCGGTCGCCGCTGAGAAAGACCACGCCGGTAATGCCTTCTTCCTCGATGCGGTCGAGGATATAGCTCCTTTCTTCGGGGGCCAGGTTGGCATAGGTTTCATACGCCTTGACGGTGTTCAGGAACTGGCCGCCGACCGCGATGATCTTGAACGGCGCCTTGCTGAACGCCAGCGCGTCGATGAGCCATTCGATCTGGTCGTTGCCCAGGAGGGTGCGTTTTTCGGTGGTCCGGTTGTTGGGGGTGCGGAAATAGCGATTGTCCAACAGGAAGAAGTCGACGTCTTCAAACTGGAAATAGCCGGTTACGCCTTTCTTCCCGGGCAGGCCGTAATTGAGGTTGCCCCAGAACAATTTGAAAACATCCAGCGTCTCGTCCTTCTGGATAAAACCCCGGTCGGAGTCGTTCGGGCCGAAATCGTGGTCATCCCAGATGGCGTAGTGGTGGGTGGAAGCCAGCAGGGGTTGCAATTCCGGTAAGGACCGGGTATGCGTGTAACGGTGTATCATCCCGGTGCGGGTGTACCAGTCCGGTTCCCGGAAATAAACATTGTCGCCCAGCCAGAGCATGGCATCCGGGTGGCGGTTGTAAATGGCTGTCATGATCTGGTATTCGCCGCCGTAGGGCGTTCCCGGGCGATCGTATTCCGGTTCATTCACATAGAAACAACTGCCGACCGCCAGGGAGAAATCGGGCGGATCGGTGCGAAATTGCCACAAGGTCTGGGTTTGAAACCGGGTCGGATACGGCAATTTCACCGGCTGGTTGTTGATGAGTAGTTCGTAATCGTATTGCTTACCCGGTTCAACCTGGTCGGCGATCAACCTGGCCGTATACCCCTCCTCTTTTGCGGTTGTTTTGCTGTCGGTCAGGGTTTTTCTGCCGGTCCCACCAGTTTCCCAATAGGCGAACTGCACCTTGGCCGGCGTTTTGGTTTGCACCCAGAGCAGGACTTCTTTCATTTCGCTGTACCCCAGCATCGGGCCCGACTGGAGCAACTCTTTCTGGCCAAATGCAAGGGAGGCCAGGAACAATTGGAGATAAATGAAAGCGATCTGCTTTTTCATACGCGGGCATTGGATTGAAAAAAAATGAAATCGTACCGGGAACAAAGCTAGGACAATCCCCGGAAAATGAAAAGATTTATGCTCTCGCAGGAGGCCGGCATAAAAAACCGCCGATTATATCCCGCCATCTTTTAGATTTGCACTTGCCTCCGGTACGGAGCCCCAGGACATCATGGTGTCGGGGATTATCTTAAAAACAAAACAAATGACCAACATGCGCAAATTTTCCGCCCTTCTGCTGGCCGGTGCATTGCTGTACGCGACGGCTTGCAACAATGCTTCGGAAAACACGGACAACGCCGACCAGGAAAATGCCACGCTCGCTGCGGCGTTCGGCGGTCTGGCCCTGTATACCCTGAGAGATACCCTGGCCAAAGCGCCGAGGGAAGTCCTCAAAGCGGTGGCCGACATCGGCTATAAATACATTGAAGCGGCAGGATATGCCGACGGCAAGTTCTACGGCATGGAACCGGTCGAGTTCAAAAATTATCTGGCCGAGGTCGGGCTGGAGCCGATCAGCTCCCACCACGGGGACGTTACCCTGGACAATGCCGATAAAATGATCGCTGACGTCAAAGCCGCTGGGTTCAAGTATTTCGTGATCCCGGTTCCTCCGATGGGGCATTTCAAGTTCGACCCTGAAACGAAGACCCTGGGCATGACCGGAGACATAGAAGAGGTCATGAGTATTATCAATACCATCGCCCAAAAATGTACGGCTGCCGGATTGAAATGCCTGTATCACAACCACAACTTCGAATTCGAGAAAAATGCCCAGGGTGTCATTCCGATGGATTATTTCATCGAACACTCAGATCCCGCCAATCTCAATTTCCAGATGGACCTGTACTGGGTCACCAAGGCCGGCGCCGACCCTATAGCCTATTTCAATAAAGCGCCCGGGCGGTTCAAAGCCTGGCATATCAAGGACATGGACGCGCAGGGCAGATTTGCCCCCGTAGGTACCGGTTCGATCGATTTTGCCAAAATTCTGGCGCAAAAAGAACTGTCGGGAATGGAATTCTACCTGGTAGAGCAGGACATGACCTTTGACCAGACCCCGATGGAAGCCATTGCCATCAGCCATGAAGGGCTCAAAAAGTTCGGCTTCAAATAAGCTGCCGGCATCCTTAACCTTTACGGGGCTTTCGACACGACCCCGGCATTGCCGGAAAAGCTGTTCAGGAATTCCCTGACCGCTGCGAAGGAAACGGTTTTGTCCCGGAAATGCTCAATAGCCTCCCGGGTTTCCTGCTCTCCCGCACCCAGGTGGTGCAGGATATTGGCCAGGTGCATTTTCATATGCCCGCTCTGGATGCCTGTTGTGATCAGGGAGCGCAGGGCGGCAAAATTCTGCGCCAGTCCGGTACAGGCGACAATGGCCATCAGTTCTTCCGCCGAGGGGTTGCCCAGTATATCCAGCGAGCGCCGGGCCAGGGGATGGAGGTTGGTCAATCCGCCGACGGTACCGACGGCCAGCGGGAGATCAGCCCAAAACCGGAACAAACCGTCCTCCACCGTGCAATTGCTGAGGCTGCGGTACTGGCCGTCGCGGGCGGCGTAAGCGTGTCCGCAGGCTTCGATGGCCCTGAAGTCGTTGGCCGTAGCCAGCACCACCGCATCCACGCCGTTAAAAATGCCTTTATTGTGGGTGACCGCACGGTAGGGGTCCACCTGTGCGATCCGGACAGCCTTCCGGAATTTCTCCGCGAATGCCGCCGGGCCCAACTCCTTGCAAGCACCGGCCAGCCGGTCAACCGGGCATTCCACGTAGGCCCGAACCACGCATTCGGGGGTATAATTGGACAGGATGGCCATGATGACCACCAGGTCCTTACCATCGGGTTGCAGGGCCGGGTGGGCGGCGGCAAATTCTTCCAGGGTAGCGGAAAACTGTTCAAGAACGGAATTGATGAAATTAGCCCCCATTGAGTCGCAGGTTTCGAACGCTATCCGAAGCTGGAACAGCCCCGGTTCCCGGTCCGACAGGTCGATCAACTCGATCTGTCCGACCCCGCCGCCGCGTTTTTCCATATTCTCCGTCAGGTAGGCCGCATCGAGCCGCAGGCGGGATTCCAGTTCGGCAAAAGCAAGGCGGAGCCTGGCCGGATCGCCGGACCAGGTGAAATGGACCTGCCCCAGTTTGACCGTCGACAAAACCTCGGCCTTGAACCCGCCCCTGGCCAGCCAGAATTTGGCGGCACTGGACGCGGCGGCCACCACCGAGCTCTCCTCGATCACCATCGGCACGGCATACACCCGGCCGTTGATCAGAAAATTGGGGGCAATCCCGAAAGGCATCGGGTAATTGGCCACGGTATTTTCGCTGAACCGGTCGAGCACTTGCTGCAGCCGTTCGTCCGCATGGGTGAATCCGGCAATCTCTCCGGCAGCCGCTTCGGCATCCGCAACGTAGTGCCGCGTCACCCAGGTCAATTTTTCCGCTTTGGTCAGTTTCGAGAAACCCGATATGATCTTTTCCTGCATGTCCCACAGTTGTTTTGGTCCGATGACCAATGTCTATTTCTTAACGCTCAGGAAGGCATAGGCCATTTCCAGTCCTTTCACCACTGATTCGGTGTAGCGAAAAAGATCCTGGTAATCGCCCCGGGCGTGTTTGAGAAACCCGGATGCCTGTCCGTAGATGGCCGTAAGGCTCGATTTTTGCACCAGATAATAGCCGTCCAGAAAATTGGTTATGCCGCCGGAGATGATCACCCTTCGGCAAGCCAGCCGTTCGCCGAGTTCCAGCGCGAGTTCATTGGTCAGATCGACCATTTCCTCGGCGCTATGCCCGACCAGCGCCAGCGGGCCGTATATTTCCTGCATTTCCTCCGTGCTGCGCATCAGTTCGAGCCGGGCGAAATTGGTCCCTCCGTTGGCGGCAAAATCCACAGCGGCCAGCGGCAACTGCAGCAGCGCCCGGAGGCTTTCCTTGCCCATCCCCTGCCCCACTTCCTTGACGATGACCGGCATATCCCCCAGGTATTCGAGCACCGACCGGATACTCTCCAGCGGCGGTTTTTGAATCCGGTCGCCTTCCGGCTGGAGCCATTCCTGCAACGGATTGACATGGATGATCAGGCCGTCTGCCTCCAGCTTGTCAATGAGCCGGGTGATCTTTCCCAGGGAATCGCTGCTGATCAGTTCCTCAACCTGAGCGATCCCCAGATTAGCGTAAAGCGGCTGATCCGGACCGATGACCGGCCGGACGGCAAAATCACCGAGGGTATCGTCGCTGTGCAGCAGCGCCCGGCAGGAGCCCAGGCCCATACCCAGGCCGAAGTCGCTGCATGCCCTTGCAAGGTTGCGGTTGATGGTACCGGCCATGGCCGTACCGCCCGTCATGCTCGACACCCATAGCGGAGCCTTGAGCGTCTTCCCGCCGATCAGGCTGGGCGGTATGACACCGGCGGCAGGATGGCCGGACAATATCGGCTCATAGCTGAACCGGGTATCCAGCTCCGGGCGTTCCACCCTTGAGCGGAAGGCCAGTTCAATATGATCCTGCTTGCGCTCGGCAGAGGTCGGATCGTCGCCGCTTTGTTGCAATTTATCCATATCTTTCTTCAGATCCTGCATGTAAAGTTAACCAAATTACGATTCATAATCTGCCAGCTGCATTAACAAGCCGGCGCGGAATTGGTTTATCCGATGCTGGATTCCGGACGCAGCCGCATCGCCTGTCGGGCCGGGCCGGTAATTTTCGGGCACAATCCGCCCCGGAAATTCCCTGCATTCCAGAGAACTATCCATATTTGCAGCCGTTTATTTGTCCAGAGCGAATTTTTAAAATCAATTGAATGAAAAAATTACCGGCTGCCGTTCTTTTAGGCCTCCTTGCGCTGGCCTGCAACCGAAATGACGGGGCAAAAAACGGGAACGGGCCCCAACCCTACTTTGATCTGAAAAGCTATTTCGCCGGCCAGATCAGCGCCCTGGAAGCCAGGTCTCCGGCCGTTAGAAAACGGATCGAGGTCAACGGCAAGACCGAAGAGAAGGACTTGCGAGATGCAGATTTTGCCGGGGAGCTCAGCATTTTCCAGCGTTATGACATCAACAAACCCGCCTGGATCGATCAGTATCAGATAGACAGCCTCTTTGAAGGCGGGCAATTGACGGGCATCCGCTATACCGCCAAAAAAGATGACCTCAAAATACGGAAAGTCGAGGTTGACTTTGCCAGAGATACTGTACAGGAGGTCAGCATTTTCAATGAGGTCCGTTCAACCACCATGAACGTATCGCAGGAATTGCATTACCGCGCCGGCAAGGCCTACACCATTGTCAACCTTCAAAAACTGGCTTTCTCAAAAGAAAAACGGGTGGCTATTTCCGCCGATTTCACCGAAGGTATTTGAGAAGCCCCGATTTTTTACGATCTTTCCGAAAAAGACTCCGATGACAAAACAAGAGGAAGCCGTCTGGCGAGCGTTCTACCAGGCCGCCGTTACTTTCCGAGACCTGAAATGCTGGGAGTGGATGTACGATACCGATATCTTCGGGGTCGAGAACCCCAAAACCGGTGAAATCGGTTATTGCTGCGTAATGGGCAATGCCGGAGAGGTTTTTGCCCTGGGCGTCTATACCGGCGATGAAGGCTTTAAATCCTACCTGCGGTTGTTGTATATGCCCGAAGAGATCGAAGACGAGGACCGGGTGGCCATCGGGCTGGAACAGAACATGCTGAAGGTTGAATTCGTGGACCGGCAGGAATTGTCCAAGCCCGACCTCGACCAGGTCAAGGCGCTCGGCCTTAAATTCCGGGGAAGGAATCAATGGGTCATGCCCAGGGAATACCTGCCGGGTTATTTCCCCTGGTTTCTGACAACCGAGCAGGCCGAATGGATGACCCATGCGCTGCAACAGGCCATGGATGTAGCGATTCGGTTTGAGGATGCGCCTTCCCTCATCCGGCGCGAAGACGGCAAACTGCTCGTCAGGGCTCAAGTGGAGCAAAAAGGCAAAAAAGTCTGGGTCGACGAATACAGGGAAGAGCCCTTCGAGGAGGAAAGCCCCGATATTTTTCCGGTTCACCAGGCCGATCCGGAGCTGGCCAAGGCCCTGAAGAAGAAGCTCAAAAAGAAAAAGAACGACCTCCTTTTCATGCACCAATACTTCCCCTCACCGGTCGGCAACCAGGGTAAGCGGCCTTTCTTCTCAAAAATCAGCCTTTGGGCCTCTCCCGAGGGCGTGATCATCGGGCACAACCTGAGCTTTGACAACGAGCCGTGGGAGAAATTTGAGCAAGACTTCTACCAGCAGCTGGAAACCGTCAAATTCATTCCCAAACGGATCGGCGTGCCTACCGTCATGGCATATTATCACATCATGCCCATTGCAAAAATTCTGGGGATCGAACTGCTGCTCATGCCCGAATATCCGATCTTCGAGGAATTCCGGGAAAGCTTCTTTATGCATTTTTTCTAGTGGCGCGAAATTTAAGTAGCACCATAGTTTCGGGAGGTTATTTTTTCGACATGCTGCGTTGCTCATCACTCGTATATGCCCGATATGTTCGTTGAAGAGCATCCGTTGTTAAGCTGAAATGACGCATTGCCCAACCTGACCACTGATAACTGACCACTGATAACTATTATTAATCCCCGCCTAACAGGTCCCCGATGGGGCCGAGGATGCTCCCTTCGTCCTTGCGCTTGCCGTAGTATTTGCTGGCAGAGATGATTCGGTCGGCCAGGCGGCTGAACGGCAGGCTTTGGATCCAGACCTTACCCGGGCCTTCGAGGCGGGCGTAGAACAGGCCTTCGCCGCCAAATACCATATTCCGGACGCCTTTGATCATTTCGATATCGTAATCCACCTCGCGGGTGAAGGCTACGAGGCAGCCTGTGTCGATGCGCAAGACTTCCCCGATCTGCAATTCCTTTTCAATGATCGCACCGCCGGCGTGCAGGAATGCGTGCCCGTCGCCTTCGAGTTTCTGCATGATGAATCCTTCGCCGCCGAACAGGCCGCGGCCGATCTTGCGGCTGAATTCAATCCCGATGCTAACCCCTTTTGCGGCACAGAGGAAGGCGTCTTTCTGGCAAATGATCCGGCCGTCCAGCGCTGCCAGGTCCATCGGTACGATCTGGCCGGGGTAGGGAGCTGCGAAAGAGACCCGCTTTTTGCCGGGGCCGGCGTGGGTAAAGGCCGTCATGAACAGGCTTTCGCCCGTGAGCAGGCGTTTGCCGGCGCTGAGCACCTTGCCCCAAAGGCCTTTGTTGGCTTCCTCGTGGCTGCCGTCGCCGAAGAGCGTGGACAGCTCCATGCCGTCGTCCATCATCATAAAACTGCCGCTTTCTGCGATGACGGTTTCATACGGATCCAATTCGATCTCGACAAACTGCATTTCCTCGCCGAAGATCTTGTAATCAATTTCGTGTGAATTCATTTCTGGTGGGATGGTTATTTTGTCCGTCAAATATGCATACAAAACCGGCGGTTGTCCAATAATTTCTATCAACTGAGGCAAACAAATGATGAACGATATCCGCGATTATGGTAAAGCGCCATAACATTTTTCCGTAAATTTAAGCCAAAGACTTGCATGTTTGGAACAAAAAATTTATCTTTGTTCGAAAATAAAACATTTTCTGATTTCATCAATCATTTATACCCATGTCAGCAGATAAAGAGGCTAAGTTAAAGGCATTACAACTTACCGTTGACCGGTTGGAGAAAACCTACGGCAAAGGAACCATCATGCGCCTGGGCGACAAGCAGGTCGTTGCGGTGGACGCTATCCCGACCGGCTCCGTCGGTTTGGACATTGCGCTGGGCGTCGGCGGTTTTCCCAAAGGGCGTATCGTAGAGATCTACGGGCCTGAATCCTCCGGTAAGACCACCCTGGCCATCCACGCCATTGCAGAATGCCAAAAACAGGGCGGCATCGCCGCTTTCATTGACGCAGAACACGCTTTCGACCGGTTTTACGCCGAGGCGTTGGGCGTCGATACGGAAAACCTGCTCATCTCCCAGCCCGACAACGGCGAGCAGGCGCTGGAGATCGCCGAGAACCTGATCCGGTCCGGCGCCATCGACATCATCGTGATCGACTCGGTTGCCGCGCTCGTGCCGCGCTCCGAGATCGAAGGCGAAATGGGCGATTCCAAAATGGGCCTCCAGGCCAGGCTGATGTCGCAGGCCATGCGCAAACTGACCGCCAATATCGGTCGTACCGGCTGCTGCTGCATTTTCATCAACCAGCTGCGCGAGAAGATCGGCGTCATGTTCGGCAACCCCGAAACGACAACCGGCGGTAATGCCCTGAAATTTTACGCCTCCATCCGCCTGGACATCCGCCGTACCGGCGCAGGCATCAAAGACAAGGACGGCAACGTTGTGGGCAACCACGTAAAAGTAAAAGTCGTCAAGAACAAACTCGCGCCCCCCTTCCGGGTAGCCGAATTCGACATCACCTTCGGTGAAGGCATCTCCAAAACCGGCGAGATCGTGGATATGGGCGTCGATTATGACGTGATCCAGAAAAGCGGCGCATGGTACAATTATAACGGCGCCAAGATCGCCCAAGGGCGTGAAGCAGCCAAGCAGTTCCTCATGGATAATCCTGAAGTGGCCCACGAACTGGAACTCAAGATCAAGGAAAAGATCATGGGCAGCGGTAAGTTCCGCGTCGAACCCGACAGCGACGACTCCGGCGATGCTGACAGCGAGGATTGATAAATACTCCTTACTGCAGCAAGTGGATATGCCATGGCTTCAAATAAGCAGCTTTGGCATATCCACTTTTAAATTTATTTTACGGTACTGAACTACTTGTTGATAGTCTCAAGTGGTTTTATTCAAAATATACGATTTCCAGACGCTTTACCTTGTCTTGCCAATTTCCCCAACTCCTGATTGATGAGCGTAAAAATTCGACCATGCACCTATTGTTTCTGGTCAAGTCCATCGGTTTGATAAATGAAACGCAGCCTGTTTTGATAACTATCAATCTCTATCCGCCTTAAAATTATCAATCCCTCCATCGAAAGGTCCCGATCATCCGCAAAATATCCTCTTTGACAAAGGCGCTGATGGGCGCTAATGAATCCGGTCTGGCCTCGGTATTGAAATAAAGGGCGCCCCGGAAAAAATGGCTGGTGGTATCCGTCAGGAAGAATTGAAATGGCGAAGCCGCGGGCCCCGTGATGTTGAAGGCCATGCCGCCAACCCGCGCTTCGGGGCGGCTGACGACTTCGTCCTCGATATAGTTGGCTCGCTTGTTGTGCCAATCCACCATTTCAAAAGCATCCTTTTTCAGCTTGTCCAGCGAGTGCTCCTGACTGACGTCGTAGTAGCTGCAGTGTATCCTGCCGTCAAATTGCGGATAATAGATATCAAACCAGCAGGGATGCAGCGGCGCCTGATCGAAAAAGGCGGTATCCTTCTGAATGCGGGCATAAACCGGCATATCAAAGGTGAACGGACAAGTGGATTCATCAAAAGCCTTGTACGCCTTTTCCGGGTACACGACCTTGGGATATGCCCGCGGTTTGGGCGTATAAATGCGCTCTTTGCAGGCGGCAAAGATCAAGAGGAAAAGCAACAAAAACGCGGTTCTGATTCTCATATTGCAAATGTAAGCCGGGCCATGGGTTCGGGCCGGAAGTTCTCCAACAACTAACGCAGGATCGGCGTTATTCATTTTCTTCATCCGGAGGAGATTCAGGCAGGGTGACCTGAATGGAGATGATCCGGCGTTCATCGACGGACAGGATCTTGAAATTATAGGCTTTGATGGACACGTCGGATCCCTGTTGCGGAAGCTCGCCCTCCATTTCCAGCACCAGACCGGCCAGGGAATCCGCCTCGCCCTTTACATCGTCAAAATAGGTGGTCTTGATGTTCAGTACCCTGCAAACATCATTCAGCAAGGTCTTGCCTTCAAAAACATAGTTGCGTTCGTCGATCTGCTGGTAGATAAGCTCCGGTTCGTCGTCAAACTCGTCTTTGATATCGCCGATGATCTCCTCCATAATGTCCTCGAGGGTAACCAGCCCGGAGCCGCCGCCGTATTCATCAACCACGATGGCCATGTGCAGGTGCTGGCGCTGAAAATCCTTGAGCAGGGCGTCGATCTTTTTGGCCTCCGGTACGAACAGGATGTTGGAACGGATGAGATCCTGCCAGCGGAAATCCTCATTTTCGTTCAGGTGTCCCAGCAGGTCCTTGACATACAGAATGCCCTTGACGTTGTCAAAATCCTCTTCATAAACCGGTATGCGGGAATATCCGGATTCCCGGACGACCTCCAGCAGTTCCTTGTAGTCGATGCTGACATTCACAGCAACCACATCAAGGCGGGAGCGCATGATCTGGGTAACGGCCATATCCCCGAATTTGACGATGCGTTTGAGAAGGTCGGCTTCCTGTCCGGCATCCTTTTCATTGCTCACGGTCAGTTCGATGGCTTCGTCGAGGTCCTCTCTGCTGGACAGTGCGCCGCCGCCCGTTTTGAGCGCCAGGCGGCCTTCCAGCACTTTGGTCCAGTTGACGAGCAGGTTGCTGATCGGCCCGAAAACGCGCATCAGCATCAGCATTGGGCCGGCCATCATCCTGGCCAGCCGGACGTTATTCTGGCGGGCGTACACCTTAGGCGCCGTTTCCCCGAAAAGGACGAGCATGAAGGTCACCCCGACCACCGTAATGACATACTGCAGGATCACGGCGAGGTTGATATTGCCGAGAAAGCGGGCCTTTTCGGTCAGGCTGGCTGCCCATCCCTGAAAGGTAGCATCCGGGAAAAAGATCCGCAAAACAAAGGCGGAAAGAATGACGATGCCGATGTTGATGAAATTATTGGAGATCAGTATGGTGGCCAGCAGGCGCCTCGGCCGTTCCTTGAGGGAGAGGATCCGTTTGCTGCTGCTGGTATTTTCCTGATCCAGCTTTTCAAAGTCATTGACGGTCAGGGAAAAAAAGGCGACCTCCGAAGCCGATACCAGGCCGGAGCAAATCAACAGGATGACAATCCCCAGACACCCCCAAACGGCTTGGGCCAAAGGGAAAGCAGACAGTGGCAAGGAAAAAAAGTGAAACAGAAAGCTATAAGGGTCCGTCTCCAATGAACACGCTGTTAGGTGAAACGATCGGGGAGCCTGTCGTTGTCAGGCTCCGCGGTTGTTTTTTAGAAAGGCAGATCGTCATCGTCACCGGCCGGCGGCTGTACATCCGGCATGCTTGAAGCTGTACTGCTCATCTTGGGTTCCGGAGAGAAATTGCCGACCGGATACTCGTCATCGGCGCCCGGAAAATACCCGCCTCCGCCGTCGCCTTCCTTGCGGCCGGAAGCCAGCGATCTGAAATAATTGGCTACGACTTCTGTGGACCGGCGGTTATTGCCGTCCTGATCCTGCCAGGTGCGGTGGGTCAGTTTGCCTTCCACATAGACCGGCATGCCCTTTTTGAGTTGCGCTTCTGCGCGTTCGGCCAGGCTGCGCCAGACAACCACGTCGTGCCATTCGGTGAGTTGCTGCCACTCACCGCTTTTATCTTTATAGCTTTCATTGGTAGCGAGCGTAAACTTTGCGACAACGGCGCCATTTTCCAGGCGGCGCACTTCGGGGTCTTTGCCCAGGTTGCCAATCAATATAACCCGATTGACCATTTAATCTTGGTTTTGATGATTTGAGAATAAATTTAGGGATTTATTTTCTAAAAACAAATCAATAATTTTTGGGAACGCAAAATTACTCAAGTTTTTTCGATTCACTGCCTGAACAGGAGCAATTATCCCTTTCGGTTCGCCGGGAAGCCGCCATTCCCAGAATACGGCCACGATCGTTTGGTGGGTCAGCGCCTGACTGAACGGAAGCGAAACGGCATCGGGCGCCGGTTTCCGTCCTTCAAACCACGGCCATCCGAACAAGACATCGGCAGTCTCCGGAAGCGATTCGCTTTCCACCATGGGGAATTCATAAAGGCGTTGCCAGATGTCCTTTTCCAATCGCTGCCGGATCAGGACCTGATCGCCAAACCGGACGACGAGGTAATTGAAATAGCGGGTCCGCCGCTCAATTTTCTTGGATTTTACGGGATATTGGTCCACTTTATCTTCGGCCAGCGCCCTGCATTCGGTCATCAGCGGACAAATTGCACAAGCCGGCCGCCTGGGTGTGCAGCAGGTAGCGCCAAAATCCATAATGGCCTGATTGTAAGCGCCGGGGCGCTCCTTGTCCAGAAAATACGACGATATTTCCTGGAACTGCTTTTTCCCTTCCGAGGAATCGATCGGCGTGTCCAGCCCAAGAAAACGCGAAAGCACCCTGAACACGTTGCCGTCGAGCACGGCATAAGGCAGCCCGAAGGCAAAGGAAGCGATGGCCGCCGCCGAATAGGGACCGATACCGGGCAAAGCCAGGATCTCGGGATAACTGCGCGGAAACCGGCCGCCGTATTGGCCGGCTATGATCCCGGCGGCGCGGTGCAGGTTGCGGGCGCGCGTATAATAACCGAGTCCCTGCCAGGCTTTCAGGACCTGGTCTTCAGGCGCTGCAGCCAGATCCTGCACGGTCGGAAAATCACGCCTGAATCGTTCATAATAAGCCCAACCCTGGTCAACCCGGGTTTGCTGCAGGATGACTTCCGACAGCCAGATGAAATAAGGATCGGGTTCGTCTTTCCAGGGCAAGGGGCGCGGATTCGCTGCATGCCAGGCCGTTACCCGGGTTCGGAAAAAGCCGGCCTTCTCCGCAAATTCTTCCATTTCGGACGATTAATTTGCTCAAAAATAAAAAAGAACGGCGATGACTGCATTCAATCATCGCCGTTGAAACATAAAAATATAGGGGAAACTAATTCTCGCGAAGCTCCCGGAACTCTTCCAGGCTGCCGTAGCTGGCTGCAATCTGATCCTTGAGGGCTTTGCGGGCAAAAAAGATCCGGCTCTTTACCGTACCCAGCGGCAGATCCAGGTAATCAGCGATTTCCTGGTACTTGAAACCCTGGAAATGCATGAGGAACGGGATCCGGATGCCGTCTTCGAGCTTTTCGATCATGCCCGTGAGCTCTTCGATCAGGATCATGGATTCCGCATTATTCTGGATCTCGTCCCTGCCGGAATTGAGATAGTACAGATTATCGGTGGAATCCATGATGGTGTTGGCCTTCGTCCTTTTCCGGTAATTGTTGATGAAGATATTCTTCATTATGGTGAAGAGCCAGGCCTTGAAATTGGTCCCCGGGTTAAACTTTTCCTGGTTGGTTATAGCCCGGTATGCCGTTTCCTGATAAAGGTCTTTTGCATCCTCTGCATTCTTGGTCAGATTGTATGCAAAAGCCTGCAGGACATTGGTCAGACTGTGGAAGCGGGTGTGGAATTCAATTGAAGACATGGTCAGCGTGCGTTTAAAATTTCAAAATCGCAATCGTTAAACAAAACTACAAAATTTGTTAAACAAATACAAAATTATACCGAAATCTATTTTAAATTTTATTTAGTATAATTTTTAAATTATTGATAAATAACAATTTAACTAATTCAAAACATATATTTAATTTTCAGAATTTATTGAAAATAATACCATTCACCACACCCCTGCCGCGCCGGCACGCACCGCATCTCCCGCCAATCGGTAACACGGGCAATCCGATAAAAAATATTTTGTTTGTATTTTATATTTTTTAAAACTTTTTCATTTATATTTGCATCCCTTTTGCCTGCGGCGGCCCGGAAGAAGCGGATAGCGCATTTTCACCTTCATTGGATTTCCACTTGGAGACTGCCGGTAAAAGGCTGGATTTGTCGAAAAAATTGACGCCCGGCATAGGTCCGCACCTACTTTTGCCCGGCCACTGAAAAATTAAAATCATCCGAAATGAAAAAAATCACCATTGCACTGACAACCCTTTTGTGGTCAATCACCCTGCTTTCCGCCCAAAATCAGGGCGCAGTTTCCGGCGCAGTCCTGAACGCCGATGGAAAACCCATTGAATTCGCCAATATCCTGTTGAACAGCACCGCGGACAGCTCCCTGGTCAAAGCCGACATATCGGACGAACAGGGGCTCTTTGAGTTTCCGGGCGTAGCGGCCGGCACCTATTTCGCTCAGGTCAGCTATGTAGGATTGCCGCTGTACTACTCGGTTGCGTTCACCGTAAAGCCGGGCGAAAAGACCGCTTTGCCCGCTTTCCGGCTCCAGGCGGCCACCAATGAGTTGAAAGAGGTCGTCGTGAAGGCCCAAAAGCCGCTGCTCGAAGTCAAACCGGATAAAATGGTCTTCAACGTGGAGAACAGCGTCAGTTCGGTCGGAAGCGACGGGCTTGAACTCCTGCGCAAATCACCGGGCGTAATGGTCGACAATAACGATAATATCATGCTCCAGGGTAAGACCGGCGTCCGGATCTACATCGACGGCAAACCGTCTCCCCTGGGCGCTTCCGACCTGGCCGCCTACCTCAAAACCATCCAGTCATCCGAGGTTGAAGCCATTGAGATCATTACCAATCCGTCGTCCAGATACGATGCGGAGGGAAATGCCGGCATCATCAATATCAGGCTGAAGAAGGATAAGCGGCTGGGCGCCAACGGGAACCTGGATCTCGGATATTCTGTCGGCCGGCTGGCCCGTTACAACGGCAAGATCAGCGGCAACTACCGGGATAAGTCCGTAAACCTGTTCGGCAGTTACGGCTATTATGAAGGTCGCGGCCTGGAAAATTTCAACCTTTATCGCGAACAGTCCGGCCTGGCTTTTGACCAGCGCAACCGCATGCGCAACAACGACAACGGCCACAGCTTCCGCGCCGGCGCCGATTTTTTCCTCAACGATAAAAACACCATCGGAGTACTGGCCAACGGCAGCATCAACGACTTTACCTTTGCCAGCCGGAGCAATACCCCCATTTCCATGATCGGCAACCACCCCGTCGACAGCATCCTGCGCGCAGAAAGCTACGCCGACGGCATGCGGTCCAATTACAACTTCAACCTGAACTACCGGTTCGATGACAAACAAGGCAATGTCTGGAACGTGGATGCAGACTACGGCCTGTTCCGCAACCGTTCGGAAGGATATCAGCCCAACTACTACCTGAGCCCCGACGGAAATGAGATCTACCAGGAAAAGATCTACGAGAACAATACCCCGACCGACATCGACATCTATACCTTCAAGGTCGATCACGAGCGGCCGATGCTGGGCGGGCAGTTCGGCGCCGGCATCAAACTGGCCCTGGTGGAGACCGATAACACTTTTGATTTCTACAATGTGTTGAACGGCGAGCCCCAACCGGATCCCGACCGGAGCAACCGTTTCAATTACTCCGAAAATGTCAATGCCGCTTATGTCAACTACGGTCATGCCCTGTCGTCCAAATGGAACCTCCAGGTCGGGTTGCGGGCTGAACAAACCCACTCGGAGGGCATGCTGAAGGCCTTCAAGCCCACCGATGACGAAGAGGTCAAACGGACTTACCTGGATTTCTTCCCTTCCGGCGGACTTACCTACCAGCTCAACCCCAAGAACAGCTTTCAGTTTTCCTACAGCCGCCGCATCGACCGCCCGAGCTATCAGGACCTGAACCCGTTTGAGAACAAGCTGGACGAACTGACCTTCGAGAAAGGCAACGCCTTCCTGAATCCGCAGTACTCCCACAATTTCCAGCTGACCCACACCCTCAATTATCGCTACAATACGACCTTCAGCTATAGCCGCGCCACTGACCTGATCACGCGCATTACCGACACCTCGGGGGACAAGGCGAGTTATATCACCTGGCTCAACCTGGCGAAACAGGACAATTTTGCCCTGTCCTTCAGCGCACCGGTCCAGATCACCAAATGGTGGAGCAGCTTCACCAACCTGACGGGGACCTATACCCACAACAAGGCGGATTTCGGCGACGGCAAGGTGGTCGACCTGAAGGCGCCGTTCTTCAATATCTACAGCCAACAAACCTTTTCACTGCCATGGGATGTGAAATTCGAATTGTCCGGATGGTACATCTCACCCTCTGTCTGGGGCGGTACCTTCGAAATGAATGCGATGGGGAATGTGGACGCCGGTTTGCAGAAAAAGATCCTGAACGGGAAGGGCTCTCTGAAGCTGGCCGTCAGCGATATTTTCTATACCAACCAATGGCGCGGCGAAAGCCGATTCGGCGACCTCTATATGCTGGTGAGCGGGAACTCGGACAGCCGGCGCATGAAGTTGAACTTCACGTATCTGTTCGGCAATGATCAGGTAAAATCGGCCCGCCGCAGAAATACCGGGCTGGAAGATGAGCAAAAACGGATCAAATCCGGGAATGAATAAAAACCAGTCGGCAGGCTTCAGTTTTACAGTTGACGGTACTTTTGAGGTGGCAACTGTAAAACTGAAGATCGCCGGACCGACCGGCATTATACCGTCATAATGTCTTTCTCTTTGGCTATCAAAATATCGTCAACATCCTTGGTGAACTTATCCGTCAGGTGTTGAACTTCGGCTTCCTTCATCTTGCCGCCATCTTCCGAGAAACCGTCTTTTACCGCTTTTTTGATATGTTCCATAGCATCCCTGCGGGAACTGCGGATGCTGACCTTGGCATCTTCACCCAGTGATTTAACCTTTTTGACCAGGTCCTTGCGGCGCTCTTCCGTCAGCGGCGGAATGGTCAACCGCACGACCTCGCCGTCGTTTTGGGGGGTGATCCCCAGGTTGGCTTCAAAGATGGCTTTCTCAATCGGCCCGAGCGTCGATTTTTCCCACGGTTGGATGTTGATGGTCCTGGAATCCGAAATGCTCACATTGGCTACCTGGTTGAGCGGCGTGGGCGCGCCGTAATAATTCACCAGGATGCCGTCGAGCATGTTCACGGAAGCTTTTCCTGCCCGTACTTTGATCAGTTCGCGTTCCAGATGTTCCAACGCATGGTTCATGCCTTCTTCGGCGAGCCCGACAAATAAGTTGACTTCATCAAGGGTCATGATATCTATTTTAGTTGTCAGTTGTCAGTTGTCAGTTGTCAGTGGTCAGTGGTCAGTGGAGAAAGTGAGTTACTGATAACTGATAACTGATAACTGACCACTGTTTAATCAGTCCCGGGAGCCCAGGTACTGCATCACAAAATAAAGAAAAACGGCCAATGCCGACAAGGCGGCGGCTACATAAGTCATAGCGGCCCACCAAAGGGCGTCTTTTGCGCCTTCGTACTCCTGCCCGCTGGTCACGCCCGACCTGTTCAACCAGGCCAGGCCGCGGTTGCTGGCGTCGAATTCCACCGGCAGGGTCACCAGGCTGAAGAGGGCGGTTACTCCGAACACGCCGGCTACGACCAGGAGGATGGTCGGGTTGCTGTTCACAAAGAACAGGCCGATGCCGAACATCAGGATGAACTGCTGGGCCCTGGCCGCGAAGCTGACCACCGGCACCATAGCCGAGCGCAGCCGCAGCCAGGTATAAGCCTGAGCGTGCTGGACGGCGTGGCCGCATTCGTGGGCGGCTACGGCAGCTGAGGCAATATGGCGGCCGTGATAGACATCCGAACTCAGGGTCACCGTTTTATTGGCGGGGTTGTAGTGATCCGTCAGGAATCCTTGTCCTTCGATCACTTTAACATCCCGGATGCCATAAAACCGCAGCATATCCTCTGCCACTTCTCTGCCGCTCATCCCGTTGCGCAACGGGACCCGGCTGTAAAAATTGAATTTGCTCTTTAACCGGTTGCTGATGATCCCTCCGATCACCGAAAAAACCAGTACAATGACAATATACCCCATTTTTGCACCGTGTTTTTAGTTTAGCAATTCAAACCCCGTATAGGGTTGCAATACCTTCGGTATAACAATTCCCTCGGGGGTTTGGTTGTTTTCCAGCAGCGCAGCAACGATCCGTGCCAGCGCCAGCGCGCTCCCGTTGAGGGTATGAGCCAGCCGGGTGCCTTTTCCGTCGCGGTACCGCAACTTCAGTCGGTTGCTCTGGTAGGTCTCGAAGTTGGAGACCGAGCTGACCTCCAGCCACCGCTTTTGCGCGGCGGAATACACTTCAAAATCAAACGTGAGCGCGGAAGTGAACCCGAGGTCGCCGCCGCATAAGCGCAAAATGCGGTAAGGCAGTTCCAGGCTGTCCAGAAGGCTGCCGACATGGGCCAGCATTTCCTGCAGCGTATCGTAAGACCGGTCGGGATGCTGGATCTGGACGATCTCGATCTTATCGAACTGGTGGACGCGGTTCAACCCCCTTACGTGTGCGCCGTACGACCCTGCTTCTCTTCTGAAACAAGGCGTATAGCCGGTCAGTTTGATGGGAAAATCGCTCTCATTCAATATGACGTCGCGGTAGATATTCGTCACAGGCACTTCAGCGGTGGGGATCAGGTAAAGGTCGTCCTTTTCCACATAATACATCTGGCCTTCCTTGTCGGGCAGCTGGCCGGTTCCTCTGGCTGTATCTTCATTGACCATCAGCGGGGGAATAATCTCCTCGTAGCCCGCCGCGGTGGCGCGGTCGAGGAAAAAGGCGATCAGGGCGCGTTGGAAACGGGCGCCTTTGCCCCGGTAGACCGGAAACCCGGAGCCGGTGATCTTGACGCCGAGATCCAGGTCGAAAATATTGTATTTCTTGGCCAGGTCCCAGTGCGGCAAAGCCTCGCCGCTCAGTTCGGGGAGGTCTTTTTCCCAGGCCTTGTACACTTCATTATCGGTTTCCGAGCTGCCGGCCGGCACCGATTCATTCGGGATATTGGGCACCTTATAGAGTAAGGTTTGCAATTGTTCGCGGTTTTCGCTCATGCGGCTTTCCATCACGGCCGCTTCGTCGCGCAATCCGGCTACTTTCTGGCGGATGGATTCCGCTTCATCTTTTTTCCCGGACTGCATCAGTTGTCCGATCTCTTTGGACAGGGCGTTGCGCTCGGCCAGCAAGGCGTCCAGTTCGGTTTGAATGGATTTCCGGTTATCGTCTAAGCGGAGGATATCATCAATGATGGCCAGGTCACCTGCGGTAAAATTCCGCTTTTTCAACCCGTGAATAACCTGCTCTTTGTTTTCACGGATATAATTCACTTCGAGCATGTTAGAGACGCTTGTGATTTTGGTAAGAAAAAAATAATCCGGCGGTCAAACTATTGAACGCGATCATGCGTTTTAAATAATGAATTCGGGTTACGCTTGAAAGCTGCGCGTACCCGGGCGCAATATTTTTCGCAAAGATACTATTTGAAATCAAAAAATAATGTATTTTTGCATCGTCGAAAGCGCAAACACCCCGCTGCTCATTTCACTTTCACACAACCTAAGCTATCAAGTTTGGCCAAGTTGTAGAGATTTCAACTCCTGCTTATTCCAAGCGCGTTGATGAGGGTTCGTAGATGTTGCAAAATTTCCCATAGTGATTTCTGAGGTTAGGGTGAGACTCGTCAGGCTATTTCCGCATTAACTTTTTGGTCTATTTGAAACTGCACTGCAATAACTTATAATTATCCGTAATCAACCATTTATCATGTTTGATATTCTGCAATTGAATGAAATGCTTGTTCCCGAGCTGAGAGAACTAGCTGAAAAAATAGGCGTTGAAGGATTCAAGCGACTCAACAAACAGGAATTAATCCACAAGATATTGGATCAGCAAGCCCTGGATGGATCGACTGCCGTTGCTGAAGAACCCGAACAAGAAGAAGCCGAAGATTCGAAGAAAGACGAAAAGCCCGCAGTTCGCAGGCGCAGAGTTTCTACCTCATCTTCTCCTTCTCCGGCGCCTCCAAGGCTTGACGCCATACGGTCCAACGGCCGCAATGAACGCAACGACCGCAATGAACGCAACGATCGCGACAATTCCGATGATAACGACCGCAACAGGCGCAGGGTTCGCCCCTTGAGCCGCGCCGATCGCAATACCGCTCCGGAAGAAACAGACGAATGGAACGACGCGCCGGAGGATACCCCGGAAGCGCCGCCGCCGCCGCCGCAAGCGCCCGCCAAACCGGTCCAACAGGAAGAAAGAGAACGATTCGATATCGAACTGGATGGGATCATCGAAGGCGAAGGCATTCTGGAAATGATGCCCGACGGCTACGGTTTCCTGCGTTCGGCCGATTATAATTACCTCACTTCTCCAGACGATATCTACGTCTCCCCTTCCCAGATCAAGCTGTTCGGCCTGCGCACCGGCGATACTGTCAGGGGCGCTATCCGACCGCCGAAAGAAGGTGAGAAATACTTTGCCCTGCTTCGGGTTTCCAAGATCAACGGCCTCTCGCCGGACCAGCTCCGCGACCGGGTACCGTTCGATTACCTGACGCCGCTGTTCCCCAACGAAAAATTCCGCCTGACGATTTCCAATTCAGGCAAGGATATGAGCACCCGGATCATCGACCTGTTCACGCCTATCGGCAAGGGACAGCGCGGTCTGATTGTCGCTCAGCCGAAGACCGGTAAAACCTGGTTGCTCAAGGATGTGGCCAACGCCATCGCCAAGAACCACCCGGAATGCTACCTCATTGTGCTGCTCATCGACGAACGGCCTGAGGAAGTTACCGATATGAAACGCAGCGTAAATGCCGAAGTGATCTCCTCCACCTTCGACGAACCGGCTGAAAACCACGTGCGGGTGGCCGGCGTAGTGCTCGAAAAGGCCAAGCGCCTGGTGGAAAGCGGCCACGACGTGTGCATCCTGTTGGATTCGATCACCCGTCTGGCCCGCGCCTACAACACGGTGGCCCCTGCCAGCGGCAAGGTGCTCTCCGGCGGTGTGGAAGCCAACGCGCTGCACAAGCCCAAGAAATTCTTCGGCGCTGCCCGGAACATCGAAGGCGGCGGCTCGCTGACCATCCTGGCTACGGCCCTGATCGACACGGGCTCCAAAATGGACGGCGTCATCTTCGAAGAATTCAAGGGTACCGGCAACATGGAACTCCAGCTCGACCGCTCGTTGGCCAACAAGCGCCTCTATCCTGCGATCGACCTGACCAAGTCGAGCACCCGCCGCGAAGACCTGCTGCTTGACAAGGATGCCCTTCAGCGGATGTTCATCCTGCGCAATCACCTGGCCGATATGAAGCCGGATGAGGCAATGGAATTCCTGCTCAAGCATATTCACGGCACTACCAGTAACGAAGAATTCCTGGCCTCAATGAATGGATAAAGCCTTTCTTGAAACGCTGAAGCTTACCTTCGGCCTGGCTTCCATTACCACTGCCCTGTTGTTCCTTCTGGGTGTACCACTGGCTTACCGGCTGGCAAAAAGCAGATCGAGGCTCAAACCCGTCTGGGAAACGCTTGTCAGCCTGCCGCTGGTACTCCCGCCTTCTGTGCTCGGCTTTTACCTCCTCCTGGTTTTTAGCCCGCAAAGCGCTGTCGGCGCCTGGTTGCTCCAGCATCTCGGCCTGCGGCTGGTCTTCTCCTTCCCCGGCCTGGTGCTGGGTTCCATTTTGTACAGCCTGCCCTTCATGGTACAGCCCGTACAGGCGGGCTTTGAACGATTGAGTCCGCGCCTGACCGAAGCCGCCTATACCATGAACAAAAGCCGATTCACTACTTTTCTGCGGGTGGAATTGCCCAATATCCGGCCCGCCCTGCTCACGGGCGCCGTTCTGTCCTTTGCCCACACCGTCGGCGAATTCGGCGTGATCCTTATGATCGGCGGCAATATTCCCGGTGAAACCAGGGTCGCTTCCATCGCGGTTTACGAGGCCGTGGAGTCGCTCAACTACCAAACCGCCAACCGGTACGCGCTGGTGCTGGTGGTGTTTTCTTTTTTGGTGCTGGTGGGGGTTTATGGGATTAACCGGCGGTGGCGGAAGGGAGAGAGGTGAGGAGAGGGTGAGAGGATATGCTGCTTCCGTAACGCTGACGGTGTCACTACGCCCGCCGGAAGTTGATTTGCCCCGGCAAATTAACGGCTTTAAAACTTTTGTTTTCTTTTGTTTCTTTTGTGGTTCAAAAACACCCTGAGGGAGGCCGTTCAGCATATTGTATCAATCCGATTTTTAGCAAGCTGTCCGTCCTAAAAATAAAAGCTTTGCGTCCCTCAATTTTCGAACGGTCCGGCGATTTAGCGGGGTAAAACCATACCCATCGAATACAGGTCGAAGCCTTCGGCCCAGAAATCCTTTTCGGTGCTTTCCAGGGTAAATCCCATTTTTTCGTAGAAACGGCAGGCCAGTTGTGAGGTCCGCACCTGGATCTTGGAGATAGCAGGATGTTTACGTATTTCTTCGATCCGGTGCTGGGTCAACCGGCGGCCGATCCCCTTGCCGTGGTGGTCGGGGTGGACGAAATCCCAGGAGATGCGCGCCAGGCCCGATTCCGGAAAATAATTGATGCCTCCTGAGCCGATGATCCGGCCGGTTTCTTCAAAGACAAAATAGGTTTCCGCATATTGGTCGAGGTATTCCTCAAAGTCGGCGGCCTCTTCCGGCGCGAAATATTGGGGGATATTCAACCGGATGAGGGCGAGAAGTTGATCTTTATCGGCGGGTTGGTATGGTCGGATCATGCCAATGTTGATTTTTTTATGGTTTCAATCCCGGAGGAATGCCTTCCGGTCGGTTTTTCGGCCCTGATCACCAGGTGGCCGGATGAGCAAATATAGACCAATCATGCATACGATTATTGATCGCGCAAACAGAAAAGCCGGAAAGGCCACATGCCCATCCGAACGGGTGCTGTGCGGATTTGTACGGCGTCAGAAAAGGAGTCTATTCCGAACTCACATTAAAATACCAATTCATTTTTCAGGGCCGAAATTTGGAGGGTTCCGTTTTAAAATGTAACTTTGAAATACAAAGTACTTTTTAATGCAGTGAATTTACGTTTTTAAATCCTCCCACATGAAGATCGACATCATCATCGCCTACGTTCAACGCTACGAATTCGGCCACGAAAAGGATTTTACACCGCCGATCACAGGTATTCATCTGGCCGCCATTACGCCCTCAAAACATGAAGTAAAGGTGTATCACCAGCAGGTTGATCGGATCGATTACAATTCGGATGCGGACCTCATTGCGGTCTCTTTTTTCAGCGGTTTCGCCAATGCCGCTTATGCCATCGCCGGAGAATTCCGAAAACGGGGAAAAATCCTGGTGGCGGGCGGCCCGCACGTCACCTACAACAAAGAAGAGGCCCTGGCGTATTTTGATGCCGTCGTGACGGGTGAAGCGGAGAATGTCTGGGAAAGCCTGCTGGAAGACGCGGAAAAAGGCTGCCTCAGGGATGTATATATGGGAACCCCTTCGGATATGCAAAACCTGCCGACGCCGCGGTACGACCTGCTGTCCGACCGGTTCTTTATCAAAAAGGTGATCCAGGCTACCCGCGGGTGTCCGTTCTCCTGCTCCTTCTGCACCGTTCCGTCTCTCAACCCCGGCTTCCGGTTGCGCCCTGTGGATGATGTGATCCGGGACGCGTCCTATGACCGGTTCAGCCATTGGTGGCAGCGGAAGATCGTCTGGTTCTGGGACGATAACCTGACCATCAGGCGGCCCTATATCCGGGAACTGCTGAGGAAGATGATCCCACTGAAAAAGTGGTGGCTCACCCAGGCCAGCATGGACATTGCCAAGGACCCGGAGTTATTGGACCTGATGAAGGCATCCGGGTGCATCGGCGTGTTCCTGGGCATCGAATCCTTTGGCGCGGAATCCCTGAAAGACGCCAATAAAAGGCAAAATAAAGCGGAAAATTACAAAAAGGCCGTAGCGGAGATCCGGCGAAGGGGCATTGCCGTCATGGCCGGTTTCATCGCCGGATTTGACCACGACGATGAAAAGAGCATCGTGGAAATGGCCGATCAATTGATGGAGATCGGTATCGACGTGCCCTTCCTGAGCATCATGACACCTTTTGCGGGTACCCCGATCTACGACAAACTCGAAGAGGAAGACAGGATCATCAAACCCAGGGACTGGGATTTTTACAACGGCTACAACGTCGCCTTCAAACCACACCGGATGACCGAACCGGAATTGCTCGCTGCGCACCGGAAATTATGGACCCGGAGTTTCAGCTTCACCTTTTCGGTCAAGAGAATACGGCGTGCGCTTTCGCTCAATTGGGGCGCCTTTTTAATGGTGTTCTTTATGAACACCTTTTACTGCCTGAAAAAATTGCGCAAGAATTACCCGGTTGACATGTCAAAGCGGAAGAAGGGGCGGCGGGTTATTGAAAAAGAGACCTTATCTTCGGCTATGTGAAAATGGCCTTCAAGAAAAAAAAGAATATTAAATACCGATGTCCTGAATGCGGGCAAATCCACCACGATTGGCCGGCCCTGGCCTTCAGTTCTCCTTCTCATTATGACCAATTGACGGATGAAGAAAAAAGATAAAATAGCCACGTTGATCACGATCTCGTCCGGGATTTTTATAACGGAATTGCTACCGAAGAGGCCGAAAGGAGAATTGACATTTCCCCTTAACCCCCCGCCGGCGCCTGCATCCCCGCCTTCCGTCCGCCTTTCAACCCGAACAGCGGCCGCAAAAATCCCACCCGCCGGATCACAAATTCGTACGTTGCAAGGCACCCGCCCAGGGTGAACAGCAAGGTCAGCACAAACTGCAACGGTACCGGGACCGGCAGCGGAAAGATCAGGAGCGAACCGAGGTACAAAAAGATCATGTGCACGATATACACCGGGTACGCCGCCTGGCTCAGGTACCGCAGGGCTTTCCCAGGACGGTTGAGGTACCTGTATCCAAAAGCGAAGGCCGTTAAGACCCAGGCATTGGATTCGATCGAGATCAGGTAATTCGGCGCGAATTGCTGAAAATACGCGATCCGCAATACAAAAAGTGCAGCCGCCGCGGCCACAAACAGCCACTTCCACCTGAAGATCATCTCCCAGAACGGCTTGCCGCTGAAAACGAAGCAAAACCCCGTGAAAAAGGCGAGCAATCCCAGGAAGAAACCATGCCAGGTCATGGCGTACAGCTCAAACGGACGAGGTTGGATGATCAGTACTTCCGCTATGAACAGCGCGGCTACCGGCAGCAGGCCCAATGGGTGGGACAATGCCCTTTTCAGGGCCCTGGCCGGCTTGCCTTCCGCATGGTTCTTCAGGTAGAAGAAAACGGGCGAAAGAATGACCACGTAGGCAAAGATATTGCCCAGAAACCAGAGGTGCCCCGGTCCGTAAGCGTAACCGGTGGGGAGGTGGTAATACTTTTGCCAGATCCAGACGTGCACCGGCACGATGAAAAAAATGCCGAAAATGAAGGGGAGCAGGATGCGACCTGCCCGCTCCTTCAACAGTTGTTTCCAGTCTCTTTTACGAATGGCGAAATTGACGCCCATACCGGACACGAAGAACAGCAGGGGGATGCGCCATACATTCAACATGGTCATGGGAATCCACAAGGAAGCCCAGGGTTGTTTGTTGGCGATAAAGCCGATCATAGTGCCCCAGGATTGGAAGCCGATGGCTACGTGGTAGATCAGCAGCAATCCGATGGCGATGACGCGCAGCCAGTCGATATCGTGTCTTCTTGCGGTGGTTTCCATGGCATTGAATTTTTCGGTGGATGACTACTTCAGCATTTCGGCAATCACCGGCCGCTCCTGCTCCAGGTACGCGTAATCCAGTTGCAGCCCCATGGAGCCGAGGGTGGCGGCCATGATGTCATAGGTGCCCTTGGCATCGCTGAAGGGAAAGGCAACGGATTCATAGGCCGTTGCGCCGAACTTGTTGCGGATCGTTTTGTCAGCGCCTTTTTCCAGCAGCATCTTTACAATTTCCGGGCGGCAGAAGAACGCCGCGCTGTGCAGGGCAGTAGAGCCGTCGTTATTCTGAAAATTGATATCCGCTCCGGCGTCAAGGAGGATTTTGGCGGCTTCGGTCTTGCCGAACACGGCGGCGCTGATCAGCGGGCTGGAGCCGCCGAACGGGTCCTTCTCGTTGATGTTGGTGCCGGCTGCGATATGTTGTTTCAGCGCATCGAGGTCGTCGGTGAGCACGGCCGTGTGAATATCGGTTTTCGGCGGCTTCACACCCGTCTCCGATCCGGAAGAATTAGTGTCTTTGCACGCGGATGCGCCCAGAAAAAGGGCAAAAAAAAGGATGCTTGCCGATAGTTTTACGGACTTGGTCCAGTACGTTTTCATGGTCTGTGTTTTTTTGATAATTTTGATGTCGCAAAGGTAGGCCGGGGCAAAAGGCCGCGCTAAACAACCTTGCGGACAAAATCGTAAAGTTTGAGGAACGCCTGTAAATTATGACGCATCGATATAAATTATGATGCAAATGCGGCCTCCAAACCGGGAAAAGCCGACCTTTTTGAGTGATTATGCCGGAACCTCGTCCTTCAGATAAAGATTTCTTAGAGCAGCTCACCTCCCTGGTGGAGGAGCACCTTTCCAATGAGCAATTCGGCGTGTCGGAGCTGGCGGAGGCCGTAAACATGAGCCGTTCCAACCTGCTGCGCAAGGTGAACAAGCTGACCAAATTGTCGGTAAGCCAGTTCATCCGCCAGATCCGGTTGCAACGCAGTATGGAGCTGCTCCGGAAGTCCGCCAAAAACGTCTCGGAAGTCTCCTTTGAGGTCGGCTTCAGCAGCACATCCTATTTCATCAAGTGCTTTCGCGAATACTACGGCTACCCGCCCGGCGAGGTTGGCCGGAGAATGGAAGCCGGGATCCCCCCCGAAAGCGAACCTGCGCCGCAACCGGTAAAACGCCGGACCGGCAGGCGGCTTATGGGCTGGGGCGGTGTGGCGTTAGCCTTCATTCTGGGGCTGGGCGGATGGATCTATTTTTCAGCCGATACCGCCAAAAGTGCGCCGACCCTCGAAAAGTCGATCGCCGTATTGCCCTTCCGGAACGACAGCAGCGACTCCACGAATCTCTACCTGATCAACGGGCTCATGGAGTCGACGCTGACCAACCTGCAAAAAATAAAGGGCCTGCGGGTCGTGAGCCGGACCTCTACGGAAAAATACCGCAACACCACCCTGACGATCCCCGAAATGGCGGAAGAACTGAACGTGAGCTACTTTGTGGAGGGCAGCGGCCAGAAGATCGGCGACCGCATTCTCCTGAACATCCAGCTGATCGAAGCCTCAACCGACAGCCATCTCTGGGCGAAACAATACCGGCGGGAAACCAAAGACATTTTTGAACTCCAGCAGGAGATCGCCCGGAATATCGCCGATGAGATCCAGGTGATCATCACGCCGGAAGAGAAGAAGATTATCGAAAAACGACCCACCGAAAACCTGGCCGCTTACGACCAGTACCTGAAAGGGCGCGATCTTTTCTATAACGGAGAACGCGACAACCTCGAAGCTGCACTCCCTTTCTTCAAAAAAGCCATCGAACTGGATGGCAATTTTGCTCTGGCGTACGCGGATGCGACCATGGTTTTCTTTTACCTGGATATCTACCAGCAGGATCGGCAATTCGGGGAAGAGATCCGGACCTATGCTGAAAAAGCCTATCTGCTGGACCCGCAATTGTCGGAAAGCCTCGTGGCCAAGGCGCTATCGTATATTTACAACCAGGATTACCAGACAGCCGTCCCCTACCTGGAAAAAGCCCTGGCAATCAACCCCAATTCTGGACTCGTACTGCACTTTCTTTCCGAGTTTTATTATGCCCATGTGCCCAATACCGCCAAATACCTGGAGTACGCCCTGATGAAAACGCGGGTGGATGTCGCAACAACGGATTCTACCACGGCATGCTACAATTACCTGCAGCTCAGCAATGCCCTTTTGCAGGCCGGCTTCATCGACGAATCGCTGACCTGCATCCGGAAATCGCTGAATTATGACCCTTCCAACCGGATATCCGGCTTTGTGAAAATATACATCTATTTCGTAAAAACCAGGGACCTCGTGCAAACCAGGACCATGATGGAAAAGGAAATGCAAAAGGATACGGCGGATATCATGCTGCTGCAGGAATTGGGAAAACTGAGCTACCTCATGCGGGACTATAAAACCGCCTACCGTTATTATACCCGGTTCATCGACCTTTCCCAAAAGCAGAATCTCGATATATACCGGTACGAAAACCTTAAGATCGGCATGGTGTTCGAAAAAATGGGCCACCCGGAAAAAGCGAAAACCTACATCGGGGATTTCAAGGATTATGCCGAGAACGACCATTCTATTTACAACCAGATCAATCAGGCCATTTACTACGCCTACCTGGGGGACACCGATAAGGCGCTTGATCACCTGCGACAATTTTCCAAAGAAGATAATTACTACTATTGGATCCTGTTGCTGCCGATGGACCCGGTCGTGGATGCCATCCGGGATCTGCCCGAATACAAGGAGATCATGCAGAGCATTGAAACCAAATTCTGGAACAACAACAAGGCAATCCGCGCCGACCTGGAAAGCAAGGGCCTCTTACCCCTGGATTCTTAAGCCCGCAGGGATTGAGAAGCCTTTGTCAGGTTCGGGCAACCTCTTCCAAGACGGATGCTTAAGCCCGCAGGGATTGAGAAGCCTGTTGTAGTCCTGAATGCTAACTGCTCCATTCAACATTACATCAAGAACGAACCACAACAACCCGAATAAAAGCGGGTATTTCGACCTGACCTACCACTACGAAATGCCGGCCAACGACCTTGAGGTGAAACGCGGCGACACGGTATGGGTCGAAATAAAATACTTTGCCCATTCGCAGTGGACGGATTTTTATGCCGCGGCTTCTTTGGAAAAACCGGATGGGAAAATTAAGGCAGCTTAATGAAACTTAATGCCTTAATGGTTCAAAAGAATTGTACGCTGCAAAATGCAAGCTTTAACGGATCGGTATACAATTTTGTAAATTGCTCCAAATTTCATTTTCAATGACGGGAAAACATCGGGTAAGGTCCGGGCAGTTTTTGATCTGCGCACTCCTATTTAACCTGTCCAGCCTCCACTTACCGGCCCAGGAAACCTGGACCGCCGACAACGGCAACGGCTCCTTCACCAATCCCCTGTTCTACGAAGAATTCTCCGACCCGGATCTGATCCGCGTAGGCGATGATTATTATATGACGGGCACCACCATGCACACCATGCCGGGGTTGCCCATCCTGCATTCCAGGGATCTGGTCAACTGGGAATTGCTCACCTACGCGGTCGACCGGCTGAACCTGGGGCCGGATATGCGGCTGGAAGACGGAAAGGACATGTACGGCCGCGGCATCTGGGCGCCCTGCCTGCGGTACCACAACGGCACTTTCTACATCTTCTCCAACGTAAACGGCCACGGCACCCAGCTTTTCTCGGCGACCAACCCCGCCGGGCCGTGGAAACACCAACAGATGAAGGCCAACCTGCACGACCTGACGGTCCTGTTTGACGACGACGGCAGGATATACGCGGTCTGGGGATACAACGAGGTCAAAATGGTGCAATTGACGCCGGACCTGCTGGATGTGATGCCCGGCACGGAGAAGGTCATCGTTGAAAAAGGCAGCGGCGCCGGCGAAGGCAGCCATATCTACAAGATCAACGGCCGGTATTATATCACCAATACCAACTACGACCCGGTCTGCTACCAGGTATGCCTGCGCGCCGATCAACCCTTCGGTCCGTATGAAGTGAACCTGATGAGCGCAGAGGAAAACTTCGGCGAGGCCCAGCGGCTCAGGATCTGGGACAACCGGACGGGCCCGCCGTTCGCCGTTGTCCGGTACCCGGAAAATTACGTGGGCTGCATCCCCATGCACCAGGGCGGGATCGTCCAGATCCAGTCGGGCGAATGGTGGGGCTGGTCGATGCTGGATTTCAATTCGGTGGGCCGGGTAACCGCCCTGTCGCCGGTGACCTGGCAGGACGGATGGCCCTATTTCGGACTGCCCGGCAACCTGACCCGCAGTCCGCGAACCTGGATCAAGCCCAATACCGGCTTCAGCGCTGCGCCCCGGGCGCCCTTCGAGCGGAATGACGATTTTGACGGCAGCGAACTGAAAAACGTCTGGCAATGGAATCACGTGCCCATCGACGAAAAATGGTCGCTGACGGAACGAAAGGGCTACCTGCGGATCCATACCGGTCCGGCGGAGAGTTTCTGGCATGCCCGGAATACCCTTACCCAGCGCGGTATCGGTCCGGAATCGCATGCGACCATCGAACTGGATGTATCCGGCCTGGAAACCGGCGACCTGGCGGGGCTGGCGCTGTTGAACCTGCCTTACGCCTGGCTGGGTATCGAACAATCAGCTCAGGGAAAGGGCCTCGTTCTTTTCAACCAGCAAACGGCTGAGCGCATCGGCAAGCCTTTCTCCGGCAGAACGATCTGGCTGCGGGCGTACTGCAATTTCGATGAGGATTGGGGGCAATTCAGTTTCAGTACCGATGGAAGAACATTTGAAGAGATCGGCCAAAAAGTGGAGCTGCCCTACCAGTTGCGCACCTTCCAGGGCGTTCGTTATGCCCTGTTCGCCTTCAACACCCTCGGTAAAAACGGCGGCTACGCCGACTTCAACAGCATGGAAGTGAAAGAGCCCCGGCACAAAGCCCTGACCCGCCCCATCCCTTACAACCAGGTGATCCGGATCGCCAGCCTGGCCGATTCGACGGTGCTGGTGAATTGGCGTAATCACCTCCGGCCCGTACCGCCCGGCAGCCCGTTTGCGGGCGACCATGCCGATCAGTTCAGGGTGCTCGACCGCGGGAACGGCCGGATCGCTTTGCAGTCCGTTTCGAGCGGCGGATTCGTGACCGTCAAAGGCGAGGGGTTGATGGCGCAAGTGCGGATTGAAGCCGAAGACGGGGGCGACGCCTCTACCTTCCAGTGGCAGGATATGCTGAAGGGCGATGTCATGTTTTTGTCCCTGCACAACCACCGGTTCATTGCCGTTGACCCGCATGCCGGCAGCCTGTGTTCTGCGGATGCCGCCGGAGCCAGACCGGACCGGAAAGGCGGCGCGTGTTTTTATTGGGCGCCTGCGGATTAGATAGTTAAAAAAACTTGTTTTTGCAGATAATCGTGATCACAATCGTTTCTTTTTTGACTTATATTATAAACCAAAAGCGGCCATGAAATCCAAAATCCTGTTCTGCTTCGCCACGGCGTTCGCCATCCTGCAATCCCTTACCGCGCAAGGGCAGTTGCCCGTTATTCGGGCCGCCTCCGACCAGGTGGATATCCGGGAGGGAAAAGAATTCTACCCGGGGCAGTGGACCATCGTACCGGAAGCCAGGCCCGATGTTTACACCACCAGTGTTGTAGGCGAAAGCGTTACTTTCTACACCGATAAGGATTCCATCAGCTTCAGGATTGAAAAAGGAGGGGTTTATGATTTTGTCATCTTGCTGAACGGGAAAGATTCGGCATTTACGCAAATCAAGTATGTGCCGTCCCATCTGGATATTTTGAAAGGAGCTGCGGTTTACAATTATAAGGACCATACAGATATCCCCGAATTCTATTACCAGGATTCTTCAGCTGCCGAACTCAAAACCTTGCGGCAGGCCTTGAACCTGGATTCGATCGCGGGTCAGGGAACCGAGATCCTGAAGATCATCAACCTGATGCACTGGATACACGACCTGATCCCGCACGACGGTAACCACGAAAATCCGGTGGTGAAAAATGCAATGAGCATGATCCGGGAATGTAAGGCCGGGAACCGGGGCCTGAATTGCCGCGGCCTGGCTACCGTGCTGAACGAATGTTACCTGGCGCTGGGCATCAAGTCGAGGTTTGTGACCTGCATGCCCAAGGATTCCGTTTTCGACGACTGCCACGTCATCAACATGGTCTACTCCACCGAACTGAACAAATGGGTCTGGATGGACCCCACCAATGACGCCTACATCATGGATGAGAACGGGGTTTTGCTAGGCCTGGAAGAGGTCCGGGAACGGGTGATCAACGGGAAAACTGTGATCCTGAACCCGGATGCGAACTGGAACAACCGGTCTACGACCACCAAAGACTACTACCTGCTGGAGTATATGGCGAAAAACCTGTACCGCCTCGAATGCCCGGTGAGGAGCGAGTACGATTATGAGACCAGACTGGACGGCAAAAAATTCGAATACGTCGAACTGCTCCCGCTGGATGGGTACCGGCAAACGCCTAAGATATCCGAAAGAAAATATCAAAACCCGGGCGTTACCTTCAAAACCTACAAGACCAACAACCCGGACCAGTTCTGGGTACTGCCCGGTGAAAAAAAACGGGAAAAGGATACCGGCAGCAAGGGCGACAGCAAATAATTGCCCGTACTTTTGGACCAATCAACAAAGTAAATCTGAACTTTTCAACAAACCTGCGGTTGATCATTCAGGACGAAATTTGTGTCGTAAAAAAACGATAACAAATGGAAAATCCGGAAACAACAGGAAAAACCGTATTGGTGACAGGAGGGACGGTTTCGTCGGGATACACGTCATCCTGCAATTGCTGCAAAAAGGGTACAACGTAAAAACAACTTTGCGCTCCCTGAAAAGGAAAGCCGATGTTTACCTGGAGCTGGGCTTTGAAGACCTCTCCCATTTCTCGTTTGCCTTTAAGAAAGCATTCGGCCGGACGCCGACCCAGGTGAGACAAGGGGCTTGACGACTGTACGCACTGTCCACGAATAGCCGGAACAGCCCTTGTGGAGACCCCGCACAATTTGGAAATTCCCCGGATTAAGCGTAATTTTCAACTTGATTGTCTCCAAACCTGACCAAAATGTCCAAAAACCTAACTGCACTGGCCGGCAGGAAAGGCAAAGGCTTGACCAACAACCTTTTCGAACGGATTGCCGGCCTGACCGAGGAATCCGGCCCCGCTGACAAGGAAGCGCTCCGGCAACTGGCCGATGAATTCCTGGTCGGCAACGCCAACATTTACGGAACCGCCACTTTCTACGATTTTACCAAACCGGACAACCGGAACAAGAAAGTCTATACCTGCAACGGCAGCGCCTGCCTGCTGGCCGGCACCCAGGACGCCGTCAAAGCGGAACTGCTCCGGCATTTTCAACCGGATGAGATCGGCGAAATGTGTTGCCTGGGCCGTTGCCACGAGAACGGCGCTTTCCATTTCAACGGTCAGAACTTCAGCGCCTGCCAACCCGCAGAAATAGCCGATATTGTCGCTGGAAAAGCATCGAACGGCATAGACCGTTACCGGGTCGGCGCCCTGGGCACCCCCATACTGACCGCGCCTTTTCCCGAACCGGAAGCCTGCAAGCCGGTCATCGCCAAAATGCTGAACGACTCGCCGGAGTCGCTGGTGGAAACCGTTCGCAAATCGGGGCTGCGGGGCAGAGGCGGCGCGGGATTCCCCATCGCGTTCAAGCTGGATGCCTGCCGGAAAGCGGCCGGCGAACCGCGATTCATCGTTTGTAATGCCGACGAAGGCGACCCCGGGGCATTTTCCGACCGTTACCTGATGGAAGAGCGGCCTTATGCCGTACTCCTGGGTATGCTCATAGCCGGGTATGCCGCCGGCGCCGAACGGGGCGTCATCTATATCCGGGCCGAATACCCCGAGTCGATCGCCGTGATCCGGGAGGCCATCAACGGGCTGACGGAAGCCGGTTTGAACGGCGACCGCATCCTGGGCAGTGATTTCAACTTCCATTTCAAGCTGATCAAGGCTCAGGGCGCGTATATTTGCGGGGAGGAAACCGCCCTGTTGCAATCCATCGAAGGCAAACGCCCCGAAGTGCGGGTTCGCCCGCCTTATCCTGCGCAGGAAGGATTGTTCGGCAAACCGACCGTGGTGAACAACGTCGAAACGCTGGCCAATCTCTATTATATCCTCGTCAACGGCGGGGAAAAATTCGCGGCGGTCGGTACCCAGCATTCTACGGGTACCAAGCTTTTGTCGCTCGACAGTTCATTCAATACCCCCGGGCTCTATGAGGTGGACATGGGCACGCCGCTCGCCAAAGTGGTGGAAACCCTCGGCGGCGGATCCCGGATCCCGGTCAAGGCATTGCATATCGGCGGCCCCCTGGGCGGACTGGTGCCGGTGGAAAAGATCCCGGACCTGACCGTCGACTTTGAATCCTTTGCCCAAAACAGTTTCCTGCTCGGTCACGCTTCCGTGATCGGCATTCCGGAATCGTATCCGATGGTGCGGTACGTGGAACACCTGTTCGCCTTCACCGCTCATGAGAGTTGCGGGAAATGCTTTCCCTGCCGGATCGGGTCGGTCCGCGGCCGGGAAATGTTGCACAAAGCCCAGGCCGAATCGTACCGGATCAACGCCGAATTGTTCAACGACCTGGTGGATACCCTCGCCAAAGGCTCCCTGTGCGCCCTCGGCGGCGGCATCCCGCTACCGGTCCGCAATGCCCTGACCTGGTTCAAAGACGAACTGGCCCCTTATTTTGAATAATCCCGGCGATCTTCGTTCGGCGATAAACGGAAGTCCGTTCACCGCCGAAGGATCTTCGACCGCCAAATAAGAAATTATGATTGCTGCAGCACCCAAATCAGAAAAATCAACCGATATGCGGGTTGCCTATATCGACGGAACGGCCTGTGAAATCCGCCCCGGCGAAACGATCCTGGCATTCCTGAAACGCCATATGGGCGAAGACTGCGTACCCACCCTCTGCGACGCGCCCAACCTGGAACCGTTCGGCGCCTGCCGCGTATGCAGCGTGGAAGTGGCCCGGCCCGGGAACGGCGGATTGAAAACTGTCGCTTCCTGCCATACGCCTATCGAAGAGGGCATGATGATCTATCCGGATTCGGAAAGCGTGCAGAAGCTGCGGCGCAATATCATGGAACTGGTCCTAACCGACCACCCGCTCGACTGCCTCACCTGCGAAGTGAACGGCAATTGCGAATTGCAGGATGTGGCGGCCCGCGTCGGCATCCGCAAGGTGCGGTATCCGGAGGGCAAAAACCATCTCGACCGGACCAAGGACCTGAGCCATCCCTATATGACCTCCGATCTGTCAAAGTGCATCATGTGTTATCGCTGCGTGCGGGCTTGCGACGAGGTGCAGGGGCAATTCGTGCTCAGTGTCGCCGGCCGCGGTTTCGACAGTGCGATCATCAAGGGAATGAATGAATCATTCTTTGAATCGGATTGCGTGTCCTGCGGGGCTTGTGCGCAAGCCTGCCCGACCTCCGCGATTTCCGATATATATCAGTCCAAATCGGTGTCAGCCCAGAAGGAGGTGCGGACGGTCTGCACGTACTGCGGCGTGGGTTGCAACCTGGCGGTCAAAGCGACCGGCAACAAGATCATGAGCATCCAGGCGCCTTTTGATGCAGAGGTCAACAGCGGGCATACCTGCCTCAAGGGGCGGTACGCTTTTGCTTTTTACAAGCATCCCGACCGGCTTCAGCACCCGCTGATCAAGCGAAACGGCCAATTCGAACGCGCCACCTGGGAGGAAGCCTATGACTACATTGCTGAAAAACTGACGCAGATCCGGGAAGAAAGCGGCCCCGATTTCATTGCGGGGATATCTTCCGCCCGTTGCACCAACGAGGAAAATTACCTGATGCAGAAATTCATCCGGGCTGTCATCGGCACCAACAACATCGACGGTTGCGCCCGGGTTTGCCACTCCCCGACCGCGATCGGCATGCAACGGACCTTCGGCACGGGAGCCGCCACCAATTCCATCGCCGACCTGAAATGGACGAGCGCTATGCTGGTCGTCGGCGCCAATCCGACGGAAGCCCACCCCGTTACCGGCGCCAAGATCAAGCAACAGGCCATGAAAGGCAAAACGCTGATCGTGCTCGACCCGAGGAAAACGGAGATCGCCCGGTATGCCGATCACCACCTCCAGCTGCGACCCGGCACCAATGTCGCCGTATTGAACATGATGATGTACTACATCCTGAAAGAAGGACTGGAAGACGCCGGATTCATCGCCAACCGGACCGAGGGGTACGAGGATTTCCGCAACAATATCCTGAACCTGAATATTGACGAACTGGAAGCCGTTTCGGGTGTGCCGCGCGAACAGGTGCGTGAAGCAGCCATCGCATATGCCAAAGCCCCGGCGGCCATGTCGTTTCACGGGCTGGGTGTCACCGAGCATTACCAGGGCACCTACGCCGTGATGCTGATCGCGGACCTGGCCATGATCACCGGTAACGTGGGTAAACCCGGCTGCGGGGTCAATCCGCTGCGCGGGCAAAACAATGTGCAGGGTATGGCCGATATGGGCGTGCAACCCTATCAGGGCGCCGGATATCTGGATGTGACCAACCCGGATATGGTTCGTAAATTCACAGATTTCTACGGCCGGCCCGTTTCCGATAAAATAGGCTACACCATTCCCGAAATGTACGACTCCGCACTGACCGGCAAGCTCAGGGCCATGTGGATCATCGGCGAAGATGTGGTGCAATCGGACCCCAATTCACAGAAGGTGATCCGAGCATTGGAGGCCCTGGATTTCCTTGTGGTACAGGAACTGTTTATGACCGAGACCTCCAAATACGCCGACGTCATCCTGCCGGGGGCTTCCTTCCTCGAAAAGGAGGGGACCTTTACCAACGGCGAGCGCCGCGTACAGCGCGTCAACCGCGTAGTGGAACCCATCGGGGAATCCAAACCCGACGGTCAGATCCTGGTAGAGATCATGAACCGGATGGGCTATCCCCAGCGGCCTTATACCGCCAAAGGCATGTTGGAGGAGATCTCCGCTATCGTGCCTTTCTTTGCCGGCATCCGCTGGGACGAACTCGGCGAGCAAGGCAAACAATGGCCCGTCACACCCGAAGGAAAGGACACCAAGATCCTGCATACCGAAACCTTCAAACGCGGTAAAGGCCGGCTCGTTTTCCGCGATTTCATGGAAACCCCGGAGCTCGATCATGCGGAAGAATACCCGTTCATACTGACCACCAACCGGGTGCTGGAACACTACAACAGCGGCACCATGACCCGGCGGACCAATAACGCACGGATCGTTACCGAAGACCTGCTGCTCATCAATCCGGAAGATGCCCGCAAGAATGGCATCCGGGAAGGCGAAATGGTGCGGCTGATCTCTCCGCGCGGCCAGGTGCCCAGCAAGGCGCACATCACCGATGAGGTGAAACCGGGTATCCTGAGCACGACTTTCCACTTCCCGGAACTCATGGTGAATAATGTGACCTCGGATATCCATGATACGGAGGCGAATTGTCCGGAGTATAAGGTGGTGTCGGTGCGGATTGAGAAGTGATGCTGGATACTGGACGCTACCCGCCGTCGCCTTAGGGCTATGGCGGACGGGGGATGCTGGATGCTGGATGCTGGATACTGGATACTGGATACTGGGTGCTGCCCGACTACGCCGAGGCTTCGTCGGACGGAGGATACTTGATGCTGAAAACTAACACTGAAACAGGCCTTTTACAATATGACCAAACGCTACATCATTCTCGCACTTGCCGTGATGGCGGCGGGCTGGTTTTCGTGCACGCCCAGGGAAAACCCGGGGCCGGAGAGTAAGAACTTCCGGGTACTCGGCTATCTGCCCAGCGACGGGCATTGGACAGCTGCCATGGCCGGCATGGATTTCACCCGGATCACCGACCTCAATCTCGCCTTCATCAACCCGGATTCGACGGGGTTATTCCGGGACAATGACGAATTGCCGGCGCTGATCGACAAAGCGCATGAAAGCGGCGTTCGCGTATTCATGTCCATCGGGGGAGGAGGACCGCCAGCCTATTTGGGCGATTTGATGACGGAGGAAAAGCGTACCGCATTCATTGGCGCCATCCGCGATTATGCCGTTAAATACCGGTTTGACGGAGTGGACGTGGACATTGAGAACGATCTGATCAACGCGGATTACGCACCGTTTGTCGAGACTTTGTACCTTGCTTTGGAACCGACCGGCCTGCTGATGACGGCCGCCCTGGCCGCCTGGAACGGGGACCTGCTCGCGGATTCCACCCTGGCGTTATACGACTTCATCAACATCATGTGTTACGACCGGACAGGGCCCTGGAACCCCGAAAAGCCCGGCCAGCATTCGCCGTATGAAATGGTGGAGGAAGATTTTGATTATTACCACCATATCCGCGGCATACCGGCCGGGAAATTGCTGATCGGATTGCCGTTTTACGGGTACGGTTTCGGCCCGGGCGCGCCGGTCGGCATGCGGTACGGCGACATTGTAAAGGCCTACCCCGGCGCTGAAAACCAGGATGAAGTGGCCTTGCCCGCCGGCGGAACGATCTACTACAACGGCATGCCGACCATCCGCAGAAAAGTAGCATTTGCAATGGATAAAAAAGCAGCAGGGGTGATGATCTGGCAGTTATTGGGAGACGCGGAAGGGGAATTGTCGCTGCTGAACCAGATTTTGTTGGTGCGGGATGGGAAATGATGAATTATAAAGCCTTTGAATTGAACCATTAAGCCTAGGCTGTTCAATTTGACCGCAAAACCGTCCTGCGTTTTTTTGTATGGGTGAAGGTACCCCTACACAACCAGCCCATTAGGGTGGATGATGTCAAATTGCCGTTGACAACTTTTGCTTTTTTCTCATCTTCAATGGTTATCAGGATTTATGTAATGAACGGCCGCCCCACTTTTACCTTTCGCATTTTTTCCTTTACATTTTGAATTTCCTTCCTCTGCCTTTGGTCTTGTCACTTTCTTTTGGCGCCCAAAAGAAAGTAACCACGCCTTTG
>CALMYQ010000058.1 GCA_937873655.1 uncultured Lewinella sp. | reverse complement strand
AGCTAGTGGCGCGAAATCTAAGTGGCGCCTAAGTTTCGGGAGGCTATTTTTTCGACAGGCAAGGCGCGAGAAGGGAGCATAGCGGGACTCTGTGACCGCCGAGCAACGCAGCATGTCGGAAAAAGAGGCCGCGAAACTTGAGTGGTATCTAGATTTCGCGCCACTAGATTCCAAAAAATCGCGGATATCCTTGCCGATAGCGGCGCAGTACAAGAATTGCCTGGCACGCAAGTCAGAGACTTGCGGGTATCCGCATCGAGGCTGAGCCTCTCGCGAACGGTGTTCAATCTTTTCGCGCCGATAAGGAAAATATTCATAAAAATCGACCGGCTCCGCCGGTAAAGGAAAAACAAAGGGTAAAAGGGTAACCTGCCTCCGGCAGGAATAAAAGGGTTAGTACCGGGCTAACCGACAACCGATAATGCCGAACCAGATAACGGCAATGTCCCAGCTGCGGTCGGCACAGCGACAAAAGTTATCGAAGTTGACCCAGGACCCGCCACGAACCACTCGGCCATCATCACTGTTACCCGGGCCGGTATAATCCGGCGGCGGATTTTCAGTATAGGCGCCGTACCAATCCCAGCACCATTCCCGGGCATTGCCGCTCATGTCGTACAGTCCCAGTGCGTTGGCTTTTTTCGCCCCGACAGGATGGGTTCGACTACCACTATTATCATCGTACCAGGCCACTTCATCTATTTCATCGCTGCCTGAGTAAATAAAGGGAGAAAGGTGTTTCCCGCCGCGGGCAGCGTATTCCCATTCGGCTTCGGTGGGCAGGCGGTAGCCTTCGTTGTTGATCTCAATCGAATAGCCCCCTCCTGTCTCCTTAACCGCTTCTGGTTTGCCTTTTTGCCGGCTCACCCAGTTGGCGTAGTCCATGGCCTGCTCCCAGCTAACGTTGACGATCGGATTGTTGCCGGGTTCGCCCCATGACGCCACCAGAAAATCGCGGATATCCCTGCCGGTAGCGGCGCAGTACAGGGCAAACTGCCAGACGGTGGTTTCGGTCCGCGCCAGTTTGAAATCGTTGACGGTGGCCGGATGGCCCGGTTTTTCGCCTTCTTCCCCCGATTCGCTGCCCATCATGAAGGTTCCGCCTTCCACCCGGACCATTTCCGGGTAGTATTTCCAATTGAACAGCGAGTCGTAAGCGCCGGGGTTGAGGGTTTGCATCGCCAGCCGGAGCAGGTCCCGTTGCCGGACGGTATCCGGTTCCCCAGCGGCTTTTCGGACCAGAGCCGGGATCTCGCGACTTTCCGCCAGCAGGGCGGCGCTATCCAGCAGGCCGATCGCACGGTCCGGGCGGCCGGTCTCGCCGTACCAGAAGGCCATTTCCAGGAAGGCTTTGGCGACTTCCGGCTCCAAAGCGCCCAGGTCGGCGGCGGCCTTGATCTTTTCCAGCGCGGCTGTATAGTCGAGGTTGAGGATGTCCTTGTCGGCGTTTTGCAGAATGAGGCGGACGACCCTGGCGTTGGACTTTTCGAGATTTTTCAAAGCCTCTTGTGCCATCATCTGTTCTCTGACCGCTTGTTTACGGGCCTCTTCAGCAAACTCGCGCGCCTGCTCAGCCTGACTCAGATTAATTTCCGCAATTTGGCGTTGCTCCTCCGTCGCATTTTTTTCTTGTTCAACCTGGGCAAGTGCAGCCCTGGCTCTTGCCTCTTCCTGCTGCGCTCTTAGCAGATTGCTTTCTGCTCTCTTCCGCTGTTCTTCCGTGGCAGCTTGCTGTTCCTGCAAGCGCGACAAGGCCTCCTTGGCCTCCACTTCCTTTTCTCCAGCCTCTTTGCTTTTCTTTGCTGCCAGAGCGGCATTTTCATCTGCCCGTTTTCTGGCCGTCTCCGAGCGGTTATAACTCCACAAAGCGAACAAGGCCGCCAATAGCGCGATCAAAGAGATCAGTACTGCCAGCCTCGTACGCTGCCGGGCCCGTTTCTCGTTATTCTGGGCTTTTTCACGGAGCTGTTTTTCCGCTTCGGCGCGCCGGCGTTCTTCCTCGGCTTTTTCGCGCAGGGCGGCCAGTTCGGCTTCCCTGGCGCGTTGGGCTTCGAGCTCCGCCAGGCGCTGTTCTTCTTCCCGGCGTTTGGCTTTGGCCTGGAGTACGGGCGCCACCAGGGTATCGTGGCTCAGTTCGTAGGTATAGCCGCCCTGCATGCTGGGTTCGGCCCTGAGCAGGTGGCTGTCCACGAGTTTGCGCAGCAATTCGGGGCTGATGCCGAAGCTTTTGTGGATCTGGCCTTCGTAAAGACTGAGGCGGCGCTCTTCTTCTTCGAAGATCAGGCCTTCTTCGATGAGCTTTCGGGCCGCCAGTTGGTCGGCTGGACTGCCGAGCAGGGCGATCTGGTCGCCGTAATAATGCTTGTAGATGCGTTCGAAATCGCCGACATCGGTCCGGGTTACCAGCGGCAGTGTTTCTTCGATCACCCGGCGCTCGATGCTCTGGCAGAGGATCTGCAACTGGAAGGACTCGATCTTCCGGGTATGGCCGCGGGTGAGAAAATCCAGGATGGCGTCGAGGGCGTCGTTCTCGTAGTCGAACGGAGGCGCCAGAAAATCCTTTCCTTTTTTGTAGGCGGGGTTCAGAATGGCGTCCTCGGCCTGTTCTTTGGTCAGGGCATCCAGCTCGTAGCAATGCCGCAGGATATTCGGCAGGTAATCCTTTAGCTGGTTGAGCAGGCTCATGCGGTCGGAACGGATGGCTGCCACCACCTTTAGTTCTATGGGCCGGTGCAGCCAGTCCAGTTCGGCCTCGCTGAGTTGCAGGGCGTTTTCCGTGTATTGCTTTTCCAGGGCTTCGCGGAAGCGCTGGGGCACCTGGCGATTGAGCAGTTCTTTCAGTTCCTGTTTGAAGGTCAGCACCTGTTCTTCCGGGTAGGTGAAGAGTTCTTCAAACTGGTCGAACAGGAGGAGATAGCCCGTATTTTCACCGCCGTACGCCTGCCGGTCCTTGATATGCCGCCAGAGCGAATCGTCGCCGGGCAAGAGCTTGTCAAGGTAGGAAGCCGGTTTTTCCGGTAATCCGATCTGCCCGCGGGTGGAAAAAGCGGGCGTCGAGGTCTGGCCTTCCGTATAGGCGCCAAACCGGACCTGGAACGGCCGGAACCGCCCTTCCGCCAGTATCTTGGGCAGGATGCCCGCGTTGAGCAAGGAGCTTTTGCCGAGGCCGGATTTGCCGTAGAGCACCACCAGATTTTCCAGGCTGATGAGCTGGTAGAGGCGCTGGATGTCCTCGTCCCTTCCGAAGAAGATGTCCTGCTGGCTGGTGGAAAACGGCTGCGCGCCCGGGTATCGGTACTTCCTCATGGTCATTCCAGGGTTTTAGCTTCTTTCAGGAGTTCCAGCAGCGACAGGCGGATCTGGTTGGTTTCCACACCGGCGTCGGCGGTTGCCAATACGCCCTGGCGGATTTTTCTTTCCAGTCGCTTGTGTCGGTTGGACAGCAGCAGGAGGTCGTCGGCCAGGTTCTCACCGGCTTCGCCCACTTTGTCCAGGAAGGCCGAAAACCGGGTAAATACCTCTTCCAGCCGGTCTTTTTCCAGCAATTTCACAAGACTATCGATCAGGGTGCCCCTTTTTTCCCGCTTTTCGCGAACAACCCCGGCGGCGGCGCAACGGGCGGCAAGCTCATCCACAAAAGTATCGGGCCGGTCAGCCACGAATTCGATCCTGAATTGCTGAAAACAGAAAGTTCTCAATTCATCGGATATCCGCTGGTTGGCGGCGTACCGCATGAACTCGTCTTTCTCGTTGTGCAGGTGGAGGATGCGCAGCAACAACTGCATGTACCATTTTTCGAAGTCCAGCCCCAGGAAAATGAAATTATGGGCATTCCTGATATTCAACTTCAGCTTTTCCGGAATGCTGTTTTCCTGAAAAACGGACTCGAAGTATTCAAAGAGGTCGTCGTGGGTCAGCACCATGGATTCCTGGCGGTCGATGGAGCCGAAGAGGTTGTATACGAGCGGGCTCCGGGCCGACGGAGATTTGACGGACTGGTCCTCGGCCTGTTTTTTCCAGTAAAACCCCGAGTTCACCGGCACGTCGGCCCGTTCAAACGCTTCCGCACATTTTTTATCCGGCAGGATGGAGATGATAAAATGGAACGGAATAACCGCCAGCTTTTCCAGCAGCGTTTCGGCCTTCGGAAAAGATTGGTTGTAAAAGTGCTTGATCTTATAATAGGAGGTGGTCTTTTTGGCGCCGCTGGTGAACAGGAAAAGGCCGTCGCGCTCGTACCAGGCTTGAATATCCGGGTTGTGCGGTACCTCCAGAAAATCGCCGAGCTGCTCGTCCAGGGAGCGGCCCGTTTCATCCCGGTACAACTCGGGCCCGACAAAGAGAATGCATTTCTCCGCTTTGATGGTCTCCAGGATAAAATCCCAATCAATTTTCGGGTAGGTGTCCGCCATGGCTGAGGTTTTATGGATCCGAATTTGGAGTAAATATAGGGACTTTTGATCGGTTGTTGATTCGTGGATGTGTTGATTTGTGGATTTGCTGCCTTCGCTCTTTTGGAGCTATGGCCGCCGGAGACCGCCTTCGCCGGGAGCTTCTGCGGCCGGAGACTGCCTTCGCTCTTTTGGAGCTACGGCCGCCGGAGGTTGATTTGAGGCCCCGGATTGCTAAGCCCGGATCCGCACAGCGGAGGAGGGATTGGTAAGCCATTGCCAGTCAAAAGGACCAGATTGGTCAGCAAATCATCATTTTTTACCGTTCGCCAGGGACGCTGTCCCGCAGCGGATACCTCCAAGTCTTTGACTTGTGTCATAGTTGAAACTGGAGGCAGAGCGGCAAATGCAAAATGTAAAAGAAAAAATGCGAAATGTAAAAGTAGAAGCGGCCGTCGATTCTGGAAAAGCCCGTTGTAAGGAAGCTCCGGAAATATCAAGCACTGTTCGCCAGGGACTCTGTCCCGCAGCGGATACCTCCAAGTCTTTGACTTGTGTCATAGTTGAAACTGGAGGCAGAGCGGCAAATGCAAAATGTAAAAGAAAAAATGCGAAATGTAAAAGTGAGGCGGCCGTCGATTCTGGAAAAGCCCGTTGTAAGGAAATTCCGGGAATATCAAGCATCAATTTAAAACGAACGCCCCCAGCGATGGCCCGGCATCAGCAGATGGGCCGTTAAAAAATTGGCCGGAATGGAGTGGCCGCACAGAATACTGTTTGAGCCCGGCCCGAAAAGTCAAGGCAAAGATGGGCTGCCAGGCAATCAAAACCACTCGCTCTTTTGGACATTTACTCCATCAAACAGCTTGAAGGTGCGAAGGATAAAACATTGGCTGGAATGCAGTGGCCGCACAGAATACTGTTTGAGCCCAGAGTAGTCAGCAAATCACTGTTTTATTTTTTTGTTTTAAAATTAAAAAAAATAGCACAAAAAATTGCATTTTTAGTCCATTGCCGTTATATTTGCAATCAACACCATAAATCTGTTGTAGGACGCGAGGCTGAATTTTGCAGGAAGCGTTTTAATCAAATCCTCGAATCACCAGATCCTCGAATCACCAGATCCTCGAATCCTCCAATACCTAAAACCACGCGCTCAATGAAAGAAGAACTCCTGCACTACGTGTGGCGCCTGCGGCGCTTTGACCTCTCCCATTTGCAAACCACCGACGGACAATCAGTGGATATCCTCAAATCCGGCGAACTCAACCGCGACGGCGGGCCCGATTTCCTGAATGCCCAACTCCGCATCGGCAATACTTTCTGGGCCGGCAATGTGGAAATGCACCTGCGTTCGTCCGATTGGCTGCAACACCAGCATTCCGGCGACCCGGCCTATGACAACGTCATCCTGCACGTTGTCCTGGAAGAAGATGTCCCCATATTCCGGAAAAGCGGGGAACGGATCCCCTGCCTGGAGCTCCGAAGGCGGATCTACCCGGAAGTGTTCAAAACCTACCACCGGATGCTCCACAACGAGCATTGGATCGCCTGCCAGCACCAGTTCCATGAAGTAGAGAAAATCGTAAAACGGCTCTGGCTGGACCGGCTCATGGTCGAACGCCTGGAAAATCGGTCCGTCCGGATCGCCGAGTGCCTGAAAGCCAACCGAAAGGATTGGGAACAGACCTTTTACCAGACCCTGGCCTGGAATTTCGGCGTAAAAGTGAATGCCGATGCCTTTGAGCAACTCGCCCGGGCCATGCCGCTCAAGATCCTGGCCAAACACCGGGATAATCTATTCCAACTGGAAGCACTGCTGTTTGGGCAGGCGGGCATGCTGGAACCGGATTTTCAGGACGAATACCCGCAGAAATTGCAAAAGGAATACCGGTTCCTGAAACAAAAGTACAAGCTGGATCCGATCAACCCGGATCAATGGAAATTCCTGCGCATGCGGCCGGCCAATTTCCCAACCGTCCGGATCGCACAGCTGGCCATGCTCATCCACCAGAGCTCCCATTTGTTCAGCAAGGTCCTGGCCGCCGACAACCTGAGGGAGATCGAGAATATGTTCGAACTCAAGATCTCCAGCTATTGGCAAACTCATTATCTGTTCGACCGAGAATCTTCGCCTAAGCGGAAATCGCTGGGATCTTCGACCATTCATTCCTTTGTGCTCAATACAATCGCACCGTTTCTGTTCCTGTTCGGCAAAGAGCGGGATGAATTGCGCTTCCGGGAGAAAGCGCTGACCCTATTGGAAGAAACCCCCGCTGAGGAAAACGCCATTATCCACCAGTGGGCGGAGCTGGGATTAAAAGCGGAGTCCGCACTGGATTCCCAGGCCCTCTTGCAGTTGAAAAACAATTATTGCGATAAGAAACGATGCCTGGAATGCGCTGTTGGTTGCGCCATTCTGAAACGCGCTGAGGAAGCCGATGCTACCCAGTCGGAGGAACCGTGGATTGCCTATTCCAGCGGCAGGTGCCGGAGAAGGCCTGCAGCGCGATCAAGGGATTCGAGGGTTCCGACGTCAAGCCAGTTGGAGGAGTCGTGGTTGTAGGCGTAGATCGTTGTGTCGCCGCATGCCGCCAGGTAAACGTCAATCATGGAAAAAACCCGTTTGTCGGCCGGAAAGAACCGGAACAAATCCGGGCTGATCACGTGGATGCCGCTGAAGGATTGAGGGGTTAGGTCAGGTTGTGGGCGGCAGATGCGTTGTTCGCCGGTTTTGACGTTTTGCCAGCCGGATAGCCGGTTTTCAGGATCAAACAGGAATTGCCGGGAACTGTTCCTGTTCCGGACAGCCACGGTGGCCGTTGCGCCGCTGTTCATATGGTGGTCGTAGAATGCCTTCAGGTCAAGATCTGTGAGGATATCGACATTGTGCACGAGAAAGGGTTCGTCGCCGAAAAACCAGCGCGCTTTTTTCAGGCCACCGCCGGTATCAAGCAGAAGATCTCTTTCATCCGAGAAGTAGATTTTCCGGCCGAAATAGTCGCTGTCATTCAAAAAGGAAATCACCTTGTCGCCGAAATGGTGGATATTGATCATGATCTCGTCGAATCCGGCCATAGACAGTCGCCTGATGGCAATTTCCAATAGCGGGATGCCGGACACTTCCACCAGGGCTTTTGGTCGGTCGTTGGTCAGGGGGCGGAGGCGGGTCCCCAAACCGGCGGCAAAGATCATGGCTTTCATTGCGGGATGGTATTATTGTCGGTATCAACGATGATGGCGTTAGTCGAACTCAGACAGATTCTTTCAACTGTTTCCTGAGGGCAAACAACTCGTCGCGGAATTGAGCGGCTGAAATGAAGTCCAGGTCCTTGGCCGCCTGCTTCATCCGGCGATCGGTTTCCTCGATCATTTTCTCCAGCTGGTCGCGGGTCATGTAAGCGACAAGCGGGTCGGCTGCAACGCTGACCTCCTCGGGCTCGATATAGGCGCGTTTGCCGCCCCGGATATCGAGGATGGACCGTTGATTGAGGATCTCTTCGCGGGATTTGGATACGGTTCTTGGCGTGATGCCGTTTTCTTCGTTGTAGGCCATCTGGATGGCGCGCCGCCGGTTGGTTTCCTCGATGGTGGTACGCATGGAATCCGTCAGGGAATCGGCATAGAATATGACCAGGCCGTTGGCGTTTCGGGCAGCCCGGCCGGCGGTCTGTGTCAATGATCTGGCATTACGAAGGAAACCCTCTTTGTCCGCGTCGATGATGGCGACCAGGCTGACTTCGGGCAGGTCAAGACCTTCGCGCAACAGGTTTACGCCGACCAGGACGTCAAATTCGCCGAGCCGGAGATCGCGGATGATCTCCACCCGCTCCATGGTATCCACCTCGGAGTGAATGTAGCGGACTTTGATGCTGAGTTTGTTCAGATACCGGGTAAGTTCCTCAGCCATCCGCTTGGTGAGGGTAGTGACGAGTACCCGTTCTTCCCGTTTGATCCGCTCATCGATCTCCTCAAGCAGGTCATCGATCTGATTGATACTGGGACGCACTTCAATGGGCGGGTCCAGCAGGCCGGTCGGGCGGATCAATTGTTCGACCAGAATGCCGCCGGTTTGCTCCAGTTCGTAATCCCCCGGGGTTGCGCTGACATAAATGACCTGATTGGTCAGGCCTTCAAATTCCGTGAAATTGAGCGGCCGGTTGTCCATCGCCGAAGGCAGGCGGAAGCCGTAGTTGACCAGGTTGAGCTTTCTGGCGCGGTCGCCGCCGTACATGCCCCTGACTTGCGGGATCGTCACGTGACTTTCGTCAATGACCAGCAGGTAGTCATCCGGGAAATAATCGAGCAGGCAGAACGGCCGGGTGCCGGGATTGCGGTTGTCGAAAAACCGGGAGTAGTTCTCTACCCCGTTGCAATAGCCGAGCTCCCGGATCATTTCCAGGTCGAAGGTCGTACGCTCCCGGATCCTGCGGGCCTCAACATAGCGGCGCTCCTTTTCAAAGTATTTTTCCTGGGCGAAAAGCTCATCTTCAATTTCGCGGATGATCTGGGGGAGCCGCTCTCTGGGTGCTATATAGAGGTTGGCCGGGAAAATGGCGGCCGTTTCCATGGTCTCGACCCGCTTGCCCGATTCCACCTCGATCATTTCGATGGTCTCAATCTCGTCGCCGAAGAAGGTTACCCGGTAAGCGTAGTCCACATACGGCAGGTTGATGTCTACCGTATCTCCGCGGACCCGGAACGAGGCCCGACGGAATTCGATGTCGTTTCGGGAATACAGGCTTTCGGTCAAATCCCAGAGGAATTGCCGTTGCGAAACAACCTGCCCCCGGTGGAGGCGAATGATCCCCGATTTATAATCTTCGGGGTTGCCCATACCGTAAATGCAGGAAACCGAAGCGACGATGATGATATCCCGGCGACCGGAAAGCAGCGAAGACGTAGCGCGCAACCGCAGTTTGTCTACTTCTTCGTTGATCGAAAGGTCTTTTTCAATAAAGGTATCGGTTACCGACAGGTAGGCTTCCGGCTGGTAATAGTCGTAGTAGGAAACAAAATATTCAACGGCATTGTCCGGAAAGAATTCGCATAACTCTCCGTACAATTGGGCCGTCAGGGTTTTATTGTGGGTCAGGACCAGGGTAGGCCGGTTGACCTCGGCAATCACATTGGCGACGGTAAACGTCTTACCCGAGCCGGTAACCCCCAGGAGCACCTGGGCCCGTTCCCCGGAATTGAGTCCGTCGACCAGCTGTTCAATGGCAGTCGGTTGGTCTCCGGTCGGCGAGAAAGGAGAGTTGAGTTGAAATTCCACGAAGTAAGAACGCTTGAATACAACAAAAAGTTTCAAACAGCTACCGCGCCAACCAATTCTTTTTTCACATAATACATATCGATCATTCCCTTGTGCTTGGCTTCGATCTTACCGCGGTATTCACAATCAAATTTGTACTTGACCAGTCCAAAGGTAGTTTCAGAGATATTGATCTTGCCGGGTTGACAATTAGCCTCCATCCGGGAAGCGATATTGACGGTGTCTCCCCAGATATCATAGGCAAATTTCTTGACCCCTACCACGCCGGCTACGACCGGGCCGGTGTGCAGGCCGATCCTGGCTTCAAAATAGGGTTTGCCCAATCGCTGCCGCTCATGGCGCTGTTCGTCCAGGAACTGTTGCATTTCAAGGGCAGCCTTGACGATGTTGGTGGGCAAGGATCGCTTGTCAGAAAGACCCGAGGCACACATATAAGCGTCTCCGATCGTTTTGATCTTTTCGATATCGGGATAGCTGCTGATGATGAAGTCGAAGGCTTTGAAGCATTTATCAAGCTCTTCCACAAGTTCTTCCGGGGTGAGGGCTTCCGAGATGCCGGTGAAGTTTTTGAAATCCGTAAACAAAACCGTGGCTTCGTTAAATTTCCGGGCTTTGGCTTTTCCCGTTTCCTTGAGCTCACCCGCAATCGGAGCGGGCAGGATATTGAGGAGCAGTTCGTCGGAGCGCTGGCGTTCGGTTTCGATGATCCTGTTTTTCTCCTCCAGTTTTTTATTGGCCCGGCGTTTGGCCCGGTAGCGGCTGTAGAACAGCAATGCCAGCAAAAGGACGATCCCCGCGATACCACCGGCCAGATAAACAAACTTTTGCTGATTGGCCGCTATGAGGTCTGCTTCTGCCAGGTCAGCGCGTTGGCCTTCGATAATGAGCTGGGTTTTTGCCGCTTCCTCACTCAAGGCTTCCACTTCTTTTGCCCGCTCTTTGGCCTTTTCTTCAGCTTGTTCTTTTTGCTCGGAAATGGAAACCAGTTCTTCTTCTTTAGCTGAGATCTCATCCTGCTTTGCCTTATTGGACCGGATCAATTCGACCTGTTTGGCCTCCAGGTTCGATTTATCTGTCGTGATCTGGTCGTATTCCAGGCGCAAATTGCGGATATCGAACTCGAGTTTGTCCTTATCCTTTGCCAGCTCCCGCTTCTCCTTTTCGATCTGGACCTTTTGCATTTCATATTTGCTCTCCAGATCGCTGATGCTGGTTCCGCCTTTGCTGAAATAGGTAAAGGCTTCCTGGTTGATCTCGTAGGCCCGGCGATAATTGTTGTCCTTGGTGGCAAGCCGGCTCCTTTTATCAACACTTTGGATGATAAGGTCTGAGTCGCCGGCCTTCTTGGCAAAGTTGGTGGCCGTTCTGAGCCAGACCTCCGTGTTCCGGGTGTCCCGTTGCCGCTCATAGGCTAAGGCGACCGTATAGGCCGATTGCCCTGCCATAGCGTCATTGCCGAGGTCGACCGCCAGATTATGGGCTGCCTTGCCGTAATCGAGCGCTTTTTTAGCATCGCTGCGCATCAGCGCTTCTGCCAATTGATAGTTGATTGCCATTTTTTCCCTGCTGCTGCCGGCTTCGGATAGTTGCTTTTCGAGGTCGGCTACGGATGGCGTCTGAGACCAGCCTGCCTGAGCAAGGAGGAGGAGAAAGACATATAATGGAAAACGCTTCATCGTGTTTGAACCATTGAAGGATGGCAAAAATAATTAATTCATCCTTCGAAACGGCGTGGTTTTGGGTTTTTTAAACTGAATTCGACGAATTTACACCCTATAAACGCAAAAATCGGCTTTCGTTACGCATGCCGCCGGTATAATTTCATCTTTTTCTGGATTTGCCTATTGCGCGGGAATTGAAAAATGCCTTATCTTTGCGGTCGCTTTCCAAAAAGCGGTGTCGGCGCGGTAGCTCAGCTGGTCAGAGCGTGCGATTCATAATCGCAAGGTCGGGAGTTCAAGCCTCCCCCGCGCTACTCAACAACTCGCCAATCGATTCATTTGCAATCAATTGGCGTTTTGTTTTTAACCTCATTCCCGCCTTCGGAAGTCTTACCTTATCTTGACCACCTTCCCCAATGTGAAATACTGATTTTCCGTTTTTAATCGCACCAGGTATAACCCGGGGGCAACCCCATCCCGGGCCAGCTCCACCCGTTGGTTGCGGTTTGCTTTAAAATGGACGGTTTCCAGTATTTTTCCGGCGACATCAACCAGCTCCACCTCGACCCCGAGCCCCAATTTCCCGGTCCAACCCAGGTCTACCCATACCGATTCACTGAACGGATTGGGGGATATGCGCGCCGAGATCCCGCTTTCGGAGGGATCGGCAACAGCGCTGGTACAATCTGTCATGAACGGCAGATTGCCTGCAAAAAGGCTTTCTTCCTGGCTGCAGCGGGATTGTACCTGGACCTCATAGGAAGTACAATTTGTCAGTCCGGCGATCTCTATCGATGTATCCTGCGCCGTCAATTCGATCCAGTTGATATCTGTAACAGCGCGGTAACGTACCAGATATTCCACAGCCGGGGCGACCTTATCCCACTTGATCTTTGCCGACTTGGATAAAACCTCGATCGTATCCAGCAGGGGCGGCAATGCGCAATTGGAAGTCGGCACAATCTCCACGCAGTAATCTTCCGCCTCGCCATAGACATTGCCGAACAACGAACAGGGCCCGGGTACCGTTTGAAAGACCATCATCACGCGCATCCGGATATTCCCCAGTGGCGCTGCGGGCGGTATATGGATCATCCCTGTGATCGGCACTTTGGTGGTTTGAAGCGGATCATAGACGATCTCCGCATTGGAAAAAACGCCGTCCTGGTCAAGGTCCATCCATACCTTGAAATACTCGTTGAATGCCTGGCTCGCATATGCCGGTTCCAGTGTAATCGGATAGGTTCCCCCCTGCTCCAGTATGGTAGTCGGGCCGTTGGTAAAATCACCGTACCCGTTGTTGGCGCCCGTGGCGTTATCAATACTGCCGATCCTGACGCGTTTGATCCATTCGTCGGTAGCGGTAAGGTTGCCGACGCTGCAATAGGTTTTTTCCCGGCAAGGGCCGCATCCCCGGGTCAGGAGCGTTTGCACCATCCCCGTATCCGCTTGCCCTGCGGCACAATTGGTAATGACCTGGTATTCATAATTCCCGCAGGGTGAAAAATTGGTCCAGGTAAAAGAAGTATTGGTCGTTTGAAAGGTCATCCAGCCGGGAGCGCCTTCCTGTCTCCAGCGAACCGTATAGCTTTGCGCTGCCAAAATTGACGGCCAGGTCAGGATGGCGCCGGTTTGGCTGAGGTTGTTGACGACCAACGGCGCCGGCGCTTCGCAGCACCCGTCGGTCTTGAAGATCCGGCCCACCGAGAACCCGAGGTCTTCACCCTGGCAATAGGTTTTCAGCTGGATTTCGTATTCTGTACAAGCTGTCAGGCCGGTAAGCGGGTAGGGTGAATGCACATTGTCCACGACATTCCAGTCGTTGTCGCCTTCGGCCCGATACCTGAGGTCTATCCGGGTAATGCTGTCGTTGGCCAGCCAGGTAACGGTCATGCCAACGTCGCTTATCGCGCCGGCTGCCAGGCTGGTCGGCGGCTGACAATCGCCGCAGTTGTCCATCAGCAGCTGGAGGCTGTTGTTGAGATTGAGCCGCCCGCCGGTCACGGTTTTGCCCTGAAGGGAAGCCACGGGCGTTATCCCTTCAAGGATGTATTGCCGCACCATCTGCGCCGCCGCCGCCGGGTCGCTTTTAGCCACTGCAATGAATGACGGGCACGGCGCCGAATACAGCAGGCCCACCGCGCCGGTGACGTGGGGCGTAGCGCCTGATGTACCGCCGAACGGGCCGTAAGTATTTCCGACGGAAGTGGTATAAGCGCCTTCTCCGAATGCGCCCAGGTCGATGGTCGTCAAACCGTACCCCGCCTGATTGACCTTGACGTCCATCCGGTTGATATTCGTCACGGTGAGCAGGTAATCACTGGGGCACGATGTGGGCAAATCGCCTGTTTCATCCACATTGACGTTGGCATTTGCCGTGGCGCCGCAGTTCAATATGCCGTGTACGCCCAGACTGTCGTAAAAGGAACACCAGATCGGCGCATCTTCCGGGAAGGCGTCATCGACGCCCCACGACGCATTGGTGGCGACCACAAAAGCGCCTTTTTCGCCGTTGCTTGCGTTGTACATCATCCTTTGCACCAGCGGATAGGAATAAGCCTCCAGGACAGCCGCCTCATTGGTGGTGAAGTTGTTTTTCACGATCATCAGCTTGACATTCCAGTTGACCCCGGTCACGCCAATGCCGTTATTCCCTTTGGCCCCGACAATTCCGGCAACCGAAGTTCCGTGAAATCCGCCTGATATGTTGTCGTTGTCCTGAAGAATATTCCAGCCCCTGTAATCGTCGATATACCCGTTGAGGTCGTCGTCCTGGTTATTGCCCGGAATTTCGGCATGGTTGACCCAGAGATTGTTGCCGAAATCCTCGTGGTTCAGGTCCAGCCCGTCATCAATGACGCAGACGACGATGGTATCCCCGTCGGCCGTAAGTCCGCCCGTGGTGAGGTCCCAGGCCAGGTCGGCGTCTATATCGGCATTGACGACGCCTCCCCCCTGACCGGTGTTGAGCATGTCCCATTGCTGGCTGAACAGCGGGTCGTTGGGCGTGGTATTCCGTTGACGGACGATATGGTTGAACTGCGCCAACAAGACTTCAGGCCTGTGCCGGATGGATTCCAGCAAGCGGTTTTCGTTGATTTTGGCATGGTCAAACCGGCAAAGCCAGATCCTTAAGGGCGGGCTCACTTCCCGGACCGCTTCCAAATCGGTGGGCTGTCCGTTAAAAGTAGTGAATGTCCCGGTCAGCCGCCTGATATCGGCGTCGGGTTGGAGCTGAATAATGATTTCACCCAGTGCGTGATTCAGGAATTGGGTTTTTGCCTTACCGGCACAGAGCATGGTTACTAGTCCGAGGAGGAAAGCCTTGTGTATTTTCATGGATGGCCAAGTTGGTTATCACATCAGAGCATACGGCGTTGGAGCGGAAAGTTAAAGAACTTTACCGGCTAAAGAAAAAAAGGCTCCGGCGAGTGTCGCACAATTTGCCGATCCTTAGTTATCGTCTTTTTTCTTTTTGCTGAAAAGCAGTTTGTTCCAGAATTCCTTTCTCCTTTCCCTCCTTTCCTCCCTGAGGTCCTGGCGGTCGCTGATCCGGCGGATCCGCTCGAGGTATTCTTCGGGCGTTTCGTCATTCCACCGGGGATATTCCTGCATGATCTTTTCCAGTTCCTCTTTTTCGAACTCCTGCAACTGGCTGTAGAGTTCGGGGTGGTTCATCATATCTTCTTCCGAAAATTCGGTGATGACCGGCAATTCTTCGAGGAACGGGGGGCAACTCATGGTTGCGGCCAGGGTGTCGGTCAACGCTGCAAAATCGCCGTACTGCCATTTTCGCAATTCTTTGTCCTGCCTGACCTTCCGGAAAAAGCTGCCCCAAATCGGCAATGCCGTACTGGATCCCTGACCGGCGCTCATCGTCCGGAAATGAATGCTGGGGCTTTCCGCCCCGACCCAGGCGCCGGCGACCAGTTTGGGGTTGAATCCGATGAACCAGCCGTCGGATTGGTTCTGGGTGGTCCCGGTTTTGCCGGCAATGGCGCCTCCCAGTCCGAACCCGTAGCGCAGCCGGCGCGCGGTTCCGCTATCGACAACGCTCTGCATCATGTGGATCATCATATCGGCGTGTTCCTGGGAAAGGGCCCGCTTGAAATTCCGGGGATTGGGCCGATCGAATTCCACGATAAGCCGGCCGTCGCTGGTGGTGATGCTGTCCAGGTAGTGGAACTCCGGCCGGACGCCGCGATTAGCAATGGTCCCGTAAACTTTGACCATCTCCAGCAGGGAGGCGTCCAGCGTGCCCAATGCGATTGAAGGTACGGCGGGTATCTTGCCCTCTATCCCCATATTCCTGGCCAACTGGCGGACGGGATCAATTCCGGCACGGAACAGCAACCGTACGGAAACGGTATTCACCGAATTGCTCAGGGCGCCTTCCATGGAATAAACCCCTTCGTATTTGCCGTCAGAGTTATGCGGCTCCCAGTTTTCGTATTCGGGGTAGCTTACCAGGCTGTTCTCGAAATATTCGCAGGGAGGCACGCCTTGCTCAAGTGCGGCAGCGTAGACGACCGGCTTAATGGTTGACCCAACCTGCCGGCTCGATTTAACATGATCGTATTGAATGTATCCGAAATCAATACCTCCGACCCAGGCTTTGATCAACCCGGTCTGGGGCTCGATGGCCAGGAATCCGGCATTGATCAGACCAAGGTAGTATTTCAGGGAGTCGAGCGGCGACATTTCCTTGACGACTTCTCCCTCTTCCCAGGTGAAGATGCGCATCCGGACCGGCTGATTGAATATTTCGGCTATTTCTTCTTCGCTCTTTCCCTCTTTGGCCAGCTCCTTGTAGCGGCTGGTTTGCTTCATATAGTTTTTGAGCCCGTCGTCGTTCCCCCACGGAACGCGCTTGTTCCAGCTGCGGTCGAAAGCCTCCTGTACTTTCGGCATCGTCGTTTCGATGGCCTCTTCCGCATATTGCTGCATCCGGGAATCGATAGAGGTGTATATTTTCAAGCCATCCGTATAGAGGTTGTAGCGCTTGCCGTTGGGTTTGGTGTAATCCTTGAGGATCTCTTCCAGCTCGAGACGAAGTTGCTCCCTGAAGTAGGTAGCCAGGCCCTTATTCCTTCCTTCCCGCTGATAATCGACATTGAGCGGGATCTGCATCAGCGAATCGGCCAGGCCCTGGTTCAGGTACTGGTATTTGACCATTTGATTGAGCACCGTATTCCGCCTTTGCAACGATCGTTCAGGGTGGCGCACCGGGTTGTAAAGGGTATTGCCTTTCAGCATGCCGACGAGGGTGGCCCCCTCTTCAATAGTGAGCTCCTGCGGCGGCTTATTGAAAAACCGCAGGGAGGCCACCTTGATCCCGTAGATCCCTTCGCCGAAGGGGACCGTATTCAGGTAGAGGTGCAGCAATTCCTCTTTGGTGTAGGTATTTTCCAGCCGCCGGGCAACAAAGGTTTCCTTCATCTTGCCGATCAGGGTACCGAACAGCCAATAGTCTTTCCTTGGAAAAAGGTTTTTGGCCAGCTGCTGGCTCAATGTACTGCCGCCGCCCGACGACTCGTCAAACAGGAGGAGGGATTTGACCAATACCCTGAACCAGGCCCGGAGATCAATACCGCGATGTTCAAAAAAGCGGGCATCTTCCGTAGCGATCAGCGCATTGAACACATCGACCGGTATTTCATCAAAACTGGCATTGCTCCGGTTTTCAATATAGTATTTCCCCAGCAGCACGCCGTCCTCGGAATAAACCTCGGATGCCGTATTGTTCCGGATATTTCTCAACTCGGGATAAGAGGGCAGTGCGCCGAAAAAGCCGATGTACACCAGGAAACTCATCAGGATCATAAAAGCGATTCCGCCGCCAATCAGAATCCCGCCCCACTTGACCAACATGGCGGCCCTGGGACTTTTGCCCTGAAAAACCTCCCAGCGTTTTTCCAGCGGGTCGAGCACGGGCGCTAAAAACACCCGCAGCCGGCGGAAAAACGGAGAAAAAATGGAAGTGATTTTTTTGTATTCCATACTTGCCTACTAACCACTACGGGTTAACGAGGAATCGGGACGATTGTTTTCTGCGCATCCGGTTTTAAAGAACCCCGACCCTCTACAAATTGTTGCAAAATTACCACAAGGTTTTGACATTCAGAAAATAAAAAATTCCTTTGCCGCACCATACGGGCTCAGGGCAGGCATTCCGGGTTGATGCCCAGTACATAGCGTTCAACGATCTGGATCTCTGCGGCGGTTTCTGCGCCCTTGAAACCTTTGATCATATGGTCAGCGAGGCTGTCCTGCGCCATTTTGGTCAGTTGGGTAGCCACCGGCAGGTAGGACCAATGCCATCTTTCTTCATTATACCCGAACGGACGGCCCGCTGTATAAGGTTGTGCAAACCCGAAAGCCGCTGCATTTTCCTTCAGCCAGTCGTAGGTGGTTTTTCCTTCTCCCTTGTCGAAAAAGACATTATTGAGGTTGTTCAGGTCGACGTCGGTGCCCCAGTGATGCCTCGACGAACCGGGCATTGAGCTGTACCGCAGGATGGCCATGGCGCGATCCCGGGCTTTGGGATAAGCTGTCGGGGCAGACTCGCCGCCTTCCAGGGTCCGGGCGCCGGTCCATTTAGCTTCCCAGATCTGCTTTTGCTGATTGAAATTCCGGGTGGCTGAAATGATTTTCAACTTCACGCCGTCAGCCTGCGCGGCAACTGCCATTTTTTTGAAGGCTTCATAGGTATCTTTGCGCAGGTACATGCCTTGCCGGTTGGCAAATTCCAGGTCAACCTGCACGAAATCAGGGTGAGCGGCCGGATCAAATTGCCCCATTACGTACGACAGATCAAATTCCATCCGGGTATTTTCCGGTTTCGGGGGATCCGGCTTGCCTGCGACCGCGGTTTCTGCAGTTTCCGGTTCAGGCTGCCGGTCGTCTTCTCCGGCCGGGTGTTGATTGCAGGCCGTCTGAAAAAAAAGACTGGCCAGGGTTATTAAAAAAAAGCTCACTTTTACCATGTATTTTTGATATTTACCAGGAGAATAGCTTAGTAACGTAAAAACCCATCACCTTTTCTTTAACAGATCCAGCAGGTATTCGCCGTAACCGCTTTTCAGGTACTGCCGGCCCAACCGTTCCAGTTGAGCATCGTCTATGAATCCCATTTCATAGGCGGTTTCCTCTATGCAGCCGATCTTGAGCCCTTGCCGGTCCTCGATCACTTCGATGAACTGGCCGGCCTGAATGAGCGATTTATGGGTGCCGGTATCCAGCCAGGCCGTTCCCCGGCCGAGGACCTTCACTTTAAGTTTACCGGCTTCCAGATAATGTTTATTCACATCCGTTATCTCGTATTCGCCGCGTTGGCTGGGCCTCAGACTGCGGGCGATTTCCACTACTTCGTTGTTGTAGAAATAAAGGCCGGGGACCGCATAATTGGACTTCGGCGCCTTTGGTTTTTCCTCGATGGAAACCGCATTGAAGGCATCATCGAACTCGACAACGCCGTATCGTTCCGGATCGGCTACCCAATAGGCAAAAACGATGCCGCCTTCGGGGTTGACGCATTCCTGCAGCGATTCATTAAAACCCGCACCGTAAAAGATATTGTCTCCCAGAATCAGGGCAGCGGGATCCCCTCCGATAAAGGATTCACCGAGGACAAATGCCTGAGCCAGTCCGTTGGGCTCATATTGCGGCGTATACCTGAAATTGCAGCCGATCTGACCGCCGTCGCCCAGCAATTTCTGAAAATGCGGTAAATCCGATGGAGTGGAAATGATCAGAATATCCCTGATGCCTGCCGACATAAGGGTGGAGAGCGGATAGTAGATCATCGGTTTGTCGTACACCGGCATCAATTGTTTGCTGACCGCGAGTGTCAGCGGATATAGCCGGGTGCCCAACCCACCAGCCAGGACGATTCCTTTCATTCAAAAACGATTTCTGGCTGCAAAGATCAAAGAAATTATTGACTTTTCTTCTCTTTTAGCAGTTCGGCTTCGGCCAGAGGCGACAATCGTTCCAGCGCATCCAGGTGGACGGCAAGCCCCGCAGGGTCCCTTTTTTCATGCAACCCCTGCCAAAGGGCCTGGTTGCTCCGGATCAATTCATCATTGCCGACAAAAGCAAGGCTGGATTTCATTTTATGCGCAATTCCGATCACGGCGACCCATTCCGAACGCTCAAAGGCCTCCCGCAGCTGAGCAGGGACGGTTTGCAATTCTTCCACCAATAAATCCAATAGCGTATTTCTGGTTTCCGGATCGCCGTCTGTCATCAGATCGAGATAAGTAAGGTTAATGTGCTGGTAGTTTTTCGTGACCATAGCGGTTTAGATAGTAAGCTATTTTTTTGAACAATTCCTCCGGGTCAAAAGGTTTCAGAATATAATCATTCATGCCGAATTTCAGGTATTCTTCGGTTTGTCCGACATGGACATGCGCCGTCATGGCAATGACCGGCAGGTCCCTGGGGCCCAATCTCAGATTTTCCCGGATCCGGAGGGTTGTTTCAAAACCGTTCAGGTTGGGCATTTCAAGATCCATCAGCACCAGGTCAGGCGTTTGGTTCTCCAGGAAAGAAAGCGCTTCAAGCCCGTCGTTAGCGAGTATGACTTCTATTTGGGGCCACTTTTTTTCAAGGGTGAATTTGGAAACCAACTGGTTGATCTTGTGATCCTCAACCACCAGAACCCTGAACGGCCGGCCGGGTTCGATCCAGGTAAGGTCCTTTTCCGGGATCAACTCCCTGGCAGGGGGATGAATAACGGCAAAAGGCAGCTCAAACCGGAAGGTCGATCCGCTGTCCAGGGCACTGGATACCCGGATGGATCCGCCCATCCGCTCGATCAAGGCCTTGCAGATCGACAAACCCAAACCGGTGCCTTCCGCAATCCGGTCCTTCCGGGCGACACGGGTAAAAGCGGTAAAAATGGCATCCAGGTTTTCGGCGGGTATTCCGATCCCGGTATCCTGGATCTCAAAAAACAGGACGACAAAGTTATCTTTTACCGGGTCTGCGGCTATCCGGAAAATAATCTCGCCGGAATCGGTGAACTTGACAGCATTCTCCAGCAGGTTATTCAATATCTGGTACAGCCGGAGTTTGTCCCCCAGCAACATTTCGGGGACGCTTCCGCTGAGGTCAAATCTTAACCTGATCGCTTTTTTTCCGATCTTTCCGGATATAATCCTGTAAAGGTGTTGCCCCAATTCCCGCATCGAGAAAGGTTCCTGTTCAAATTTCACCCCGTCGTGGTTGAGCGCTGCCGCCTGCAGGATGTCATTGATGATGTGGAGCAATACTTCGGAGGAATGTTCGATCGCTGTCAGGTAGTTTTTCTGTTCTTCGTTCAGCGGCGTCAGGGCCATCAGCTTGCTCATGCCGACAATCGCATTCATAGGCGTGCGCATTTCGTGGCTTACGCTGGCCAGAATTTGCTCCCGCACCTTAACGGCCTGCTCCGCAAGGTCTCTTTCAATGCGTATGGCCTCCGCTTTTCTTCTTTCGGTGATGTCCTGAATGATGCCGTAAAAGAAATAATTGCCGTCAGAGAGTCTTTCAGCCCGGCAAAGGGCTTCAATGAAAAGTTCCTGACCATCCGGCCGGAGGATGGAGATTTCCTTTTGGGATTCACTGTTTAAAACAGCTTCCTGTTTCAACTCATTCAGGAAGGATAACGGGCATTTACCGGCTTCGAGATGCTCGTACAACAGGGGGTCCTGCGGCATGTCCATGATGCGGAAGACCTCCTTGGAGGCGATGAAACTCCGTTTGGCGGGATAACATTGCCAATGCCCCATCCTGCCGATCCGTTGGGCCTCTTCCAACCGCTGGGTGATCTGGTTGCGCTCGATGGCATACCGAAGGACCTTACCGATATGGTCGGCTTCAAACTCCCCCTTTACCAGAAAATCCTGCGCTCCGGCTTTCAGGGTTTGGAGGCCCAGCCCATGATCGGACCGACCGGTCAATACAATGACATTCAGGTTGGGAAACCGGGATAACAGCCCGGACAGGGTTTCAAATCCGTCGCTATCCGGCAGGGACAGATCGAGCAGTACAGCCGAAAACGACCTTTTCTCCAGTATATCGAGGGTATCTCTAAGGTTGTGCAGTATGGTGAGCGAACAATTGACCCATTCCGAATTCCTCAGAAAGATCTCTACCAGGCGCGCATAGGCAGGGTCGTCCTCAACGAGCAGGACTTCGGAGGTCAGCCTCACGTCTGGTAAATGGTTGTGCATCAAGTTTATTCGTTTGGCGGTCGAATATGATTTACACTGTTTTGTACGATTTATACCGATTGAATGTTACGCGGCATAAAGACAAAATCCGCTTGCTCTTCAAATATAACCAAAAAACAGAAAAATTCCTGCGGATCTTTGAAAATCCTGCGGAAATCGTCCACCTTTTCCATACCGATCACCTGCCTGGCAGCCAATTCTTCGAGGGTGGAGGCGGAGATATACCAGGGTTGGCGCTCATCCCCGGCAGCTACGGCCACGCCTATTTCCAGTCCTTTTGCAGACAGCACAAAAATAGGATAACGGGAAATATCCTGATCCAGGATCGTATCGGACACTTTGGCGAGAAGCCCGGCTTGTTGCGCGAGGTCCTTTTCCAGTTCTTTTACCAGCCGGCGTTTTTCCATAGGTCTGAGGGTTATTGAAGACTCGAAATCAGGTTCAGATCAACTCAAGAAGCGCTACGCTTTCAATATGGGACGTATGCGGAAACATATCAACGGGCTGCACCCTCAATACCTGGTACTGCTCCGAGAGCAGGTTGAGGTCCCGGGCCTGGGTAGCCGGGTTGCAGCTGACATAAACGATCCTGGGCGGGGCCAGTTTGAGCAGCATTTCCACCACCCTGGCGTCCATGCCCGCCCGCGGCGGATCGGTGATCAATACATCCGGTTTTCCGTGTTGGCGGGCAAAATCTTCGGTCAGGATATCCTTTACGTCGCCGGCGTAAAAAACGGCGTTTTCGATGCTGTTGAGCCGGGCGTTCTCCCGGGCGTCCTCGATGGCGGGGGCTACTTCTTCGATGCCGACGACCTGCCGGCAATTCGCCGCCAGAAAAAGGGCAATACTGCCTAAACCGGTATACAGGTCATATACATTTTCGGTGCCGGTCAGGCCTGCAAACGATGCCGCCACGCTGTACAGCCGGACGGCCTGACGGGTATTGGTCTGAAAAAACGATTTGAAGCTGATCCGGAAGCTGACATGCCCCAACTGCTCCTCAATATACCCTTTACCCTGGTAGGTCAGGATGTCCAGATCTTGAATGGAATTGTTCAGCTTGGCGCTGATGCAATAGCCGGTTGTGGTGATCTGAGGGAAGCGGGCCAGCACTTCATCCAGGAATGCGGCAATCCGCTTGGGGTCTTTCTGGCCGAAACTCACGATCAGCATGGTTTGCCCCAGGGTTGTCACCCGGATAACGATCTGGCGCAGAAAACCCTGCTGGTTTTTGTGATCGTAAAAAGACAGGCCTTGTTGCAGGCCGATTTCCCGGATGGCGTTGCGAAGGGCATTGGTGGGTTCGTCCTGTAGCCAGCAATGGTCGATGTTGATCACCCGGTCGAAGGTGCCCGGCCGGTAAAAACCCAGCGCAGGTTCGTCCTTGGAAAGCCCTTGTTGCATTTCCGCATCCGACAGGTAGCGCCGGTCTGAAAACGTGAATTCCAGTTTATTGCGGTAATACGTGCTTTTTTCCGCAGGCACGATGGGCAGGAATTCTTCCACAGCCACTTTGCCGATGCGGGTCAGGGCGTTTTCCACAACCGACTGCTTGTGTTTCAATTGGGCATCATAGGTGATGTGCTGCCAGCGGCAACCGCCGCAGATCTCAAAATGCCGGCAAAACGGTTCGGTCCGGTCCGGGGCATAAGTATGTATTTGTTGTATACGGCCTTCAAGAAAACCTTTTTTGGGCCGCACCAGCACATCCGCCACATCGCCGGGAGCGGCGCCTTCTGCAAAAACCACCTGACCGTCCTGGGTTTTTCCGACACATTTGCCTTTATCGGCAATGCCGGTGAACACCACATTGGTTGCAACTTTGAATTCTCTTCGGTTTCTTCCCATAGGGCGCAAAAGTACGAAATCCCGCCGGCAATCAGCGCGTGAGCACAATGTAATCCCGGATCAGGGTCTTGAGGAATTCCAGTTTGTCGCGCGGGGGAACCTGAACGCCCAGTTGAGCGCAAAGCCGGGCCACCAGGTCGTTCAGAATAGCCCGGTGAGCGGCATTGGGGTGCTTTTGGCAGCGGTTGATGATTTGCTTGATGGCCAGCATATCCGATTCGTTCAGACGGCGGACTTCGGGAAAATTCGGCGTGTAATTCTCCAGGGTATTGATCCGGAGGATTTCGGCCAGCCCGAAATGGTTGCTGGGTTTGGACCGGATGACCGTCGTGTTGGCCGTCAGATCGCCGAGCCGCTGGCTCTTATCCGAAGAAACGATGAACAAGAGCCCCAGAATACCGAAGGTGACAAAAGCATCGACCAGGTACAGAACGGCGCGCAGCAGGAAGTCTGTCAGCCCGGGCTCTTTGCCGTCCAACCTGACCACTCTTATGCCGACCGCCCGTTTTCCCCAGGATTGTCCGTCGGCGATGGCTTCGGAAAGGAACTGGTACAGCATGAAAAGCGCTACGGGCACAATCCCCAAGAGGACGCCGACAAACATATCGGACTCAAAAAAATTGCCGCTGGTAATGGTCGCCAGCAGGAGCATCAGGATCACGTATATGGCCAGTACAACGATAAAATCAATGATAAAACCGACGACCCGCTCCCAGGCGCTGGCCAGTTCATACTCGATGACTACATTCTGGGTGGTGCGGATATCTATAGTTTTCATAAATTGCTGAACTATTTGCAAATATTTCCATATAATGTGAACTTTTTCAATTTCTCCCGGGAAAAATGCGCGAAACGAGTTTTATTCAGCAGAACAAGGACAAATGGAGTGAATTTGATGCGGTGCTGAACGGCCAGTACAAGGACGCCGACAAGCTGAATGACCTTTTTGTGCATATTACCGACGATCTTTCGTACTCGCGCACATTTTACCCCAACCGGTCTGTCCGGGTCTATCTCAACGGATTGGCCCAACGCATATTCTTCAGCATCTACAAGAATAAAAAAACACGCCTGGGCCGGTTTCTCACTTTCTGGACCGACGATGTGCCTCAACTGGTATTCGAAGCGAGAAAGGATCTGCGCCTGTCCTTCTGGGTTTTTGTCCTGAGTTTTTCCATCGGTGCGCTGTCTTCGGCGTTCGACCCTGAGTTCGCCACCGTGATCATGGGAGAGGACTACATCGAAATGACGCGCACCAATATCGAATCCGGCGATCCGATGGCTGTTTACAAACAGAAAGGCGCTTTCGGCATGTCGCTCGGCATCACGATCAACAACCTGTATGTGGCTTTCCTGACGTTTGCGCTGGGCGTCCTGTTCAGCGTAGGGTCCATTGTCATGGTCGCCCGAAACGGATTCATGGTCGGCGCATTTCAGTGGTTTTTCATTGAGCAGGGGCTTTTCAGGGAATCGTTTCTGACCATATGGATACACGGCACACTGGAGATCTCGGCCATTGTCATTGCGGGCGCTGCAGGCATCACGCTTGGCCGCGGGTTGGTTTTCCCCGGCACTTACACGCGATTGCGGGCCTTTCAGCGATCCGCGCGCAGAGGGGTCAAGATCATGATCGGCATTGTTCCGATTTTTGTATTAGCGGGCTTCATTGAAGGTTTTCTGACGCGCTATACCGAAACGCCGGATGTCATCCGGGGAGCGTTTATTGCCGTTTGCCTGGCTTTTATCCTGGTTTATTTTGTCTGGTATCCCCGTTGGCGGGCTGCGATGGGATTTCCGGGCGCGCAAAATGAAATGAGGATCCCGCCGGATTCCAGCCTCGCCATCGATTTCGGTCAGATCAAATCTCCGGGTGAGATTTTTGCGGATACCTTTGTTTTCTTCAAGAAATATTTCTCCAGGCTGGCCTGGATATTGATCGGACTGACGGCCGCTGTCTGCGGCGCGGCATTCTTTTTTTCGGCTGCTCCGCCGGCAGAGCGCTTTTTTTATGAAGCCCAGCCGTTCGAGCTCGTACAAGCCTTTCCAAAGCTTTTGACTTTTCAGGTTTCTCCTATCCTGCCCTGGGCCAACGGTGCGGTTTTCGGCATTGTCGCTTTCCTGACCGGCCGCTGGATGGGCATGATGAAAGGCCGGCAGAAGCGCGGCGGCAACATGATCAATTTATTGAAGTGCATCCTCACCGGCGTCCTTTTTTCCCTCATGCTGTCTACCAATGCGTGGTTTACTTTTTTCCTGTTCCTCTTCGGCGGCGTCTTTTTCATGGTCTGGTTTTTTGTAAGCCAACAGGAAGGAAGCGACCCGGCTTCCAGCCTGATCCGGACTTTTAACCTGACCGGCGGCGACTATTGGCGGAGTCTCGGCGTCTTCATACTCGCCTTTATTGTCAGCCTGATTTTTGCCTTTCTGGCCGATACGGCACTGGTCTACCTGCTTTTTGAACTGGTGGGATGGATCATCCACTTCGATCAGGAAGTCATGAACAATATCAGCGTTGTCCTGTTAACCGGACTTTACCTATTTTTGTCCTATCTTTTGTTTGCCGCATTGGCCATTTCCGGCAGTATTTTGTATTTTACACTGCTTGAGATCCGGGAAGCGCCGGCCCTTCGCCTGCGCATGGAGGAAATCGGCAGCGGGCGAACGATCAAAGGCATGGAACGGGAATAAACTGAGCCCGCATGATGAAGAGAATTTTGCCATACACGCTTAGCTTGTGCCTTTCCCTTTGCGGGAATGTACCTGCGGTATGCCAGGAACCCCGCGAAGACCCGCCCTTATCCCCGGATATGATTACCGGTGAAGGTTATGCCGAAGATTTCGATGACGAAGAATATGCGGGCGAATTTTACGAAGGTTCCCCTGAAGAGGATTACCTGAATTCCGATATGCGGAACAGGCCGTTTGACAAAAAGCAGTGGAAAGGGCTGGTGGGCGACCTGGATTACAGTCAGAAAACAAAAAAAAGACCCGAAAACAAAAAAAAGAAAGCCGCTGCCCCGGAAGAACCGGACAATCCCCGCCCCCCGCTGAAATTCAATGCCGGATGGCTCAAATATGTGGCGCAAGGCATTCTGATTGCCGGCGGAGCCGTTCTGCTCGCATTCATCATTTACCGCATGCTCGGTTTCAAAGGCGGCCCCCGCAATAAGCGAATCAACCGGCAAAGCGATATCGGCGAAATCAACCTGGAAAAGATCGAGGAGAATCTTGCCGAAACGGACCTTGAGCGGTATATCCGGCTGGCTGTTGAGCAAGGCAACCTGCCGCTCGCTGTCCGGCTTTATTATCTGGCGGTTATCCAGTCCCTTTCCCAGCGGCAGGTGATCCGGTGGAAAAAGGATAAAACCAACAGGCACTATCTTTCCGAGGCGGCAGCCACCGGTTTTTATCCGGAATTCAGGGCCCTGACCCTCGTCTACGAAACCACCTGGTACGGCAATCTGGACCTCGACCGGGAAATGTTTGACCAGCTGCAGTCCCGGTTCAATACCTTTATCCGGGATATCCGTCAACCCTTACCCCCCCCGCCGGCATCATGAAAAACCGGATGATCATATGGATTGCGGCAGGAGCCGCCCTGGTTATCCTCCTGCTACTGATCCTGTTTGCCAGAAGCGCCAACCGGGTCCAATGGCGGGAGCATTACAGGGCAGACAGCAAGGACCCCTTCGGCACCTACGTGATCCGGCAGTTGCTGGGATCCTATTTCCCCGGTGAAGACCTGGTAATGATCACGGACAGCCTGGCAACGGCATTGCCGGTATTGGCAGACGACACGGACCTGCTGACCGATACCGCCAATTACGTATTCATCGGAGAGGCGATGTACATGTCGGAAACGGATGTGGACCAACTGCTTGATTTTGTCGCGGAAGGCAACCGGGCCTTCATCGCCTGCCGGACCATTCCCTACGACCTGATGTTCTACGTCTACACCGAATGCGACTCCATGTGGTGGGACGGGTACAAGAGCCTTGCAGATACAGCCGCCCGCTTTTCTTTTGTGCATCAGCAGCTTAAAACCGCCGAACCTTCAGGGTTTGTCTTCCGCAAACAGGGAGAAACCCTGCCTTACGAATGGCAGTATATCGATTCGGCCTATATCTGCGATGCCCCGTACGGCATTACACCCCTGGGCTGGATGAACGACACCTTGCTCAATTTTGCCTCGATCAACTACGGAGGCGGTGTTTTTTACCTGCATACCTCGCCGGTTGTATTCACCAATATCCAGCTCAAGCAGGAAGCAGGGCTCGATTACGCGGGCAGGATCTTTTCACATTTGGCCAAGGGTCCGGTTTATTGGGATGAGCACAGCCGGATTTCCCTGCCGATGGGTCGGGTGTTGAACAACCGATCCAGGCCCAACGGCAGGTATATACCTGAAAAAAGCCCCTTGCAGTTTATTCTGGAACAACCGCCGCTGGCCTGGGCCTGGTACCTCATCCTGGCGATGGGATTGCTCTATATGATATTCAGGGCCAGGCGGCGCCAGCGGGTCGTGCCGGTGCTGGAGCCCAATTCCAATACCTCCCTTGAGTTCATTTCAACGATCGGCAGATTGTATTTTTTACAGAACAATCACCGGCAGCTGGCCATGCAGCAAAGCAAGCTCTTTTTCAATCATATCCGCGAACGCTACCAGGTACAACCCAAAGACGCGGACTGGAAAACCCGCCTGGCGGCCAAATCAGGGATCGGGATGCAGCTGATCGAACAGATCGCTGAAAAGGACGAACGCATCCGCAACGCCTCGATCATACAGGATGAAACGCTGATTGATTTCCACCAGGCGATCGAAAAATTCTATCAACAAAGCAAATAATCAAACGATGCATATCGACGAAATCGAAGGAACAGAAGAATCCCAAACACCGGCCCCGGGTATGCCTCCCGTTCCGCCGCCACCGCCGGTTTACCGCCCCAGAATAGACATTACCCCCCTGCAGCAAGCTTCCGACAAGATCAGATCGGAACTGAGGAAGGTCATCATCGGCCAGGACGAATTCATCGACCAATTGCTGATCGGGCTGTTGTCCGGGGGGCATGTGCTGATCGAGGGAGTCCCCGGCATCGCCAAAACCCTGACGGCCAAATTGCTGGCCAAAACCATGGATGTGGAATTCTCCAGAATCCAGTTCACCCCCGACCTGATGCCCAGCGACGTCCTGGGCACGACGGTCTTCAACGTCAAGGAGTCGGAGTTCTTTTTCAATGCCGGGCCGGTTTTTTCCAATATTATCCTGATCGACGAGATCAACCGGGCGCCGGCAAAAACCCAGGCCGCCCTCTTCGAGGTCATGGAGGAATACCAGGTAACGGTTGACGGCGAGACCTACCCGATGGAATACCCCTTCTTCGTGGTAGCCACCCAGAACCCGATCGAACAGGAAGGCACCTATAAGCTGCCGGAGGCCCAGCTGGACCGGTTCCTGCTGAAGATCAATATCCACTACCCCCCCCTGGAAGAGGAAAAAGCGATCCTGCGCCGGTTCCAAAGCGATTTCCGCATAACCCGGACGGAGGAGGTCATGAAGGTATTCACCGCTTCCGACCTGAAAACATGCCAGTCTTTGGTCGAACAGGTCTTCATCCGGGATGAGCTGATGGACTATATCGCCGCCATCGTGCACGACACCCGCAACAACGGCGACCTTTTCCTGGGTGCATCTCCCAGGGCCTCTCTCGCCATATTGCGCACCGCAAAAGCGGCGGCGGCCCTGAACGGCAGAGACTTCGTGACCCCCGACGACATACAATATGTGGCTTATCCGGCGCTCAACCATCGGATTATCCTGACCCCGGAGCGGGAAATGGAAGGCCTTGACATCCGGGATGTGATCCGGGATATTGTTAAAAAGATTGAAGTGCCCCGGTAGCAGGCTGTGATGAAAATCCGGATTTTTTCCATAAACTTTGCACCTGTTTTTCCGGCAACGGTTATGTGAAACGCTGCGCCGGAAGACAACTATTTGGCCTGTTCCTGGTTTATTCAATTGATCATGGCAAAAAGAAAAACAGTCACCGCCTCCGAACCGGAAATCGAAACGGCAGATGAGTTCATTGACGTCACCGGCGCCAGGGAACACAACCTGAAGGACATTGACGTGCGCATTCCCCGGAACAAACTGGTCGTCATTACCGGCATCAGCGGCAGCGGCAAGTCCTCTCTGGCTTTCGATACGATCTATGCCGAAGGCCAGCGCCGCTACATGGAGACTTTTTCGGCGTACGCCCGCCAGTTCATCGGTGAGATGGAACGCCCCGAGGTCGAACAGATTACAGGCTTGAGCCCGGTCATTTCCATTGAGCAGAAGACAACCAGCCGCAACCCCCGGTCAACGGTGGGCACGGTGACGGAAGTATATGACTTTTTCCGACTCCTGTTTGCCCGTACGGCGGAAGCCTTTTCCTTCGCTACCGGCGAAAAAATGGTACGCTATACCGAAGAACAAATGAAAGAACGCATCCTGACCGGGTTCGAAGGCAGGATGATCATGTTCCTTGCGCCGCTGGTCAGGGGACGCAAAGGCCACTACCGGGAGTTGTTCGACCAGGTCAGAAAACAGGGATATGCCAAAGTACGGGTGGACGGAGAAACCATCGACCTGACCTCAGGGTTACAGGTGGATCGGTATAAGATACACGATATAGAGCTGGTTGTAGACCGGTTGAAAGTGAGCGACGACCGCAAGGACAGGGTCAGCAATTCACTCCAGACCACCCTTAAAATGGGCAACGGGCTGGTGTTCATCCTGGATGTCGAAGAAGATAAGGTCTATACCTTCAGCAAGCACCTCATGGACCCCGAAACGGGCGTATCCTATGAGGAACCTTCCCCCAATTCCTTTTCCTTCAACTCGCCGTACGGCGCCTGTCCCCATTGCAAAGGCCTCGGGCAGATCAATGCCGTGGATCTTGACAAGGTGATTCCCGACGACAGCAAAACCATCAACGACGGCGGATTGGCCCCGCTGGGAGAGGTCAGGGAAAATTTTGTGTTCAAACAGCTTCGGGCGCTGGCCAAAAAATACCATTTTTCTTTTTCCACGCCCATCAGGGATATCCCCGAGGAAGCCATGAAAACCATTCTGCACGGCGGCGACAACCAGCTCAGCATCAAGCTGGAATACGCCGGCGGGGATTACAGCTATGACCTGGCCTACAACGGCCTGGTCAAAATGCTCGAACACTGGTATGAAAATTCCTCCTCCGAAAAAGTGCGGGGCTGGGTAGAAGAATTCATGACCATCGACGACTGCCCGGAATGCCAGGGCAGACGCCTGAAAAAAGAATCGCTGCATTTCCTGATCGACGGAAAAAACATCTCCGAGCTGACCGACCTGGATCTTACCGACCTCTTTGCCTGGATGGAAAACCTGGAGGACCGGCTGAGTGAGCGACAGGTGCTCATCGCCCGCGACATCATCAAGGAAATCCGCTTCCGCCTGGGCTTTCTGTTGCATGTCGGGCTTGACTATCTCTCGCTCAACCGGCCGGCAAGGACGCTTTCGGGCGGCGAATCCCAACGCATCAGACTGGCCACTCAAATCGGGTCGCAACTCACCGGCATTACCTATATTCTTGACGAACCCAGTATCGGCCTTCACCAACGGGATAACCAAAAACTGATCGAAGCCCTGCGGGAACTGACCGATATCGGCAACAGCGTCCTTGTTGTAGAGCACGACAAGGACATCATGCTGTCGTCGGATTACCTGATCGACCTCGGGCCCGGCGCCGGCATACACGGCGGCGAGGTGGTGGCCAAAGGGAAACCCAAAGAATTTCTCCTGCACCCTTCCCTGACCGCGGATTACCTCAGCAATCGCATCAATATCGAAACACCGGCCGAACGGCGGCCGGGGAACGGCAATTTGCTTGAACTGGCCGGCGTAACGGGCCATAACCTCAAGAACCTCCGCGTCCGGTTCCCGCTCGGTACGTTCATTTGCATCACGGGCGTATCCGGAAGCGGCAAATCGTCACTGATCAATGAGACGCTCTACCCCATCCTCCGGCAGCATTTTTACAGAAGCCTGAAAAAGCCGCTCCCGTACGAAGCCATCATCGGATTGGAACACCTCGATAAGGTGATCGAGATCGACCAATCGCCGATCGGCCGGACCCCGAGATCGAACCCGGCAACCTATACCGGTGTTTTCACTGATATAAGGAAGATATTTTCCGAACTCCCCGAATCCAGGATCCGGGGCTACAAGCCCGGCCGGTTTTCGTTCAATGTCAAGGGCGGCCGGTGCGACGTCTGCGAAGGGTCGGGTCTGAGGACCATTGAGATGAACTTTCTCCCGGACGTATATGTGGAATGTGAAAAATGCCTGGGCCGCCGCTACAATCGCGAAACCCTTGAGGTGTTGTACAAAGGCAAATCCATCAGCGATGTACTGGATATGCCTGTGGCCGAAGCCGTGGAATTTTTCCAGAACATCCCGTCCATTTACCGGAAATTAAGGACGCTGGACGAGGTCGGGCTGGGTTATATCACCCTGGGGCAGCAAGCCACCACCCTTTCCGGCGGGGAAGCCCAGCGGGTCAAACTGGCCGAGGAATTGTCAAAAAGGGATACCGGTCAAACCCTTTACATCCTGGATGAACCGACAACGGGGTTGCATTTTGAGGACATCCGCCACCTCCTGGCCGTGCTGAACAAACTGGTCGATAAAGGCAATACCGTCATTGTCATCGAACACAACATGGATGTCATCAAAGTTGCCGATCATATTATCGATATCGGCCCTGAGGGCGGCCATCGCGGCGGCCGCATTGTTTGCGAAGGCACGCCCGAACAGGTTGCCGCCGAACAGGGCAGTCATACCGGCCATTTCCTGAAACAGGAACTGACCCTGGGGTTGACCTCAAATACCCAATCATTCAATTGAACGATTCTTTATTTTTTATTTCCCAATGAACCAAAGCTTTCATTGTCTTGTATATCCGTAGGAACGAGCGAATATGAGGAAGTGGATAAATCGCCTTTTTCACGTCTTCTATGCCCAGCGATATCGGCGCATGGCCTATATCATGCGACATCCGCATGAAAGTCAGCAGGCCTGGCTCAAACGGTTGCTGGAAACGGCTCAAACGACCGAATGGGGTCGCAATTACGGATTTCGCGACATCCGTACGCCGGAAGCCTACGCGAGGCGCCTGCCTGTTCAGGATTATGAACAGTTCAAACCCTACATCGAACGGATGATGAAGGGCGAACGGGACCTGCTCTGGCCCGGCAGGGTGCAGTGGTTCTCCAAGTCTTCAGGCACGACCAGTGAAAAAAGCAAATTCATCCCGGTCACTTCCCAAAATCTGCGCCAATGCCATATCCGGGGTACCTGGGATACGATGACCCTGTTTTATCAAAACCGGCCGGACGCGCGCCAGTTCGAATACAAGAGCATGCTGATGGGCGGCAGCCTGCAGCCCTTTCCCGGTTACCCGCAAACCATCATCGGCGATGTTTCAGCAATAATGATCAGCCATATGCCCTGGGCGGGCAGGCCGTTTTTTACCCCGGATTTTAAAACCGCCCTGCTCCCTGACTGGGAAACGAAGCTGGAAAAACTGGCGCTGGCCGGGGCCCAGGAGCCCAATATCGTCATGATCGGCGGGGTGCCTACCTGGACCGTAGTGCTGTTGCGCCGCATCCTGGAATTAACAGGCAGGAATCATATGCTCGAGGTATGGCCCCATTTCCAGGGTTATATCCACGGCGGGGTAAGTTTCGCGCCTTACCGATCGCAGTTCAGTGAATTCTTCCCGTCGGAAAACGTCAGTTATCAGGAGATTTACAATGCATCTGAGGGTTATTTCGCCGTTCAGGATGATTTTAACAGGGACGATATGCTGCTACTCGTCGACAATGGGATTTACTACGAGTTCCTGCCCATAGCGGAATGGGGCAAAGAATTCCCGACGGCCGTCCCGCTGTCGGAGGTGCAAACCGGCCGGCAGTACGCTCTGGTGATCACCACCAACTCGGGCCTTTGGCGGTATTTGCCGGGCGATACGGTTGCGTTCACTTCCACAAATCCTTACAGGATCCGGATTACAGGACGGACCAAGCAATTCGTCAATGCCTTCGGGGAAGAAGTCGTTGTGGAAAATACCGACCGCGCGCTGGCCGAAACCTGCCGGGTCACCGGCGCCACTGTCATCGATTATACCGTCGCTCCCGTATATTTCCAGGGGCTGGGCAAGGGCAGCCATGAATGGCTGATCGAATTTGAAACCCCGCCTGACAACCTGGACGAATTCAACCACCTGCTCGATCACAACCTGCAAAAGCTCAATTCCGATTACGAGGCCAAGCGATACAAGGGAATGGCCCTCGAAAAACCCAAACTGAGATTGCTCCCACCGGGCACTTTCCACAATTGGCTAAGGGCAAAGGGCAAATTCGGCGGCCAGAATAAAGTTCCAAGATTGGCCAACCACCGGGAAATTGTTGAAGATATTCTTTCGTTTGTAGGAAAGTAGATGATTATTTATGAACCGGTCATTTTCCCCGTTGTCGCGGTGCAGCGGGTTAGCATCAAATTTGCTAGCTTTGCCGTATACATCACAAGGAGACTGCAGCCTGGGCTAATTTTTGCACGTGTTGAAAAACCTCATTCCACATTTTATTCAGGATGAATGGCTTGCCGGCCGTTCCACCGGTCGCATGAAGGCATTTACCATGTGTGTGGATCTTTCCGGATTCACACCCCTGACGGAAACCCTCATGCGCCAGGGGTCGCCGGGCGCCGAGCACCTGTCCAATATCCTGAATGAGATCTTCGGCCCGCTGGTCAGCCTGGTCTATAACCAGGGCGGGTTTATCCCCTGTTTTGCCGGCGATGCCTTTGTAGCCATCTTTCCTGAATCCGGCGACGGAAGCCAGGCGCTGGGCGCCGTCCAGGCAGCCGTTCTGGCCCGCAAATTTTTCAAGGATAAAAAATCCCGTTTCGGCGACTTCACCATCGGCATCAAGATCGGGCTTTCCTGCGGCGAGGTGGAATGGGGCATCGTAGGCCGGGAGCACAAGGCCTTCTATTTCCGGGGTGAACCCATCGACGGATGCTCCGCCTGCCAATCGCGGGCCGGCGAAGGCGAGATCCTGGCCGACCGGCCGATGGAACCCTGGCTTACGGGTATGCCGCTGGCGATGGAAGAAACCACCGATCAGTACTTTCGCATTTTGAGGGCCTCCCTGGATGTCGGCAATGACCCGCCGGCTGCCCCCCTGTCCCTGCCGCCGCTCAACCCGGAGGTACTCAGCTGGTTCCTTCCCGAGTCCGTGATCAACTACAAACAAGGCGGAGAATTCCGGACGGTCGCTGCCGTATTCGTTTCCTTCGACCAGGTTGAAACCCACCAGCAACTGGATGCTTTCTCCAGCCAGGTACTCGACCAGACCTCCAATTTTGCAGGCTATTTCAAGGAGATTGAATTCGGCGACAAGGGCGGCGTGATGGTCATTTTTTTCGGGGCGCCGGTTTCCTTTGAGAACAATGCAGAAAGGGCGCTGGAATTTGTCCTCTCCCTCCACGATTCGGCTAAAAACGACGAACTGGCCGCCAAAGTCCGGTTCCGCACAGGCGTGAGCATGGGGCTGGCCTTTACCGGGATCGTCGGCGGTATTGAGCGCTGCCAGTATGCCGCGGTAGGCAACCGGGTCAACCTGGCAGCCCGGCTGATGATCAATGCCGATTGGGATGAGATCCTGGTGGATTCGGAGTTGAAGAAACTGAAGCAGTTCAAATTCATCCACAAAGGGGATATCAAATACAAAGGCATCAAGGGGAATGTGCCGACCTTCAAACTTACCGGAAGGGACTTTGACAACCGGTCGACCTACCTCGGAACGCTTATCGAACGGCAAAAAGAACTCCATGACCTGCTGGCATTCGCCCAACCCATTCTCGAAAGCCGCCCCTGCGGGGTTGCCGTGCTGTACGGAGAAGCCGGTATAGGGAAAAGCCGGCTGGCATTTGAGCTCAAAAACACCCTGATGGAGGTAGAGGGCATGAGGTGGATGGTTTGTCAGGCCGACCAGATCCTGAAAAAACCGTTCAATGCATTCCTGTACTTCCTGAGGAATTATTTTGAACAATCAACGGAAGCCACCCCGCTCGACAACCGGTACGGGTTTGACAGCAGGTTTGAATACCTCGTCCAGCGGCTGCGCGGATTGGAAAGCGCAGAAGCCCGCCGGCTGACCGAAGAGCTCATCCGGACCCGGACGGTCCTGGCAGCGCTGATCGGCCTGCATTTCCCGGATTCCCTATGGGACCAGCTCGATGCCAAAGGGCGTTACCAGAACACGCTTTCCGCCATCATCAACCTGCTCCTGGCAGAGTCGCTGTTCGGCCCCGCCGTCATTGTACTGGAAGATGGCCACTGGATCGACGACAGTTCGCTGGAACTGATGCAGGAACTTATCCGGCAGATGAACCGCTTTCCCGTCATGCTGCTGGTCACTTCGCGGTATAAGGACGACGGCGTAAAGCCCGAATTCTTCCATATACAGCGGTTGCATGACCTGGGGCTGCAATACCTGGAAACGGACCTGAGCATGCTGAGCCCGGAAGCCGTACGCTCATTTGCAGAGACCCGGCTCGGCGGCAAGATCAGCAAGGCCTTCTTCGAATTGCTGCTGCGGACGACCAACAGCAATCCGTTCTATCTGGAACAAATGCTGGAGTACTTTTCAGAAAGCCAGTTACTGACCAACAAAAAAGGCATTTGGGATATCGAGGACGAGAACGTGCAGTTGTCGGGTTCGGTCAACGCGATCCTGACCGCGCGGATCGACAGGTTGTCCACCCTGGTCCGGGAAACCGTCAAGGCTGCGGCCGTCATCGGCCGGGAGTTTGAAGTTCCGGTGCTTTCCGAAATATTGAAACAGACGGAAGCCTTCGCCGGCGAATCCACCGCAGGTACCCAAACCCTCCTGCGGGAGCAGATCAAAACCGCCGAACGGGGGCAGATCTGGCAGGCGATGAACGAACTGCGGTATATTTTCCGCCATTCCCTGCTGCGGGAAGCGGCCTACAGCATGCAGTTGCGCACCCGGCTGGCCCAGTTGCACCAGTTGATCGCCGAAACCATCGAACGGCTTTACAGCGAAAGCATAGAAACCCGGTATGTCGACCTGGCCTTCCATTTTGAGCAGGCCGGAAACCTGGACAAAACCTGCGAATATCTGCGCAAAGCGGCCGACTATGCCCGCCGCAATTACCAGAACCAGCAGGCCCTGGAGTACTACGAACGCTTGCTGCAAAAACTCAGCCGCCAGACCGATGCGGCCGGCGAGATCAAAACCCTGCTGAAAAAAGGGAAAGTGCTCGAACTGATCGGGGACTGGGATGAATGCGAGAAAGCTTATTCCAAAGCCCTTCAGTCGGCCAAAAAATCGAGGGACGTCCTCCTCCTTGGGCAGTCCAACAACAGCCTCGGCAGGCTCCTGATGCTGAAAGGCGACTATCAGACCGCCATGACCTACCTGCAGATTTCAGCCGGCCTGTTCGAATCCGTGGAAGACCATACGGGAATCGCCAAAGTGTACGGCGACCTCGGCAATCTGTATTTCCGGCAAGGGCAGTACGAAGAGGCAAAAGCCCATTTCGAACAAAGCCTTGAGCTGTCCAGCGCCCACCAGGGCGGCACCTCCAACGCCCAGATCGTGGCCAACCTCGGGCTGACCCATATGAACCAGGGCAACTACGACGAAGGGATCAAAGTGCAGCATGCACAACTCAAGGTATGCCGCCGGAATAACGACAAACAGGGGATGGCCACCCTGTACACCAATCTGGGGATCGTCTATTTTGAAAAAGGCGATTATGACCAGGCGCTGGAAAGCCATTTGAAAGGCCTGGAGCTGGCCGAAGAACTGGGCAACAAAATGCTGAAGGCCATCGCTACCGGATGTCTGGGCAATGTATACCTGCGCAAAGGGCGTTATGAAGAGGCCATGGACAATTTCAGGCTCGACCTGGAGCTCTGCGAGGAGTTGGGCGACAAACAAGGCATTGCCATTACCATCGGCCTGATCGGTGAATTGTACAGCATCCAGGGAGATTTTTACAAAGCCATCGATTATCTGCAAAAAAACCTGATGCTCTGCGAGGAGCTCGGATATAAAAAAGGCATCGCCAAAGCCAATAATACCCTGGGCGATGTTTTCTACTACCTGAAGGAATACGACCGTTCACTTCAATACTACGACAAGGCCATCGACATCACCCGCGAGATCAACAACCCGCTGGTTCTGGGGTCGAGCCTGGTGGAAAAAGGCCTGGTACTCCTGGCCACAAAAGAATTGGATGAGGCCGAAGCCATGTTGGGAGAAGCAATCCTCCTGGCGGCCGAACTGGGCAATCCCGACCTGTGTTTTGAAACCGACCTTTTCTCCGCCCGCCTTGATGCGGCCGCCGGCCATACCGAAAGCGCGCTGGCCAAGCTGGAGGGTCTGCGCAACGGCATTACAACCCTTGACCAAAAAGCTGACGCCTATTTCTGGACCTTCCGGATCGACGACTCGAATGAGGAAGCCAGGCAAGTCGCACTGGATTGCTATCGGGAATTATACAAAATCTCGCCACGGTTTGTGTACAAACACCGCATGGAAAGGCTGGAAAAAAAGGATGCCGTTTAGCGACTGTTCCGCTTTGTTAAGTCAATTGAATCCGTAATTATAAGGCGGTTTCTCATCCTTCCGCGATATCACGGCCCAGTAGCTGTGGTCCGAAAGGTCGGGGATGTAGAGATGGAAAATCCAGTTTTCCGCAACGGGTTCTCCGTTTTGGGGCGGACTGAAATCCCATTCGTCCTCATCTTCCGGCATCTCCATGGGCACCAGATCAATGACGGCTTCCTGAAAGTATTGCCGGAGTTTAGCCATCAGGGCAACCTCGTATTCCGCTTTGTCCGGATAGCTGTCGGGATAAATATTGTGCGACTGCGCGACTACGTTTCTCGGCGATTCCAGATCATGCCCGTCTTCGAGAAAGCAGGTGAGTGCTAACCGTAGCGCGTCATCGAAATCAATTACATTTTCCAGCTGGCTTTGGCTGTAAATCTCATCTTCATCGGCAAAAAACTCCAGCTCGGGCAGGTCAAATTCATCTTCCAGGATTATGGCAATGATTTCTTCCAACGACTCCAGCTCAAGTTCATCAAGCTGTCCGTCGAGCCATTCAGCAGCCTTATCGGTCAGTTTGAAGTGCTCCCGGATGTATTGGAGCGTATCCAGCTCTGTAGCGGTAATTTCCTCGCCGTCCATCACGCTATCCCATAATTTGGTAGCGTCCTCAAAAGAGATCCGACCGTCGCCGCTTCCTTCAACGAGGGATTCTGCAGTTTCCAGGAGCCCGCGATCATAACGGACGCCGTCGATAACCCGATAATAACTCTTGGCCATACCTGTATTTTTTGATGGAGAAATTTAGGCTTGTAATGTTAATATAGCATTATTCAAATATTAATTATTATCCATCTGATATATCTAATTTAACCGTGCGAAACCGGGGACTGGAATCCGACTTGATCCGCGTTATTCACTACATAGCCTCAATTTCCTGCTTTCCTGCGAAAACTCCAAATTTTATTATCAATCTGAACTTATCCAACGCCAGACATGGCAAATCCCGATCAAACACTCCAGGGGTAAACACCGCCGTGGGCGTCAGTCAATGCAGGGCAGGCCCAACAAAGCTTCAAATCACTCAAACCTCGCTTATATTACCCAAAAATTAAATTTAGACAGGGCCGGCCCCACTCCTCCTTTTCCTTTAAGAATGCCGTTAGCTTTGCATTGCCTTATCCCATCATCCAACGCTTCAATCATGAGTCAGGAAGAACTAAGGAACGTTTTAGCCGAAGCCGATCAGGCAACCAGGGTGCAACACCTCTTTGATTTCATGCGTACCCACGGCAGTAAATATTACGAAGAGGAGGTCACCCAGATGGAACATGCTCTCCAAACGGCGTACCTGGCCCGGGCGGAGGCATCCGACCCTTCGTCAACTGCGGCGGCCCTGCTGCACGATCTTGGGCATTTTCTGGCCGACAGCCTTGACCGGCCCATCAACCCTACCAAGGTCGACGACCTGCACGAGAACCTGGCGGCAGACTTTCTCCGGGATTTTTTCCCGCCTGAAGTCACCGAACCGATCCGACTGCACGTCGACGCCAAGCGTTACCTCTGCTCAGTCGATACCGGATATTACGGATCGCTATCGGAAGCTTCCAAAAAAAGTTTTCACCTGCAGGGCGGGCGTATGAATGACGAAGAAATATCAGCTTTCGAACAAAATCCGTATTACCGGTTGGCTGTCAGATTGCGGATCTGGGATGATAAGGCCAAGGAAGTCGGCAAGGACATCCCGGAGCTTGAACATTATGCGCAGGAAGTGGCCGCGGCGCTGTTGCCCTGATCACATTTTATCCATGATCTCGCCGGCCAACCCGAAGGAGAGGGTCATGCCTGCTCCGCCAAGGCCGTTCACGATGGTAACGCCTTCCTCCGCATCCACGACCAGTTCGGTTTTACCCTTTAGCCGGGGATAAACGCCGTGCCACGTTTCCGCGATTTCCATCTTGGGAAAGGAGGCGAAGCGCCCCAGATAATCCAGGATCAGCTGATTGATGTGCGCCCGGTCAAAGGGGCTCAGATCAAGGCCGTATTCATGGCTGTCGCCCAGGGTGATTTCCCCGAGGCTGGTTTGGGACACCAGTACATGGATGCCCCAATCGTTGTATTCCGGCAATTCGGCGGCATAACGGTCTTTCAACGGGCGCAATGCCGAACAATGGGCAAAACTCTGATAGTGCTGCAATGTCAATCCGCCGCATAAGGTAGGGCCAAGCGCCCATCCCTCCGGTTGGGTCACGGTCCGCATCATCTGCAATTTGCAACGCGTGATGCCGCTTTCGGCGAAAATCTCCGGATACAGGGTCTCGAAATCGGCGCCGCCGCAGACAAAAACCCGGTCAGCCTGCCAGCTGTTCTGTGCGTTGCCCACCCAGGGGAGGTCGATAAAATTGATAGGCGTATTGTAATAAAAATCCACGCCGGCGGATTCGCGCAGGTATCTGTGAATTTTCCGGGTCGCTTCACGCGGGTCAATATTCACCTCCGTGGCACTCCACAAGGCGCCTTTTAGTCTATTGGGTTGCACAGCCTTGCTCTTTCCCGATACCGAAACAGGATCCAGCAGATCGATCCGGTAGCCCGCTTTGCATCGCGTTTCATAAAACTCCTCCAATACCGACCATTCGTCGTCTTCGTAGGCCAGACAAAGCGCGCCGGTTTCGGCGGCCCAAAAGCCGGCTTTGGCCGATAGCTCCAGCCAGATCTCCCGGCTTCTCATGGCCCGGTCAAAAGTCTCAAGGGGTTGTCCGAAAGGCCATATCATGCCGAAATTCCGGACGGTGGCCCCGGACGCGGCGGGATTTCTTTCGAAAACCGCTGTTTTCAACCCGCGTTTCGACGCGTGGTAAGCCATCGCCAGTCCTACGATTCCCGAGCCTGCAACGGCGACATCATAAATTTGCTGATCCTTGTTTTTCATCCCCGTGAAATATGCCCCAAAGCTAGGGCCGCTAATGTAAACTCCATTTTATATTTTGGTAAATTCGGGTTCCGGACGGTATGGATTACCCCGGGCGCTTCTAATTTTACGTCCCAAAAATTGAGCAAATGCACGATATCAAACTTGTCATCCTCGATATGGCCGGCACTACCGTACAGGACAACCGGGAAGTGGAGGAATGCTTCTACCAGGCGGCCGCCCGGACAGGCCTGAAGGCCGACCGCCAGCGCATCAACGCCATGCACGGGGTGCCCAAACGGATCGTTATTGAAACCTTCTGGAAAGAAGCCATCGGAGAAGACCATCCTGACTTCAGGGGCAACGTCGAACAAACCTTTGCCGCTTTCCGCGAAATGCTGGAAGAGCACTACCGCACCCAACCCGTTGTGCCCACGGAAGGCGCTTTGGCGCTTTTTGTCTGGCTGAAAGCCCGGGGCATCAAGATCGCCCTGAATACGGGTTTTTACCGGGAAGTGGTCAATATCATCCTGAACCGGCTAGGCTGGGACAAAGGCCTGGATGAAAATTATATCGGCCACCGCAACAGCGTGATCGACCTTTCGCTGACCCCAACCGAAACCGGCGGCAAAGGAAGGCCTGGCCCCGACCTCGTGTTGCGGTCCATGGAGATCTTCGGCATTACCGACCCTAAGCAGGTGGCCAAAGTCGGCGATACGCCCTCCGATCTGCTGGAAGGAAAAGCCGCCGGCATCGGGCTCAACCTGGCCGTAGTCAACGGCTCCCATACCCGGGAAGAACTGGAAATTTACGAAAACGACGGGTTGCTGAACAACGTAGGCGAACTGAGGAATTATCTCGACACCGGCCTGGAATTGGTGTTGGAGGAGGAAGAGTAGCCGATATCAACCAAAAACACCTGAACTCCGGCAGGCGGCATTCAAGTTCGAATCGCCGCCTGCCATCCGGTTCAATATTCAGGCAAATTATCAGTTTCTCTCCGGCTTTGGTTCATCATTCAAAAACTGTCTGGGAACAACCGCCATCGGAGTTGACCGGGCTACTTCTTCACGATCGCCCCGATGGCCGCCGGAATCTCATGGCCGGCTTTGAACTCCAGGTCAAGCAATCGCGCCATAGTCGGCGCCAGCTGTTTTTGCCAAAGCTGCTCTTCCGTTTTTATTTCCCCCAAAGCAGGCGTTTTCGGGCCGATGGCGGCAAACCAGATCTGGTTGCAATCCGGCACTTTGGTCCCATGATCCCGCCAGGTAGCCTTATCGGCATCGCCCCGCCCGTGGTCGGTCGTGATCAGCAGGGTCGTGTTGCCTTTGTAGAACGGATCTTTCTGAAGATAAGCCCATAGTTCGCCCAGCCATTGGTCGGTTTTGTGGGCAGCTGCGATATAGAAATCGTATTTGCCGTCGTGGGCGAAATCGTCGGTTTCATCCAGGCCGATGTACAACACCCTGGGGTGGTTGGCTTTGAGGTATTCCAGGGCCATTTGCCAGGTCAGAAAATCCCAGCGTACGCCGCCGATCAGCCTGGGCGCTTCCTGCTGGAGCTCGTTGAGGTGCCGGATGCGGTCGTTCATTTTGCCTTCTTTCAGGTCTTCCCAGGCTGAATTGACCAAAACGCCGCTCCGTTTTTCATTCAGGATATACGGAAAAACATCCCAGGAGGTAAAGGCCGCTACCTTGCCGGCGTATGCCTTCTGGTGATTGATGAATTCCAGGACGTTGACATTCTTGTTTTCGATCTTGTCGTTTGAGTTGACCGCCGTATCCGGGTAACCGGTGAAAATCTCGTTATAACCCGGGTAGCTGAACCAGTAAGGGTTGGCATTATTGACTTTGCTGCCCAGGCGTCGGTTGCCGTGAATCTGACCACCCTTTGCCAGCTTCGTCCAGAAGAACGGCAGCAGCTTTTCCCGGCGGGCTTCGGGTGTTTCGGCCCAGAACTGATCTTTCATAGCTGAGGCATTCCGGGTAAAATCCTTGTTGTTCATCAACTCGGAATCTACCCCGCCGAACATCTCCTGCCAACGGAAACCGTCAAGCGTTACGACGACCAGGTTGCCGGGTGATTTCTGGGCAAAAGCACCAACGCTAATAAATAAAAGCATCCCAAGGATAAATCTCGTTTTTGACATGGTAATGTATGTGAAATGAGAAAAATGCCCTTTCCTGAACCAAGGGCGTTCAAGGCGGCATAAAACTAGAAAGGTCTTGTTATTTGAATATTTAACCAGAATTATTTTTTGTGATTAATCAGTCGTTCTTATCAACCCGGTAATACCCGAAACCAAAAGCAATCGAGCCGAAACAGGAGAGGCCCCAAACTTCATGTTGCCTTTACATTCAGCTAATACCCTCCATTTACCTTGTCTGGAAAACCAACCGCCATGTTGCGAGCCCGATTGGCCAAAGCCGGCAATTTTGTTTTCATCACCTATTCCATTTTCGCCGCTTTCGGCGCCTATTTTTGCATGTACGCTTTCCGGAAGCCCTTCAGCGTGGGCACCTTCAACGGTCAGGATGCTATTCTGGGCGATCTGGGTTATAAAAGCGCATTGGTCATGGCGCAGGTCATGGGATATGCCCTTTCCAAATTCATCGGCATCAAGGTCATTTCGGAATTGCGCAACCGTTACCGGGCCGTGCTTTTCGCGATTTTGATCCTGATCGCAGAATTGGCGCTGGTGCTGTTTGCCGTTACCCCGGCGCCCTGGAACATCGCCTTGCTGTTCCTCAACGGCCTGCCCTTGGGCATGATTTGGGGGATTGTTTTCAGCTACCTCGAAGGAAGGCGTTTCTCCGAGATCCTGGGCGCAGGCCTGAGTGCCAGTTTCATTGTTTCTTCCGGTGCGGTCAAATCCGTTGGAAAATGGCTGACCCTCCATTTTGGGGTCAGTGAATTCTGGATGCCGGCGGCTACGGGCGCACTTTTTCTGCTTCCGCTCCTCCTGTTCATCTACCTGCTGGAGCAAATACCGCCGCCCACTCCCGATGATATTCGCCTGCGAACCGAACGCCGGCCCATGTCCGGCGCTGCGCGCAAAGCGCTTTTCATCCGGTTTGCACCCGGCTTTATCCTGCTGATCGCCTTCTATACCTTACTTACGGCCTATCGGGACCTCCGCGACAACTTCGCCGTTGAGATCTGGTCGGCGCTGGGTTTCGGCGACACGCCTTCCATTTTTACCATCAGCGAAATACCCATTGCCGTCACGGTACTGATCACCATGGGCGCCACCATGCTCATCCAGGACAACCGAAAGGCATTGTCGGTCTACCTGTGGCTGATCCTGGCCGGCGCAGCCCTGATCGGCGGAAGTACTATCCTGCTGCAGCATCACCTGCTGGGCGGAGGGGTCTGGATGGTGTTGGTCGGCCTGGGGCTGTACATTGCTTATGTCCCCTTCAACTGCATTCTTTTCGACCGGATGATTGCCGCCTTCCGGTACAAGGCAAATGCCGGTTTTTTGATCTATGTGGCCGACGCGTTCGGTTATATGGGTTCGGTTGCGATCCTGGTCTGGAAGGATTTCGGAGAACCGGATATCAGTTGGTTGTCTTTCTTCAAACAAACGAGCTACGTGCTGGCGTTTTCCGGTTTCTTTCTGATCATTGCAGCGGTTATTTATTTTGCCCGGAAATTAAGCGCTCCCGGATTGCAGCAATCGCCGGCGTAAACCGTTTTCCCCGGGCGCCAAAAGAACGGCCCTTCCGAAACCGGAAGGGCCGCAGTCCCTCATTCTAATTTATTCTCACCAAACTATAAAAACTACTTCAACTTGAGGAAGCGTCGGGTACCTTGTTCCGGCGTTGCGATAACGTACATACCCGGTTCCCAACTGCTCACATTCACTTCACGGTCGCTGTTCAATACCGTCATCAGGCGGCCGCTTGCATCAAAGATCTGTCCCGAAACAGGTTGGTCAAAATGCACCCAATCCGTTGCCGGTACCGGGAAGGCCTTGAACCGGGCATTGTCGCGGATCTGTTCGCTTACGGCCACGATCTCACCGCCCACCTGGATAATGCCCACGGAGCCGCTCACCTCATATCCGACGATCAGCAGGTTTTCACCGTTCGGGCTTTCGTCTGCCGGTACGAATTTGATGATCTCCGGGCTGACGTCGCCGGAAACGGCGCCGCTATCAACCGTTCGGTTGTTGTAATAAGTAATGAATTCCGGAGCGGTCGGATCCGTAATGTCGTACACCACGATAGCGCTCTGACGCTCAAACCCGATAAAAGCGTAGGTGAAGTCGCCGATGGTACCGATCCCCACCGCTTCGGGTTCTACACCTTTGTCATCGCTTCTGCCGTCCTTTGTTCCACCGTCTTCATTGAAGAGGTCGGGTTCGTATTGGGCGGCTTTGGCGGCAAAATCACTGCCGCTGTCGAATACAAGGTTACCGTATCCGTCGAAAATGGAGAACGACCTGGCGCCGTAGGAATAGATCTCATCGTAATCGCCGTCGCCGTCCAGGTCGCCCAGGGAAGAAGTCGTTTTCAGGCGACCCAGCGCTTTGTCTTTTTGCAGATCCGAAGCATCGGGAAAAACATCCGGGTCCAATGCCAGGTCTTTGACGCGCTCTTCTTCGGAATAGCCGTCGTAGTCGCGGGAGTCGCCTTCGTTGGCCGTTACGATATAGGTAGCGCCGTTGGCCTCATAGGCGGCAATCGCATCCGGAAGGTACATGCCCAGCACCGGACGGGGAGCGATGTTTATGGAATCATCCTTATCGCTGGCATCCATGCCGTTGTCTCCCAGGAAGGAAATGATCCCAAGCACGGTGTTGTCAGATACGCCGGCGCCGGCGAGGCCGAAGTCGTTGTCGTTGATTACGGCGATCTCGTTCCCCGGCAGGAGTGCGATGCCTTCCGATTTGTCGGAGCTGTTGTAGTTCAGCGTAGGAAGGTTGGCGATCTTCAATTTGTGGACGGGGTGCACGCCTTCAGCAAGCAATTCATCGGCGGAAAGTTGTTCCAGGGTCGGCGCCCCGCCAAGGGTATCCCTGAGGGCCAGTTCGGTGCCCAGGATGTTGGTTGCCCCCTTCAGGTCGACCTTGAAAACGTACTTCTTGCCTTCTGTAACGCCCGGCAGTTCCGAGTCCCGTTCCAGCACCAGGAATTGACCGTTACCGGTATAAACGGCGTCGCCGATCTTGTCGATCCTCGACTTGTAACGACCGCTGTATTTATTGATCTCCAGCAGGTATACGTATTCTTCAACCGGAGTGCCGGTAGCCGCATCGATGCCCAGGATCCGGATCACATCCGTTTTATTCCGCACGCTGGCATCCGGATTCTCGATCGGCGACTGAATGAACGCGTAAATTACGTTGTGCGTGCTGTCGTAAGCGATCGCTTCAAAACCGCGGTTACCTCTTCTTTTGGCGTAAACAGAGGGCAGTGTTTCGACGCCGAAGGTTCCTTCGGGCTCCGGCGTTGTGCCGAGCACAGAAGTGCCTTTAGGCACATAACGTTCGATCAGGTTGCCGTCGGGGTTGAACTTGTAAATGGCCGGACGGTTTTCGTCGCACATCCAGAAATCGCCGTGTTTGTCGCGAAGGATCCCTTCAAAATCCCCGCCGAAAGCATCATAAGGAAGCTCGTGGTATGCTTCCCCGGTGTTGTCGACATAATCGGTATTCCCGTAGGCCGTATTCGGGTCGGCGTAAGTTACCGGCACTTCATCCACACCCGGTATATTACCTTTTCCTGAGATGGGCGTAACGCCGTCTTGCCGGAAAAGCGGGATCTGGCCGTCGAGGGTAACTGCCCCGGTTTGCCGGTTCAGGGTAAACTTGACAATGTTCGCCTGGTAATCCGGCAATTTATACGGCCGAAGGTCCTGTCCGGGCGCCGGAGTAACATTGGCTTTTGCGATTGCATCGCCGTTGGGTCCACGATCCGGAATGGCATAAAAAACCCGGGAATCCTCACTGGACTGAGTGGGATCATAATACAATCCTGAAAAGCCTCCGATTTTAACAGTAGGTTGGCCTCCGTCGTAAACAGGTGTTCCCAGGTCCGGCCAATCCGGGACAAGTTCGTTGAGGACAAAAGATTCGAGCATTGGGCGACCTGCCAGGTGGTCCTTATATCCAAGCGGATAAAGATCAAGGAGTTTGTTCGTCGTCAGGTCAATAACGGCAAAGGCGTTGTTTTCCTGGCAATTGACGTAAGCCAGGCTGCCGTCGGCGGTGATCGCGATATATTCAGGCTCCATATCCTGGGCAACCGAAGAGAGTCCGTCGTTGCCGAAAATCCGGATCCCTTTGTTCATCAGGGAAGCTTTCCGGTCGTTGTAGGCGGCAAAAGAAACGGTGGAAACAGTAGCAGCTCCGACACCGCCCGAAATGTCTACGATGGTGACCGAGCCTTCAGGGTCGATGGTGTAATCATCATTCGGTTCGCCTTCGTTGGCAGACAATACTTTGGTGCCGTCCGGGCTGAAAACGACCATGTCCGGCAGTGCCCCTGCTTCAACAGCTAACAGAAACGTTCCGTTGGCATCGAAGAAAACAATCTTTCCCGGGTCGGTTTTTTCATTGGCCTGCACGCCAACTGCGACAACGCCGTTGGCCGTGGCTACCGAGTTGGGGCCGCCGCCGTACGGTGACAGGTCGATCTCCATAAAGAGCGTGGGCGTTTTCGGTACCGACAAGTCCAGAATGGTCAGCTTGTTGAGTCCGTTGCTGGTGAAAAAGGCATGGCTGGTTGCCGGATCAAAGGCAACTGTTTCCGCTGCACCTTCGGATCCCGTCTCAAAACTGGCCAGGTGGTAAAGCTCCTGTTCGTTCTGGGCGGTCAAAAAACCGAAGTGCAACAAAAAGACAATCAGATAGGTAAATCTCCTGAGCATAGATATGAATTTAGGTTTGGATAAGAAAGTCCAAAACTATTCCAGGGAGATAACCGGTATTTTAATGGATTTTTAATTTTGGAATAACTTCAGCGCGGGTTGGTTAACACTGGTTTAATGCGCCGGATTTCAGGACCCGAAGATCTGTTTACGCAATATTTACAAGAATCCGAAGACGGTCGGCATATACGTCACTAATTGTCAAAAAGTTAAACGCTTTGCGGTGCACACAGGCCGGCTAAAGCCCGGAATCGGCGGCATTAATATTAACTGAATCCTAATTGAATTTTAAATAAATTTACTGATCTGCGGTCAAAAAAGCGACACTTATTAATTCACCGATCCTAAAACACCAGACCAAGCCCGCGATAAGTAGCCGCCTTCCCGGCAATCTTCCCGTTTCGGATCAGTAGAATTTCGTTGAAATGTTCGCAAAGTTCGCCTGCTTTGGCGTGCCGCAAATAAACAGGGTCACCGATCTTCAGCGGTTCGGGGCCGTTGTATCTGACCGGGGTCTGAACTTCGCCTGCTCCTTCGTTTTTATCCAGCCTGGCGCCTTCCGGAAGGCAGACTTTCGGGGCTTTGATCGGTTCTGTCATGCCCGAGGCCACATAACCGCCGCCCTGGCAGGTATAGATGCCCTCGGCAGGTATGCGCACGATCTGTATGCTGTACAGCAGTGCGGGTTCCAGTTCAAAATTCCAGAAATTATCGAACAAATGCGGCGCATAGAATCCCGAACCTACCGTGATTTCGGAAACCGCATTTTCCTGGTACGTACTTTCCACACTTCCCGTACCGCCGCCATTGACGAGCCTGAGGTTGGGAAATTGAGATCGCAACAGGGTCACCGCTTCCTCCCGGCGGTTTTGAGCCAGGCGGACCGACCGGGCCTTGAGCTGACGGATCACCATATTCTTCAGCCCGTATCCTCTGATCTCATCTCCCAGACCGGCTACCTGCGCCTCGTACCCCATCAATCCGTCGACGCGGACGTGCGGACAGTCCTTTAGTTTCTGGATAAAGGCATAAAGCTTATCCCGGTCCGTAATAGGCGACCGCCAAACGCCAAAATGCAGGAATTTCATGTGCAGCGAAAGGTCGATATCCACACAGACCGGGTAAACCGCTTTTACCTCCCGCGCCACTTCCTCGATCAGGTTTAAATGCGCCGGACAATCCACCATCAGGCAGATGTACCGGCCCTTTTTTATTTCCAGCCCGATAGACTTGAGTACGTCCTTGTCTACAACAGGATACCCCATAAGGATATCCTCAAAACCCGCAGCCGACAGGTACAACGCCTCCTTGCCGTGGAAACACATGACCCCTTTGATCCGGGGGTCGGCATCCAGCAGATACTGAAGGATTTCCGGACTGCGAATGGATTTGGTGGCAACCCTGATCGGCTTCTTTCCCGCTCTATCGAGGTTGGTTTTGATGTTCCGGTCCAATAAATCCATATCCAGCAAGGCATGAGGGTACCCCTGGCCGGCAAGGACCGTTTTGTAATATTGGTATTTTTCGACTGACGTCATGCAGATATTCCAAAAACGGATCGAAGAAAAGCATTCAGGAAAACACCCTCAGGGTCGCATTGCCGGCGGATCGCATCGAAAGCCTGAAAATCCGGGTACGCTTCAGCGTATTGCCTGTGTTGCAAGTTATGGATTTTTCCCCAATGCGGCCTGCCGCCTGCCGCGCGGAAAATATCCTCAAGCCGGGTAAAAAAGGCCCTGAAGTCCTTTTTATGGTAGACATGGCAGGCAATATAGGCGGAATCCCGGGCGTATGCCGGACTCAGCGGAATATTATCACCTTGCACTACCCGGTTTTCAATCGGAAACAGGATTGACCTGAATTGCCGGTTGACAACCCCGGCTATTTCCTTCATGACATCGCCGTAAGCCGCCAACGGAATATTGTATTCCATCTCATTGAAACGCACCAGCCGGCGGGTGCAGAACGCCTTGTAGCTCCGGCTTACTTTCCGGTACGGCCCTACCGTTCGCCCTGAAAAACGCGACAGCCCCGGAGTCGCCGAAGGGATCCACCGCGACAGGTCGCACATCAGCTGGAACCCATAGTTCTCCAACACATATTCCTGGACAAAATTCCCGAAGCCTTCTTTCTCTTCCGTTTCATCGGTGGGATTCAGCTTTTTGGTCATGGCGTATCCGGAATGCGGAAACCAGTAATATTCGAAATGCTTGTTCTGGGCATTCAATTCCGGGAAGGACCGGATAACCTCTTCCAGGCCGGTCTTCCCGATCTGCAATTCCAGGTTAAACGCCGGAACGCATTGCAGCGTGATTTCGGTGATAATGCCCAAAGCGCCGAGCGAAACCTGAGCCGCCCGAAAAAGTTGCGGCTCCTTTTCCGGCGAACATTCCCGGGTTTCGCCCTTGCCGTCGATCAGCCGGATTGCCCGGATCAGGGTGCTGATATTGCCTAGTGCGGCGCCGGTGCCATGGGTCCCAGTGCTGACAGCTCCGGCAATGGATTGCTGGTCGATGTCGCCCAGGTTTTCCAGCGCCATGCCTTGTGCGAACAGCAACTCATTGAGGAGGTAAAGCCGGGTTCCGGCCTTTACGGTAGCCGTCATTTTGTCCTTGTCCACAGCAATGAGCCCCTGGTAATGGTCCAGGCTGATCAGGATGTCATCCGTTTCGCAAAGGGACGTAAAAGAGTGGCCTGCTCCGATGGTTCGAATACTTTTGCCGTTTTCGAGCGCATGCAGAACGAGCTCCCGGATCTCTTCCCCGGAGGATGGAAATGCAGTTTTATCTGGAGACCAGGCGAGGTGGCCGGACCAATTCTTCATACTCGTTTGTCCAGGTGGATACAGGCAAAATTAACCCATTCGGGTGAAAAATCGCTCCCCGCGCCGGCATAATTTTGCGAGGATAATTTCCGGATAAGCCTTCAATCGATAAAAATGAAAAATTTGCTCTTACCGCTAATCCTGACATTAACCTGCTCTGCCGGCTTCTCTCAAACCAACGTCCGCGCCTGGTATGCCGACGGGCAGGTATGGGTCGTGTGGGAAGTATCCCTCCCGCTGCCGGAAACCTACGCCGTTTATGCCAAACCGACCGCATTCAACAATACGGATAACGCCACTCTGATGGGCCGGCTTTTCGCCTGGGAATACGGCGGCGGCGCCTTGAAGGAACAGATCGACCCTTCCGCTACTTTCCGGATTCCCGACGGGCAGGGCGGCGAATACCATCTGGCCGCAAACGAGGCGCTATTCGTAGCTACCCCGCATCAGGCAGGCGCGCTCTGGATCGGCGTCGTCCCCTGGGGTGAGACCGGCGTCACCCAAGGTGTGAACCTCACGCCAAGCAGCGTTCCATTCAGTTATGACCCGGTAGGCGACCCGGTGGAATGTCATCTGCAGGCGGTATTTCCTTCGCCGTTCGCGCCAAGTTATACCTGCCTTGCCTACTTCATGTGGGCTGACGGCCGGCAGAATCAATGGGAAAACCGGCCCGATTTCCCGGTAACGGCCAATTTCGCCAAAAACGGCATGCCCAGCCTGTTTATCGTCAGCGTCCCGCCGGGTCTTGATACGACCCATCCTTTTCCGCTGACCGTCTGGTTGCACGGCGGAGGTGGGCAGGCTCATCAATCTATCCCCGGTTCCAGACAAATCGTCAACCTGCTGCCGAAACAAGGAGTCCTGTTGGCGCACAACGACGACCTTTACGGTTACCGGGGCCCCAATCCGCCCAATCCCGATAATCCGAGTTGGCATTTCGGCTGGCGTAAGAACTACGACCCGTTCAGCCCCGATAATATCCCGACCGAGATAGATACCATTGTCAATTATACCCAGCGCCGGTATATCTGGATAGACGAATGGCTGATCCGGCATTTCAACATCGACCCGAACAGGATCAACCTCAACGGTCATAGCATGGGGTCGGCAGGTGCGACGGCACTCGGAAAAATTTATCCGGACCATTGCGCTACAGTTACCATCTTCAATAACGGATTCGGCGGATCCGCTCCCGGCGAAGGGATCGTTACCTTTGGACCGGCCGATTATAACTTCCCGACCAACCTCGTGAACCGGAAGGGAGAAACTGTGCGGCATCTGGATGTCTGGAATCTGATCGACAATTGCTCCCATCAACGTGATTTACCGCTGTTCAGGTCTTTCCACGGCAAGAACGACACCAACGGAACCATGGAATGGGACGCTTACGTAGTGGAAAACTACCGCCAAGCCGACTCCCTCGGGATCGGCGCGCAACTCATGTGGAGCGAACGCAGCCACGGCATTGATGAAGGACCAAATTACGACGATCATTGGCACGACGGCAACTTTCCTACCCAACAAACGGTAGTTGATGACGTCGCCTATGAAGAGAACCTGCGCGCTGACATCTCTTTCCCCGCATTCTTCAACCACCGCCTCGATCCTACCGCCCACGACCCCGGTGACGGCACACCCGGTACCGGTTCCAGTGGTGTCGGCGATGACTGGGGGTCGTGGGGAGGGTACCACCGTTGGGATCAGAACAGCGTTGAGGACACTCCGGGGCAATGGTCGGTTGTTGCCTGGCTGGAATCCGAAGCGGTTTTCGGCAACGATAATTGCCCTGAAGACCAATTGACCGCTGATCTGGCCGTTCGTAAGCCGCATCAATTCAAACCGCCGACGGATAAAATGCTGACCTGGCAGACGGAAGACGCCGCCACCGGCAACATCCTGCAAACCGGAATCGCTGTCGTGCAGGAAGACTCGCTGGTGGTCATCCCGCAGATCATTGTTTACCGGGAAGCCATCCGGAAAGTCCGGATCACCATCACGGATCCACTGGTCGGAACGGCAGCGCCGGCAACAGGGCCTTTCAACCTCGTTATTGCCCCAAACCCTTCCTCCGATGAGGCCACTCTGTCTATCAAGGCTGAAACTTCGGAAACGGCTGAAATTGAAGCGATCTCTACAAACGGACAGATTGCGGTTTTCCGCACCAGGCTTTACGGCGGCAATAACAGGTTGGCATTATCTCCTTTCCGGGATTTACCGGCCGGGTTTTATACGATCGCGGTCCGCATGAATGGCAGGCGGGATTGGATAAAGTGGTTGAAGCTGTGACCGTATCAGGGAAAAATATTAACCCGACAATCGGTTTCGGTTAAATTTGATCAACCCCGAAACCGGCGATCAGCCTTTGGCGCAGTTGCGCTTTTACTTTCTCCGGGGCAAAACTATGAGCAGCCGCCGCCAGGTTACACCGCAGAAAATGGGCTTTTTCCCATCCGAAAACCCGGTTCAGGGTAGTATACTCCTCCGCCAGGGTAACATCGGAAATGGTTCTGGCATCGGTATTAATGCTCATGGAGATCCCCGCATGATAGAGCTTATCGGCCGTATGGTCAGTTATTTTGTCGTAGACATTGGTCTGAATATTGCTGGTAGGGCATACCTCCAGGTGAATATCCTTTTCGCGGAGGAAAGCCATCAATTCCGGGTCTTCTGCGCTCCGGACCCCATGGCCTATGCGGCTGGGATGAAAATGGTCGATCGTTTCCCAAACGCTGTCGGCGCCGCGGGCTTCGCCGGCATGGGCGGTACAAGGGATGCCTTTTTCATGTGCATACCGAAATGCCTCGATATGGTTGTCAATGGGAAAACCCGCTTCATCGGCCGCAATATCGAATCCAACGACATGCGTGCCTCTAAAATGTTCGACCAGCCGAACGGTTTCCATGCTCTTTTCCGATGTATAATGCCGGAGCGTGCACAGGATCAAACCTGCCCGGACGCCCGTATTGCGGATGCCCTCTTCCATGGCCTCCTGCACGGCCCGGACCACTTCCCCGGGCGTCAAACCGGATTGCAGATGTTCCAAAGGGGCAAACCGGATCTCGGCATAAATGACGTGGTCGGCGCGAAGCTGGTCGAACAGGTCGAGGGTCACCAGCCGCAAAGCTTCCGCCGTTTGCATCAGCTCGATCCCTTTCACTGCGCGGGTGATATAGTCGGCCAGATCCCTGCACTTGGCGGGCGCTACAAAGGCCTCCCGATAGGCTGAATAGGAGACCGCCGGGTTGAGTTTTTTGACCACTTCATAGCTCAAAGAGCAGTCGAGGTGCAGGTGCAATTCTATTTTGGGTAATTTAGAAAAATCCATGCCGATCCGATAAGTTCCAAAACCGGCAAGATACTACTCCTTTTTCAACTCTTCAGCAGGCCGGTTAAAATGCTTTTACCTCGCCGATATATTCCTGCGGCTTTCATCCCGGCCTGCCGGGACGCGGCGGCGCCTTCCTCCTCTTCAACAGCATCAGATTCAGCGCCCGGTCCAATATCCGGGGAAAATGCAGAAGTTGATCTTCCCGGCAAATCGCCTTCAATTCATCGAAATGGCGATAGGTCAGTTCCACCTTTGAGGCTTCGATCGCCTGGATTTTAGCCAGCAGGCTGTCACGGTCACCGGATTGGGTACCCGATTTAAGCCCGTCGAAATAGGCCCGGGTCAGTTCGGCCTGATCCCGTTCAAGCCGGTTCATGCCTTCCCTGTGCGCCCGGGCTGACCGCAGGTAGTCCTCCTGCTGACGGTCGTCCAACTGAAGTTCCCGGATCACTATATTCCGAAAATTCTCCGGCCCGCCGCCCGGGGGCATCCTTCTTCCCGGGCCGTTGAAAAACAAGATGATCAACCCAGCATTCATCACGATTAAAATACCCACCAGAATTTTTAAAACGTTCACCTGGCTCATTGTTCATAGAGGTTGTAATGGTCGAATAAACCGGCATAGCCGTCATCACTGTATACGGCATCTGCCGACATCCGGCTGTTGTTGCGGTTCAGTGTCCGGTACACCGTCCAACCGTTAAATCCGATCAGGACAAGTATGCAGGCGGCAATCAACCGCAACTGCAGTTTGGGAAGAGCCCTGACAACAGCTGTCGATCGCACGGGTTCATGCAGGCGGTCCACCAGCCGGTTAAAGACGTCCGGCGACGGTTCCGCACGCTTCATGCCGCGCGTGCTCTCCAGAATGCGATCTTTCCAATTTTCCTTATCCATTGTTCTTTTGACGCAGTTTTTTATTTTTTCCCCCGGTCGGGGTAGTACTTATCCAGCCGGGAACGCAAATTATTTTTCGCGCGAAGCAACAACCCTTCCACCGACTTCAGCGTCACTTCCATGATATCCGCGACTTCCTGACGCGGCAACTCCTCGATATAACTCAGAATGAAGGCCGTTTTCTGCTGATCCGGGAGCGTGTCAATTACGCGGAACAGGATGCCCGCGTCTTCCCTGTTTTCCAGCAATACGCCGGGGTGGATGAACTCGGTCGTTTCCATTGAAGCCGTTTCTTCCGCTCCGAACAGGGGCCGTGCAAAACCGAATCGTTTTTTGGCTTTCTTTTTCCGGAGGAGATCCAGGGATTTGTTGACGGTGATCCGGTAGATCCAGGTGCCGGGGCCGGCTTCCAGCCGGAAAGTGCCCGCTGAGCGGTGGATTTCCAGAAAGACATCCTGGACGATTTCCTCCGCATCCTCTGCATGCTGCAGATAGCTGATCGCCGTATTGTAGACCCGGGAACTGAACCGGTCGTAAAATTCCCTGAAGGCCCGCTGATCGCCCTGGGCTATTTTGGCTAAAAGTTCTTTTTCGACAGACATGGATCCAAAAAGGCTTCCGGTATCACCCGGCAGCACAGGGTTCATGGTATTTTCAGACTCCGGCAACGCAAGCGAAATTCCGCTGTCTGTTTTAAAAACTATTTCCGGGATTAAATATACATAAAATGAGATCAATCGCTATTCTGAGCAGTTTCTACGTCGCTGCTTTTCTTTCCTGCACTTCAGCACCTGCCCCTTCGGCCGATGAAGCTGCCATCGAGGCCATTAATGAACAGTATGTAAAGGCCTGGCTGGCAGGCAACGAGCAAGGCGTTCTCGCTCTTTTCGAAGACGATGCCGTTATCACGCCCGGCGGCATGAGCCCCCGGGAAGGGAGGGCGGCCCTTTCCCTTCAACGGTTCAACCGATCCTGGTCAGATCAGTCCGTCCTGTTGATACAAAGCCACTCCTTTTCGAACCATATCGCCGATTTCCACCTCCATTTCCGGGCTCAGTTTTTTGATGTGGAAACAACTTTTGCCCTTAAGGCATTTTTTAAGGTCTTCCGACATACCGGCAAAAGCCGCGGGATGCGTATAGTTCGGGAAAAAATAAAACCGGACATCGCCGGGCTTGGGCACAACGCTGGCGAAATAGATCCCGTCTACCCTTTGTTTGCCCTGCATGGTTTCCTTGGTGCCGGCTACCTCGAAATTTGCATCTGTGTTTGTTCTGATCTTCAATGGCGGGACGCTTTGCGTGAGCGCGGACAAGAGTGCCGCCTTGATTTCGGAAAGGTCAGTTTTCATAGGCCAATCGGTTGAATTTTATGTGCAAAATTAAGGATCGGTGAATTAATAAGTGTCGCTTTTGATAGGTCATGCATTTTGGCCCTAGTGGACAGTTATTATTTCAGCGGTCCTAAGCAATTCCAAAGAGAGCGGTCACCCTTGGGTCCAGAGTGAACTTGTTAAAAGGATCAGGGCGCTGTCCCGAAAAAGGAGACAGCGCCCTGGTTAAATGTTATTAAAATTCACGGGCCGGTAAAAATCCTTTACAACGGATTTTGCACCGACAGCTTATTGGAATCCAGTTCCCGCCGCGGGATCAGGAACTCCCAACTGACGTCGCCCGCAGGCACGTCATAAGTCAGCGTAAGGGAAGAAATATGGTTGGCGCCGTTGCGGTTCAACGGCAGATTCAGACGTTTCAGGTCTGTAAACCGGAAACCTTCTCCCCACAGCTCGATCCTCCGGTTGATGAGGATCTCGTCGATCAGGGCCTGGCCCACATTGCCGGACGGTACGTAGCCGGGGTCCCGGTTGCTCATCAGCGCAGTCAGCGCCGACTGTGCGCCCGGGTCATCGCCCAAACGCGCCTTGGCTTCGGCTTCGATCAGGTACATTTCCCCTGCCCGCATATGCGGCACATCGCCTACGCTGTTGCTGTTGCTGGCCGACAGGAATTTCTGGGTCATATAGGGTTTCAACACGCCGCCCGGAGGGCGAATGGCGGTTGCGGCATCCGGGGCCGGGAGCCAGCATCCGCGACGAACATCCGTCGGCGACATCATTTCATACAGCGTACTGTTGATGGCCTTCGGATTGGTCCGGATATTGGTCGAGTTGAAATTGCAGGAGATGTAGGCATGAAAAGACGCAAAGAAAGTGGTCTGGTCGTCAATATGGTCGGTTCCCCAGATCCATTCGGCGTTCGACACGTCATCAAATCCGCTCAGGTATTCGGCGTTGCTCATCAGGCTGTAATTCTTGCGTGCTTCCACGGCCATCTGGGCTGCAACCGTCCAGTTTTGCTGGGTCAGCGCTACCCGGGCTTTGATCCCCTGGGCTACCTCCTTGTTGAAATGCGACTTTGCGCGACGGCTGGTGGTCAGCAGCGCGATGGCGTCATCCAGATCCTGATTGACCTGGGTGTAGACTTCCTCAACGGTTGCCCTGGCCTGGCCGTCGGTGGTCGGGGTCAGCATCAGGGGTACGCCAAGCTGACTATTGGGTTTGGCGCCCGCATCATACCGTTTGCCGTACAATTGCACCAGCATGAAATGCGCCCATGCCCGGTAACAGAGGGCCTGCCCTTTGATGGCATCGCGGTCTTCCTGCGGTCCTTCCGCGTTGCCGATGTTGGCAATGATGAGATTGGCGTTGCCGATCAGGCGATAGTAAAACTGATAGGCGAACAGGCAAAGAGCGCTGTTCTCATTCCGGTGATCGAGCCATTTGTAGGTATTGTTGTACCAGCCGTTACCTGCAGAGGTCATCACCAGGTCCTCGCCCATCATATCCATATTGATCATCATAGCGCCTTGTCCGTATTCGCCCTGGCTGTTGTACCGTACGAACATAGCCCGGTGAATGCCGTTCAACGCGGCGTAGGCGTTAGCAGTGGTCAAAAAAGCAGCGCCGGCGTCTACCTGATCGGTCGGCGCCGTATCCAGGTAATCATTCCCGCAGGATGTCGCGGAAAGGCCGATCGCTATCAGTGCAATGAATTTATATAATACAAGCTTTTTCATGGTTGGATCCCGATTTAAAGGGTGATGTTAATACCGGTGGTCAGCACGCGTGCCGGAACGTATTCATTGGACGTCACTCCGGTAAAGGATTGCTCTACGTTCATGCCCTTGCGCTTGGAGAACATGTGGATATTCTCCCCGGAGAGGTAAATGTTCACATTCTGCAGGTTCAGCCTGTTGGAAACCGACCTCGGCAGATCATACGTCAGCGTGATATTCCGGATATTGAGGAAAGAGGCATCTGTCAGCCAGCGATCGGATTGGGCATTGAAAGCAGCCGTCTGTGACACGTCCATCCGGGGAATATCCGTGATGTCGCCGGCATTCTGCCAACGGCCCAGCATGTCCTTGTGCAACGCTGCGCCATAATTGCCCGCACTCATCAGGCCCGCCCAGGTGCCGTCGTATACCAGGCCGCCCTGCTGATAGGTCACCAAAACGGAAAGTTGCAGCCCTTTGTAGCTGAAGGTATTGGTAATGCTGCCGTAAAAATCCGGTATAGCCGACCCGGCGTAGTGGAACCTGGCGTTGTTCTGGCTGATCGATAACGTATCGCCGGAAGCGTTGATCCGGGTATTGGATTCTACATAAGCATCCGCCCGGAACAGGCCCGAACCGTCGTCAGAGTCCACGCCGTACCACTCGCGAAGCCAGTAGTCATAGATGGAGTGGCCGACTTTCAATTTTTTCGTTCCGTTGATGATCTCCTCCTGCGGCAATTTGGTAATCTCGTTCTTGAAGGTCGTCAGGTTGAAGTTGATGCTCCAGTTGAAAGATCCCGACCGGATCGGCTGCAACCCGAGAGACAATTCCAAACCCTGATTGAACATGGATCCGATATTCTGGGTCTGTTCCAGGATACCGGCCGATACCGGCAGGGGCACGTCGAAGATCAGGTTGTCGGACACCCGGTGGAAGAATTCAACCGTACCGTATACCCGGTCTTTGAGCAGGCTGAATTCAAGCCCTACGTCGAAACTGCTGTTCGACTCCCATTCCAGCGCCGGGTTGCCCAGGCTCGACTGGATGATGCCGGCTTCGGCGGCGTTGTTATACCCCAGCGAGTAAAGCGGTTGCCAGGCGTACAGGCTGATGCCGCCGTCGTTGCCGGTTTCACCGTAGGAAGCCCTTAATTTGAGGGCATTCAGCCAGGGAACATTCTGCAAAAAAGCTTCCTGATCGAGGCGCCATGCAGCACTGGCGGAATAGAAATCACCCCAGCGAACATCCTTGAAGAACTTGCTGGAACCGTCCCTTCTGTAAGAGAACGACACAAAGTATTTGTTGTCGAAATCGTAGTTCAGCCGGGAGAAATACCCTTCAACCCGGTACCTGTTCTCTTCGGAGGTCAGGTCGGTGGTGGTGGTGAAGTTGACCAGTTCGATGTTGCCGTCAAGGACCTGCTGCGAGCGGAACCCGTAAAGGTTATCGTCGATGTAGTTGTAATTCTCGTGGCCCAGCAGCAGCCCGAAGTTATGTTTGCCGAATTCCTTGTTGTAGTTCAGCAGTTGGTTCAGGTTGTAGGAGGTTACATTCTGGAAGGTTTTCTGCGCGCGGCCGCCGGGCGCACCGTCGCCGATCACCGCGTTGTCATAATCCTGGTCGGTACGGTTGGTGATATCTATGCTCACGTTGGTCGTGAACTTGAAATTTTTGAGGAAGGTGATTTCACCGTAGGTGCGCCCCGTCCAGACATTTCTGCGGAAGAATTCCTGGTTCAGCTCCGTTTCCGCAACGATATGCCGGCCGCCGTAAGCGCCGCCCGGCCGGTTGGGCAGGCCCAACGAGCTGAGGTTGCCGAAATCGTACTGGCGATCGCCGTTGCTGTCCAGCAGATATTGCCCCGGATTATTGGGATCATAAGCGTATACCGGATAGATCGGTCCGATATTGCGCCCGAAGAAGAACGGGTTGACAAATGCCGTTCCGCCCGTTGCCGAAGCCTGATTGGACTTCAGGATTGTTCCGCCTATGTTTACGCCGGTTTTCAGCCACGGCAATACCTGGTTGTTGTAGTTCAGGCGTGCGGTATAGCGGTCATAATCCGAACGGATGAGGAAAGCTTTGTCATTCAGGTACGACAATGAGATGAAGAAATCCGAAGTTTCGTTGCCGCCGTTGAAGCTGACCGCCACTTCATTCCGGACTCCCTGGCGGGTAATCTTATCTTGCCAGTCAAGGTCGTTTTCGTTGTAGATAAGCCTGGCCGACGGATTCAACTGGCCGTCGGTGCCGACAATGGCGTCATCAGACACATTGAAGGGGTTGTACGCGAGCAGGCTTTTGATGTCATCCGTCGCCTGCTGGTTGGCATCAGCAATCGGAACCGGGTTGCTGGCCCGGTAGGCAAGGCTGTTGCGGTAAGCTTCCCACATCAGCGGGTAATACTCAAAAGGATTTACCCGGTCATATTCGGGTATGGCCCGGTCGGAATACCCCCTGGCATATTTTACGTTCACCTGGGTTTTGCCCCTGGCGCCCTTCTTGGTCGTGATCATGACCACGCCGTTGGCAGCCCTCGAACCGTAAAGCGCCGTGGAAGCGGCATCCTTGAGGATGGTAATGTTTTCGATGTCATCCGGGTTCAGGTTGGCGATGCTGGCCGAAAACGGTACCCCGTCCACCACATAAAGCGGGTCATTGGAAGAGGAGATCGAGCCGAACCCGCGGATGCGTACATCAGGCGAAGACCCCGGCTGACCAAGGCCCGCATTGGTCTGTACCCCCGGTGCTGCGCCAACGATCGCCTGACCGACACTGGTCAGCGGTCGCCGGGCAATCTGCTCGGAGGTGATTTTACTGGCCGATCCCGTGAATTGGGCGCGCGTAGCCTGCCCGTACGAGATCACGACCACTTCGTCCAACAACGTGGAGTTGGGGTCCAGAGAAATGTCCAGTACGCTTCTACCCCCAACAGGGACATCTTTCGAGGCAAAACCGGTGTAGCTGACTTCGAGTGTACCATTGGCATCACTCAACCGGATTTCAAAATTGCCGTCGACATCGGTTACCGAACCTTCACTGGTTCCTTTTACAAGGACGGTGGCGCCGATCAACGGCTCGCCGTCCGTAGCTGATTTGACGCTGCCCCTGACTAGCGTCTGGGCAAACGTTGAAGAGGTCGCAGATAGCAGCGTGAAGGCTGCCAAAAGCGGCAAGTAGAGTTTCAATTTCATACAATGAAATAGATTAGTGGGTGAAAAATCAAGTTGCTTCATACAAAAAAATCAATGATACCGTTCGGCAGGGCCAATGCCGGACCGTTATCAGAGAATGCTGTTAAATTGATTTTTTTAAGAAAATAATGTAACCAAAACCATACCGCACCTTTCCGGGAATGGGATAGGCCCCCGGATTCCAAAAGTTTCTACCGGCACTTTTACCAATGGCCAGGCTAAGCTTAAAGTGATTTTTCCATACTGCGCAGGCGAATTTCAGGGATTGAGATTCCGCCTGATGATACTTTAACGTTCCTTATTAACGGAACTTATTCGGAACACGCTGCCTGAGGGGCGAAAAATAAGGATGCAGCAGGTATCCTGCTTACCATTTTCCGGCAGTTTTTCAGAAGAAGAAATACATGCCGCCGACAATATTGAACCGGCTCGCTTCCGGATTGTCGAGGTAATCCAGCCGCCAGATGGCATCGATGCGCAGGACCTTGAAAATGTTCTCAATCCCGACGCCGGCCTCCATGAAGGGCTTTTTATCCGGCGCCCTGAACCCCGTGTAACCGTCCTGGCGCTCCGGATCGAACAGGTTGAGTTTGTTGGCCTGGCGATTCTTGTCGGTCAGGGTTCCGTATACGGCCTTGAAACTGGCGACCGTGCGCCATTTCAATTTCCGCATCAGCGGGATCTTGTTGAGCAAAAATCCGTCAAAATGGTGTTCCAGGATGAGGCTTGCGTAGGTATCGCTGGCAAACTCGTAGCGGTTCATGGTATTGAATATGCCCCTGCCCATAAAATAAGCTTCATTGCCGGGGTGGACTTCCAGCAACAAAAATGGCAACTCCCCGAAAACCTTGCCCGCCTTGAAGCGGTAACTCAGCCAGCCGGCGGGATTGATATTGAAATAATGGCGATAATACAGCGACAGCTTATGGTACTGGTAATTGCCGCCCAGCAGGTCCTTGATGCCCAGGGTATATTGCAGTTCAATGATCGGAAATTTCGTACCGGCGCTGGTGCGGTCGAAGGTCAGATCGATAAAGTCTTCCTTAAAGGCATATCGCGCCTTGAGGATCAGTTCGGAGGTCAGGATGGTGGTATCCGGTTCGCCGACGCCGCCCGCCGTCAGGAAGGCATAATTGAACCCGCCGGCATCGGCCGAAATCCCGCCGTAAGGGTCGAGGTGACGGTTTAAAAGGGTGATCCTGTTGGAAAAGCCGTTGTCCCAGTAGCGCTCGTAGTAGGCCTTTACTTCCTCCACTTTGATCAGCTTCATCGGGAGATTCCGGCGGAGAAAACCCGAAAACAGATCGCCTTCTTCAAAGGATTCCGTGTTTTCATTGCTTTGGCTGATGTCGAAATTGTAGGCAATTCCAAACAATTTCCGGGGGTCCCGGCTGGCGAGGTACCGGAACTCCGCGCCGTATTTGAATATTTCGTCCCGGAACCCATAAGCGCCGTAGGCGTTGATCCGGAATCGCTTGCTCAATTCGCTGCTCGTCCGGAACCCCAACCGGATCCGGCTGCCTTCCACGGGGTTGCTGTTGTAAATGGAAAAATAGGGGCCGAATTCGAGCTTGCCGGCCCGGATATAGCCGTCCACCAGGGTGCGCAAAACCTCCGAATACGTCCGGTAGGCCTGCGTATTTTGCAGGCTGTCGACCATTGCGTAGATGCCGGCCTCGTTTTCCGCCAGGGGCTCATGGCGTACCTGCGCCCAGTAAGCGTCGTCCTTGTTCAGGGTTTCCGGGTCCGGTTTGGGTTGTTTTACCGGCTGATCGCGCGCAAATTCCAGGTCGTAATCCCGGTAAGTGGCCGTATACCGCCCGATCATGCCGGGCGCCTTCTCAGCCGGTTTGAAATCCACGATCAGTTTTTTCCTGTTGGGCAGCCAGTGGTCATTATCATAGGAAAAATCCTGGTACACGATCACGCGGTTAACCAGGTTGATGTTCACATCCGCGCTCATGCGCATATTGACCTTTTGAACGGCAAATGTCGTATCGGCTACCCAGAAGTCGCCGTAGAAGGTGTTTTCCTGTTTGCGCCTGGGCTTGAATTTCAGTTTGTAACTCCACTGGTTCTCTATTCGCGTGCTGTCGATGATGTAGTATTCATAATAAGCCAGCCCTCCGTTGGAAAAAGGGCTTACGAAAGGCTTGTCCAACACATAGATCCAGTTGTCGTATACACTGAAAGGCGTGTATATTTTCTTGATATAATCAATAATGGTGGCGTTGTTGATGCCAGATGTGCGCTGGGCCAGCGGCCGTTCGATCCACTGTTTTTTGTCCTGGGCGTAGAAAACATCCGACAGATTTTCATTCAGGTAAACAGGCAGGAAGGGCTTTTCGTCCGACGTGCTGTCAAAATGTTCAAAAACAAAGGCGAACGGCTTCATGAATTTGCTATCCCTCAATTTGGGCGGCACATTCTCGAAATCGAGCTCCAGTTTGGCGTAGGACTGATATCCGATTTGGGTGAAACGCTCGAGGCGGTTTTGGTCTTTGTTCGCGATAATCCCCCGGACGATCGCGTTTGCCGGGTTTTCACCCGCAATCACAACCACTTCCGACAAGTTCACCCGGTCTGCGGACAACATGAAGTCCAGCGTTTGAACGGAGTCGCGCCCAAGGGGCTTTCGGAGTATGCGGTAGCCGATGGCGGAAACGCTCAGGCTGTCGGCAAGCTGTTCTGTTGATAATTCATAATAGCCGTCTACATCTGAAGAGACGCCGATTGTCGTCCCCTCAAAATAAACATTGCAAAAGGCAATTCCTTCCTCCGTATCCGCATCCGTCACTCGTCCCCGTATCGTATAGCTTTGGGATTGGACCAGCCCGGGCAGGATCAAAAACGCGCTTATCAACAATTTACGCAGCATAGTTTTAGAGCATTTTGAGCGCTCATGCAAGATAGCTATCTATTTCAGACGCAATCCGGTGGCATGGGATTAAAATTCAAGAAAATTTAGTCCGGAATCAAACAAAAAACCCTTTTCACACCGGCCTTCAACGGCTGACCCGGCCTTTCCATTGGTATTGCCGAAAGAACAATCCCACCAAACCGATCCCGGCAAAGTACAACACGTGCAAGAACTGGGCCTGTATATAAGACTGCAAAAGATCCCTGCGGTCAAAAAAAACCGCCCCTTCCCGCAAAAAAAAATAATCGGCCAGGCCCTTGACCGTCCAGGCGACCAACAGCAGAGACAACGCGAGAGACCCGGCCCACGGGAGTGCGATCAGGCCCAACAACAAGCTCCAGCACAATAAAAACACCAGTCCCTGAATACAAACCAGCCGCCACTGGTGATAGGCGCCCGACTTGGAGGCCCACCGCTTGCGCTGACGGATAAAAGTCTTCAAGGTCGGCATTGCCCGGGTCCGGACTGCAGATGCGGCATTTTTCAGGAACTGAATCCTTCCGGGAAAGCGTTTGGCCATCTTTATGGAGAGCAACCAATCGTCGCCCGAACCCAGGTGGCGGTTGTCTTCATATCCCCCTGCATCCAAAAAAGCCTTTCGGGAATAAGAGAGGTTAGCGCCGTTGCTCAAATGGAAATGCCCGGTGAATATGCCCATCCCTGTCAGCAACATCATGCCGAGGTAGTCGAGGCTCTGGAATCTTTCCAGCAGGCTGCTTTCCCGGAAAAAGTTGACCGGCCCGCCGGTAAAAACGCAATTTTCCCGTTCATAACACCAGGCGTGGTACCGCAGCCAATCGGCGGGTACGATGCAATCGGCGTCGGTGCAAACGATCAGTTCGCCCCCTGCGCGATGAACGCCCAACGTGACGGCTTGTTTTTTTAACGCTACTTCGGGGAGTAAATATTCCGGAAAATCGGCCAGTTGCAGGAGTTTCAGGCGCGGATCCCGGACGGCGCGGACTATGGCGGCGGTTTTATCTTCCGAGTGGTCGTCGATGACGATAACCTCCGTCAGCTCCGTGGGATAGGCCTGTTTCAGAACGGACTCCAGGCAGGCGCCAATATTTTCCGATTCGTTTCGGGCGGGAATGAGCACGCTGATCCGGGTCTGCGGGCGCCAGTCGTCGTCAATAGCGGTTTCAGGGATCCGGCGCCAGGCCCGGATGGCCTGCCGGAGCAAGGCGGCGTAACCGGCTGCCAACAGGAGGGCAGTACTACTGATCAAAAAGGCGATCGTAATCATTGCCCTTTTTGGTCCGGGATTCTTTTTCCAGCCCGGGCAGATCCAGCGGCTTCTCTTCTACGATTTCAAAGTCCGCATACTCGCCCTGACGGCGAATTTCGGCTTCCTTGCGGACTTCGCGCACTTTTTTATTGAGCAGCGACCTGCTGAAAAGATACAACACCGTCAGCGGGAACAACAAGGCCGACAGGGCCATTGCCCCCAGCCCTACCCAGAAGCGGGTTTTCAGCAATCGGCCGATCCATTTGGCGTATCCCAGGAATACGGTATGGTCAATGACCAGGGACGCGACCAGCAGGAAAGGCGATGCGATCCACAGCAGTTTAAAAATAAATTGCGTCAGGTAGAACAACAGGATAAAAACGCCTACCGTTATGAGAATGCCCAATAATGCGCTAAAGGGGTTGCCCCTGATATTGAAATTTCGTTGATCGCTCATTGAAATGATTTTTATATCAATACGGACAAAATTAGCGAATTGTTGGCCGAAAGGCTTATAATTTAGCTGTTTTCAAGGAATAAGCAGACGAGCGCCGGAAATATTTCGGTTTGCGATTCCTTTGAAATTCACGTAATTTTGTATCCGAAAATTTTTTGACCATGAAATTATCTGTCTTTTTTGCAGCGCTGGCTGCCTTGTTTACTGCAGGCGCCCCCCCGGCTGAGAAGCTTACGCTCCGTTGTGAAATCAGCGGCTGCGGTCAATCCATGCAACTCTACCGCTTCGACGGTATCCGATTCATACCCATGCAGGCTGCAACCTCCAGGGAGGACGCCTTCGTGTTTGAAGTCCCGAAATCAGATCCCCAATTCTATTACGTCGGTGCAACCGACAAACTGACCCTGCCCGTCATTCTGGGCCAGGAACCGGATGTCGTCATCAAAGGCGCCTGCAACAATATCAGGAACGCCCGGGTAGAAAATTCGGACCTGAACAACGGATACCAGGCCGTGAAAGCGCAACTGGACCAGTTCAAGGTCAAAAGCAGCCAACAGGCGAGCAATTTCCAGCGCAACATGCGCAATGACGAGGTACAGCGGAAAATTGCCGCCGACATGGCCGAGCTCGACAAAGTCAAGCTCCAATTCCTCGACTCCCTCAAATCGGCCAATCCGTTCTTTGCCCGCGTCGCGGCCCTGAACACGTACCTGAGCTACCCCAACAACGGCCAGGAATACGAAAACGAGCTGGTCTACTTTACCGACCAGTTTTTCCGTTTCGCCGATTTCAACGACAAGGGCTACAACACCCTGCCATGGGTATACGAGAGCTTCAAAAGCTATGCGCAGACCCTGAGCAGCGTCAATATCGATCAGGAAACCCATCAGCATTTCATCGAAACAGCACTGAAACGCATGCCTTCCGGTTCTGCCGTACAGAAACTGGCTTACGGCGGGGTCATGGCCGCCCTCAAAGAGCGCAACCACCCCAACTACGCCGTCTTCGCAAAGGCATTCGTTGAAGATTTCAGGAAAACCGACCCGGACGGGGCAGCCATCATCGAAGCCGAACTCAAAAGGGCCGGCAGCACCATCGTCGGCGGCATTGCCCCGGATTTCACCCAGGATTCACCCGATGGAAAACCGGTCAACCTGAGCGATTTCAGGGGAAAGATCGTGCTGGTCGATTTCTGGGCCAGCTGGTGCGGCCCCTGCAGAAGGGAAAACCCCAATGTGGTCCGGGTATACAACCACTACAAATCAAAGGGTTTTGAAATCCTCGGGGTCAGCCTCGATAACAGCAAGGACCGGTGGTTGCAGGCCATCGAAGCCGACGGCCTTACCTGGCAACATGTCAGCGATCTCAAAGGCTGGCAGAACGAAGTTGCCCAAACCTTCGGGGTCCGCTCCATACCGCATACCATTCTACTGGACCAGGAAGGGCGCATCCTCGCCCGGGGTCTTCGGGGTGAAGCGCTCGAACAAAAACTGCAGGAACTATTGGGCGAGTGATTCGGCTGCAACGGGTTCGACCTGTTGCTCTTCTTTGGGTTTGTAATACAACCTGGAACAATTTTCGGGGACCAGCATGCTGCCGGCCATCCGCCGGAGGTCGGTTGCAGTAATCGAATTGTATATGCCCTCTTCTTCATTGATCCAGCTGCCGTCGCCCAGAATTTCAAAAAAGGCCAGGTTGATCGCTTTGTTCAGCACGCTCAATTCGGAAAAGATCAGCGTAGCTTCGGCCTTGTTTTTGATCTTTTCCAGCTCGCGGTCCGGGACAAGCTCTTTCCGCAACATCGCAATTTCTTCCCAGATCGCATCTTCGGCTTTCTCCAGGGTGACCCCCTCGGCGGGTTTGCCTTCAATGATGAACAATCCGGGGTCGGCGCTGCCGGTGATATAGCAATCGACTGACGTGAACAATTCTCTTTCTTTCAGCAGGCGCCGGTAGAGCCTGGAGGAAGGTCCGTTGCCCAGGATATCCGACAGCAGGTCCACCACGTAATAATCCCGTTCCATCCGGGCCGGACAGTGAAAGGCCAGGTACAGGGCCTCGTTGGGTACATTTCCTCTGGCGATCCGGAATACCGCGTCCTTTTGCGGCGGCTCTGCCGGCAGGTCCCTCACCGGTATTTTACCCGCAGGGATATCCCCGAACCATTTTACCGCCATCGCCCTGACCGTTTCCGGTTCAACATTCCCGCACACGACCAGCACCGCATTATTGGGCCGGTAGTGCTTGCCGAAGAACGACCGCACATCGGCCATCCTGGCTTTTTCCACATGTTCGGGCACCAGGCCGATGGTCGGCCAGCGATAAGGGTGGACCTTATACGCCATTTCAGATAAATGGTGAAAAACATCGCCGTACGGCTCATTCAGGCAGGTTTCCTTGAATTCCTCCACGACCACCTTTCGCTGCACGTTGAGCACCTTCCGGTCAAAACTCAGGTTCAGCATCCGGTCGGATTCAAGCCAGAAGGCCGTTTCCAGGTTTTCAGCCGGCAACACCTGATAGTAGCTGGTGACGTCGTTATTGGTAAAGGCGTTATTCTCTCCGCCGGCGAGCTGGATCGGGTCATCGAAGTCGGGCGCGTTGACCGAACCGCCGAACATCAGGTGCTCAAACAGGTGGGCAAAACCGGTTTTATCCGGCGATTCGTCCCGGGAACCCACGTTGTACATAAGGTTGAAAGCCGCCATCGGCGTGTTGGTATCCACGTGGACCAGGAGGCGCATTCCGTTGTCAAGGGTGAATCGTGTAAAATCGATCACAGGCTGTATTTGTTTGTAGTCTTCGAACGCTTTTAAGGCCGTTCATCCGGCAAAATTCAGCAATTCTTTACTAAGAAACAATCCGGCCGGAAATTTGATCTCAAAAAGTGAAAAAACCGTTAACTCACTTAATGTGAATCCCCCTCCCGCAAACTTTTCGTAAAATTGCGCAGCATAACTTCTCGGAATGACACCCTTAAAGTCCAAAGCGTTTCCATACCTGCCGGCCTTCACGGTCGTCATGCTGGTAATTTCGGCCGTTTCCGCCTGGAGCATGTATTCGCTCAACAGCCAGGAAATGCTTTGGGGATACCGGCCGTTTTGGTTTCTGCTGAGTTCCTGGTTGGGAGTTGCCGGTCTGGTGCTTATTTTTCGGAAGGGACCGGTACCCTGGCGCCGGATGGGGCTTTCCACACTCAGCGCGTTATTGCTTTCGCTCGGTTTTCCGGGCATTTTACCCGTTCCGTGGCTTGCTTTTGCCGGTTTTGTGCCGCTTTTTATACTTGATAAGGAAATTAAAACAGGAAAAAAAGAGGGGCCAAAAACACGTCTGTTTCCTTACCTATATTTTGCTTTTGTGCTTTGGAACATCCTGACCACCTTCTGGGTAGCCGATTCCTCGCTAGCGGCCGGTTTGTTTGCCATACTGGTCAACGCGCTGCTCATGTGCATCCCGTTCTTATTGTTCCAACTAACCAATATTGCACTGCCGCGCCTGGGTTATGCCGCATTTGCCGCCTACTGGATGAGCTTTGAATACCTGCATCTGAACTGGGACCTCACCTGGCCCTGGCTCACGCTCGGCAATTTCTTCGCCCAGGTCCCGGCTACCGTGCAATGGTATGAATTCACCGGCGTTTTCGGCGGTTCGTTGTGGATACTGGTCATGAATATCCTGTTTTTCCGTGCGTATGAAGAAAGACAGCAGACCGGCCGGTGGCCGCGGAGCCGGTTTTGGCAGATCGGCCTGTTGGGAGTTGTGCCCATTGCGGTTTCCCTGGTGCAATACTTCACCTTTCAGGAGCAAGGCAATCAGCGGGCAGAGGTTTTGATCGTTCAACCCAACTACGAGCCTTTTTATGAGAAATTCACCCTGCCTGAAGATTTTCAGTTGAACGGCTATATCGAGCTGACCCAATCCCGGCTCGACAGCACGGTGGATTATGTCGTTTATCCGGAATCGGCCTTTCGCTCAATGGAAACGGACCGCATCAACGATTATCCGACCACGATCCGCCTGCGGAAGACCTTTGCCGCCTATCCGGGCCTGAGCATCGTGACCGGCCTTGACGCTTACCACATCTTTGACGCCGATGAGCCCCATACGGACCATACCAGAACGCATGTCGGCGCAGACGGACGGACCATGTTCTACGAAACCTATAACCTGGCGGCGCAATTGACCATCGGACAGGAAGAGGTGCAGCAGTATAAGAAATCCAAACTCGTCCCGGGGCCGGAGAATTTCCCGTTCAAGCGGCTCTTGTTTTTCATGGAGCCGGTAGTCGAACAACTGGGCGGAACGGCAGCCGGGTTGGGTACCCAGCGGCGCCGGAGCGTATTCACCAAGGACCAGTTCCGGATCGCGCCGGTGATCTGCTACGAATCGGTATTCGGGGAATATTTTGCGGGTTATGTGCGGGCCGGTGCGCAGGCGGCTTTCATCGTTACCAATGACGGCTGGTGGGACAATACGCCGGGGCACCGCCAGCACCTGTATTTCGCCTCGTTGCGGGCCATCGAGACCCGCAGGCCCATTGCAAGGTCGGCCAATACCGGAATCTCCGCCTTCATCAATCAGCGAGGAGACATTGAACGGTCGCTGCCGTACGGCGTGGACGGCGCCCTGCGGCAAAGCATCCGGCTCAACGACGGCATCACATTCTATGTCAGGTGGGGCGACCTGATCGCGCGGATCGCCATGTTCCTGGCCGGCTTGCTGCTGCTGGCCACTTTGGTCAACAGATACCGCAATTCTCACCCCACAGCGACGGATAACTGACCAAACGGCCAATAAATGATGCTAAAAATGTCCCGGGAATTTGATTATTTCTTCCAATTACCTTTTTTTTGCGGTCTGATTCTACCGAATTTGAACATCCTCGAATTGATTTAGCAAACCAGGCTATCTGTCAACCTGATCCTTTCATTTCTCAACTTTTTTAAATTATCCGCAGACTTTTGCAGCGCTGCGGCGTTATTAGCTAACCTAAGCGGCGATACCTGCTTATGCATTGCTGTTTTTAAAAATTTGTTTGTTCAAATAACTATCTATCGATGAAAAGTTTCAAAATCCGGCATCTCCTGGCAGTAGCTACGGTACTTGGCGCTACTGTATTCTCCTTTCAGGGATGCACCAAAGAACATATCCCCGATCCGACCGTGTACTTCGAGGAAGATGTTTTTCCGCTCATCGTAACCAATTGCACCAAAAGCGGCTGCCACAACGCTGTAGACCGGGAACAAGGTTACGACTTTACCACCTACAACGGGATCATGACCGCGGTGAAAGCCGGCGACTACAAGGGCAGCCCCCTGTACACTTCGCTGGTAACACCGTTCGGCTACATGCCGCAAGACGGCGACCGCTTCTCTGATGAAAATGTCGCCTTGATCGCACTTTGGATCGAACAGGGCGCCGCCAACAATTCGGGCAATGCCGGCTGCAACACCGATTCGGTGACTTACAACAAAACGGTAGTGGGTATTTTCCAGGGGTGGTGTTACGCCTGCCACAGCGGCAACAACCCGGTCGGCGTGATCCGGCTGGAAACCTATTCCCAGGTAAAGCCCTATGTGGACAACGGCCAGATCCTGGGGACCATCCGGCACGACAGCGGGTTCCTGGCGATGCCCGACGGCGGGGGGAAGATCCCGAGCTGCGACATCAAACAAATTGAAAAATGGATCTCCAACGGCGCCCCGGACAACTAGGCGTCTTTCCAAAATTATCGACATCTTCCGAAGGCGCGTCCAATTCAGGCCGTACACCCTTCGGTTTATTCAAAATATATCGGACCATGAAAAAACAATGCTATCTTCTGCTGTTGCTGCTGTTCCCTGTCCTGGGTTTTTCCCAGACGGACAGCGGATTGCTCGGTTTGCTGGATGAAGAAGAAACCACGGAATACATCACCAACGCCTTCAAATCACCCAGGGTCATCAACGGCCACAGTATGGAGATGCTTCGGGAAGGCGTTCTCGATTTCCGGATCCTGCACCGTTTCGGCGAGGTTTCCGGCGGAGCGTACGAATTTTTCGGCCTCGACAACGCCAGCATGCGCATGGGTTTCGACTACGGCCTTTCCGACAACCTGACCATAGGCGTCGGCCGGAGCACCAATTACAAGGAATTTGACGGATTCGTGAAGATCCGGGTCCTGCGGCAAAGCACCGGCAAGCTCAATGTCCCGCTCTCCATCGTATGGGTCAGCGGCGCTTCTTATATCGGGCTGAAAAACCCGTTTCCGGGGGAAGACATCAACCCCAACCGCAGAACCTCCTATTTTCATCAGGTGATCCTGGGCAGGAAATTCTCTGAAAAATTCACGCTTCAGGTTGCTCCGTTCATGGTGTACCGCAATTTCACCACCAGCAGCCTCGATCCCAATGCTCTGCTGGGTACGGAGATCGGCGCCCGTTACAAGCTCTCCAACCGGTTTGCCCTGGTGGCTGATTACAATCTGGCCATCAACCGTTTTCCGGGCGTCATTGCCCGAAACCCGCTGTCGCTGGGCGTGGATATCGAAACCGGCGGGCACGTATTCCAGCTCCACTTTTCCAATGCGGTGGGTATGACGGAGCGCTCGTACATCAGCGATGGAAACGGCGACTGGGCAAAAGGCGAGATCCGGTTCGGCTTCAACCTTTCCAGGGTATTCCAGATCAAACAGCCGAAGAACTGATCGTCAGATCTGGACGGTATAGACCAGGATATAAGCGTCCATCATTTCGTAGTGGACCCTGAATTCCAGTTTTTCATCGTCTTTGATCACCAGGCCGGTCGTTTCGCCGCCTTCCGGCCGGAATTCAAAGGGCGTTACGATCATGTTCTCCAGGAAATCCAGCTTGCGGCGGCCGTACGCTTTGTACAGGGATTCCTTGGCGCCCCAGTAAACGTGGATATGCTCCAACCGGTGTGCGGCCTGAAGGCTTGAGGTTTCTTCGGGCCGCATAAACCGGGGCGCCAGCCTGTAGATCTTCTCTACCAGGTGCTGGATATCCACGCCGACCAACCGGGGGGCTGCGATCGCGGCTGCCATGCTGTCGGAGTGGCTGATCGAAATCTGCCAAGCTGAACCCTCCAGGTGCGGCTTGCCGTATTCATCTTTAAGGAAAGCCCCCCGCTCGTTCCGGCCGGACATGACATGAACCAGGTGCCGTACGGCCATCCATTCCACCCTTTTCCGGCCGCTGATATGTGATAGCTGACGCAATTCCGCGGGAGAAAGGAGCAATTGTTCCCGAAACCAACTCTCCCCTTCTTCTATTTTCCAGAGCCCGAGTTCGCCGGCCGGTTCGAGATGACGATGATGATAAAGCGGCATATCGCATTAAATTTGGCGGGCCAAATGCCCGGCCACCCGGACGGCATCGCGGCGAATGGCCCCCAGGATGCCTCCGGTGATGTAATTATCGAATCCTACAAAATAAAGTCCGTCCCAGTTGCCGGTCCCAATGACGTCGACCGGACAGCCGTGTTCATCCAGCAGGCCTTTGGTGTCTCCCAGGAAATCCTCCAGATCCGGCCGGAAGCCGGTTGCCAGGAGAAGTCCGTCAAATGAGCCCGAGGTTCCATCGGCAAAATGGATGGCGCCGCCCGCTATGCGTTCAATGGCCGGGAACACTTTTATGTTCCCCGACCTGATCTGCTTCAGGGTGCCGAGATCGATCACGGGCGTTTGCCCTGTTTCCCGCAATTGCTGAGCAGGCGGCATATCGGGGGTTTGTATGCCGTATTTGGAAAGATCTCCGACCGTGATGGCGCGCAGCAATACCCCCAGGCGGTCGCCGAGCCAGGGCGGCAGTTTGGCCAGCGCCAGGGCCGTCAGCTGGGTAGGGCGACCCAGCACGTCCCGCGGCACAATGTTAACCGGACCGCGTACAGAGAGGGCCGTTTCAACGCCCTGTTCGCAAAGATCCAGCGCAATCTCGGCGCCGCTGTTGCCCATGCCGACAACCAGCACCTTTTTCCCTTTGAACGGTCCGGCATTGCGGTACCGGCTGCTGTGCAGCACTTCTCCGGCAAATGTATCCAGCCCGTTAAATTCCGGAATAAAAGGTCTTCGGTTCAGCCCCATGGCCAGGATGATGTTTGCCGATTCCCAGCTTTGTCCGGACGCGCATTCCACCTTCCATCCGCCGCCGGCCCGGTAAATCTTGCGCACCGACTGCCCGAAAAGCGGCCGGATATCAAAGTGATCGGCATAGTTTTCCATATAGGCCACCAGTTGGTCGCGGGATACATACCGGGGGTAGGCATCCGGAAAAGGAAGGCCGGGCAGGTGGCTGAGCTCCTTGACCGTATGCAGGTGAAGCCGGTCGTAATGCCGGCGCCAGGATTCGCCGACGCCTTCACCCTGTTCGAGCATCACAAAATCAAGTCCTTTCGCTCTCAGGCAACCGGCCACCGCCAGCCCGGCAGGGCCTGCGCCAATGATAATGACCGCCGGCGAGTTATTTTCCATTCCCGATCAATTTTCAAATACCTGCCCGTTTACAACTGCATACATCACTTTACCACCGCTTCTGAGGATCAGCCCGGGATTTCGCCCCAGGCTGATGCTGGAATCCGGTTTTCCACCCGGTTTCAACAACTGCAGCGGGCCGGGCCGGTAGGTTTGCACCGAACTGAGGCCCGATACCTGGACCGCGGTATAGCCTTGCTGCCATAGTTTCCGGTAATCCAGCTTTTCCGCTGCCGCCAAGTTAGGCAAAACCGTTGGATAAACCTTGCCGGGAATAGCCGCAAGCCCTTGCGCCGGGATTTCCTGATAGGCGTGAAAGGTCGAAAGATCGCCGAAGTCGCTGATGGCGCTGCGGACGTAATAACTCCGGTCATCGTTATAATCCACCTCATCGCCGCGGATGCCGATATCAACCGTATATTGCTTTCCTTTCAGCGTGACTTCCGCCCCCCGGACGATCACGTCAAAAAAAGAATTGCTCCGGTTGAAGGGGATCCGTTGGTAGGCTTCCAGGGGCACGTCGGCATAACGCTTGTCCGCAATATAGCCGAAGGCTTTCAATATCGCCAGGAAGTTCATTTTCCGCAGTCGCTGCTTTTCAGGGTCGCCGCTCAAGCCGCCCGACTCGATCAAAACAGTGCTGGTTCCCCAGATCTGCATATTGTCGCCAAAGGCGCGGGGTTCGAAATCATCGTTGTACCGGGCTACCTGTCCGGGGATTTCCTGTTGCAGGTCCTCGTTCATCAATCCGATCAGCTGCATGGCCCGCTTTCGGATTTCGTCGACTTCCTTCTCATAATTGACAGGCGGGGCCAGAAAGGAAATGGCAGCCGTCTTTTCGTTCTGGCCGGCGGCCGTAAACCGGCTCTGATCATGGAGGTTAAAACCCCATTCGGCGCCGGTCTCGTCCCGCACCTGTTTCAACAACCGGGATTCCGGCGATTGCAGGCGGACGGCATCGCGGTTGATGTCAATGCCAAGGGCATTTCGCCGGGTAAATCGCTCGGCGCCGTCGGGATTCAGCATGGGAATAAAAATGAGCGTCAGTTCTTTTTGCAATTTTGATCTGAGGTCATCGAAACCATCGCCCTTCCCCTGCAGAAAACGAAAAATATCGAACAGCGCCATGGTGGCCGTTGATTCATCGCCGTGCATCTGTGACCAGAGCAATACCTTCACCGGACCGTTCCCGGTCGTGATCCGGTATATCGGCCGGCCTTCGATCGAAGCGCCTGCCTGTTTGACCTGAAACGGAGGGCCCAGTTTTTTGATCAACGGCTCGATATCCGAAATTTTAAACCGGCGCTGCCGGATAGCTGTTTCCTTGTAACGCTCGTAAATTTGTTCCAGGTTCTGACCGCTTTGGGCACAGGCCGGAAAAATCAAAATGATAAACCAAAGGAAAAAAAACGATATTCTCATAATTGCTGCGTGTTGAAATGGAAAGATGAGCGGCAAACGTCCAGTTCCGGCCGGTTAATTATTTGACCGTTGGTAGCCTTAAGTTACCGGGCTTAATGAAAATAAACGACCTTTGCAGGTCAAAATTAAACATTTGATGACGAATAACCTTCGTACAGCAACCCACCCTTACCATATAGTTCCCAATGATCCGATTGCGGTCCGCCACTATACCCTCAAAAACGGGCTGCAACTCTATCTGAGCGTCAACCCCAAGGAGCCCCGCATATTTTCCAATATCGTATTCCGGGCCGGCTCCAAGCATGACCCGCCCGAAACGACCGGCCTGGCCCACTATATGGAGCACATGCTCTTCAAAGGCACCAGCCGGATCGGAGCACTGGCCTGGGAACGGGAGAAGCACTACCTCGAACAGATCGCCGACCTGTACGAGCAATACCGCCAGACCACAGACCCCGGCGAGAGGTCGGCTATTTATCGCACCATCGACCGGATCAGCGGCGAAGCTGCCCGGCTGGCTGCCCCAGGCGAATACGACAAACTGGCCGCCGCCATCGGCGCCGAAGCAACCAATGCCTATACCTGGGTAGAACAAACCGTTTATGTCAACGATATCCCTTCCAATGAGTTGAGCAGGTGGTTCGAACTGGAAAGCGAACGCTTCAGCATGATGGCGCTCCGCCTGTTCCATACCGAACTGGAAACCGTATACGAAGAGTTCAACATCAGTCAGGATAACGACGACCGCAAGGTATTTAATGCCCTCAAGGCCGCTCTTTTCCCGGAACATCCCTACGGAACGCAAACCACGCTGGGCCGCGCAGAACACCTGCACAACCCCTCCATGCGGAATATTCAGCGGTTTTTCGAATCCTATTACGTACCCAATAACATGGCCATTATCCTCGCCGGCGATTTTGATCCCGACGAGGCTTTTGCGCTTGCTGAACACTATTTCGGTCATTTCGAATCCAGGCCGGCGCCGGCATTCGAAAGCAAACCTCAACCCCGTCTGGAAGCCCCGGTCCGGACCACGGTCACCGGCCAGGAAGCGGAATACCTGAGCATAGCCTGGCGACTGGGCAGCAGCCAGACCGAAGACCCTGTTATCGCCGCATTGATCCGGGACATTCTATACAACGATCAGGCCGGGCTCATTGACACCAACCTCAACACCCCGCAGCTTGTTCTGGAAGCCAGCGCCTGGGCCTGGTTTTATGAGGATTTTTCGGTTCTGGGGCTTTCAGCGCAACCCAGGGCAGGGCAAACGCTGGAAGAAGCGGAAAAGTTGCTGCTGGAACAAGTGGACCTGATCCGCCGCGGAGACTTTCCAGACTGGTTGACGGAGGGCGTTATCCGCGATCACCGGTTGTCGGATATGGAACTTTACGAATACAACAAAAACAGGGTACACGCCGTCGCACAGGCCTTTATCCTGGGTGTTCCCTGGTCAAAAATGGTAAAAGTGATCGACCGGATGGCGGAATTTTCAAAGGAAGAGATCGCAGCATTCGCCACAAAACACCTCACCGACGGATACGCAGTCGTGTACAAACGCCAGGGGCAGGATCAGGGTGTCATCAAGGTGGAAAAACCGCCCATTACCCCGGTGGTCATCAACAGGGAGGAGGTATCTGAATACGGAAAGGTGTTTTTGTCCAGGGAAATCCCGCGATTGGAGCCGAAGTTCGCTGATTTTGACCGCATCGGCAATTTTGCCCTGGACAAAGGCCTGCAGCTGGATTACGTCCGGAATGAAGACAATGAGATCTTCCGGTTCGACCTTATTTTTGAAATGGGAAAACTCCATGATCCGGTCTTTCCCATCGCGCTGGGTTACTGGGATTATCTCGGCACCGATCGCTATTCGGCGATCGAGATCCAGCAGGAGCTTTTCCGGCTGGGGTTATCCATATCCGGCGATTCCAATGATGAAAGGGCCTATATCACACTCAGCGGCCTCCAGGAGTCTTTCACTGCGGGGCTCCGGTTGCTCGATCACTGGCTGACCAACATGAAGCCGGATGAAACGGTATTGAAATTTACGATTGAAGACCTCCTTCAAAAGCGGGCCGATGCCAAGCAGGAAAGGCAGATTATCCTCCGCCACGGGATGAAGGAATTTGCCCAGTACGGCCCTCAGTCACCCTTTAAATACCGGGCCCCTGAGAAAGAGCTCCGGGAAATCAGCGCAGAATACATGACCGAAAAACTGATAAATCTGCGCAATTACGACCACAGGATATACTATTACGGCCCCGCGCCCGGAGACGAGATCGCCAAACTGGTCAACCAATACCACAAGACAACGGAAAACCGTTGGGTGCCACCGGTTGCACCGGATTTCCCTCAGCTGCCGACGGACGAAAACCGGATTTACCTGGTCGATTTCCCGATCGTACAGACCGATGCGCTGTTTGTTTCCAGGGGCGCCCCGTTCTTTCATTTCGAGGATCATGTTTACAGCGCCTGGTACAACGAGTACTTCGGTTTGGGGCTTTCATCGGTGGTCTTCCAGGAATTGCGGGAAAGCAAAGCGCTGGCCTATAGTACATTTGCCCGCCTTTTATCCCCCAGGAAGAAAGAGCACGCTCATTATATGGAGGCGTACATCGGCATGCAGCCGGATAAGCTCTATGATGCCATACCGGGCATGCTGGGGTTGATCGAAAATATGCCCGTAAGCGCCGAGCGCATTGAGCAGGCGCGCATGGCCATCCTTCGCAGTATCGAAAGCAATTATGTCATGGCCTCCAGGCTTTACTGGGAAGCCCGGGTGGCAATGGATCTCGGTTATGACTACGACATCGACAAGGATGTTTTCGGACGCCTGCAGGATTCGGCCGCCGGCGATCTTGTCCGTTTTCAGCAGGACAGCGTAAGCAACAGAAAATTCTCCATTTGCCTGCTGGGGCCGAAGAACAGGATCGATCTCGGTTTTTTAAAGGAAATCAGCGAAGTGCAGGAATTAAGCAAGGAAGATATATTCGGCTATTAGGACAAACGATTACTTTTGCCGCATGATTCTGAGCGATGTCAAGATTCTGGAGGCGATCGACAAGGGCGAGATCGTCATTGAGCCTTTCCGGCGGGATTGCCTGGGCACCAACTCCTATGACGTGCACCTGGGAAAATGGCTGGCCATTTATAAAGACCATATCCTGGACGCCCGAAAGCACAATGAGATCCAGTCAATCGAGATCCCCGAAAACGGCTTTGTACTCCATCCCAACACGCTTTACCTGGGCGTCACGGAAGAGTATACCGAGACCCATCGCACTGTGCCTTTCCTGGAAGGCAAGTCCAGCGTAGGCCGGCTTGGCATCGATATCCACGCCACGGCAGGCAAAGGCGATGTCGGCTTCTGCAATACCTGGACGCTGGAGATCTCCTGTACCCACCCCGTGCGGGTCTATGCGGGCATGCCCATCGGTCAGTTGATCTACTTCCGGGTCGACGGCGAGATCGAAACCTACTACAACCGGAAGGACAACGCCAAATACAACGTCCGTACCGACAAACCGGTGGAGAGCATGATGTGGAAGAACCGGTTTTAGGTATTTATTTGGAATCTTCGCTTTAGGCGTATTCGAAGTCAAATAATTTTTTGACCGGCACCTCCAACGCCTTTGCAATCTGATACAACTGACTTATACTGGTGTTGATCACGCCGCGCTCGATGCGGCTTATTTGGCTGTGTTCCAGGTCGGCAGCAAAGGCAAGTTGTTCCTGCGTCCAATCTTTTTGCTGGCGCAACAACTTCAAATGATTGCCAAAAGCAATCATAAAATCTTTATGCCTTGTGTATCCCACAAAGCAATACTGCTCAAAGTGGAAAAATTTTAACTAGGCAAATTTGCCTAAATTTACATTTAATATTAGATTTGTCATACTAGACTTGCCCTGGATTGGTATCTAAAAACTGAAACCAACAAGGGATAAAACGGTATTCACCATTTTATTCATAATTAAAACGCTCTGGTATGAGACTATTCAAAGCTATCGCTCTGGTAATGCTTGTCGCTCTCCTTTTTCAAGCATGCCGAAAGGATTTAATTCCTGCTCCTGATTCCCAGCATGATCTTCTGCTTGAAAAAATTGAGTCGGCTAAAGCGACTCTCTCCGTAAAAGAGAAACCCTTTTTCGAACCGGATTTTGCAGAATACAACAATCCGCATGTAGAACAGAAACTCGGTTTTCGGACCAACCCGGATTCTTTGATTACGGAAGTTTTGGAGACGGTTCTGTTGCAAAACAAAGAAGAGCAATTTGTTACCGACCTGATTGACAACCTGGGTTACCCTTTTTGGAGCCGGGGCGAGGTTTATCCGGTAGTAAACGATCCGACCCATAATTTGACCGCTATCCCGATGGCGCGGCTGGATGAGGATTTCACCAGCGCCATTCTTTTCTCGGTGATTGACGCGGAAGCACCGTATTTTTTCCTTGTAGAACGAGAAGAGTTGTTGACTTTCCTTGATGTCGTAAAAGTTCAGGATAAAGAAAACGCCCGATTCCTTGTCGCTGAAATGCTCTATTTCGATTTTGAACTTTTCGGAACAAAGGATTCACTATTCTATACAGGCTTTAATGCTTTGGAAAGCAATGCCCTGGATGAAGATGAAAAACTTTCTTTCAGGTGTGGCACAATAGAGGTGGAATATAATAAATGTATTCCGGTTTATGCCTTCACGTCAGATCCGTCGGGTTCTTTGGAATTTCGAAATTGCCCTCCAGGAACAAAAGAAGTAACCATTACGCTGACTGCTGTCATTCCTTGTAGTACGCCCGATTTAAGCTTTCCTGTAGACAACTCTTCCACGTTCCCAGGCGGTAATACCGATTGGTGGATCTCCGGCGGCGGTGGCAGTCATGGAAATACCTCTTCTTCAACCCAACCCATTTCAAATGCGACCCTCAATGGATTGAATATTTCAACGCTTCAAGAATTTTTTGATGCCTGCAATGCTCAGGGAGAGCCCGGCATTCCTTCTATACCTGGAGGATTGTGCGATCAGATCAGGGCTGTTACCGCTATTATTCCGGCCGGATCGGCTGAATTGGCCTGGTTGCTCGGAGACGGCGCCATCAATCAGGATCTGCTCAACTTCTTTGCCAATTGGGCGCCGACGCATGACCTGCCCGCCAACGCCGAGTTCGCAGCCGGCATCATCCAGTTGTATGCCACCGGCAAAATAGACGCTTCCAAAGGGTTCAATGCCTTTGATTTTACGCGAGCCGCCAATTTGATGGCGCAGTTGGGATTGAGTTTTGAGCAGGGCTTATTCCTTTATAATAATCCTTCTATTGCAATTAAAATTAATGCCTTGCTGTCATCCCATCCCTCAGACGATGGTAAACAAGCCGCTCGTTCATTTATAGAAATCGCCCAATTCGGACCTTTGAGCCAAGCTTTGTTATTTGACTTTATCGATGCATTAGACGAATTACTTGATGACTATTCATCTGGCGAAGAAGCTTTTCTTGAATTTATTGAGGAAAATAATATCAACCTTGCAGCCGTAAGCCCGGGTGAAATTCTTTTTGATGAACCTATACCGGAATTTCCTTCATCCGATGGGATCCCCTTGACCCCTGCTAAGTTCTGGCAACTGGCCGATGGAATTAGAGCCGATTTAATATCCAGGTATCCAACCCAAGCAGATAAAATAATTGGTTTTTTTGCTTGCCGCGTATTGGGGATTGCATTAGAAAGAGCTGCATTGAATTCCTTGGGTATCCCTCACTACAATACCTCCCTACCAGGATACATTCCTGGTTCAGGAGTATATGATGCACGTCCTGACGGTCTTTTTAATTCTTTTATTATCGATTATGGCGGAGGGTTGGATTTATTTCATTCTTATCCTCAACCTGTTGTGGTTGAAATAAAAGGAGTGTTTAGTTCTTCTGCCACCTTTGATTACAGTGGAAATCCAGCCCAGTTTAATCGTTATTTAGACTTTCTTCAAGAAAACCAGTACACTTCAGGAACAATTTCTCATGCCTTGTATTTAATTCTGCCCGAAGAAGTACCTGTTGCTGATGGCGTCATTGATGCAGCAACAGATCAACACGTTCCATTAGTTATTTCAAGAGTTGAGTTGGATCCTAACGACAATTCTAAAATGCGAGTAAAAAGCCCTGAATTTCAAAATTTTTCCGCATTATTGAGGAACGATCATTTACTTAGGTTTCTTCCAACATGGGCTTTTGAAAATAATTTTAGAAGACTATACAGACGTTTGTTAAATTTCGATTATGTTACCATCGATTTTCAACAAGCTGCTAATGAATTTGAAGCTTCCTATCTTATGACAAACCAAAACCCAAGTTGCCCCGAAGATTGATTGAACCAAACATGAGTCATCTCACCTTTAAAGGAGAGATGACTCATGTTGTATTTTCATGTTGGAGTTTTTTAAAAGTGACCCTTTAACCGCTCACTTTTAAAAACGCCTGGACGAGGTTCGCAATTAATTTGAGCCTCCTGATTTCTCACCATTTCACCCAAAAGGGCCATATTAAAAAAACTGTTATGAGTAAAAAATTTTTGGCGGATGTTACAGACGAAACGGGCTTTAAATACACAATTTACTCCATACCTCAAGAAGAAGCAAAGCTGTTTGTTTCAGAGCACAACGGTAAACTATTGGAAGAATATTCTAACCCCAAAAAAGGACATTATTATTACCATCTTGAAAATGATTACGTGGTAGGCATTTTAGAATGGGACGCTATAGCCTATGATTCTTTTAAAGGATACCTTGCCAACCGTAAAAGCTCTGGATCCGACATAAAAAAACGTATACCAAAAGTACGTCCGATCAAAAGAATCGTCATGCTCCCTGATTTTACGAAAATCATTTTTTATGAGATAGACTTCCCAGGGTCCGATACCCCGGAAGATCGCGGTGAGCACTTGTTCAAGCTGAAAAACAGGGAAGTTTACAAGTTGAATGACGGGAAGATAGTCCAAACCTCAACGGATTTCCAGGGCGGTATGCAATTTGATTCCTTAGAGGATTATCAACGTCTCGCGGACTTCGTTGCGGTCCAGCATCCATTCTCTATGCCCAATCCCGTTTGCGGACTGAATCGATATGGCGAGCATTTTCCAAATCATGTTAATGAATTGATCGAAAGCCTCCCGGCATTATTGGGTATCCAACCGGCAAAACTGGATTTTACCCTTAAGAGCTTACCCAGGTTGGATAAAGTACTTTACCAAAACTTGATCGACCATGAATTTGTCCATAAAGTATTTCTGCCCCTTCTGGCGTACATCGGCCAAATGTGGATAAAACAGAACGATGTAGATTGGATCATGCAATACGATGAAAAATACGATACCTGGATACCCGATGTCCCGGATAAAGAAGGTAAATCTAAAAAAATGACTATGCAACTTGATCGCATATTGAGCCCGGGAAATGAGGAATTTTTCCCCCTGGCTACTGTTTATTATGCGAAAGGGTCGAATTTTTACTAGTAGCGCGAAACTTATGGATACTGAAAAATCCTATACGGTCACTAAACCTGGCGGGAAAAGTTATACGTTCAGGATTATTTCCCTTGAAAAAGCTGAAAAATTAATTCAATTATTTGAGGGTCAGGTTTCGGAGGAGTTTATCTCGTACCGGCAGAAAAACAGAAATATACCTTAGTCTTTTTGAAAACCTGGACCCTGACAAGGAAAAATTCCAGCCTTTTGATGCGCTTTTGAAAAATGATGTGATATTGAAACCAAAACCCGGACCCGGACCGCTCAATACAACGCCATGTCAAACCGCCGCCGGTACTGTGCCGTCAGCGGGTGTTGTACCCCCCAGATATGGAACAAGGCAATGGCCGCACGACGGGGCAATCCGTTCTCATAATTTTTATCAACTGTTACGGCCCGGATGATCTGCTGTATGGCGGGTTCTTCTTCTCCCTTGCGAAGCAGATCGGCAGCCTGTTTCAACGCCTCAGCGGCAGGACCTTCTGCCGTTTCCATTTCCATCAGCTGGCCAAGTGTTCGCACATCTTCGGCGGCATCATACATCGGATCACCCAGATCGATATCGGCTACCAGGCCTTTTGCGTAAGTCGGCTTGATGTATACAAGCGCCTGGGCAAGTGCAAGCCGGGCTTCCCTGATTTCCGGTTCCTCCTTCACAAATGACTCCAATTCCTCCAGCGCGCCGGGTTCCTGCCCGTGGACCGCATCGATCAGATCATAAAGGCGATCTTTCTGTTCGTTGGGCAGGTGTTCTTCCAGCCAGCTTTCGATGGCTCTTCTCGGCAGGGAGCCGGTGAACTCAGCGACCGGTTCACCCTGGAAAAACATTTTCACATGGGGTATGCTCATGATCCTGAACTGCGCAGCAATTTCTTCCTCTTCCTCGGTATTCACTTTGACCAGCGACCAGGCGTTGCTTTGCTCAGCGGCCAGTTGTTCAATAACCGGACCCAATACCCGGCACGGGCCGCACCAGGGCGCCCAGAAATCAACTACGACCGGTTTATGATAGCTTTGATCGATTACATCTTTTTGAAAATCCATGGCGCAAGTTTTTTCCAATCAATTTTTCCCTTCCTGATAGGGGGATTCCGCCTAAAATACATCCTAAAAGAGTAAAAAGTTTCGGCTAAATTTAAAAATGCGATTTTATGAAAACAATTTTTACTTCCCTCCTCTGCCTACTGGCTTTTGCAGCCTTTTCGCAGGAAGAAACCCTGTTTGACGACCTGGAAATCATCGGGGCTTTCGGCGGCCCGCTGATTGACATCGGGAAGATCAACGGAGAGGTCGGCGCTAGTGTCGGCGGCGGCGGCGCTCTGGTACTGAACAACATTTTCATCGGCGGCTACGGCGTCGGCACCGACTTTCCGGAATATGAAATAACCGACGGGGAAGACAAAGGCTTTTACAATATCCGCTTCCGGCATGGCGGCCTTTGGCTCGGATACGTGCCCAATCAACACAAGGTGGTTCACTTCTACGGAAGCGCCAAGATCGGCTGGGGTAAAGGACGCCTCCGGACCGACAAAGATACCCGCTTCAGCGACCGCGTTTTTGTCATGACCCCTGAATTGGGCGTAGACATCAACGTCACCAGCTTCCTGAAGATCTCCCTGACCGGCGGTTACCGTTGGGTGAACGGCGTTACGCAATTGCCCGGCCTGGACAATGCCGATTTCAGCAGCCCCATTGGCGGCATCACCTTCCGCATCGGTGGGTTCGGATATGATGATTGGGATTGGTAATTAAAGTTGGCAGTCTTGCAGTTGGCAGTCTTGCAGTTGGCAGTCTTGCAGTTGGCAGT
>CALMYQ010000057.1 GCA_937873655.1 uncultured Lewinella sp. | reverse complement strand
CAACTGCCAACTGCCAACTTCAGGACTGAAGACTGCCAACTGCCAACTGCCAACTGCAGGACTGAAGACTGCAAACTGCAAACTGCCAACTGCCAACTTCAGGACTGAATCCGAAAAAACAGGAAGCCAAAATACCATTTTGATATGCAATCATTAACCGTAGTCAAAATAGGCGGTAAGGTGTTGGAGAACGATGGGCAGCTGTCCGCCGCGCTGGCTGATTTTGCGGCTGTTGAAGGCCCCAGGATCCTGGTGCACGGCGGGGGGAAGCGCAGCGATGAACTCTGTCTTCAACTCGGGATCGAGCCCAAAATGGTGGACGGCAGGCGGATCACAGATGCGCCGACGCTTGAGATCGTGACGATGGTTTACGCCGGGTTGCTCAACAAAAAAGTTACCGGGTTGCTGCAATCGTTCGGATGCAACGCCATCGGGATGTCGGGCGCCGACGGGAATGCCATATTGGCGCACAAACGGGCCAAAGGGCAGATCGACTATGGATTTGCCGGGGATATCGATGAGGTCAATACGGTTTTGCTGTCGGCTTTACTCGGGAACGGCCTGGTCCCGGTCCTGTGCAGCATTACCCACGACGGCAAGGGACAACTGCTGAATACCAACGCCGACACGATCGCGACGGTCACCGCTGCTGCTATGGCGGCCCATTACCGGGTTACCCTCAAGTTTTGTTTTGAAAAAGCGGGCGTCCTGCGGAACCCGGCCGATGATTCTTCCGTCATTCAGGTATTGAACCAGGCGGATTATGCCCGTTTCCGGGAGGCAGGCGTCATCAATGCCGGTATGATCCCCAAGATCGATAATGCCCTGGCCGCCAAGAAAGGAGGCGTCAACAAAGTATTGATCTGCGGCGTAAAGGCGATTTCACCGGAGGCCACCCAAAACGGGACGGAAATATGCCTTTGAGCGAAAAACACATTCAGGATGCAATCCACCTGCTGCGACGATTGATCGCAACGCCTTCCTTTTCAAAAGAGGAAGACCGTTCAGCGGATTTAATCCAGGATTTTCTGGTAAAAAAGGGCGTAAAGACGCAAAGGCAGGGCAACAATGTCTGGGCGCGCAATCTGCACTGGCAGGCAAAAAAGCCCGTTTTATTGCTCAACTCCCACCACGACACCGTCAAGCCGGTGAAGGGTTGGCAACGCGACCCCTTTGATCCGGTTTTGGAAGGCGACAGATTGTACGGTTTGGGCAGCAACGACGCCGGCGGGTCGCTGGTCTGCCTGTGCACCGTATTTCTGCACTTTTTTGCTGCGGGGAACCTGGATTTCAACCTGATCTTTGCGGCCACTGCCGAGGAAGAAATTTCCGGGCAGAACGGGATTGCCGCGTTGCTCCCTGAGTTGGGACCTATCTGGGCCGGGATAGTCGGCGAGCCGACCCGGATGCAGATGGCCGTAGCAGAAAAGGGGCTGATGGTGGTGGATGCGGAAGCCCGGGGCGTAGCCGGACATGCGGCCCGGGAGGAGGGGGTCAATGCCATTTATGCGGCGTTGGAAGATATCCGGAAGATCCGCGATTTCCGGTTTGAAAAAATTTCGGAATCCCTGGGGCCGGTCAAGATGACGGTGACCCAGATACAGGCGGGCAGCCAGCACAATGTAGTCCCGGACAGTTGCAAATTCGTCATCGACATCCGGACGACCGACCGGTACACCAACCAGGAGGTTTTTGAAATTCTGGAAAAGGAAGTCCAATCCCACCTGACGGCCCGCTCTTTTCGCCTCAACAGTTCGGGCATACCCATGGATCATCCGATCGTGCGCAGCGGATCGGCGCTGGGGCTGACGGCCTTTGGCTCCCCTACCCTGTCGGACCAGGCGCTGATGCCTTTTCCTACCCTGAAGATCGGATGCGGGGACAGCGCCCGTTCGCATACGGCGGATGAGTATATTTATTTGGACGAGATCGGGGAGGGGATCCGGACGTATATCAGACTGCTGGAAGGCATTGAGGTGAACTGACAGCACCGGAGGCGGGGCCTGCCCGTCTACGTCTTTGTCTTTTTTTAAAATTTTATGTTTAAATATTTTTATTTTAACCAAAATAGTTTATATTTGCACCGTAGTTCAATTCAAATCCCCATTTTTCCGAATGGGAGGTTTTTTGTTTCGCGCGCGCTGGAATCTGGAACTGACAGGCTCTTAAAAGGGGCCCTGTACGCATACCCGAGAGTGGTGGTGGAAGGGCGGGCTGTTTTTTCCCCACCCATAATAACCAATAGAAGTAGTAGTAATAAAGACCGAGCTGCCGGCCGCCGCAAATCCAATTGCCTATCGATTGCTGTTGCCTCTTTTTATCCGGCCATTTCCTCCAAATATTCAATTTTTCCCTCCTTTCTCCCCGTTTTTGAATCCTGCACCGCTACCTTTGCATTTTAACTTTTACATCTTACATTGCCCATGAAGCTTTGGGATAAAAATCAATCTGTCAACGAACTGGTCGAACGGTTCACCATCGGCCGCGACCCGGAATTCGACCTCCACCTGGCCCGGTACGATATCGAAGGATCGGTAGCCCATGTCAAAATGCTGGCCTCCATTGGGCTGATCGAACCGGACGAACTGCCGCTGCTGGTCGCCGGCCTGGAAAAACTGACCGATAAGGTCGCCGCCGGTGAATTTGTCATCGAACCCAGTGTAGAGGATGTACACTCGCAGGTTGAACTGGAGCTGACCCGCTCCCTGGGTGATATCGGCAAGAAAATCCACAGCGGACGGTCGCGCAATGATCAGGTACTGGTCGACCTCCGCCTCTTTTTCCGGGCCGAGATCCGGGAAATCGCTGATTTGATCCGGCAGTTGTTCGATATCCTGACCGACCGCAGTGAAGCTTCCAAGGACATCCTGATGCCGGGATATACCCATACGCAGGTCGCCATGGTCTCCTCGTTCGGGCTTTGGTTCGGCGCTTATGCAGAAACCCTGGTGGATGACCTCCGGCTGTTAAATTCCGTTTACGACATCATCAACCAGAATCCCCTGGGGTCTGCCGCCGGTTACGGCAATTCCCTGCCCCTCAACAGGAAAACGACCACGGAGTTGCTGGGCTTCCGCGACCTGAATTACAACGTCGTTCATGCCCAGATGGGCCGCGGAAAAACGGAGCAGTTCCTCGCTTTCGCCATGGCGGCGCTGGGCAGCACCCTGGGCAAACTGGCCGCCGATATCTGCCTGTTCTCCAGCCAGAATTTCGGCTTTTTGAAACTGCCGGATGCCTTTACCACAGGCTCCAGCATTATGCCCCACAAGAAGAACCCGGATGTCTTTGAGCTGATCCGCGCCAAATGCAATCTGCTGCAAACCATCCCGCAGCGGGTCTTCGCCGTTACGGCCAACCTGATCAGCGGATACCACCGGGATTTTCAATTGCTGAAGGAGCAGATCTTTCCGGCCATTACCGACCTGAAGGACTGCCTCTTGCTGACGATCCACTGCCTGCCGGAAATCCAACTCCGCGAAAACATCCTGGACGACGACAATTATCAATTGTTATACACGGTAGAAGCCGTTAACGAGGAAGTCCTGAAGGGGACGCCGTTCCGGGAAGCCTACAAGAAGATCGGCCTGCAGGTGGAGAACGGCACATTCGCCTATCACGGCAAGCTCAACCATACCCATGAAGGCAGCCTGGGGAATTTGCGTACGGAGGAGATCCGGCGGAAGTTTTTGGAGGCGTGGGGGGGGAGGTAGAGAGGTAGGCTGTTCAATTTGACCGCAAAACCGTCCTGCGTTTTTTTGTATGGGTGAAGGTACCCCTACACAACCAGCCCATTAGGGTGGATGATGTCAAATTGCCGTTGACAACTTTTGCTTTTTTCTCATCTTCAATGGTTATCAGGATTTATGTAATGAACGGCCGCCCCACTTTTACCTTTCGCATTTTTTCTTTTGCATTTTACATTCCTCTCTCCGCCTTTGACCTTGTCACTTTCTTTTGGCGCCCAAAAGAAAGTAACCACGCTTTTGGTCCACCGGACCAAGCCAGCGCGGGCATACGCAGCTGGGCCTAAAATTGCC
>CALMYQ010000056.1 GCA_937873655.1 uncultured Lewinella sp. | reverse complement strand
CACCTCCGCCAAGGCTACGGCGGTCGGAGGAGGAATTGAGGAACTGAGGAACTGAGGAATCGAAAAATTGGACCGATTAAATCAATTGTACCGAATGTTTCGATTGAAGTAACCAAACTACGGACGCCATAATTCGAATCAATCGACCCAATCGACCCAATCGAATCAATCGGATCAATCGACCAATCGAATCAATCGGATCAATCGACCAATCGAATCAATCGACCAATCGAATCAATCGAATCAATCGAATCAATCGAATCAATCGACCAATCGAATCAATCGAATCAATCGACCAATCGAATCAATTAAAAAACGCCGTGCCAATGAAACCAATCCAAAATCTGATCGTCGCCCTGGATATGAGCGCTTGCGACAAGTGCCTGTTCCGGTTTGCGGGGTATTTCTCCGATATGCTGAAGCTCCGGCGGGTCTATTTTCTGCATGTCATTCCGGAATCCTTTGCATACCAACCCCCGGGGATGCGGAGCCCGCAGGTGTTGTCTCCGGTAGCCAGTCCGGCCGGGATGATCAGGGAAAAAATCCAAAAGGCGGTCAACCGGCATTTCAAAACCCGCTTCTGGCCGGAGATCATCATTGAAGTGAAGGAAGGCGACCCCTTAAGGGCTGTAATTGAAAAGACGGAAGAACTGGAAGCGGACCTCCTGTTGCTGGGCAAAAAAAGATGCAATGCAGGATCGGGCATCACCGCACGCATGATCGCGCGCCGGGTGATGAGTTCGGTATTCTTTTTCCCGGAACATACCCGCCCTGAATTTCACCATATCCTCGTTCCGGTAGATTTTTCGGACCCTTCATTTTCTGCATTGCAGCTGGCCTGCTCGGTCTGGGGCGGGCAACAAAACACCAAATTGTCCTGGATACATGTTGCCGATCCCGCTTTTGATCAACAGCAGGAGTGGCCCGGTAAACTGTGCGCTGTCTTTGACCGGATGTGCGCCAGCAAAAAGGTTGACTCTCCCGGGTTTAACCCGGCTATTGTATTCAACAACCAGCGAAATGTGGCTGCGCATATCCTCGATTGGGCAGTAAAAAACAAAGCGGACCTTATTGTAATGGGCGCCAAGGGACACGCGGATGCGCACGAACTCCAGCTTGGCAGCGTAGCGGAAAAACTGGTCACCCTGGAAGAAGATATCCCCGTACTCATTGTACGGTAATTGGCAAATCCAAAATATCCGACATATGAAAAAGCAAACAGGCATCTGGCTCGATTATAAAGAAGCGGTCATCGTCGACATGTCCGACAAGGAGGACCCCAAAGTCCACAAAATCCGGTCCGGCGTACAAACCGGCAGCGTCAAAGGCGGGTCCCGGACCGGCGGTACGCCGTGGGGGCCGATGAATACCGTTTCCGAAAGCAAACATTTGAATCGCCGAAAGCACCAGGAAGATGCTTACTTCCATAAGATATTGCACGCCATTCAAGAGACGGACGAGGTCCTGATCTTCGGCCCCGGAGAAGCAAAAGTCGGTTTGGTCAATCTCATCAAGGACGACCATACGCAGATGCATGCGCGGCTCAGGGGTGTGGAAACAGCCGATTCCATGACGCTTAACCAGAAGGTCGCTTACGTCCGTCATTTTTTTGAATGACAGAGACCGGCTCGATCAATCTTCAGTTGAATCAAAATAAAAGTTATGAAAACGCGAATCCTTTTTATTTTCTTCCTGCTGACCGGAACGGTTGCCTGGGCGCAATCCGGACAGGACCTGCTCAACCAGATCCTGGAGGAAGAAAAAAATACGGTAGACGCCCTCGTCCTTTATCCGGAATCAACCCGCATGGCCATCCTGGAGGCGTCCCTCTATCCTGAGGTCCTGGTCAAAATGGAAACCATGCAGTCCAATACCAGCAACGCCTTCACCGAACTGATGGAAAGTTATCCCCGCGAAACCCAGGAAAAACTCTGGGACCTCACCCGGTATCCCGGCCTCATCAACCGGCTGGCCGCCGGCGCCGAACCGCCTGAGCAGCTGGACAAGATCCTGGCTGATTATCCCGAAGAGATCCGGCAAACCGCCCGCATGGCGCAGGTGGATTATTACGACCTCCTGCACAACATGCATAAGCTGATGGACCAGTCGGAAAACGCTTTTAATTCACTGATCCGGGAATACCCGCCCGAAGCCCGCGAGGCTTTTCAACAACTGGTCGACCTGCCCGAGGTCCTGACCCTGCTGACCGGCAATATCCGGCTGACGGTTATGGTCGGCGACCTGTACCGCCGCGAACCGGCCTGGCTGACGCAGCAGCTCGACAGCCTCAACCTGGTGGCCGCACGCGAGCATGCACAGGAACTGGAAGACTGGAAAACCAGCCTCGACAATGATCCGGAAGCACGTGCCGACCTGGTCAACACCGCCAATGAATTCTCCAAAGAATATCCGTACGACGACGAGTATTACGATTACGACGAAGCCGAACCCGCCGTTGTGGAACACCACTATTATTACCACTATCCCTATTGGTTCGGGTATCCTTCCTGGTACGTATATCCGCGTTGGCGCCGGTATCCGCTCTGGTACGAATGGGGATTTTACACCGGTCCGGGCAATACGGTGGTCATCATCGATCTTCCTTCGTTCTACTTCACCAACTGGTATTTCCATTATCCGGTCCACCACTACCGGTACCCCGGCTTGTCCGCTCATTTTACCAATTTCTACTATTATCACCCCAGGTCGGGCGGCAGCATTACGGTCAGCGTCAACAACTGGCGCAAACAAAACCGGGAAGTGATCACGGACGACTGGCTGGATAAAGCCCGCAGGGACAGGAGCAAATTCAAAGAATTCGGGCAATTCGAAAGATCCCGGGAGGACTACAACCGCTCCCATGCCGAAAAGCAGCTGACGCAAAGGGAATACCTCGATAAGAATACCCGGAAATACCCCGACCTGGCTAAAGAAAGCCCAAGGGCCACCCGGCAAACCGAACCCGCAGGCAAGACCGTTTCCCCAAAACAGCCGGTTGAACGCCCGCGCACCACGGCCCCGGAAACGGAGAAACCACCGGTCACCAGAAAGAAGAATGAGCCCGCAAAAACGGTCAATCCGCCGGTGAAGGAAACCCCTCAGAGAACGGTTCCCAAAACCAATGAGATCCCCAAAGTAGACAAGGCCCAGGATTTCCACCGGCAAAAATGGGAAAAAACCCAGCCTGAAAAAGCCAAAACCCCACCGCAAAGGACCCGGTCGGAGACTAAACCACCGGCCGAGAAAAAGGAAACACCCAAACGCGGAAAAAACGGGAACTGAAAAACAGTGATCAGTTATCAGTGATCAGTTGGCAGTCACTGACAACTGACAACTGACAACTGACAACTGGTATCTAATCCACCGGCCCAAGCAGCACGCCCAACGGTTTCAGCGCCTCAATCCGGTCGGCCAGTATCTTCAGGATCGCGGCCAGGGGCACGAACAGGACAATGCCGGCCCCGCCCCATACAATGCCGCCGATGATGATGGCGATGAGGGTAGCCAGCGGGTTGATCTTGAGCTGAGCGCCCACGGCAAACGGGAAGATGACATTGGCCTCCAGGTATTGCACGACGGCGAGGATGGCCACTACCGCGATGGGGTAAAAAAGGGAATCGTAGGTCGTCCAGGCCACCAGGACCGCAGCTGCACCGCCGATCATGATGCCGACATAGGGAAAGAAGGTCAGCACCGCCGCCAGGACGCCGAAATAGATGGCGTTCGGCAGACCGATCAGCAGGAATCCGATGGAATTCAGCGCACCGACGATCAGGTAAACCAGCGCCATGCCCTTGGCGAATTTGAAATAGGTGGTGGTCGTCTCGTTGATGGTGGCCTTAAACCCGGCAACGTCGTTCTCCGGCACGATCATCAGGGTGAATTTTACCAGGATCTCCCGGTAATAGTAAATGAGGGATACAAATACCGGAATGATCAAAAGGACTGCCAGGGTGCCGGCCGAAAGCGAAATGGTATCCCGGATAAACGGGAAAGTCCCTTGCAGCAGGTTTTCGTAGGTGCGCTGGATCAGGGTTTCCTGCTGCTCCGGGCTGATATGGACCATTGATCCAAGGTTTCTCAGCAGGTTTTCTCCCAGGGTGGTCACCTTGTCGCCCGATTCCGCAAACTTTTCCTGGACGACCGATATGCTGTTCGACAACAAAAGGAAAAGCAATAAGCCGAAAAGGGTCAGCAAGACCAGACAAACCGCAATAGCCGTTCCCCTTCCGGCCCGTTTCTCGATCCGGATCCCGACCGGGTAATAAATAAAACAGATCAGGAAGGCAAAGCTCATGGGGATGAGCAGCAACCGGGCGTAATACAGCAGAAAAAAGGAAAGGGTGATGAACAGCAGCGTGAACGTATACAGCTTCAGGTAGTAATAGGAGGACCTTTCTTTCATCGGTTTGGATTTAATTGGCTTAAAGTTACAGTCCCCGTTTTGGCTTGACCAGGAAAACAGGTTTTATTTTTTCAGGAAATCTTAATTGCTTTTGGGGCAAAAACTATATCTTCATCCGCACAAAATTTGTCTAACCGATTCAAAATCCAAAAAAGCACCTATGGAAACCCTTGAAATCATCATCGGTCTCATCTTCATTTTCCTTTTGCTCAGCCTGCTGGCCACTACCGTACAGGAATTGATCGCGTCCATAATGGGATTGCGGGGCAAGATCCTGCTCAAAGCGCTGGCCAAACTCCTCGAAATCGACAACGATGAAGCTGCCGACCGGATCGCCAACAGCAAAGCTGTTCAGGAGTTTAAGGACAAAATCCTGAACAGCAAGGTATACCGCAAATACAGCGGCCGTTTTTTGTGGTTGAAACAACTGCCCTCCTACCTTTCGGCCGACCAGGTTACGTCCATCATCAATGACCTGATGTCGTCGGAAGAGGAAGCCGCACCCGCTGCCACCACCGGCGCCCGGGGCGGTCTGGAAAGCCTGACCGACTCGGGAGGCCAGCCGGCAAAACCGGCCGGCGGCATGCTGACCAAGATGAAGCAAAGCGATATGCGCAACAACCTGGCGGTCATCTACAGCTCCACCAAAACACCGGCCACCCGCGGCGTTCCCGGCGCCGGCGCAAGGGGTTTTGCCACCCTGGAGGACCTGCTGGATGACGAGGTCAATGCCGCCAGGGAAAAGATAAAGGCCACCGCAGAAAATATCGAAGATGCGGTTGAAAAGGCCAAAGCCAATTTCAAAAAGCAGTACAACGAGATCATGGACCGCGCCACCGGCTGGTACAAGCGCAGCGTCCAGTTCATTCTGCTGATCATCGGTATGGTCATCGCCATCAGCTTCGATGCCGACACCTTCAAGATTTACGCCAACCTGACCTCCAATCCGCAGGCCCGCCAGGAATTGCTCGGGCTGGCGGAAAGCTTCGTCAATGAGGACAAAATCAGCGTCTACACGGCCGGCGCGGATACGTCTGCTGTTGCGGACACCGCTGAAGTTTCCCGGCTCAAAGGCCTGGTTGACTCCCTACTGTACAACGAGATCCAAAACGTACCGACCCCGTTGGGCCTGGGCTGGCAGAGTCCGCTTTCGGCACAGCTCAAGGCCGCCGAGGACGGCGGCCAGAAAGCCTGGCGGTTCTACATCTACAAACTGTTCGGCTGGATCGTCACCGCGCTGGCTGTTTCCCTCGGCGCGCCGTTCTGGTTCGACATGCTGCAGAAAGTGATCCGGATCCGGAATGCGGGGAACAAGCCGGATGAGGGAGAAAAGGCAGGGAGTTGAGATTTCCGCCTTATTTCCAAATGTGAAGCATCCCGTAATTTATCCCGTTTGGCTTTACCGGCCAAAACAGAAGACGGGTCTGCTTGTGGGGGGTTATACTCAACGGCAATAGGTTTTGTGCATTTGCCCGCGCCCGCCCCTGACCCCTAAAGAGGGAAACCTGCCCCGAATGCACAAAACCTATTTCAGCGCAGTATAATACAAATATACCCGGTCACAAATACGATCGATGCGGAGTCCCGGCGGCAGGATTCCGCATCGATCAAAACGAATGTAAACTTTTGATCAGGATGACGCTTGTTTAGCCCGGTCTAATTACAATCCGGGTTTCCCCCGGCGTAATCGATGCATTTATAGAAAATAAAACAAGCTCCTCCAGGGGAATTCGCCCTAGGCTGTTCAATTTGACCGCAAAACCGTCCTGCGTTTTTTGTATGGGTGAAGGTACCCCTACACAACCAGCCCATTAGGGTGGATGATG
>CALMYQ010000055.1 GCA_937873655.1 uncultured Lewinella sp. | reverse complement strand
GTAAGGCAATATTCCGTCGATACAACGGACGCACAATAATGAAACAATGAAACAGCCCTCAAACCCGCTCCAGCACTACCGCATACCCCTGTCCCACGCCTACGCACATGGTTGCCAGCGCGAAACGCTTTTGTTGCTTGTGCAGTTCTAAAGCAGCAGAATAGGTGATCCGGGCGCCCGACATGCCCAGCGGGTGGCCGATCGCAATGGCGCCGCCGTTCGGATTGATCCGGGGATCTTCGTCGGCCAAACCGAGTTCCCGGGTGCAGGCCAGGGCCTGGGCGGCAAAGGCCTCATTCAGTTCGATGATGCCGATCTCGTCCAGGGTGAGGTTCGCTTTGGCGAGGGCTTTGCGGGTAGCGCCTACCGGCCCGATACCCATGATCCTGGGTTCGACCCCGACAACTGCGGATGAGAGGATCCTGGCCAGGGGTTTCAGCCGGTACTGCCTGACCGCGTCCTCCGATGCGACAATGACCGCAGCTGCCCCGTCGTTGAGGCCCGATGAGTTGCCGGCGGTTACGGTCCCGCCTGCTGCTGCCGGTTTGAATGCCGGCCGCAATTTGGCCAGGATCTCCGGGGTCGTATCCGGTTTGATGAATTCGTCCTGATCAAAAATCAGCGGAGCGGCCTTGCGTTGCGGGATCTCAACCGGTACGATCTCTTCCGTCAGCCGGCCGGATTGCCGGGCTTCGGCCGCTTTCATTTGGGAGCGCCAGGCAAAAGCGTCCTGGTCCGCCCGGCTGATGCCGTATTTTTCCACCAGATTCTCGGCTGTGTTTCCCATCCCGTCCACGCCGTACAACTCCTCCATGCGCGGATTGATGAATCGCCATCCGAAGCTGGTATCGTGCAGCTCAGAATCCCGGCCGAAGGCTTCCGAAGCCTTGGAAATCACCCAGGGGCCGCGCGTCATATGCTCTACGCCGCCGGCGATGAACAGGTCCCCGTCTCCGGATCTGACCGCCCTGCCGGCCTGGATAATGGCCGACATGCCGGACGAACAAAGCCGGTTGACCGTTTCACCGGGTACGCTCCAGGGGAGCCCCGCCAGCAACAGGCACATGCGGGCTACGTTGCGGTTGTCCTCGCCGGCCTGGTTGGCGCAACCCATGATGACATCTTCATAGGCATCCGTGGGGATTTCCGGGTGACGGCTCACGATTTCCCGGATGACCAGAGCCCCTAAATCGTCCGTTCTGACCGGAGACAGGCTTCCCCTGAAATTACCGACGGGCGTGCGTACGCCGTCGATGATAAAAGCTTCCTTCAACATCATTTAAGCAGTTAAGGCTTCCCGGTTGCGATCAACCCAAAACGCCCAGATCACAAAAAGCCACTGAAGTTGGCCGGCCCAGGCAATGGCCTTGACATCCGGCGGCGGCGGCCCGAAAATGTTGGCAACATGGATACCCAGCAGGAACACCATCAGGGCCCAGAAACCGATGGAGCCGATTTTGTTCTTTGCTTTAGTAGCACCCAAATATAGGTAAATGCCGAGCCCGAACATAAGCAATTCGATCACCAGCTCCAAAATGGTTTGATTCCACAATCCGAAGCCCAGCAAAACCGAACTCCCGGGGTAAAGCGGCAAATCGGGAACGTGCACAAACAGGTCAAGAACCCAATGGCTCAATACGCAAAGCCCGACGACCAACGCAGCGCGCCTGTCGCGGCGAACCAGCCAATAGATGCCGCCGATCAGAATCCCCCAGACGACCCCCATCAGCAGGCTGTGGGAAATGGGATAATGCGTGAAAATGAGCGGAATGGGTTTGGCGCCGGGGACTATCTGCACCTGTTCGACACCGGCCAGCAGCAGGGTGGGCCATAACAGGTCGGCAAATTGAACGGCTAAAAAGAGGATGCCTAAAGAAACGGCAGGGGCTGCCTTCTTGGCGGCGAGGCCGGCAGCAAAATGTCCGATGAACATGGCGAAAATATTTAGGTTTCAGAACCGAAAAATAACCAAATTTCAATGGACCGCACTGCCTTGACGCATGAAGCTGAACGAAGGTGGAAAAATGGAATAAAAAAAACCGGCCGGCAAGGTAGTCTTGCCGGCCGGTATATGGATGAATTATTTCCTACTATCCACCATTCGCTGCAATTTTTTGCGGGCTTCATGCAAACGGCTTTTTACGGTGCCGATCGGGATTTCCAGGTGGTCTGCTATTTCCTGGTATTCGTATCCCTGAAAATGCATCAGAAAGGGCACGCGGTAAGTAGGCGTCAAGGCATTGAGCATTTCCTGAATGTCTTTTACGCCCATATTTACCTCTCCCTGGTTGGGAATGGAACTGGAGCTCTCAAGCGCGTAAGCCAGGTTTTCAACCGGCTCGCTTACAATCTTTGCCCGGCGTTGCTTGCGGTACTGGTTGATAAACGTGTTGCGGAGAATGGTGGACATCCAGGCGCGGAAATTGGTACCCAACTCGAACCGGTCGCGGTGCCGGAAACCTTTTAATCCGGCTTCCTGGACCAGATCAAGCGCGTCCTGGTGGTTTCTGGTAATTTTGAGGGCAAAAGCAAATAGCGTACTCTCAATGCTCTGGAAGTTTCTTACAAATTCAGTGGTAGTCATAATGAAGCGTGTTTTGGGTGAACAATTGAGCTATTTGCTTCAATATGATCCAATTTCATGCCAAATTTTTAAATAACTGAAAATCAATAACTTAAACCATGTTTTTGAAATAGTCCGTTGATCTTATTTCATCAAATTTCTTAAATATCAGGAAAGATTCCGCGCCGGTTCAGGCGTTGTGGTAAGGTTCGTTCTTCAGGATGGTCATTGCGCGGTAGAGTTGTTCGAGGAAAAAGAGGCGGACCATCTGGTGGGAAAAAGTCATGCCGGAGAGGGAAAGCATCGAATTGGCCCGGTCATACAAGGCTGGGGAAAAACCGTAGGCGCCGCCAACCACAAAAATCAGCCGGCGGGCCGTGCCTTGCAATTGACCGTCCAGCCATCCGGCGAACTGTTCAGAGCCGAATTGTTTTCCTTTTTCGTCGAGGAGGATCAGGCAATCCTCCGGTTTTAGCCTGGACAGCACCTGCTGGGATTCTTTTTCCTTCAATTGGGCCGGCGACAGGTTTTTGGCCTGCTTGATGTCGGGCAGGATCTCCATTCCGAACGGCAGGTACCGGACCACCCGCTTGAGATAAATGCCGATCCCTTCCTCGAGGTAGGCTTCATTTGTTTTTCCCGTTACCCAGAATTCTACTTTCATCTAATAATTGATTCGATTGATCCGATTGATTCGATTGATCCGATTGATTCGATTGATCCGATTGATCCGATTGATCCGATTGATCCGATTGGCCATGCTTTCGGTTCCTCAATTCCTCAATTCTTCAGTTCCTCCATAAATGATTGATCCGATTGGTCAAAAAACTACAATTGATTCAACGCCTCCAAAAGAGAAGCCCGTTCGGGATAAGCGGACTTGAGCGCCTCGGCCAGCCTTTCGGCCAGCCTTTCCGCCCCGGTTTGCCGAAGCCGGATCAATACATCCCGGACGCGTTGGGAGGAAACCTTTCCCAGGTGCGATTGCAAGTGTTTCAACAAGGTGGTTTCGGTCAGGGCGAACAACTCGTCCTCATAACCGTCGGCAGCCGCGGCGCCGTACGCCCCCAGAAATTCAAGGGTCGGAAAGGTCTGGAGCAGTCCCAGCAGTTCTTCCCGGCGGTTCTCCTCGCGCAGGATATCGGCCAGCGCCCGGCGTTTGGCCACGTCGCTTGTGCCGTCGTACAACCATTTGAGCAGGTTCACCGTTTTCCCGCCGAGTTCGCCGTATTTTTTGTAAAACGCGATATCCAGCGTGTCCTGGAAAACGGAACGGGCGTATTCGGCGGCTTTTTTGCGATTGCCGAAATATTCCGAGGTTTCCATGAGCAGGGTCTCGAGCTCGATCCTGCCTTCCGGAGAACGGATCTGCTCCAGGGCTATTTCCGCCATCAATCCGGCTTCCCGCCGCCGCCCCAGTTCTTTCAGCCGACGGCAAAAGGACATCAGCACTTTTGAAAATCCGCTGAGTGACCGGATAAATGCGCGCAGTTCCTCTTCAGCGGGTTCGGGGCCCAATAGTTTAAATTTCAGCAACAGGACCGGTACCGGATCCCGGCCTTCGTAATAATATTTATCCAGCTGGTATTCCAGGGCGCCGGCCAGTATGGCCCGTTGTTCGCCGTCGGAAGCGATATCTGCCATGAATTGAAAAAAGAGCAGGTCGATCTGCAGGTTCCGGTACACCAGTTTCCGGCTTTCGTCCCTGGCGAGGCCAAATAGTTTTTGTTGCAGATCGTAGGGGATTTCCAGGGCGGCCAAAGATTGGATAAGGGCAAAAGTCTCGCGAATGATCTGCAGGAACAGGAGGTCGTCGTCCTCCATTTTCCGAAGCAGGGGGGAAACCTTTTCAATAATGGCGAAGCACAGTTCTGCCGTTTCGGAATAGTGGCCCAGTTCCAGGTTTCGCCTGGCCTGCAAATGCATATCGCCGATCAGCCGGTACAGCAATTTACTGCCCCTGACGCTGATCCGGCCGCTGTTGGTCCGGGATTCTGAAATGGCGGATTCCAGCAATTCGAGGTATTTGGTTTCGTGGCCCGGCAGGGTGACCTGGGGTGCGAACCAGGCTTTCAACGCCAGGGCGAACGGCCGGTTATGCCGGGCAAAATGCCGGACGAATTCCGAGAGCTCATCCGGGTCGGCCTGCTCCAGAATCGTATCGGTAGTGAGCCGCGATTTGCCTTTCTTCCTGGGTTGACGCTGGGCTCTTTTTTCCTTTTCGGCCTGTTGCCGGGCCCGGATCGCGAAAAGCAAGGCAGTAACATGGCCGCACTCTCCGCTTTCCCGGAAGGAGGCGCATTCGCAGGTAGCCGCTTTCAGACGCGTCGGGGAAATGGAGGCTTCCACCTCTACCGGGCCGTCTCCGGTTTCGATCAGGGCCGTCCATAAATGCTTTTCGGGTTCCTTCAAATGATTGACCTTGCCGTCAGCATACCAGGCTTCGCCCTGCAGGAGCGCCTTTTCTCCGGTGTACTGTTCGAGATCAACCAATCGGAATTTCATACTTACGGCACCTTGTTTTAACAAAAACTACAAAGATACGATTTAACTTAGCATCCGCATTCATAACAAGCGGAAGCCGACCCATGTTTAAACGAAATTTCTGGATGAAACCGGTGTTTATCCTGGTTTTGTCCGCCCAGCTTTCAGGCCTGTGCGCGCAGGAAGCCGCTCCGGGCCAGCAACAGGTCTTTACCGGGGTTTACCTGATGAACCTTTACGATCTGAACGTGAACGAATACTCGTTTTACGCCGATTTCTATATTTGGTTTCGGTGGAAAGGCGACCGGGATCCCAGCGGCATCGAATTTGTCAATTCGGTGGAAAAATGGGGATTCACGACCGAAATGTTTTCGGAGGAGCCCAAGGAACTGGCCGGCGGCTGGATGTACAACGGCATGCGCATCGAAGGCCGGTTTTATCACCCGTTCGCCCTCAACCGGTTTCCGCTCGACAAACACGAACTGGTCATCCAATTGGAAAATACGGATTACCCGATCGATTCGCTGATCTACCTGCCGGACACCTCCCGTTTTCTGATGCGCGAGGATTTTGTCATTCCGGGCTGGGAAGTTGAAAAGGCGGAAACGGCCAGCCATACCAATGCCTACAGCACGGATTTCGGGACACCTACCGGCGCCAGGTCGGCCTACAGCAATTTTACCTTCCTGATCCACCTGAAGCGGCCGCTGAGCTACTTCGCCCTGAAGCTGATGCTGCCCCTGTTGGTGGTCATTCTGGCCAGCCTGGGCGCGCTGTTCATCTACCCAAGTTATATCGATGCGCGGATCTCCCTGCCGATCGGCGGCTTGCTGAGCTGCGTTTTCCTTCAGCAATCGTACAGCTCTGCCCTGCCGGATGTCGGTTATATGGTGCTGATGGATCAGATTTACCTGCTTTCCTACCTGCTTGTCGCAGCGGTTATCCTGAATGTCATGCTCTCCGGCAACAAGGCCGCCACCAAGGACGGCATGAATTTCAAGGGCCTTTACGACAACAATAAACGCCTGGCGATTTACCTTTTTACCGGCTATATCCTGGGTATCGCCTTGTTGATTATCCTGTGAAAACAACCCATTATGGTTAATTTGGTTAACCTTGCACCTCAAACTCATTGCGACGCAAGATTTTGCTCATTGCGACGCAAGATTTTGCTCATTGCGAC
>CALMYQ010000054.1 GCA_937873655.1 uncultured Lewinella sp. | reverse complement strand
AACCCCTTGAGGGAAATCGGCCAAAATATCCCCGGCGGATTTTCCCTGTTCGTCGGCCATTCCAATACGGTTCCCGCCTTACTGTCTCATCTCGATCCCGCCCACAGTTACCCTCAGATGGCTGATAATGAGTACGACAATTTTTATGTGGTCACGATCCTGGGCAAGGCTGTAAAGGTGGTGCAGCTAAAGATGCCGTGATGCGGGGTTTATTCCAATGAAACAAATCTAACCTTGGATCCAATGAAACGTACAAGGCGGAATTTCATCCGGACCACGGCTTCCCTGGCCGCACTCTCCGGAATCGGCAACCCGGCGCTGTCCGCGGGCAACCGCCTGGCCTCGGCGGCAAAGGACGCTTCCATTGACCTCTGCCTCGCCTATTTCTGGGGCATCGCACCCAGGAAGGTTGCCCTGGCCAGACAAATGCATGTATTGACCGGCTTGGCAGGAATGACCAGCCGCCGCTGAGTTGCTTGTAGAAGCATAATTGCATCATTTAGGTATACGAATAGTCGTGAAAATGAATGCAATATGGGGGCGGCGGTGGGCCGGAATCAAGATGTTACCGGAAGTGGGAACGGTGGGGTTTGTGGGAGCGGGGGTGTTACCGATAATTTAAACGATTAATAGGGGGCCAGACCAAGGTCGCCTAAGAACTGATCCATAATATAGGCTGTAGATCCGTCGCATAACCTGACCAGGTGGATCTGCACCGGTTATTGCAGCGTGCTTATATCCAGATTAGCCATATCGTTCAGGATCTGTGCCAGAGATTGGTTTTGGGCTTGTTGTTCCAGGTCGGTGCAGCCAAGCGGCGCCAGCGGAGCGCATGGATCCGCGGCAGGCGGCGGCGTGGTCGGCGGAACCGGGATATCGTCAATTGTACCCAGTTTTCGTTCGTTGAGCAAACCCGCCAGATCGGTTTGGATGGTCGAACCGTCTGTTTTTTTGATGGTAAAGATCTGATCGGAAGAAGTGACGGGTATTTCTGTCAGTCGGTCATAATTGCCTTTGATGGTTCCCAATTCGGTCTTGAATACCCAGCGGACGGAACCATCCAGCAATTTCACCTGGTACAGCACATTGGGCAGCGGTACATTCGCCGGTGTGGAACCATCAATGATGTCATCCAGATCGTCGATGGATGCCGGCTGCTGGACATCCGTTCCCGGGTTTGTTCCCGGAGGAAACTTACAGGGCCGAAGTTCCTGATTGCGTTTTTCAGAACAAGATAAAGGCTTTCACCTAAACCGCCTTGCAATTTAGTTGGGTTAATAGGGGACCAGACCATCATGACTAAACCGTAAACCCTAATCCTGGTAAACGTCTTTAGCTATTTTTGTAGCCGGAACACGACTTCATAATCGGATACGTGGCCAAGACCATCTTTTGTTTTATATGATAGAATTTGATTCAACCACAAGAAACATTCAATTTGGGTTAGTAATGGCAAACATCCTCCAAAAGAAAGAAAAAAAACTTAATACTATAAACAAAAAAACAAAAATATCATAATAATTAAGTCGTTCATTTAGTTTGTTAATTGCTATTTTTTCATAATATTGTTTTTTTTTGAAAAAATATTTATTAATTGCAATAATTAAAATAATTGAAACCACAAAATACTTCCATTTTTCAAACCTTAATATTTCCAATTTGAAAATTCCATAAATTGTTGCCATTATAGCAATCAAATAAAACATAATGAAGATGCCAATACTTGTTGAAGCTTGCCAAAAAATCATGTATTCATCATCCTCTTTAATGACTTTTTTATAAAACCAATAAACTCGAGTAAAAATTCTCTCAATTAATGAAAACATATTTTCAATTTTTTCCCGTATAATGCCATCCGTTACTTCCGATGAATTGGACAAACTCATCTCGCTTAATACCCAAAACATCTTGAATTATTGGTCGAACATTTTTACGATACCAATTGCGGCCAGTTATATTTCTTCCTCCTTCCCAACCAATAGTCCATGATACTCCATATAACCCACCAAAAGTACCAATTGTATTTGAAACCACCTCAGCCCAAGCCCAAGACTTATCAATTTTACCATCTTGATATGATTGGTAAATAGCAAAGTAATTATATACGCCAAATGCTTTTCCTGCCTTTTGTAGGGCTCTTGATGCAAGTTTTGCTGCATTTCTTGAACCGGTGAACTGGTTGCCATAGAATGGGCGAGTCTTTCCGGCTGATGGATTTATCGAATAATAAACACCGTTTTTCCCTCTCCATATGCCCAAGCCAAGTGGTCCACCGCTATATTTAAGTTCTCCTAGAGTTGTAAAAGCTGCTGAAGCCCAAGTTGCGACCGTTCCCGATGCATCAAGAAAATTATCTGGAATCCCCATTAAAGAATAAGATCCTTCAAAATAAATTCGGGGACCATTCCCTGTTAGCTCTCTGCCAATTTCGTTCCCGCCCCATGGATTGAAAACAACACTGTATGAAGCATTTGTTCCTTCTGGAGTGGCGTCCCATGCATTTTGAATGACATTCCATGTATCAACACTAAACCCTGGATTGTCAAGGGTGCCCATTATGCCCATGGGATCACTAAATAATATAGGGTTATTGAAGCTAAAATGATATGAGGAAAGCCCCGGAATAATTTCTGATAAAGGGTCAATCTGCATCCACCTACCTATATCCGAAGCACCAAACCTAAAATCTGCTAAGAATACATTAATCTGAAAATCATCAATTTCTTCAATCCCATTAAACAGATACTTATTCTTAGGCGCCACCGTCTGATACCAAGGCCCCTCATGATTCAATCCAAACGGGTAATAATGATTTTCCTGAGTGATCTCAATATCGTTTTCTGTAGTATTCGGATCATCCTTGGTAGCAATCACCCCATCCAAATTAAAATCCGAAAATGCCACCCTCGTATTCCCCAAATGGTCCTGCCGCCAATATTCGGCACGGATTGATGCTATAGAGGTTCCACTATACGCGGGTACCAAACGCCCTTCGCCATGTTGAACTGACTGTATTTCCTGGTCAAGATACTCAATTCCCCCGACATATTCTCTTATGCCTTCCGGACCTGCCTGGCTCCATTTTCTGCCGGTGGCATCGTACCGGATGGTGATATTTGAGCCTCCTTTGGTAATGAGCTTCGGCAAATTAAGAAAATTATATTGGATGGTAAGGCCTTTATACGGATCAGTTGTCAGGTTACCATTCTGGTCATAAACAAAGTCTGATCCGGGCGCTGCACCGGGATTGAAGCCTTTAGCCCGATTGGCAGCGGGTGCGCTGTCCGCTACTTTTTGCAGTCTCGGAGTTCCAGGAATTAAGGTGTACAACAAATTGTCAATTTGCACTTTGGAGGCGCAGTTGTTCGCATCTGACAACCCCATGCGTTGCAGGGTCTTGATATTGCCGTCCCCGTCGTATGTCAGGCTATTCTCGTTGTAGTTATTATTTATTTGGTAAACAAATTTCTGGAAAGCGCCACCAACTACAGCATAGCTTGGAACGACTTCTCCGTATTGAGCAGAAAGCAGTCTGTTGAGCGGATCATAAGCGTAGTCATAAAATTGGGATCGGTGAAAAGTGGTTTGCCATTCCGCCCGGCTGATGTTCCCGTTGGCTTCATGGTTGAAGGCCATTGCAAAAATGGGTTCCGGTTGTACAGCCGTAACATTGAACAACTGGTCCGGGCTGGTCACCGTGATGCTTCCAATGGTAAGGTGCGAACCTTCCAGGTCGCCTAAAAACTGGTCAAGGATATAGGCTGTAGATCCGTCGCATAACCTGACCAGGTGGATCTGTACCGGGTACTGCAGCGTACTTACATCCAGGCTTGCCATATCGTTCAGGATCAGTGCCAGAGACTGGTTTTGGGCTTGT
>CALMYQ010000053.1 GCA_937873655.1 uncultured Lewinella sp. | reverse complement strand
TCGAAAAAATAGCCTCCCGAAACTTAGGCGCCACTTAGATTTCGCGCCACTAGTCAGGGCTGCCGTAGATCTGATCAGCAACACGTGCCGACCTTAGCAATGGGGTCGGCGCGTTCAATTAATTTCCGGGCCTCTTCGCCAGTTCTTCGATCTTTTGACTTACCCAGGTTTTTGCCACCAAAGGTTTCTTATTCAGTTCTGACAATAAACGGGACCGGCTCTTTTCCAGATCGGCATATGGATTGTTTCGGATCTCGATCAGTTCACCCAGGAACCACGCCAGGCGGAGATAGGCTGATTTCTTATTGGATTCGACATTTGTGTTGTTTCTCGACAGGAACCGGCGAAAAGCATTGAGCGCAGTTACAGCCGTTTCGTATTCCCCGGACTCCAGGGCATAGCACTCATAAGCCAATCTTGGGCTAAGGGTCTGTATGCGAAGCACGTAATTGGGTTCTTTCGCCTTACAGTCTTTCAGGGCGAGCAGCGCTTTCTCAAATTCCTTGCCGGTAAAATAATAGTAGGCCATTGCCAGGGCGACCGCGTCCCGCTGCCTGGACTTCCGGATCCGCTTTTGGTTTTTCTCAATGAACTGGATTACGATGTCCCGCTGTCCGGCAATTCCGAGGCCTGTTATGACCAGGTCCAGAAAGGTTTCATCCGGCAATTCTTCCCCTTTTACCACCAATACTCCTTCGTCTATGCTCCATTTATCGATTTTGAATTTCAGGGGGAGATAGGCGGATTTGCCTTCATTGTGCCTGGCCGTGCAAAAATTCTGCAGCAGGACGACCATATCCTGCAGGTCGGCAATTTCGATACTTTTCCAGGTCTCCATCATCAGTTCCAGGACATCGGAAAAAAACGAGGGGTCATCCTTGCGAACCGTAACCAGCAAGCCCAGCATATGTGAAAGGTTGATATCCGGGTTGTTCTTATCCGCGTAGGGTGCAGCCTGGAGCAAGGTTGCCCTGATGTCGGATTCATCCGGAGGCTCCACGTCGAACATCTTCGCCATTTGGAGGGCGTTGATCGCCAGCTTGAGCCGGATGCACAGGTAGGCTTTTTCCCAGGATTCCAGCATATCCTTGTAAAGGCGCGCGCCATCTGCTTTCCGGGTTTTATTCACCAGGCTAAAGGTCAGGAGGGCTTCAAAATACTTATACCGGGCGTAATGCCTCCGGTACCCGAAAGGCGTTTCATGGATCTCTTTCCCAAATTTATTGAGCTTCTGATAAAACAGCTTTTCGAGGCTGGTGCCGCTTAAAAGACCGATGACGTATTCGGCTTGTTTCAGGGTGTCTTTCTGCAAGGCGGAAACAGCCAGGAATTGTTCCATGGCCAGACCGAGGTCGGAAATGGTGTTCTCCACTTTTTTCCGGCGCCGGCGGGAGTCCGGCACCTGACCGGCTTCCAGGGGGTACAATTTCTCGAATAATGCCTCGTTCGGCAAATTATTTTCAGCTTGGTTGAGCATATTTCTGTAGTGTTCGAACAAACTGATCAGGGCCGGCTGCTGATTGAAAAATGGAGACTTTAAAAATTTTTTTACCCGATTTAAATTTTGATTATCAATGAATTGTATCAATGACTTGGTTTGACCGTTCTTCATGTACATATCTTTTTTGAAAAAATAAAATTAGAAAAAAATCGGGAATTTAACTAAATAATGTCTTTTGCCCCGCTCCTTAATCGGCGTTATGTTTGTGTCATTATTTGTAACGACAAATAAATTTTGGGTGGGGCAAACCGGTTGGATTTCGGCCTGAGAGCCGCAGCAGACCAATAACTGAGCCCGGATCCGCTGATGGGTTTTGCCCTCCAATGAAACTATTCCCCAGCTTTTTTTCACAGGAGTACTCCCTTTGCCCCCCGGTGGAGCGGAGACTTCGGGTTCACTCCGGCTTTAATGCCGGAAGAACCGGTAATTTTTACATTCTGCAATCGCTAACCGGCTTAACCATGGAAAAAGTAGCTGAAAACACATTTTTGCCCTTCATCGGCGGGCAAATCAGGGGCATGGAGCTCCTTGAGATCAAAGGAGGCGGACAAGCGGTCGTTTTGTCCGACCCCCAGGCTGTCGGCGGAATAATCCTTGATGCAATTGATGTTTGAAAGGGACTTGTCTGTTTTTCCGGCTTTTAAGCCAGTTCCTCGATTTTTTTCCTGACCCAATCCGCCGCTGCCGGCCTTTTGACAGCCAGGCTGTCTGACAATTTTTTCCGGATCAGCAGTTTTTTCCGGGGATCCGAGAGCTGAAAGTCGATCATTCGCTCCAGGTACCAGCCGAGATTCCTGTATAGCACCCTCCTGCTTTCTTCCCATTCCAGACTATTCCTGAGGATGTATTTTTTGAAGGCCTCCACAGCCGAAGCGGCTACATTAAGCCTGCCGGGGTCGTGGAGGAACAATTCGTATTCGATCCTGACTTTCATGGAATGGTACCGGAAGGCATATTTATATTCATTGCTTCTGACCTGGTCCAGGCAGCCGGCAGCGTCCCAAAAGCGGTCGGTATGGAAATAATAATAGGTGAGGGCCATATTTCTGGCCACGTGCTGCTTTTCCGCCGGCAACTTTGAAAAGTTTTCCCGGATAAAACCAAGCGCTTCGGCGTACCGGTCTTTTGCGCCGATGAGGGTGATGGCAAGGTCCAGAAAAAGGTCATCCTGAATGCCTACCTCCCATTCCCGCTCGGCCTTATCCCTGAAGCCGGCAGCGTCATCGCCGATCTGAAAGAAAAGTATGCCTTCCCCGGCGCCCCATTCACCCAGCCGGATCTTGAATTCCAGGAAATCGGAGGAGTACCGGAAATAGTTGAGGGTGCAATAATTCATCAGATGGACCAAAAAGTTCCGCGCCAGGATGCGGTCTATTTGCCGGCAGTACAACCTGAGGTCCTCAAAAATGGCTTCTACCATGTCTTTGCGATTCATCTGATTGCCGAGCTCAAGCAGTTGCCGGTATATGTGCAGGTCCGGAAAGGCTGCTTTGGGGTATTGACCGGCCTGCCTGACCAGGTTGTCGATCTCTTCCTGGGCAAGGTTTCCCTGTACGATTTTTCCGCGGTACAGCCAATTGCAAAACAGATCCATGCGGAGGTATAAAAAAGACGTTTCCAGTTCATGGGCCATTTCCTTCAGCAGGCCCTCTGTATGTTTCTTGTGAAAAGGGTCGTTCAACGGCGCATAAAACAGGAAATCGAAATACTGGAACCGGGCCATATGGCGCTTGAAGCCGTCTCTTTCCCGGGGAATAAGGCTGTCAAATGCATTCAGCGCTTTTCTGTAAAGCCTCGGGTTGTCGCTTCTGGCGTACCGCCTGACCAGGTAATATTGCTGCTGGAGGGGGTCATGCTCAAGCGCCGTTACAGCGATGAATTTCTGGAAATTCAGGTTCAGGTCGGAGAAGGTATTGAACAGTTTTTTCCTGCGGAATGCAAGCTTTGTTCCTGAGTTCCCCGATTCTTCAGGAAATAAGATGTCGTACAGTTCGGAAATGGAAAATTCGGTTTTTGTTTCGTCGGGAAAATCTTTCAGGAAAATAACCAGGTTGATCTGTGCAGGCTGGGCGCCGAAAAACGGCGAATTCAGAAACTTGATAAATTGCTTAACTTCCTTTTTATCAAGGTTTTGAAAGAAATCAAGGGTTTGGCCTAAAGAAATCATTTCGTCCATGATCTGGATCATTTAACGGGATATGCAACCGCCAAATTTACATTTTTATCTGGAAAAGTGCGGGAAAATTTAACAGAATAGTCCCTTGACCAGACCTGCGCACGCCGTTAACTTTGCTGTAACAGAAATAAATGACAATTCCAGTTAGAAGGGAACAAATATACGTATGGGGGAACCGTCTTTAACCAAGACCACATTTACTAAACTCAGGGTCCGCCAAGGCAATATCTGTTTCGCTCAAAACCGATTTCCGTAAGAAGCAGATATTTTTCAAGCTGATGCGGGCCTAAAATCGGTTCAATATGAAATCAGCAATAAGCTCTTTACCCGAAAAAAACTTTACCGACCATCAGATTGAAATCCTCCGGTTATGGGCCGAAAAACCGGTCATCGCTCAGGTAGCGGCAGAGCTGAACGTCAGCACCAATACCGTACAGACCCAGTTGAGCCGGATGCGCAAAAAGCTCGGTGTCAGGCGCACCTTCGAGTTGTACCGGTACGCACTTGAAAATGATTATTTCTGACCCTGCAAATAATGAGAGGGTGAGAGGGTGAGAGGGTGAGAGGTGTTGCTCTTCACCCGTTTTCCAAGTCTCCCACTCTGCTCATTTATACATTCTGATCAGCCGGAGAGCAACCGGCCATGTTGAGTTTTGCTAAAAGGGCGTTAAACCCTTGTTTGACGTTGGGCTCCCCCCGCTCAAAGAACTAGACCAAAATAAGGCTTAAGCCCCAACCCCCAGTTCCACCACCAGGTCGTCCTGTTCCACCATCGTTTTTTCCTTCAGGTGGATCTTCCGGACGACCCCCTCCGCCGGGGATGTAATGGTGCTCTCCATCTTCATCGCCTCAATGACGAACAACGGGGTGTTGACCCTGACTTCGTCGCCTTCCTTCACCAGGATTTTGGACAGGTTCCCCTGCAACGGCGAACCGACCTCGTTCTTGCCCGATACCTTCCGGTTCGGAGCGATCTCCGCCTTTATGCGGTGGTCCCGAACGGACACAATGCGGGTCTGGCCGTTCAGGAGGAAGATCACCATGCGGTTGCCCCGGTCGTCGGGTTCCGTTACGTTCAGGAACCGGATCGTGATGTCCTTGCCCGGCGACAAGGTGACAATGATCTCTTCGTTGGGCTTCAACCCGAAAAAGAAAGCCGGTGTCGGCAGGCTGCTGACCGCGCCGTAGGTGTCGTAATGCTCCCGGAAATCGCGGTAGACCTTGGGGTATAATTTCCAGGACAGCAAGTTGAGGATATCGGGTTTTTCGCCGAATTGCTCCTCAAACAGCTTTTCTTCCTGTTCGAAATCAATGGGCTCCATATGGGCGTTGGGCTTGTCCGTGTAGGGTTTTTCCCCTTTGAGGACGATATCCTGTATGTCCCTGGGGAATCCGCCTTCGATCTGGCCCAGGTCGCCGCGCATCATGGCTTTCACACTGTCCGGGAAGGAAAGGGGCTTGCCCCGGTTCAACACGTCTTCCTTCGTCAGCCCGTTGGAGGTCATGAACAGGGCCATGTCGCCGACCACCTTGGAAGAGGGCGTGACCTTGATGATGTCGCCGAACAGCTCGTTGGCGATGCGGTAATTTTCCTTGATCTTTTCAAACTGGTCTTCCAGCCCCAATCCTCTGGCCTGGGGCCGCAGGTTGGAGTATTGCCCGCCCGGGATCTCATGTTCATAGATCTCGGCGGTGCCGGCCTTGAGCTCGGTTTCGAACGGGTAATAATACTGCCGCACGTTCTCCCAGTAATTGGAAAAGGCGTTCAGCGATTTCAGGTCCACCGGATTCTCGCGCTCATGCCCGTGCATCATGGCCACTACCGAGTTGAAATTGGGCTGGGAGGTCAGTCCCGACAGCGCCCCGATGGCGACGTCAATGACATCGACGCCGGCCTCGACCGCCTTCTGGTAGGTAGAAGACTGAATGGACGACGTATCGTGAGTATGCAGGTGGATGGGCAGGTTGACGGTATCTTTCAGGCGGCTGATCAGCAGTTCGGCGGCCTGGGGTTTGAGCAGCCCGGCCATGTCCTTGATGGCGATGATGTGCGCGCCTTCGTCTTCCAGGCGCCTGGCCAGGTCGAGGTAGTATTGGAGGTTGAACTTGGGCCTGTCCGGATCCAGGATATCGCCGGAGTAACAAAGGCAGGCCTCCGCGATGGAGCCGGTGCGCTCCCGGACGGTCCGGATGCTCACCCGCATGGCGTCTACCCAGTTGAGGGAGTCGAAAATGCGGAACAGGTCGATGCCCGCTTCGGCCGCCTCTTCGACAAACCGGATGATCAGGTTGTCGGGGTAGGCGGTGTATCCCACGGCGTTGGAACCGCGCAGCAGCATCTGGAAGATGATGTTGGGGATCGCTTTACGGAGTTTGCGCAGGCGCTCCCAGGGGTCTTCCTTGAGGAACCGGTAGGCCACATCGAAGGTGGCGCCGCCCCAGACCTCCATGGAAAACAGGCTGTCGGCGTGATGGCGGGCAAAACTCTCCGCCACCGCCAGCATATCCTGGGTTCGCATCCGGGTAGCCAGCAGCGATTGGTGCGCATCGCGGAAGGTGGTATCGGTATAATGGATCTGTTTTTCCGATTTGAGCCAATTGCAGAAAGCCGGTACGCCGAGTTGTTTCAATTTGTCGCGGGTGCCTTCGGGCATCGGGGCGTGAGGGTCGGGTACGGGCGGGACGTGGGGCGGGAGGAAAACCCGGTCCTTGTCCTTGAACTTGACGTCGGGGTTGCCGTTGACGATCACCTCGGCGAGGTAGCGCAGGGTTTTGGTCGACCGGTCCTGCCAATTGGGTTGGGCCAGCAGTTGGGGGTTGTTCTTGATGAAATTGACGGTCGCCAGGCCGTTCTGGAAGGTTTCGTCCTGCAGCAGATTGAGCAGGAATCCGATATTGGTATTGACGCCGCGCACCCGGAATTCGCGCAAGGCCCGGTGGAGCCGTTGGGAGGCGCCTTTGAGGGTCCGGCCCCAGGCGGTCACTTTCACGAGCAGGCTGTCGAAATAGGGCGATATCCTGGCGCCGGCGTAGGCGCTGCCCGCGTCGAGGCGGATGCCCATGCCGGCGGCGCTGCGGTAAGCGACGAGGGTGCCATAATCCGGTTTGAAATCGTTGGAAGGGTCTTCGGTGGTGAGCCGGCATTGGATGGCGAACCCTTCAAAGCGGATATCCTGCTGGGTGTGAATGGCAATGGTGGGGTGGGCCAGCGGGTAGCCCATGGAGACCAGGATCTGGGTGCGGACGAGGTCGATGCCGGTGATCTCTTCGGTGATGGTATGCTCTACCTGGATGCGGGGGTTGACTTCGATGAAGTAGATGTTTTCGGCCTGATCAACCAGGAATTCTACGGTCCCGGCGCAGTTATAATTGACTGCAGCGGCCAGTTTCAGGGCGTATCCGTAGAGTTTGTCCTTTGTTTCCTGCAAGAGGGAAATGCAGGGTGCGATTTCCACCACTTTCTGGAAGCGCCGCTGGACGGAGCAATCCCGTTCGAACAGGTGGACGATGTTGCCGTAATTGTCGCCCAGGATCTGGACTTCGATGTGTTTGGGGTTGTCGATGAATTTTTCCAGGAACACGGTATCGTCGCCGAAAGCGGTTTTGGCTTCTCCGCGGGCTTCGCGGTATTCCCTGACCAGTTCTTCGTCGTTGCGCACTACGCGCATGCCGCGGCCGCCGCCGCCGGCTGCCGCTTTGATCATGATAGGGTACCCGATGCGGCGGGCTTCCGTCAGGGCGATTTCGTGGTTGGTCAGCGGGTCGCGGCTGTCCTCGATCAGGGGAACTTGCACGCTCCTGGCCAGTTTTTTGGCGGCCACTTTGTCGCCTAATTGTTCCATCACCGTTGAGCGGGGCCCGACAAACGCGATGCCTTCCTCTTCGCAGCGGCGGGCAAATTCCACGTTCTCGCTCAGGAAGCCGTAACCCGGGTGGATGGCATCCACTTTCTTGTCCTTGGCGAGCTGGATGATGGCCTCGATGTCCAGATAGGGCTTCAGGGGGTCGTCCTTGTCGCCGATCTGGTAAGCTTCGTCGGCTTTGATCTTATGTTGGGAATAGCGGTCCTCGTAGGTATAGATGGCGATGGTCCGGAGGTCGAGTTCCGAAGCGGCGCGCATGATTCGGATGGCGATTTCACCGCGGTTGGCGATGAGGATGCGTTGGAAGCGTCTGCTGGTATATTCCATATTTTAGTCGTAAGTCATTAGTTGTAAGTCCTAAGTAGCGACGGAAGATTTTCCGTCGCATTTTCCGGAAGATTTTCCGTCGCATTTCCCGGAAGA
>CALMYQ010000052.1 GCA_937873655.1 uncultured Lewinella sp. | reverse complement strand
AGTATTCTGTGCGGCCACTCCATTCCGGCCAATTTCTTAACGGCCCATCTGCTGAGGGCGGACCATCGCCGGGGGCGTTCGTTTTAAATTGATGCCGGATATTCCCGGAGTTTCCTTACAACGAGGCCGTCCAAAATTTTGTGTCCACCTGATTTTAAGCGCGCAAAGCGTGATGAAAATCAAACCTTTGCGTCCTTGCGTCTTTGCGTGAGAACCATTTTTTGAACAGTCTCCTTACAACGGGCACTCCCAAAATGCACGGCCGCCCTGTTTTTACAGTTTGAATTTTTTCTTTTACATTTTGCATTTCCGCCCTTCTACCGCCGCCGCGAGGTGGATTTGATCCCGAGGACCCCCAGCAGTCCGCGGGTCAGTTCCCGGGCGATGGTGCGACCGATCTGGCGGGTAGTTGGATTGGAGATCACCTGTTCGAGGGTGGATTTTTGCCGTCGACCTGAAGTGGTGGTCCGGGCCTTTTCCCGTTGCTTGCGCAATTCTTCCTGTTGCTCTTCTTTCTGGAATTCCTCGATCTTTCCGGTCAGGATCTCATAGGCGCTCTCTCGGTCGATGACCTCGTTGTATTTCTTAATGAGGTAAGATTTTTTGATGATGTTGTTGATCTCATCGTCGGTCAGGACATCCATCCGGGATTGCGGGGCCCGGAGCATGGTATGCGCCAGCGGTGTGGGAATGCCCTTTTCATTCAGGGCGGTCACCAGCGCTTCACCGATACCGAGCTCGGTCAGCAACTGATCGACATCATAGAATTCGGTTTCCGGGTAGTTTTCGGCAGCCAGTTTGATGGCTTTCCGGTCTTTGGCGGTAAACGCCCGCAGGGAGTGCTGAATTTTGAGGCCGAGCTGGCTGAGCACCGCATCCGGTACGTCGGCCGGGTTCTGGGTGACAAAGAAAATGCCGACTCCTTTGGAGCGGATAAGTTTGATGATGGCCTCGATCTGGTCCATCAATGCATCGGAGGCTTCGTCGAAGACCAGGTGAGCCTCGTCAATGAAAATGACGAGTTTGGGCTGGTCCAGGTCGCCTTCTTCCGGAAAGGTGGAATAGATCTCGGCCAGCAATTGCAGCATGAAAGTGGAGAACAGTTTGGGCCGGTCCTGAATATCTGTCAGGCGCACCACGGAAACCACGCCTTTTCCGGACTCGTCCAGGCGGCAAAGGTCGGCTACATCGAAGGAGCGTTCGCCAAAAAAGATATCGGCGCCCTGTTGTTCCAGTTCTACGATCTTGCGCATAATGGAACCGACGGTTGCCGTAGAAATAAGGCCGTATTCACCCTGGATCTGGTCTTTGCCTTCGCCGGTCAGGAACTGGATGGTCTTCTTGAAATCCTTCAGGTCCAGCAGCGGCAGGTTGTTGTCGTCGCAATATTTGAAGAGGACAGCCACGACGCCTGACTGGGTATCGTTCAAACCCAGCATTTTGGAAAACAGGACCGGGCCGAATTCGGAGACCGTTGCCCGCAGACGTGCGCCTTTTTCACCGGAAAGGGAAAGGAATTCCACCGGGCTGGAGCCTGCTGCAAAGGGAAAGCCGATTTTGGCGTGCCGGTCTTCTATCTTGGCATTGCTGACGGCGGGCACGGCGATCCCGCTAAGGTCGCCTTTGACATCCATCAACAAGGAAGGCACGCTTTTGGCGGCAAGCTGTTCGGCCAGTATTTGCAGGGTTTTGGTCTTACCGGAGCCCGTTGCGCCGGCGATCAGGCCGTGGCGGTTGAACATCCGGAGGGGCAATTTGACCAGGGTATTGGTCATCACTTCGCCTTCCAGCATAGCGGCGCCCAGGTCGATTGACCCGCCTTTGAAAGTGTACCCGTTTTGGATGACCTGGATAAATTCGGCTTTCTTAGACATTTTTGCTTATTGTTGAGTATTCCATTTTTCCGTTCGGTCCTGGAATTTCTGTTTGCTGAATTCCCACAAATCTAGGTTAAAATTGGCTTCCAGCGAAGCTTCCAGGTCAGCAGGCATCAATTCGGGAAAAAAATCGAGCCCTGTAAGCTTTTCTACTTCGTCAATCGAGGTAGCGTATTCGTACAAGGGTTCAAAGCTGACCTCATTGGGAAGTATAAAGGCGATGCCCTTCTGTTCGGGTTTTTCCAGGTCGAGGAGCACTTTGTAAAAAGCAGCCGGTACGGCCACTTTGTTTTCTCCGATGGTCCCTTTAGGATCAAAGGTCAGTACAGGCCCGGTAACGACGTACAGGCTGCCGCATTTTTTGGCCCAGCTCCGGGTGAGTTCCTCCAGCTCTCGCCAGATTCCCTTGTTGAAATTCCGGGACTGCGGGGAGATATTGCTCAACAGGAAAGAGGCTTTCATGGCTTCCGGATCGTAGGCCATATCGGCAGCCGGTGCGAGATGCCCGCGGTCATAGCCGGATCCTTTATAGTCATCCGGGGTAGCGGAGCCGGTTTTGACGTCCGGATCGGGCAGGAAGATGTCCGAGCGATCGTTCCAGGGTTTTTCCAGGTTTTCCTTTTTCAGGATATAGGCAACCCATTCGGCTTGTTCGTACTTTTCGTTGTAGGAAAGCGCGTAAAACCGGTGATTGACGACCTCACCTGTGGTGGAAGTGGGCAGGAAATATTCTTCAGCGGAATAATCGTCACCGGAAGTGGTTTCCGGAGAAGAATTGCCTGAAAAACGATTGAATAGAAAGAGCAGCGCGCTCAGCAAAGCGCCGAAAATGCCAACTTTAACGATCATGCCCGAGCTGCCTTTCTTGCCTTGCCTGGCATGATTCGTTCTGAGTTTTGCCATGGAATCGATTTTAATTACCCGGCAAAAATACAAATAATTTGAAAAAGAGAGAAGAGCAAAAAAAAAGGGAACTAAGCCAAAAACGGGCTTTAGGTGTTCCGCCAACGGCAGAATATGCAAAAAATAATTTGTTGCGCTACCAATTTAGTAAAATATTCATTCCCACCAAACGGACATGGTAACTTTTTTTAATCTGGGAATGTTTTTCAATCAATCAAACTCGCGGTAACCTTATGTTGCATATCGGCATTACAGGCGGAATCGGGAGCGGCAAATCCAGTGTTTGTCGCATTTTCGAGGTACTGGGCATCCCTGTTTATTACGCCGATGACCGGGCCAAATGGCTGATGAATCACGACCAGGACCTGAAATCCGGGATCACCGGATTATTCGGTGAACAGGCTTATCTTGAAAACGGAGACCTCAACCGCAAATTCATCGGCTCAATTGCTTTTACCGACCCTGAAAAACTGTCCGGGCTCAATGCCCTTGTCCACCCGGCAGTGCTCCGTGACGGCTTTGAATGGCAGGAGGCCCAGGCCAATGTGCCCTATACCCTGAAAGAGGCGGCCCTGTTGTTTGAAAGCGGGTCCTACAAATTCCTGGATAAGGTGATCACCGTTTACGCGCCGCTGGAATTGCGTTTGCAACGTGTTATGACCCGGGACGGCGTCGACCGGGAAACCGTCATGAACCGGGTCACCCAACAAATGCCGGAAGAGGAAAAACTTAAGTTAGCGGATTATGTCATCTATAATGACGGGACAAGGTCCATTATCGGGCAGGTGATGGCGTTGCATAGGGGGTTAGTTGGAGGAATTGAGGAATTACCTCCTTCGCTCCTGATGAGCTCCGGCGGTCGGGGGAGGAACTGAGGAACTGAGGATTTGCCGGCTTCACCGAAGCTATTGCGGCCGGAGGTTGATTTGCGAGACTGTTCAGAATTTTGTGTCAATGGGATTTTAGCGCGCACATCGTGATGAAAATCAGAACTTTGCGTCTTTTCGCGTGAAAAACACTTTATTGAACGGCCTCTTGATTTGGGATGCTATCCGCCTGGTGCTCTCAATAAGCTGTCCTGGTAGGCCCAGGTCCGGCTTTCGCAGAAACCGATATAATCCTTCACCGCGATCCGCGCCCTGGCGGCCAGTTGGCCCAATTCGTTGACCAATTCATCTCCGGCGCCCAGTTCCTGCAGACCGCTTTCCAGTTCAACATCCAGAAAATGAAGTGTGAGCAGCTGTTTTTGCACAGCCAGGGGAAACCGTTCGTACGCCGGCCGGGAAAGGCTCAACCGCGCAAACCGGTAAAAATCGGGAGCATTGTTCAGGGCCTTTTTCATATAGGTGATCTTGCCGGCCGGACTGAGGCCCGGATCGGCGATCACGCGCTGAAGCTCTCCGCCCAGATTATAGAGCGTAGGGTCCGATCTGAGCTGGCGGAACCGGTTTGCTTTCTCCTCCCATTTGCGGGCAACCTCGGGATAGGATTGTCTGGCTTTGGCAGAGAGCCTGGCCTGGTCAAGCCCTTTCAGAACGAGCTCAAGGGAATCCATTGTACGGATGGCGCCGGTCAGTTCCTCCGGAGAGATCAAACCGTGAGCCGAAGGCATCCATTCGCTGTACAACCCTGAGGCGCTTTCAAACGAAAGATTGACGGCATCCATGCGACGATCCTGGTTACACCCCGTTCCGCCCAGGATCAGGATCAGCATGGAAAAAGCAACCGGATATGCCCGTCTTAAGGTTGATGTATTCATGTAGCGGCGCCGGCAATTGCGTGAACCAATTGAAAAGCCCGATCCAATTGTTGTTCCGGAGTGAGGCGCGAGTTATCCAGTACGACCGCGTCTTCAGCCTGGCGCAGCGGACTGTCGTCCCGGGTTGAGTCGATGAGGTCGCGGTGAGCCAGGTTCTCCTCAACTTCGTCAAGAGAAATATCGATCCCTTTGGCCGTCAGCTCCCGGTATCGTCTGGCGACCCTGATGTCTTTGGCCGCCGTCAGGAAGATCTTGAGTTCGGCGTCCGGGAACACAACCGTACCGATATCCCTGCCGTCCATGACGATCCCTTTGTGTTTGCCCATATTTTGCTGTTGCCGGACCATGGCCCTGCGAACAGGCGAAATGGCGGAAACCTCGCTGACAACAGCGGAGACTTCCATGCTCCGGATCTGTTCTTCCACATCTTCGCCGTTGAGCAGGGTCCGGTTGCCGCTGGGGTTGCGTTCGAAACGGATATGGATGTCATCCAACGCCGCTTCGATTGCACCTTCTTCCTCAATACCGATCCCGTGCTGAAGCAAATAAAGGGTAGCGGCGCGGTACATGGCTCCGGAGTCAACGTAGGCGTAGCCCAGACGACCTGCCAGGGCTTTGGCAAGCGTACTCTTGCCGCAGGAAGAATAACCGTCGATGGCCACAATAATTTTCTTCACGTACTGACCAGGTTTTTACTCAAAGCTGAACGTAAGCGAGCCGCAGGTTTTGTCGGCAAACGATTCCTGAAACCGGCAGCCTTTGGCGTAATCCAGTGCGTAATTCATCAGCACCCTGCTCCGCGAGGTCGATCCGGCAGACTGGTATTTGGCGGAAGACACCGAACCGTCCTTATTCACGCAAAGGTCCACCACGACCCTTCCGGGTTTTGCGGCGGGCGGGTCCAAATACGGTTGGCTGACCAGCCCCAGGTCCAGGATGCCGCCTCCTTTCTGGACATTGACGGCAAGGGTCTGCCCCTGATTGGCATCGGCGACCCATTTATTCAGCACCGATTTGCCCATTTGTTCCTGTTCGGCATCCTTGGGCTTTGCGCCCGGGGGGGGCGGATCATCCAGTGCGGGTCTTTCCGTCAGATCGGCCGGTCGCTCCTTCTTGGGGTCGATTGCGGTCTTTTTGGTTTCGGACTGTTTATCGGTCGCGACGGATGCCGTTTCTTTCCCCGTCCGGCATGCCGCAAAAAGAACAAGGGCGGCTAATAAAAAGGCGAAATGTTTAAAGGTCATGCTTTTTGATTTTGCAGGTTCCGCTGATCTTTCTTCACGAGCCCAAAGGTAGGCGATTCACCTGTAATTTTGCCGGTTTCGGCCAAAAGTAAGGTGTTAAGGACCGCTGAAATAATAACTGTCCACTTTCCTAGGAGGCCTTTTGCTCCTTGCATCCCATCCGCGAGCGGTTCGCGCGCTTGAATGTTCACCGAACATTCACCCGTTGGGATCGCTTGCTCATGTTATGGAACCGCCTCCCTTAGCTATGGCTAAGGTCGGGAACCCATGCCTTGGCTAGAATCAAAATGCCTGACCTATAAAAAGCGACACTTATTAATTCACCGATCCTAAAGGTGTATTTTTGCTAATTAATTGTTTTTATTAAAATTTTAAAAAACAAAAATTAAATTTTAAGTTAAGGCATTCTTTCGGACCTTTACAGCATCAATCCTTTTTTGAATGGATCTTCAGAAAGCGATAGCCGCGCTCAAGCAGTATTTCGGATATGACGCCTTCAGGCCCATGCAGGCCGAGGTGATAACGGCCTTGCTGGAAAAGCGGGATGCAGTAGTTCTGATGCCTACCGGCGGCGGCAAATCCGTTTGCTATCAGATCCCCGCACTGTTGTTATCCGGTACCTGCGTTGTGGTCTCGCCGCTGATCTCCCTGATGAAGGACCAGGTCGAAGCCCTAAAGGCGAACGGCATAAAGGCGGAATTCCTCAACAGTTCGCAGGATCCGGAAACACAGCGCAAAATTGAGGACCGGTACCTGTTCGGCCGGCTCAATTTGTTGTATGTATCCCCCGAAAAACTGGTTTCCTCCAGCTTTTTACCGTATATCCAGAAGGTCCGCCCAACCTTGTTTGCCATCGATGAAGCGCACTGCATTTCGGCCTGGGGGCACGATTTCCGGCCGGAATATACCCAACTCAGGTTCCTGAAGGAGCAATTTCCAGGGGTGCCGATCGTCGCCCTGACGGCAACCGCCGATAAGCTGACCCGCAAGGATATCGTGCAGCAATTGAACCTGAACAACCCGGAAATTTTCATTGCCTCTTTTGACCGCCCCAACCTGAGCCTGGAGGTCCGCCCCGGGCAACGGCGGCTTCAGCAGATCCTGGATTTCATCCGCCAAAGAAAGGATCAACCCGGGATCATCTATTGCCTGAGCCGCAAAAACACGGAAACCCTGGCGGCCAACCTGCAACAGGCCGGGTACCGCACGGCATTTTATCACGCCGGGATGACGGCGGAGGACCGCTCGAAAGTCCAGGAAGATTTTATCAACGACCGCATTCCCATCATTTGCGCTACCATCGCCTTCGGCATGGGCATCGATAAATCCAATGTCCGATGGATCATCCATTACAACCTGCCCAAAAATATTGAGGGATACTACCAGGAGATCGGCCGGGCCGGCCGTGACGGGACTGCCGCCGACACGCTCCTCTTTTACAGTTTCCAGGATGTGATGATGCTCAGAGATATCCTGATGAAAAACGGCAGCGGCAACGAGGACCTCCAGCTGGCCAAGCTCGAAAGGATGCAACAATACGCAGAAGCCCTGGCCTGCCGGCGCCGCATCCTGCTGAGCTATTTCGGGGAAGAGCTGAACGAGGATTGCGGCAACTGCGATATCTGCAAAAATCCGCCGGCGCGATTCGATGGGACGATCCCCGCCCAAAAGGCCTTTTCTGCCGTTTACCGGCTCGGGGAATCCGTCGGTACGCGCGTTTTGATCGAAATCCTGCGCGGCGCCCAGCGCAAGGAACTGATCGAAAAAGGATACCACAAGATCAAAACCTACGGGGCCGGACGGGATATTGCTTCCAGCGACTGGCTGAGTTTTCTGACCCAGATGATCAACCTGGGTTATCTGGAGATCGCCCACGACCAGGGCCATACCCTCCACCTGACAGCGGCAGCCCACCGGGTGCTCTTTGAAGGGGAAAAGGTGGAATTGGTCCAGATGAATACCTTCCGGGAACGGATAGAGTCAGAGAAAACCAAGGTCCAGTTCACCGTGCCGCGCGAACGCGTCCGGGACGACCTGTTCGAAGCCTTGCGCCAGACCCGGCTGAAACTGGCCCAGAAGAATGGCGTGCCGCCTTACATCATCTTCACCGACGCCACCCTGGAGGAGATGGCCGCCGCCAAACCAATGGCGCTGGATGAATTGCGGCGGATATCCGGCATCGGAGAAAAGAAGCTGGAACAGTACGGCGACATTTTCCTGAAGGAGATCCAGGGTTTCCTGGCCCGCAACTCGGAACAATTCACCGGATCGACCTACAGGCTCACCTACGAACTGTTCAAACAAGGGCATCCGATCGAAAAGATAGCGGCCGACCGGTCCTTGACCCCCTCAACCATACTTTCGCACCTGGTCCAGGTCTATGAAAAAGGGGAACCGGTGGACGTATACCAGTTTATATCCGAATATGAGATCAACGCCGTACAAAAGACGCTCAAGCTGATCGAACCGCCGGTCCGGATCCGCGACGTGCAATACCTGCTCCGGGAAGAAATGGAGCCCCACAAGATCCGGTTCGCGCTGACGTACCTGAAACGGGAAAAAGGTCTTTCTTTCTGAGCCTTTCTCAGTTTTCAGCAGCAAAGGAAGCAGTGATCTTTTCGGCCAGGGCCAGTGCATGCCCGTATTCCGAACGATCAGACCACCCGGCAATATGCGGGCTCAAAACCACATTCGGCGCCTGCCGCAAGTATTGGAACGGCGCAGGCAGTCGATCGGTATCCAGGTGGGCAAAAGACATTTCTTCGTATTCGATCACGTCAAGCGCGGCGCCCCTGATCTTGCCGCTTTGCAGGCCGTCCACCAGATCAGCCGTATTGAGCACCATCCCCCTTGACGTATTGACCAGCCAGATGTTTTTCCGGAACCGGTTCATCCAGGCCGCATTTGCAAGATACCGGTTACCCGGGCTGTAGGGTATATGCAGGCTGACCACGTCCGCCAGTTCGAACAGGGTTTCCATAGCCGCTTCTTCCGCATGCGCATCTCCCCAGGAATCCCTGAATTTGTCATAGGCCAATACCCGGCATCCAAATCCCGACAATCGCCTTGCAAAAGCCGTTCCCATATTGCCGTAACCGATGATCCCGACACAAAGACCCTGGAGTTCCACCCCGCGGTTTCCCTCGCGGATCCACTCGCCTTTCCTCACCTCCCGGTCCGCTCTGGCCAGGTTATTGAGCAGGCAAAGCAGCAGCCCGATCGTATGCTCCCCGACGGTATTGCGGCTTCCTTCCGGGCTGGGCAGGACGGCGATCCCGCGTTCTTCGGCACAGTCAAGGTCGATATGTTCCAGCCCTACCCCGCTCCTGCCTATGAACTCAAGTTTGGGCGATCTTTCCATCAATTCCCGGTCGATCTTGATCCTGCTGCGGACGATCAGTCCTTCAAAATCGGGCATGACCTCCAGTACCTCCGATCTGCTCAGGGAAGAAGCATCCGTGCAATGGTACCCGGCACGGTCCAGGGTTTCCTGCAAAACGGGGTGGGTCCTGTCCAGAAAAATTACCTTTTTTTTCATATAACAACCGTTGGCAGACCGGATCGGCCCCCTTTTCAGGGCGAGCCTGCCGGTCCGTAAATGTACTGTGGGCAAAGGTAATAATCTTTAATTTTGCCTCGTTTTCATGACGGGTTATTGCATTAGGAAATCAGCGAGTCATCCCTCAAAAAGCCTGTAACCGAACTTCATATCATGAATGTTCCCCCTTTCACTTTTTTTGCAGACCAATTGATAATTACTCCTGACCTCCCCTGAGGCATTTCCCCCCTTACTTACATCCTGCCCAAACAACCAGTGAAAAATTGCCCAAAAACGCATAATTATCATGAAAGTCTGCTACGCTGCTTGTTGCTTCTTGCTATTGCTGTTTGCGCCTGACGACCGTTCCCTTTACGGGCAAAGCAGTTTTCTCGATCTTTTCGGCCAGGTAGAAACCTGGGCCAACAGCCGGATCGCCGCCATGCCGGACGGCGGTTTCATCACCGGCAACGACCTCCGGCGCCCCCCGGAAGGCAGCAGCAAACACGGCTTCTACCTCGCCCGGTACGACACCTGCGGTACGATCGGCTGGGCCAGGGCCATGAGCCATCCTGATTTCGCCCTTTTCTTCCAGGCTGTAGCCTCCCTTCCTTCGGGAGATGTGGTTGCCGCGGGTTCAACGGGCAATCAGGATATTTTCCTGGTCCGGCTCGATCCGGCAGGCGAAGTGGTTTATTTCAGAACCTATGACGCATCGGATTACGACGACGTCGGTGCAATCGGGATCGACGGCGAGGACATCCTCCTGTATGGCGTTTATCTGGACGGCAACCAGCCGAGGCACTACGCGATGCGAACCGACGGCGACGGCCTGCCCATCTGGTCGAGGGCCTACGGGTTGGAGGACGGCGGGGGCGATATGACCGTTAATGCGGAAGGTAAATTGTTCTGCAGGTCAGGCAATATCTTCTTCCTCCTGTCAGCCGACGGAGCGGTGGAGTGGTCCGTCCGGTTTAATGACCTCAACCCGGTGACCAGCAATTTTTCCAATCTGGCTACACCCGGCGACGGATTCGCCTTTGACGTGCGATCCGGCATGGAACACACCCATTACGTAGTCGGACTCAACCAGGCAGGCGCCGTAAGCTGGGTTTCTCCGCTGGTTTCCGCCTTTTTTACACCTTCCGCCCTGGCCGCCGATAAAAAAGGAAATCTGGTGATGGTCAATGCATTCCCGCCTGAAGGAACGGCAACAACCGCCACCTCGCCATTCGCCATGGTACTGAACGGACAAGGTCAGATCGTCAAACAATACCGGTTCAATCTGGACGACCTCGGCGAATTCAAGGCGCCCGCCGTAACCTACCTGCCCGACGACGGCATTGCGATCAAAGGCACCTATTTCGGCGAGTCACATCTGGATTATACCGTCAAATTTACGCCTGATGTAGCTTTGGGATGCGTCACGGAAGTTTTTGAATCCAGCAAGGACAACCCGACCCAACCAGCCGCTTCAGCAGTAAGCCTGCCCAACCGCACCCTGAGTTTCACCGTCAGCGATTCCCTGTCGGTGACCGCCGCCCCGATGAACATTCCGACCAACCGCAGGTGCGGGGCAACCATTGAAGACAAGGATTGGCCCATGTGGGAACGGGTAAACTGCACGGATACCTTCCATTTCAAAGGGCCTGTCAAACAAGCCGTTTACACCTGGGAAGACGGCTTCAACCAGCCCGACCGGATCCTGAAAGCGGAGGGTGTTTTCAAGGTAGACGCCGCCGCCTGCAATGCCAATTACCATATTGAGATCGACCTGGAACAGGGGCTCTGTCCTTGCCAGTTGTACAAGCCGAATGCGTTCTCCCCCAACCAGGACGACATCAACGATACCTTCCAGGTTTACGCCGATTGTCCATTCCTGAATTTCGAAATGCAGATCTTCGACCGTTGGGGGCAAATGGTATTCCAGACCCAAAACCCCGATGACGGCTGGGACGGCAAAACCCGGACAGGAGCCGACCTGCCGATGGGCGTTTATGTCTTCCGGGTAGCTTATGAATGGGAGGTCATTCCCGGGCAACGGGCTAAAAGGCAGGAAACGGGGAGTATTTCGATCATCAGGTAGCGGCAGGTTGGCGGTTTTGCAGTCCTTTAGTTGGCAGTTGGCGGTCTTGCAGTCCTTCAGTTGGCAGTTAGCAGTTTTGCAGTCCTTTAGTTGGCAGTTAGCGGTCTTGCAGTCCTTCAGTTGGCAGTTGGCGGTCTTGCAGTTGGCAGCAACAAGCATCCTCCGTCCGCCATAGCTCCCAAGAGCGGCGGCGGGCAGTATCCAGGAGCTAGCAGCAAACATCCAGTATCTAATCTCCAGCCTCAAGCACAGCTTCCATTACCCTGGCAGCGATCACTTCCGGGTCATTCGTATCCACCTCCAACCGGATGATCTTACCCCGGCCGGGTCGTTCGAGGGTATGCTGGTAAGTTTTATCGTAATATTGCAAGGCAATGTGCGCGGCGGTGGACAGGTCGTCGCGGCTGATGGCTTCAAGGGCGGCCTTTACATGTTGTCCGCCGATTCTTTTTGAGATTTTGACAAAACTTTCCGCCAGGTCCTCCTTCGGGAAAGCCCCGTACTCGCGCACCAACCTTTCGACGCGCAATTCAACCGGCACGATCACCTGGATCAAGGTCGAGGACAGCAGGTTTCGCCAGAAGCCGTCCGGTTGATATACCCGGCCGATGGACCTGCTCTCATCCTCCACCCAAACCGGCAACGTTGAGGGGATTTCGCGGAAAGCAGCCCAAAGGTCATTTTCAAATTGTTCTACGGTTGGTTGAGGCAATTCGCCCAGAGCGCCGAACGCCGACCCTTTGTGACGGGCCAGCCCTTCAAGGTCCACTACCCGTTCGCCCTTGCGCTTCAACACGTGGAGAACCTCCGTTTTGCCGCTTCCGGTATACCCGCCCAGTACGATCAGCGGGTGCGGAAGGGCGCACAAATATTCCAGCGCATGCCGGCGGAAGGCTTTGTACCCGCCATTCAGGACAGTGATGTCAAACCCCGATTTTTCCAGCAACCAGCCCATGCTCTCGCTGCGTTGGCCGCCCCGCCAGCAGTGTACGACTGCCGACAGGTCCGGGGCAGAGGCTGAAGCCTGTTCAACATATTGCCGCATTTTGGGTCCGACCAGTTCCAACCCCCGCAGGAACGCCAGGCGGGGATCAACCTGTTTGTAAATCGTCCCGATCTCAGCCCGTTCTTCATTGGTAAACAACGGCAGATTGACCGCACCCGGGATATGCCCCGCATCAAATTCGGCAGGTGTGCGCACATCGAAGAGCACGCGATCAGCCAGAAGTTCCGGTAATTTTTCAGGATCGGTTTTAACTGCCACTATGGATAAATTGCGAAGATTTTCGTTTGCCTTTAAACTTTAGCCGGTCGAAAAGCATTTAGTAGTTCAACAAAATTTTACCGCTACCGGCTTTGCGTTCCACCGGCGCCAGGCGCAAGTGGTTTGTGAATACCGCAAATTTACAAATTCTTTCTGCTAACCAAGACCGACAGCATGACCATCCACCCAATGCCCTATGGAGGCATCGCCCAATTATCCGCCAAAGACATCGCCTACGCAACCGCCGACCCGAGAATCCGGGGTTTTTATAAATATGAACCTACCTTAGCCGCATTCGCCGATGTGATCCGTGAACGGGAAAAATACCCCGTTGACCGGCAGGTGCTGGTGCAAGCCCTTCAAGCCCAATACAAAGACCTGGAAGTAAGCGATTCGGTTTCGAAGAATATCCGATCCCTGGCCGACGCCAAAACCTTTACCGTAGTGACCGCTCACCAGCCCGTGCTGTTTACCGGCCCGTTGTACTATATCTACAAGATCGCCTCAGCGATCAACCTGGCCCGGACCCTGAACGAACGTTATCCGGAATATCACGTCGTCCCGGTTTTTGTCAGCGGCGCCGAGGACCACGACTTTGAGGAGGTCAACCATACCTGGCTTTTCGGCAAACCCCTGAAATGGGAAAGCGGTGAAAGCGGTCCTGTAGGCAAAATGTCGACCAAAACCCTGGCGCCGGTCCTGGATGAACTGGCCGGGATCCTGGGCGACAGTCCAAGAGCGGAAGCCGTCATGCATTTGTTCCGGGAGGCCTATACCCGGCATGAAACCTATGGACGGGCGGTGATCCATCTGGTGAATGAACTGTTCCGGGACTACGGCCTGGTTATAGCCGATATGAACCGGCCTGAGCTGAAACGGCTGTTTATTCCCATTGTGCGGAAGGAGTTGCTCGAACAACCTTCCCAGGCTTTCATCGAAACGGCAGCTGCCAATCTTGAAGCCGCCGGTTTTTCAGGACAGGCCCATGCCCGGGAGATCAACCTTTTTTACCTGGGCGACCAACTTCGCGAGCGTTTTGTGCTGGAGGGCGGGGTATACAAGGTCCTCAATACCGACCTGACTTTTACGCAGGATCAATTGCTGGCCGAGCTGGACAACCATCCGGAAAAATTCAGCCCCAATGTCATTATGCGCCCGCTTTACCAGGAAGTTGTTCTTCCCAATCTCGCCTATATCGGCGGGGGCGGAGAAATCGCCTATTGGCTGGAGCGAATGGAACAGTTCGCATTTTTCGGCGTACCCTACCCTATCCTTGTCCGGCGCAATTCCGTGTTATGGATCGACAGCGGCAGCCTGAAACGGGTTGAAAAGCTGGGTATAACCACAGAGGACCTGTTCACAGAGACTGAAACCCTGATCAAACAATATCTGGCAGAGAACACCGGTAACGAATTCTCGCTCGAAGAAGAAAAAAGGGAACTTGAGCGGCTCTTTGCGGGCATCGCCCAAAAAACGGAAGCGATTGATCCGACCCTGGTCAAAACCGTGCTGGCCGAGCAAGCCAAAAACATCAACAGCCTGGCCCAGATCGAAACCCGCCTCATCCGGGCTGAAAAACAACGACACGAGGTAAGCATTAACCAGATCCGGGGTCTGCGCGACAAACTCTTTCCGGGCGGCGGCCTCCAGGAAAGGCATGACAACTTCCTGCCCTTATACCTGAAGCACGGCGACGAATTTCTGGCTTATCTGGTACAAAACCTGAATCCGCTGACCGACCAGTTCCTGGTCATAACCGAGGATTAAGGTTTTTTTATCCCTTACTCAAAACTATAAGCCGCAATACGGCTGTTTGCACATCACAAATTTCAAGCCGGGTTATTTTTAGCTTATAAAATGGTAAATATTGAATGCCCGCTTAACCCGAGGTCGCATACCTTTGGGCCTGATTCAGCCGTGCTGAATCATTGACCCCGATCCATCCATTCTATATTACAGTGCCGGAGCTTTCTCATTTTGCAGTAATCGGAAAATGATTTTCCCGATCAGGGGATTTGCTATGCGCCTGGTCGGCAACAAGATATTTCCAATACGCTCATCAACCTAAATTCATCTCAAAACATGAAAAGAAGATTACTGTTTTTAATCTCTGCCCTGTTATTAAGCCAGTTTCTGGTACAAGGGCAGATCACCAACTCAACCCTCTATGACTTCCGGGACGGAACGATCATTGGCGCCGGCCAAAGCCCGGACGGGCTGGTGATCTTATCCGGCAATTACAGTTACCACAGTGCCCAATACGGGCTCAACATGAAGGTAAACGGCCAGATCAACGTTACGGTGGCCGGCAGCAGTACCCTGAGGTTCCTGGGCTCTCAGTATTCCGGTTTGAATATGGTCGGAACCGCCGCCGAATCCGGTGACCTGGGGACGCAAGATACCCGGGTAACCAATGATCTGTCGGACACCTATGATTTCGTTTATTCCGGCACAGGCGGCCCGCTCAACTTCACCCTGACTGCCGGGACCGGCAACGACCTTTACCTGCCGACCATTGAGGTGATCCCGGCTCAATCCGGAGCGGCAGCCACCACTGCGGAAACCAATATCATTTATTATTACGATTTCCGGGACGGCAGTATCATACCCACCAACACCACCGGTACGGATGACCTCCACCTGGGGCTGGTGGATGTCATCGTGGGGCCGAGCAATGCATACGGTTACAACGGCGCCCAGCACGGGTCCGTCCTGAAAACAGGTAATCAGATCAAGCTGCAGGTAGCCGGAAACGCCAGGATAAGGGTCGGCGGCAGCATTTATTCCAACGGCGCCATTTCCGTTTCCAGCGATACCGGCAACTTTGACATTCTTTCGCAGTCCTCCACCACTTCGGGCAATTTCGGCAACGACGGTTCTACGGTTGATTTCCTGTATGTTGGATCCGCCGGTACGGTCACCCTGGATTTCACCGGGACCAACTACGTACCCTATATTGAAACAGCTCCCGTACCCTATGAAATCACCCTGACCCCGTGGGTGCAAAAATCCGGCACGATCACCGTTAACGGCGCGGAAATAGGCCTGGAAAGCGGCGACGCCCCCGGCAGCAACGCCACCGTTACCCTAAGTGAAGGCACCGTGATCAGTGCCACCGACCAGGAGGCCTCCATCCTGATCAACCTCGGAGGGGAGCAACTGAACAGTTATTCACCCTCATTTTCCGGCGATATCGACACGGTGATCGTAAGCGGGGACTCACTCCTTATCACTTACGCCGATCCTTCCTCCGATCCGGCCTCGTACCTGATAAAAGTGGCCGACAACAGCATCACCGCGGAAGCTGAACCCGGCCAAACCTATACCTACAACTTCTACGACGGCTCCGAACTTCCCCAGATCAGCTACCAGGCCCTTCGGTATACGACCTATGTCAGCCATGACGGCATCCTGACCATCAACAGCAACACAGATGTGGCGGCAAGGCAGTTCGGCTACCACGACGCTACGCACGGCGGGGTATTTTTCCCGGGCAACTCCTTTAGCGTCATCGTTGCAGGCGATGCCATCATCACCTTTATTGTGGACACCTACGGGGTAGCGGCGGATGCCGTTTTCCAGTTCACGGATGCCGACAACAATGTACTGGGTTCGATCTCCGCTGTAAACCTCGGCGGAGCAGACGGGTTCCCAAGAAACTTTTCCTATACCGGCCCCAAAGGCGTGGTCACCGCCACCCTCGTAAGCGCCGGTTTTCCGACTGCCGAAATTTACCTTCACGGGCTGAACGTTGAAAACGCACCGGAAGTGGGACCTTCCAACGGCAAAACCGATGTCTGGGATTTCGGTGCGGTCCAATTGGATACCACGCTGTATAACAACCAATTGAACGAAGACGTCATCAACGGCTGGTACGATGAGAGCATCACACCGGGTACATCCGGCCACGTCCTGCCCAATTTCAATGTCGGCGCCCTGGCCTGGATCGGCGGCACCAACGACCGGTTGAGGACGACCAACACCAACCTGACCCGCTACGACGAGAACATCAGCAGCGCCCCGGGTTATACCGGCCGGGTTTATGTCAACTCCGCCGGCAATATCAACCGGTATATGAGCCTGACGCTTGATGAGGACGACGAAATAACCGTCATCGCCAAAACGGATGCCGGCGGACGGATCAATTTTGTTTTTGTACCGGATCCGGACGCGCAAACCGATGTGGTTGAAATTCCTTCCGACCTGACGGAATTGCATTTTGTCGCTCAAAAGGCCGGCGCGTATCGCCTGTATGACAACCTCGGCAAGCCCAGCTACTACCGGATCAGCCGGAAGGATGCCACCTATGTTACCCTGAAAGGTGCGGTAGATACCACCCAGGCGGCCGGCATTCCAGCTGATTTCGCCATCGTGTTCACCAATGCGGCCGGAAAATCCTGGAGCTCAATGATGAGCGCCGGCCAGTACAGCGTCAAGCTCCCGGCTGGTTATGCCTACGACCTGAGCCTGTCCGGCGCAAACGGTTACATCATTTCCGGAGATCAGTCCCTGGAGGTTGCCGACACCACCACCAACCATCCCGTCACGATCCAGAAAGTGGAGTTGTACACGGTCAGCGGCCAGATCAACGGCCTGGGCGCCGATATCGTCAACCTGTCACTGACCTATTCGCCGGATCCGGCTGCGGGCGCTATTTACGTACCCGAACCGGTCATCGACACCGATAACGCCACCTATTCCGTATCCCTCCAACCCAATATCCAATACACCATCTCCGCCGAAGGAGTGAATGATTATTACATCCCGGGAAACACGATAACCATCGGAAATGCGGACGAATCCGCGGATATCGATTTCAGCCCGAAGCCGGTTTATCCTGTCACCATCAGTACGGAAGGCCTTACAGCAGAGGAAACGGGCAAACTGAAACTCGCCTTCTCCAATCTGTATGAAGCGGGCTACGTCTACCATTTCGACGGCATAACCGATATTTCCCTGCGCAGCGGCACTTATACCTTTGCTGACAGCGGGTTGGATTCGTTCGCGGTCGAACTGGGGTTGACCTCTAACCTCACCGTAGCTGATGCGGACGCGTCTAAAACGCTCAAATTCAAGCCGGTCACCAACTGGCCGTTCGACGACAGGGTCATTGCCAACGGAGACCCGGCTTACAAAGGGTTATTATTTGCCGGTACCATTTCAAACGAAGTCGCCAAGGGCCACCTGGCAGCCAAAGCCGACGCGACCATCCAGGTCCCGGTCAAACCCGGTCAAAGGGTCGTTGTTTCCTATTATTATACCGCTGACTTTTCCATCGGAGGCGGCGATCCGGTTACGACCAACACCCAGAGCACCAGCATTCAGGAACGGACGCAATACGATTATCCGGGCGCTGATCCGGGCTATGCGACCATTCTGATCGGATCCGGGGCTTCCACAACCTATATCACCAATATAGGCGTGTTTTCACCCCTGGCCTACCAGCCGACCCTTACCGTGGGGACGGACAAGGATTTCCAAACCATCAACGAAGCCCTGGGTGCCGTCCGGCGCATGGACCGGAACGAGGGCGACCGGGTGACCATCCTCATCGATCCGGGCAATTACGAAGAAATGCTGATCATTGACCAACCCGATGTGACCCTTAAAAATGCGGCCGTTTCCCCCAATACGGATCTATTGAACAAGGGGGTGGATATCAAACCGGGCGCCGTCCGGGTGACTTCCTACTACGGGCACGGATACAATTATTACAGCATGGCCAATAACCAGAAATGGAATGCGGACGTACTGGCGGTCAATAAGGAAAACGGCTACCTGTCTTATGAAAACAAAGGGGCAGGAACGACCAACGGCTCCTACTGGAACACCACGGTCCTGGTAGTCGCCGATGGTTTCCAGGCGGATTATATCATCTTTGAAAACTCCTTCAACCAGTACATTTCGCACAAAGAGGCAGCAGATGTCGTGGTCATGTGGGAATCCGGCAGCAGAGGCGAGCGCCCCACCGATTACGGCAATACCGACGTACAGAACAGGAGCTTTGTAGAAAGAGCGGCAGCCATCGCATTTGCCAACAATGCAGACAAAGCCGTGTTGAACAAATGCCGGGTTGTCGGACGCCAGGACTCCTTCTACGGCGGCGCCGGTTCGCGCGTTGTCGTTTACAAAGGCGCAGCGATGGGGGCGGTGGACTATATTTTCGGGGCCATGACAGCCGTCTTCTACAAGACCGACCTGGCGATGAATACCAGCGACGTGAACGGAGATCAATCCTATATCACGGCGGCCCAGCAAGGCAGCGGTCGGGGTTTCCTGATGTATGAATGTACGGTGACCACCGCAATTCCAGGGCCCGAAACGGCATCTGCCTATCGTTCCAAACCGGGTTATTTCGGCCGGCCGTGGCAGGCAACCACCAGCGAGGTCGTTTTCTTCAATACCACGATTGAAACCTCCGATTTCCCGGGATCCGAGGATCAATCGCTGATCGTTCCGTTGGGATGGCAAAACACCCTGGGCGGCGAATCCAACATGATGTACGAGTACGGGACTATCGAAAATTCGGGCGTCGACAATGGCCCGCTGCGCGCAACCTGGTCGACCTTGCTGACTTCGCCGGTCCTGACCGATGGCACAGACGTCACCACCTTCAACTTCACGAAAGGAAACGACGGTTGGGACCCGCTTCCGGAATTGATCGCCAATGACATTGTCCGGGTCAATAACCCCTTGCCGGAATCCGCAGTCCGGATCCATGCTTTTGGCGACAGGATCTATGTTTCCAATGTTTCATCGCGGACGGTGGTGCGGATTTATTCAGTCAACGGCGTCCTGCTCAAAGCCATCGAAACCGATGCGGATACAGATTTCAACTTCACCGCAGGCTTGTGGGTAGTCGTGGCGGACGCGGCCGACGGCCGTAAAGCAGTTAAAGTGGTAACCCATTGATTATTTCATATTTGCGATTGGATTCTTGTGCATTTCCGGCCGGTTTTCCGGCTGGAAATGCTCTTTTGCACCCCATATTGACAATGTAAAACCAGGCGGGATCTTATCGCAACGGTGCCTGCCTCCGGTTTTACGCACCATTTGGCTTAACATGGCTTGTTCCTCAATTTTCGAACCCTCTTCCTTCCGCTCCAGGCGAAACCCGATATAATCCAAATATCTTGGGTGGGCATCCGGGGAATATCCTGTAAAAAGGACACCAAAACTCCCGTAAGCCATATATCATTCTGTTAATCAAAACTTAACATTAAATTAAGATATACTTTCCGGTCTGCTGGGCATTTATTTGAAATTTTGCGGTGAATTTTAGAAAACAACACTTGCTATATGCTCAAGAGCAGTCAACTATTTCTTTTTTTACTGATTCTCAGTACTTCTTCTCTTTTTTCCCAAACAGGCAACATTAAAGGAGTCGTAACAGACGCAAAGTCCGGTGAGACCCTCATCGGCTGCAACGTCCTCATTCAAGGGACGGACAAAGGAACCATTACCGATTTCGACGGTAACTATGAAATTCCGGAAGTGCCCACAGGCGACTACAACCTGGTCATTTCCTATGTATCCTACGAAAATCAGATCGTCAGGGTCAGCGTAAAGAACGGTGAAACGGCTGAAGTCAATGTGCAGATGAGCGAATCCGCCATCGAACTGGAAAGCGTTACCGTCAAGGCCACCCGCAAAACGGATACGGAAGTCGCCCTGCTCAACATCCTGAAGACCAGCAATATGGTGGTCAGCGGGATTTCCAACCAACAGATCGCCAAATCGCAGGACAAAGACGCTTCCGAAGTGGTTCGGAGGATACCGGGCGTGACAATTCGCGAAGGCCGCTTCATTATCGTCCGCGGCCTTATCGAACGCTACAACTCGGTTTGGCTCAACAATTCTTCCACCCCGAGTTCGGAGGCTGACATCCGGGCCTTCTCCTTTGATGTCATTCCCAGCAACGCCATCGACCGGATCCTGATCTATAAGACGCCCGCCCCGGAACTTCCGGCAGATTTCGCAGGCGCTGCCATCCAGATCTTTACAAAATCCAACGCCGACGAAAACAGCCTCTCGTTTTCCTACGGCGTAGGCTATAACTCGCAGGCTACCGGCAATGAGGATTTCCGGACCTATAAAAAAGGTAAAACCGATTGGCTCGGTTATGACGACGGCACCCGCTCGCTTCCCGCAGGCTACCCGGAATCTCCGACGGCCATTTCCGAACTGGTCAACAACCCTACCCCGGAAACCAAAGACAAAGTGAATACGATCGGGCGTTCTTTCAATAAAGACTGGGAGTCCGAACAAAAAACGCCCGGCATTAACCAATCCGCCAGCATTACCCTTTCCCGGCGGTTCCTGGCCGGCAAGGTTTCGATCGGGAACCTGACCTCGCTCAACTATTCCAATTCCTACACCTATTTTGAAGGTGACAAAAGGGCCTACGACGGTTATGATGTCAATGCCGACCAGCCCTATATCAATCACCAGTTCATGAACCAGCGCTCGACCAACTCCGTCCGCGTTGGCGGTCTGATGAACTGGCTCTTTATCTTCGGCAACAACCAGCGGATCGAATTCCGGAACATCCTGAACCAATTCGGCGATTCCTATGTGAACACGCGGACCGGTTATGACAACGCTTCCAGTTCCGACCTGCGGCAATCCGAACTCTTCTATCAAAGCCGGACCACGTATTCAGGCCAGCTCAGCGGCACCCATAAAATGAACAACGACCTGGCAAACCTTTCCTGGACGTTGGGTTATGCCTACGCCAACCGCAAGCAGCCCGATACCCGCCGGGTGACGTCCTACGTTCCGGCCGGCGAAGACCTCCCGTATACCTACCTGTTCACCCGCGATCCGGATCCGCGGCTTTTCGGCCGTTTGTATCTCGGAAACGACGAGAATATCTACACCGCCAACATCAGCTTCTCGCAAAAACTGCTGTTGAGTGAGAAATTCATTCCCGAGCTGAAGATCGGCACATACATCGAGAACAAGAGCCGCCAATTCGACGCACGGAACATCGGCTTCATCAAATCCGGTTTCCCGTCCTCTGCCCTCTTCCAGCAACCGTTGGATACGATTTTCGCCGACAAGAACATCAACTATGACAAAGGCATTCGCATTGCAGAAAAAACTTCTGCATCCGATTCTTACCGAGCTGAAAATCAATTATATGCGGGATATCTGGCCTTCAACCTGCCGGTAACCTCCAAATGGAATGTGTATACCGGCGCGCGGGTTGAAAACAATACCCAGGAATCCTTTATCTCGACCATTGATACCGCTGTGTACAGCAACCCGAAAACGGATATCTTCTTTACCCTGAATACCACTTATAATTTTACGGAAAAAACCTTGTTGCGTTTCGCCTACGGCCGCAGCGTCAACCGGCCTGAATTCCGGGAAGTCTCACCGTTTGTATATTACGACTTCGAACAGGTCGCTTCGATCTACGGTAATACCGCGCTTAAAAACTGTTATGTAAATAACTACGACCTGCGTTTCGAATGGTATCCTTCTAACGGCGAAAGCATCACCATCGGTGGTTTTTATAAGCAATTTGACAACACCATCGAGGCCCACCTGCGGGTATTCGGCAGCGACCTGAGCTACCAATACGAGAACACCCAGGAAGCATACAGTGCGGGTGTCGAACTGGACATCCGGAAAAACCTGGGTACCCTCACCGGCAACAACGAAAGCGGATTCCTCCGGGATTTCACCCTGGTACTGAATGCAGCCCTGATCAAGAGCGAGGTCAACACTAATGACCCCAACGAACGCGATTCTGTCCGGGTTATGCAAGGCCAATCGCCTTATATTTTCAATGCCGGTTTGTTCTGGCAGAATGAAAAGGCGAACCTTACCCTGAGTGTCCTGTACAATGTGATCGGCAAACGGATCATCTTTGTCGGCGACCAATCCAATCCGCACACCTGGGAAATGCCGCGCAATTCCCTCGATTTCACATTGATCAAAAGCATCGGGAAGAACTTCCAGATCAAAGCCGGCATCAAAGACCTGCTGAACAATAATATTCGTTGGGTCCAGAATTTTGATTTCAAAAAAGCGGACCAAACGGAAACAGTCACCAGAGAAGTGCCCTACTTCACGTATAAACCGGGTACTATTTTCAATCTGGGGCTTACTTACACGATCAGATAATCACCTAACCTTGCTGGTCTTATCCGGCGCCGATTTCACAGACGCCGGATAAGCTCAAACAATTGCGAGAAATACACGGTCGTCTGCCTTGAATGCACAAGGCAGAGAGTTGCTTGTTTTTTGCTTTCCTGAACCATATTGATATCGTTAACAAATCTTAGAATAATGAAGAAATTATTACTCACCGCTGGATTTTTGGCCGCTTTCATCGGCCTGTCCTCGGCTCAACCATCCATTACGGATGCGTTCTTCACCCAGGTGAAGTACCGCGGCGCTTTTGATGGATCGAACGACTGGACCGCCAACTGGGCTGAGTTTGATCCCGTCAATAAGACTTATCCCGCCACGACTGCCACCCTTGGCAACGGTAACACCACCACCGGCGCGCCTTTCGAAATTACGGGCAGCATGACGCTGGACGCCGCTCAGGTTTACCTGCTCAGCGGCTGGGTGTATGTCGCCAACGGCGGCACCCTGACCATCCCTGCCGGTACGGTTATCCGCGGCGATAAAGCCACTCAAGGCGCCATCATCGTGGAGCCGGGTGGAAAAATCATCGCTCAGGGCACAGCCAGTAATCCAATCGTATTCACCTCCAATCAACCTGCCGGCAGCCGTTTTTCCGGCGATTGGGGCGGCATCATCCTGACCGGTAACGCACCGACCAACCAAACCAACCCCAAGATCGAAGGCGGCCCCCGTACCTTTTACGGCGGTACCGACCCACACGATAACTCCGGGGCGCTCCAATATGTTCGCCTGGAATTCCCGGGTGTGGCCTTCCAACCCAACCAGGAGATCAACGGCCTGACCATGGGCGGCGTCGGTGACGGCACCACCCTCGATCACATCCAGGTTTCCTATTCAGGCGACGACTCCTACGAGTGGTTCGGTGGGACCGTGAACGCCAAATACCTGATCGCCTACAAGGCTGTTGATGATGATTTTGACACGGATTACGGTTATGCCGGCCATGTTCAGTTCGCTGTCAGTCTTCGCGATCCGGATATCGCCGACGTCTCCGGTTCCAATGGCTTCGAATCCGACAACTACAACCCGGGCATCAATGCAGGAAATCCTTCCCTCGACGAGCCTTACACTTCAGCTGTTTTCTCCAATGTCAGCATTTTCGGCCCAAGAGCTACAACCTCCACACCTTATGACGCCCTGCACCAACACGGCGCCCACCTGCGCAGGAATACCAAGCTGCAGATCTACAACACGGTTTTTGCCGGCAACAAATGGGGTATCCGCATCGAGGGGCCCTCGGCAGCCAACGCACAGGCCAATGAACTGAAGATCAACAACAGCGTGATCGCAGGCGCTTCCATTCCGTTCTATGTAACGGCTGCCGACAGCATGGCCGGCTGGACTTCCACCGCCGAAAGTGCATGGTTTTTGGCCGCACAGCGTGAAAATGAGGTGATCGTCTCTGTAGCCAACCTGAATTACAACGATCCGTTCAAGCAATCCGGCAAACCCGATTTTAAGCTCCAGGGCGGCTCATCACTGCTGGGTGGTTCTTACTGGGATACAGGGCTGGGGCAGTCCGATATTCCTTCCATTGACGACGATTTCTTTACCAAGGTCAATTACCGCGGCGCTTTTGGCAGCAGCGGTGACTGGACTGCGAATTGGTCCGAATTCGATCCGATCAATAAGACCTATCCGGCTACGACCGCTACGCTGGGTAACGGCAATACAACCTCCGGTACGCCTTTCGAGATCACGACCAATATGACGCTGGATGCGGGCAAAGTCTACCTCCTTACCGGCTGGGTTTACGTCACCAACGGTGGTACCCTGACCATCCCGGCGGGTACGGTTATCCGCGGCGACAAAGCCACTCAAGGCGCCATCATCGTTGAGCGCGGCGGCAAGATCTATGCACAAGGCACGGAGAGCAACCCGATCGTTTTCACCTCCAACCAGGCGCCAGGCAACCGTTTTTCCGGCGACTGGGGCGGCATTATTCTGACCGGCAATGCCCCGACCAACCAGACCGACCCCAAGATCGAAGGCGGCCCCCGTACGTTCTACGGCGGTACCGACCCGCACGATAACTCCGGCTCCATGCAATATGTCCGCCTGGAATTCCCGGGCGTGGCCTTCCAACCCAACCAGGAGATCAACGGCCTGACCATGGGCGGTGTCGGCGACGGCACGACTCTGGATCATATCCAGGTTTCCTATTCCGGCGACGACTCCTACGAGTGGTTCGGCGGCAATGTGAACGCCAAATACCTGATCGCTTACAAAGGGCTTGACGACGATTTTGATACGGACTACGGCTATGCTGGTCGCGTTCAGTTCGCAGTTAGCCTCCGCGATCCGGACATCGCAGACGTTTCCGGCTCCAACGGCTTCGAATCCGACAACTACAACCCGGGCATCAATGCAGGCGACCCGTCTCAGGATGAGCCCTACACCACGGCGGTATTCTCCAACGTGAGCATTTTCGGTCCGAGGGCTACGACGTCGACTGCATTCGATGCACTCCACCAGCACGGCGCTCACCTGCGCAGGAATACCAAACTGCAGATCTATAACACCGTTTTTGCCGGCAACAAATGGGGCCTTCGCATCGAAGGGCCTTCAGTTGCCAACGCCATGAGCGGCGACCTCAAGGTTCGCAACAGCGTGGTTGCAGGCGCGCAGATTCCGTTCTATGTAACGGTCAACGACAGCCTCGCAGGCTGGACGACGACCGCCGAGCGCGATTGGTTCCTCGACAGCCAATTTGAAAACCAGTGGCTGACCAAAGTGGCCGATCTGGGGTATAACGATCCGTTCAAACAATCCGGCAAGCCCAATTTCCTGCTCACGGCCGCTTCTGTTTACAAGCGCGGTTCTTACTGGGATAAAGGCCTCGGCGCTTCCGAGATACCCTCGATCGATGACCCCTTCTTCACGCCGGTCCGGTACCGCGGCGCGTTCGACGGCGCGAATGACTGGACCAAGAACTGGGCCGAGTTCGACCCGATCAACAAAACCTACCCGGCAACAACCGCTACGCTTGGTAACGGGAACACAACTTCCGGTACGCCTTTCGAGATTACCACCACCATGACCCTTGATGCCGGCCAGGTCTACCTGCTCTCCGGCTGGGTTTACGTTGCCAACGGCGGCAGGCTGATCATCCCCGCTGGTACGGTTATCCGCGGCGACAAAGCCACGCAGGGCGCCATCATCGTTGAACCGGGCGGCCAGATCATTGCTCAGGGCACGGAAAGCCAGCCGATCGTGTTCACCTCCAACCAGGCTGCAGGCAACCGCGTCTCGGGCGACTGGGGCGGTATTATCCTGACGGGTAACGCCCCGACCAACCAGACCAATCCCAAGATCGAAGGCGGCCCCCGTACGTTCTACGGCGGCGACGACCCCCGCGATAATTCCGGCGTGATGCAATATGTACGCCTCGAATTCCCGGGTGTGGCCTTCCAGCCCAACCAGGAGATCAATGGTCTGACGCTGGGCGGCGTCGGCGACGGTACCACACTTGACCATATCCAGGTTTCCTACTCCGGCGACGACTCCTACGAATGGTTCGGCGGTACGGTGAACGCCAAATACCTGATCGCCTACAAGGCGGTGGATGACGACTTTGATACGGATTACGGTTATGCAGGCCGCGTTCAGTTCGGCGTTACCCTCCGCGATCCGGATATCGCTGACGTTTCCGGCTCCAACGGCTTCGAATCCGACAACTACAACCCGGGCATCAATGCCGCTGATCCGACCATGGACCAACCGTATACGACGGCCGTATTCTCCAACATCAGCGTGTTCGGCCCGAGGGCTACGACGTCGACTGCATTCGATGCACTCCACCAGCACGGCGCCCACCTGCGCAGGAATACCAAACTGCAGATCTACAACACGATCTTTGCCGGTAACAAATGGGGCATCCGCATTGAAGGCCCTTCCGCCCTCAACGCCATTTCAGGTGAACTGAAAATCAGCAACAGCGTGATCGCCGGCGCTTCGGTTCCGTTCTATGTAACGGCAAATGACAGCCTCGCCGGTTGGACTTCCACTGCCGAGAGTGCATGGTTTTTGGCCGCAGAGCGTGAAAATGAAGTACTGACCAGCGTACTGGACCTGAACTACAACGATCCGTTCAAGCAAACGGGCAAGCCCAACTTCCTGCTGGCCGGCGGCTCTTCCATGCTGAACGGCTCCTACTGGGATGTGATCACCAGCGTGAAGGTTGAGCCGGTAGCCCAGGCGGGCATCACGGTTTACCCCAACCCGTTTATCGACGAGGTACGCCTGGATACCGACCTCAAAGTCGTGAAGGCGCTGGTATACAATATGAACGGTCAGCTGGTAAGGCAGGCACAGGTAAACAACAACAGCCTGAACCTGCAAGGTTTGAACTCAGGCATGTACGTACTGTTGCTGGCTACTGCCGACAACAAGTTCTACAGCCAGACCATTGTCAGGAAATAAGCCTATTTGGTCCTTGATATCATTTTGTTAAGCGAAGGCCTTGCGGTACATTACCGCAAGGCCTTTTTGGTTCCTTAAAGTCGTTCAAAGGTCGGTCCTGTCCCAGATATACAGCGTTTCTCTGGGATAATTAATGGAGAATTTCAGCTGCCGGAGCAGGGGAAAGCCGATTATGCCGTCGAGTTCCAGGCCGGTCAGCGCCTTGAGCTGGGTCAGGTCGCCGCCGGAAAAACGGACCTGTTCCAGTTTTTCCTTACCCAGAAAGGCTTCGGTCAGTTCATACGACGCGCATTCCTTTACATCCTGATCCAATCCCTGAATGCTTTCATTGGGTAATTTGACCAGCAACTCCTGCGGGATATTTTCCACGGCTCTGTTGTTCAGCAAATTAATACCCGCCCCGGTATCGATACCGAATTTGAAGGACTTCCCGCCGATCATCAAACTGACAATGGGCAGGTGGTCGTCAAATGTCAACGGCACAGTGGTCGCCGGTTCGAAATACCGGTGCAGCGGGTTGCGGTTGGGATCCAAAACCTGGATCTGGCTGGAAGCGTAATCAAAATAGATCTCATTCCCCCGGATGACCTCAAATCCGATCAAGCCCATCAATTCCTTTCCGAAAACCGCTTCGATATGGGAAATATCCAGCTCCAATGCGGTGAAATCCCGCAAATTGATCCCCGACCAGTTGAATTGATCGACCTGGGTGGTCCCGACTTCCACTTTACCGCTGAAACCGGACGCAACAATATCGCTTTTTGAGGCCGGCATCCGGTTGACGGCCAGCATGGGCGCACCGGTGTCGAGGATAAACGCTCCGGTTTTGCCGTTCAGCGAAGCATTTACAACCCACATGCCACGTATAATGTCCGCACTGACGGGTTGATTGCCGATACCGGATCTGGAATGGAAAGAAAATCTGGCTTCAGGAATTTCCAACAGGGCAATAGCATGTTGCCCGAAAGCCGAAAGGCCGAATAGTAACAGGAATACAGTGAAAGTCCGCTTCATCTCAACAATGCTTGGAGAGGTGACCGAATTCCATTCCTGTATTGTGTGCTATGGGATAAAATTCAAACCGCCTCCAGGTTAAACCATCACCGGACCAACCGGCATTGTTTGACTGACCGCCTCCGTTATCTCTTGTTCAAGGGAATTATGGACTTTGTCAGCACGATCTATCTAACGCTCTGCGCTTGATCGTACAAATATATGCATTTATTTACAAAAAATCAATATTAAATTAACATTGAATTAACATTAAATTTTAAAACCCGCTCCTGATTGAAGATTGAGGTAAGAGGCGAGTCGCTCCAGAAGGGGAATCGATACCATTTTTATTCGCTTATAAAGCCGCAAAGCCGCCAGGGAACAATCAGTCCGGCGGCTTTGCAGGGAATTATCCGGGTTTTATACCCATGAAGTCAGAAAAGGCCTATCGGGCAATTATAAACCGCTGAACAACCGACCGTCCGTCGATCAGGGTCAGCTTGAGGAAATACAACCCCTCCGGATAACTGGAAATATCCTTCTCCACGCGGTTGTCGTCTTCGATCGCTGCCCTGTAAATGTGCCCGCCGGTTGCATTCATGATCTCGTACCCCAACGGCTGTGCGCCGAACTCAATTGTTAGTTTATCCTGCGCCGGATTGGGGAAAATCCTGACGGCTTCTTCATCGGCGATGGCTGACGATACGATGCCGGTTCGGGCGCCGCTGCAGTAGCCGTTCGGATCGGCAACAGTCACCTGCACCGTACAGGTTATGCTTTGACCGTTCGAATCCGTAACGCGAATCGTCACGGGCTTGACCCCTAGGCTCCCGCAGGTAAAGACATTGCTCCGCGGGCTGATGAGTTTTACGTTGTATTCGCAGGAAGGATCAGGCCCGGCAGCCAGGAGCTGGGGATCCAGTACCACCGCCCCGTTTGATCCGATATTGATGGTGGCATTCTGGCATACGGCCGCCTGAACGCTGCAATCCGGCCCGGTTGCGTTGGAGCAGGTCCCGGGGTTGATCACCGTAAAGCTGAGCTGGCAGGCGGCAGTCCCGTTATCCGTTATCGTCAGATTCAGGTTGCCGCCGTTCGCAGAGCCGGGCGCCGTGGCGAAAGTGGCCGCACTGCCGTATGCACCGCCCGCCGGACTCAACAGTGCCCCCGAAACGGCGTACCCGCTGCCGAGCGCCGATCCGGTAGGGTTCAGCGTGAACGTCAGGTAGTCATCTGCCGGGTTGGACGGCGTACCGTTATCCTGGCAGGCAACTCCGGATAGGTTGGCCGAAACAAGCGAACAAACAGGCGGAGGCGGATTGCCCGAACAACTGCCCGGATCGGTCACTGTAAATGTCAACTGGCAGCCCGTATCCGATCCGTCGATGATCTTGAGCGTCAGGTTGCCGTTCCCCGCCGTACCCGGGCTGCTCGTAAAGGCGGATACCTGCCCGTAGACGCCTGTCTGCGTCGGCACGCCCGTACCGGAAACGGTGTACTGTGTCCCCAGGGAAATGCCCACAGGCGAAAGGTTGAACGTGATCCTGTCGTCGCTGTCATTGGCGGCGGTTCCGTTATTGTTGCAACTGATGCCTGACAATCCGGCGCCGGTCAGATCGCAGTCGGGTATGGCGACACTGCACGAACCGGGGTCGGTCAAAACCACCGTCAGGGAACAGCCCGCATTGGAAAAATCCTGGATGGTCAGGGTGATGTTGCCGTTGCCGGCGGTACCCGCCGTCGTTCTGAAGTCCTTGGGTACGCCGTAGGAGCCCCGGTTACTGCCCACTACCGGGCCGATCACCCTGTACGTGGAGCCGGTATTGGTTCCGGTCACGATCAATTGGAAAGAGATATAATCGTCCGCCGGGTTGCCGGGTGTATCGTTATCCTTACATTGGATATTGGTAATCGTGGCATTGTCAATTGAACAGGGTACGACAACGCTGCAGGCGCCGGGCGGCGTCACGGAAACCGAGGCCTGGCAGCCGGAGCTGAACGAGTCGGTAATGGTCAGGTTGAGATTGGGCCCGCTTGCCGACCCTGCCGCAGCGGTGAAGGTTGTCGGGGCCCCGTAAACGCCTGTGTTGGGCGTTATGGCTGCGCCTGAAACCGAATAGCTCTGGCCGATATCCATCCCGGTCGGATTAAGGGTAAAGGTGATATAGTCATCCGTCGGGGTGTCGGTCCCGTTGTCGTGGCAGGCGATATTGGACAGGCCCGCCCCGCTGATCTGGCAGTTGAGCGGTACGCAGGTCGATTGTCCGTTGACCACCGTGATGGACCCGCCGCCGACGGGGTCGAGCCAATCGCGCAGCCTTCGCCGGCTATCCGTTGCGCCGTTATTGTTCCAGGAATAGGAAAGTTTGCCGTAGTCCCCTTCGTCGTTGGCGGGGTCGGAGCAGTTGGGTTGTCCCCCTGCAAATCCGCCGAAAAGCTGGCCGATGAGTCTTTTCTGGCTGTTGAACAATCCGGATCCGGACGATCCGCCTTCCGTCACACTCCATCCGTTGGGCGTCTGTGACCAGAATATGCGCCAGAAATGGTCGCTCACCACCGAGGTTGGGGTAATATTATGGGTGGCAATCTTCTTGGCGTCTCCCGCAGGATGGTGGATGCCGACCCCGCCGGTTCCCGGCGAGCCCGAAGCATCGAACCCGGCAAAATATACATCATACACATCCACCGGGTTGGAAGTCAGCCGGAGCAGTGCAAAATCCGAAGAAGCGGCGGCATTTCCGCCGACGCTAGGATTGGCTACAACCGTAGCGCCGGAGGTGGTCTGGTTGGGCGGCGTTCCTGTATTGGGGCAGCCCGGCCTTTCATAATTCCAGTAGAATACAAAACCCGGAATATTCGGATTGGTCACGGCATCATAGCTGCCTTCGATGCAGTGGTTGGCGGTCAGGAAATAGGGCGTGCAATCCTGGGCCGAATTGTTGATCAGGGTCCCTGTGCACAGGGCCGAGCCGTTCACGACAATCCGGGCGACGCTCTTTTTCTCAACCTGCCAGTTATCACCTTCCGGCGAACAGTTGACATTCACCTGGCACGATCCCCCGTCGCCCAATCCCTCACTGCCGTCTTCGCCGAAAAACCGGTATCCGTGGGCGATCTGAGCAATGGAGATCCGTCCGCGCCCCCGGTCGGCAGCCGGTTCGAAATATTCCAGCATGATTTCATCGCCGATGGTCACGGCGGTGGCAAACCCGCTGTAAGGCCGGTTATTGTGCACTCCGAAAGCGCCGAGCACCTGGTTGTGGTCGGGGGTATACAGGTAGAACAGCCCGCCTTCGGGCATGTGGAAATCGTCGTACAGGAAATTGATGGATTGCGCATCCGGGCAATGCACGCGCAACCTCCAGATCCGGTCTCCGCCGGTCATTTCGGTCCAGGTGCCTGAATTTTCCAGGGTCAGATGGACCTTGAACGGGATCGCAAACCGGATAGGGCTGTTGGCGCCGTCGTTTTCCTCATCCTCAGCCCGGACCCGAGTGAGGTCAACCGCCGGCGTGGTCACCGTCTGGACCGTACCGGTCAGGGCAGCGCTGAAGCTCCGGGGCGCCCCTCCCCTGCTGATCTGCGCATGGAGGTTCGGGATCAGCAACAGGAGAACAAATGAAAAGACAAGGATCCGGGGCAGTTTTCTGGTGAAGCGTTCAGTTGTCTTCATGCTAGCGGAAATTATTTTGTTTGGTTAAAAATCATGGTTTGCAGCAAAGGATGCAGCCATACTTAAACCAGCAAGGGGAGACAACTGATTATACTGAAAAACGGAGGCCGGTGTTACTTATTTGCCGGAATTTTTCACGTCCGCCCGCTTAATAAAATCCAGCGAAACGGAATTCATGCAATACCGCAGTCCGGTGGGCGCCGGTCCGTCGTCGAATACATGGCCCAGGTGGCCTTCACAACGTGCACACAATACCTCGCTCCGGACCATACCGTGGGATTTGTCCGTTTTATCGATAACGTTGCCTTTTTTGATCGGTTCGTAGAAACTGGGCCATCCGGTGCCCGATTCGAACTTGGTCTTTGAGTCGAACAAGGGGAGTCCGCAGGCTGCGCAGGTATAGATTCCGTCCTCGTGATTGTCCCAGTATTTTCCGGAAAAAGCGCGCTCGGTGCCCGCCTGGCGAAGGACGTAGTATTCCATGTCGGTGAGTTCCGATTTCCACTCTGCGTCTGATTTGGTCACCTTTTGGATCCCGTCGCCGGCAGCGGAAACCGTTGTTTTCTGGTCATTTGCAGGTTGTTGCGCGCGTTGGCAGGAAGTAGAGCCTAAAATTAAGCCGAAAACGGCTGTGAGTAAGAAACGCATGGTTTTATTTTTTTTACAATACTAGGGATTTAACGCTTACGCCGTTGTCGCGGTTGCGTCCATTCCTCCTTTTCCGCGAATTCGACAATTTTGCGGACCAAGGCCATGATAATCAGAAAAACCAGATAGCCGAATGAGACCACTACGTATATCCACCGGTAGGACCCGGCCTCGCCGATGGGAATGGATGAGAACAGGTAAGCCAGGAATCCGGCGCCCGCGGCAAGGCCCAGGAAGCCGTATACCGACCGCCCCCAGTACTTGATCATATCCGCCACAGAGAGGGAAATGACGCTGTTGAACATCGCGAATAACAACATGAAAGCAGCCGCCGTCATCCAGGGAAAAAGGACCGGAACCGTTATCAGCCCCGACAGGCGCACCAGCTTCCCGGAAACCATCAGGACCAGGACCATGCCGATAGCAACTGCTGCCTGGAACATCGGATTCTCGATCCGTTTGAAAAATTGATCGGTGGTCGGTTTCATGTATAAATTTATCTAAAGGTATGAAATATAAACTTGAATCCCATTCAAAAGCGGAGAATCGTCCGGTAATCCGCCAAAGTTGCTATCTTCGCATCATATTTCAGCATTAAAATGGCGGAAAATTCCGAAAGCAGCCTTTCCTCGGCCAGGCCCAATTACATCTATGCTATCCTGAGTATGGCCCTGGCCTTGTTCCTGCTGGGTTTCTTCGGTTTGTTGTCCCTTCAGTCGCGCAACCTGATCAAAGGATTCCGGGAAGGCATCAACATCCTGGTTGAACTGAAAGACGGCGCTTCTACCGACGAAATTGCGGCCCTTCAGCATCAATTGAACGAAACCTCCTTTGTCAAACCCGGGTCCGTTCAGTTTACCTCCAGGGACGAAGCCGCCCGCATCATGAGTGAGGAAATGGGAGAAGAAGTCCTGAAGCTTGACCTGCCCAATCCCTTTTTCGATATCCTCCAATTCAATGTCCGATCCGAATATATCGAGACCGACAGCCTGGCCGGTATCCGCCGCACCCTGTTGCAGCAACCCCATATACAGGACGTTTACTACCAGGAAAATTTTTTCAAACAGGTGGCTGTGAACATCGGCAAGCTGAACTGGATCGTAGCGGTCGTTACCATCCTTACGGTCCTGGCTACCGGTTTTCTCATACACAACACCATTCGCCTGTCTTTGTTTGCCAACCGGTTTATGATCAAAAATATGGAGCTGGTCGGCGCCACCTGGGAATTCATCAGCCGCCCGTATATCCTGCGGGCGATCCGTCACGGATTGCTCGGCGCCTGCATCGCCATAGCAGGCCTTATGGGGCTGATCTCCTGGATCAGCAGCAAGGCACCCGAACTGGATCCGGCCGCCACCATGGGCGGAATGATCTGGTTATTTGCCGGGTTGGCCCTGCTCGGAGCGGCCATCAGCGGGTTCAGCACCTTTCTGGTCGTTAAAAAATACCTTAAGATGAGGGTGGATGACTTGTACTAGCCAATTTTTTCCCTCATTTTTGCGCAGATTTTCTTAATCAATCTTTTCGGATGAGTACAGGTAAAAAGAAAAAAGTAGTGGTTTCAACCGGCGTTTCAGCCGAGTCGAAACAAAAAGCGGAACGAGCAGCACGCGCGCCAAGAACGGTTGAGAAAAAAACCGCTGAGCTGGTGTTCAGCCGGAATACCTATATCTGGATGCTGGGCGGGGTTGCCCTGATCTTCCTGGGCATGCTGCTCATGTCCGGCGGCGGTATGACCAGCCCCGACGAGTGGAAGCCCGAACAGATCTACAGCTTCCGCCGCACCGTACTGGCGCCAATGGTAATCCTGGCCGGGCTGATCCTTGAAATCTACGCCATTTTCAAGAAATAAGCCCCGCCCTTGACCATGGGAGAAATTTTCACCAATGTCATTCTCGGCATTATCCAGGGATTTACCGAATTCCTGCCGATCAGCAGCAGCGGCCACCTCGAATTGGCAAAAGTCCTCCTCGGCGATCATTCCGTCCCGGAACAAAGCCTGTTGCTGACCGTGACGCTCCACGCCGCTACGGCGCTCAGCACCATCGTCGTTTTCCGGAAGGATATTCTCTGGATCCTGAAAGGCTTGTTCAGCCCGTCCTGGAATGAAGAAAAATCCTTCGCCTTCAAAATCGTCATTTCCATGATCCCGGCGGCCGCAGCAGGCATTCTGCTGGAATCTGAGATCGAGACCTTCTTCAACCACCAGATCCTGCTGGTCGGCGCAATGCTGATCCTGACCGGCGTATTGCTGCTGCTGGCAGACCGGGCCAGAAAAACGGAACGGAAGGTCAGCTATCTGGACGCCCTGATTGTCGGTGCGGCCCAGGCTGTCGCAATTTTGCCCGGCCTTTCCAGATCCGGGGCAACGATTTCCACTTCCGTCCTCCTTGGCATTGACCGGGAAAAGGCAGCGCGGTTCTCTTTCCTCATGGTTGTGCCCCTCATCCTGGGCAAAATGGCCAAAGATCTCATGGACGGTGAATTCACACAGGATGCCGTCAACGGCCCGGCCCTGATGGTCGGCTTCGCAGCCGCCTTTATCTGCGGTTATATAGCCTGCGCCTGGATGATTCGGCTGGTCAAAAACAGTAAATTAACCTATTTTTCTATATATTGCTGGATTGTTGGCATTATCGCTATAGCATTTGCTCTTTTTAGATAGGCGCATATGGACGACGAAGGTATACCGCTAGAACAATACGACTTCATAAACGGTGCAACATTGCTGGTCGACAAACCCGCCGGCTGGACCTCTTTTGATGTGGTCAACAAGGTCCGTTACAAACTCAAGCACCGGCTTCAGGTCAGGAAAATCAAAGTCGGCCATGCCGGTACCCTGGATCCCATGGCAACGGGCCTGCTGATTCTTTGTACCGGGAAGGCCACCAAAAAATTGCTGGATTTTCAGGGCCTGGACAAAACGTATACCGGCACCCTCCGGCTCGGCGCCACCACCCCCTCCTACGACAGCGAAACGGAAATTGACGAAACCTTTCCTTACGATCACATCACCCAACAGCAACTCGAAGCCGCCCGGCATCAGTTCATCGGCCGGATCGAACAGGTTCCGCCCGTCTTTTCAGCCATCAAGGTCGATGGCCAGCCCCTTTACAAAAGGGCGCGCAAGGGGGAAAAAGTCACCGTCGAAGCCCGGCCTGTTAAAATTTATGACTTTGAACTTACACGGGTTGAACTGCCCGAGGTGGATTTCAGCGTACATTGCAGCAAAGGCACCTATATCCGGTCCCTGGCCTTTGATTTCGGCGCCGCGCTCAATAGCGGCGCTTACCTCACGGCCCTGCGCCGTATCTCCGTAGGGCCGTTCCATATCCGGGATGCCTGGCAACTGGACGACCTGATCGACGCCCTCGAATCGGGGCCTTCTCCGCTATAATGCCGCCGGGCCGATATTTTCGTGAAAAAAAATGCGATTTGTGACAAGGTAAATTAAAAAAATTTATATTTACAACCTGTTCAACAAGAATAACGGAGACCCTTTACACAGAGAACACCCATGAAAATACTTTTAGAGATTGCCAAGGTGGCAAACAAGAAAAAAGTCAAAAAAATAGAAGTTTTTGACGAAGCAACGCTAAAACATAAAAACAGCAAATTCAACGAATTTTATGAGGCGGTTTCTTCCGAACGCTTCAAAAATGACCGGGAAGCCGCCCAACAGCTTTATCGCTGCGGCCCCGGAGACGCCAGGTACCGCCAGCTTAAATCCAGGTTCAAGAAAAGATTGCTGAACACCTTGTTTTTTCTGGACCTGAACCAGCCTACCGCTTCCACCTACGACAGGACCTACTACAACTGCAACAAGGACTGGGCATGCGTTCAGATCCTGCAGAGCAATAATGCCTTCGCAGCCGCCGAAAACCTGGCCAAGAGCATTCTTACCCTTGCCCTTAAATACCGGTTTTCCGACCTGGTCGTCAATTGTTCCAGATTGCTGAGGGCCCAGGCCACAGCCGGCGGGAATGAAAAGGATTTCAAAATCTATGATGACCACCTCAAGCAGTTCCTGCCGATCCTGGAAGCCGAATTGCAGACCGAAGAAATCTTTCAGCAGGTGACCTTGCTGTACAATCAGTCCCTGGCCGGCAAACAAAACCTGATGATGACCCTGGAAGGGTATTGCAACCGCATGATGACCCTTTCGGAGAACTTCGACTCCCCTATCGTCCAATACTACGGTTATTTCGTTTGGGCCCTGTTTTACGAGCTGAAACGAGAATTTGACCTGGTCATCGAGATCGCCAACGAAGCGGAATCCTATATCGAAAATCAGCCCCAGTTTTTCCAGAAGAGCAAAATGGTGGCTTTCCAGATCAAGAAAATGTCGGCCTTTCTCCACCTTCAAAAATTCAGGGAAGGCCAGGATTGCGCCAACCAGCTGATCCGGAAATTCGGCGGCCCCAACCAGGAATGGTTCCAGTTTATGGAATATTACCTGCTGCTGGCCCTTCACTCCGAAAATTACATCCAGGCCATGGCCATCCTCAACCAGGTGCTGTCCGCCCCTGAATTCAAGAAACTGGATTCGGATACCCGGGATAAATGGGAGATCTTCAAGGGTTACGTTTATTTCCTGGCCAATTGGCGTTCGCTGTCACAGCCCCTGGAAACCGCCAAGGGAAGAAAAAAAGGCTTTAGTGTCGACCAGTTCCTCAAGGATCCCGGCAATTACGGCAAATCGCTCAAGACCCTGAAGGTTCTGCATATTTTCCTTCAGATCCTGTTTTTGTTCGACCGCCGCCAATACACCGAAATCTCCGCCAGGATCGAGCAACTGAAAGCCATGGAACACAAAAACCTGAAATCCGATAATTCCTTCCGGGCCGTTCAGTTCATCCGGGCGCTCCACCTGCTCAGGAAAAACAACTACCTGGTGGACAAACAAACAAAGACCAATAAATACATCAAAGCCATCCAATCCAAACCTTTTTTCTACAGGGGCCATATCGAAGAACTGGAGGTTATCCCCTTCGAGAAGCTCTGGGCCATCATTCTGGATTATTCCAAATAAAATTCCGGGGCGCCGATCCGGAAAATCGCTACATTTGCCGCCATGAAAAGCCGTATTCTACTATTTCTGAAAGGCATGGCCATGGGGATTGCCGAGGTGATTCCCGGCGTCTCCGGGGGCACGCTTGCCTTTGTTACCGGGATTTATGAGAAGCTGCTGCTGACCATCAAAACCCTGCTGAGCACCACCCTGATCAAAGTCCTTCGGGAAGAAGGCATCCGGCAGGCCTGGGAAAAAGGCAACGGAGCCTGGCTCGTCAACCTGCTGGCCGGAATGGCCGCCGGCCTGATCGGGGGCGTATTCGGGATATCCCGGTTGATGGAACGCTACCCCCAACTGCTCTGGGCCTTCTTCTTCGGCCTCATTATCGCTTCCATCCTCTTCATCGGCAAACAGATCAAAACCTGGAGCGCTTCGGTCATCCTGTCCCTCCTGGCTGGCGCCGCGATCGCCTTTTACATTACCGTCGCAAGCCCTGCACAAGGCATTCAGGCCGGCTGGTTTATTTTTCTGTCCGGCTTCATCGCCATTTCAGCGCTCATGCTGCCCGGCATTTCAGGCAGTTTCATCCTGCTCCTCCTGGGCATGTACGGTTTCATTCTGGGGTCCGTCAAAGGGTTGTTATCCCATCCTGATGCCGCCAATTTCAAAACCGTTTTCATATTCGCACTCGGCGCACTCACCGGCCTGGCGGTTTTTTCGCGCATATTGACCTGGACCTTTAAAAACTTTCACTTCCAGACCCTGGGCTTGCTGACCGGGTTCATGGCAGGCTCCCTGAACCGGATCTGGCCCTGGCGGGTCGTGACGGAATTCCGCATGAACAGCCACGGCGTCATGGTGCCCTTTATCGAAAAAAGCGTACTGCCCGCACAATATGAGGGCGACCCCATGATCGCCGGCGTCATCATTGCCGCTTTGGCCGGCTTCGCACTGGTCTATTTCATCGATCGGATGGGACAAAAACAACCGGCTGCCGCCTGATTAAACGGATTCTTTTTTTCTTGATAATTTCGTATATTTACTATCCGTTATAATAGCCTGAACCCATTGGCCGCGGATGAATATGATCAAAAAAATATCTTTGACGGCAGCCTGCCTGCTATCGGCTTCCTTCCTCTTTTGCCAGGAACCCTGCGAAGAAGCCTTCCAACTTGCACGGGACGACTACTACGCCGGCCGCCTGAACGAGGTGGTCCGCCACCTGGAAGGCTGCGCCTTTAACCAGGCCGTCCCCAGGCCGCTTCGGCGAAACATGCTGGCCCTGCTGGCTGAAACCTACGTTTTTCTGGACGAAGAAGAGCGGGCCGAAGACGCCTATTCGGAATTGCTCCGCCTTGACCCTTTTTTCCGGCTGGACACCAAAGTACCCGAGTTGCGGCTGCTGAGTGAAACGCACCTTACCTACCCGGTGACGACCTATACCTTCTATACCGGCATTTACCTTCGATCGATCCCGCTGGTTCAAAAACAATACTCCCCCAATGGGGTCGACATCCTGTCTGAATTCTACGACCGGTCGAACGATGATCTGTTCGGGTGGACAACCGGGATCAATGTCCATTTTGACCTGTACAATTCGAATTTTGACCTGGGCCTGGGATATGGCATTTCCAATATCTTCTTCCGCTATAATGCCGAACTGGACAATGCCCTTGCGCCGAACGGAGAGCGGTTGAAAGCCTCCCTCTCCTTCCAGGAAAAACAAAGATGGAACCAGTTTCCGGTAATCCTGACGTACAACCTCATCCCCAAATCAAAGATCATCTATTCCAAATTTGTGCCGTATATCTACGCAGGCGCCGCCTGGGATGTTCTGATCCGGAACAGCGCAGAGGCTACCGGCCCCTCCATTTCTTTTGACAATTCAAATATCCGGGTCTCCACGGATATGCTTTCCCTGCGGGAAAACCGCAACCGCAACAACGTCAGTTTTCTGTTCGGGGCAGGCGTCCGGCTTCACCTCAAGCGTTTCTTCATTTCCCTGGAAGGCCGATATGATCAAATGCTGCAAAATATGGCTTTGGACCGGACCCGCTTCAGCAATACCGAGTTAAACCAGACTTACAATTACGCCGACGACGATTTCAAATTGCACAACTACGGGGTTTGCCTCGGCGCAGGCCTTTACCTGTTCAACTCCCCGAAGCGTTAGTGTAGTTATTACACAAATTCCTGTCCTTGTTTGGATTTTACTGCGGGAATAATGCTATTTTTGCACCCGGGCCAGGCATATGCCCGCAACCGGGAACCCCCGGCCTGTCACTTAAGACGACTAAAAGATACAGCAATGATCGGACAACTTCGCGACGCCAGCGTCAAATTGAAACGGATATTTATTGAGGCGCAACTTCCCAAAGCGCTGGCGCCGCTCAATGATCTGTCCCACAACCTATGGTGGAGCTGGAACAAAAAAGCCATTTCCCTGATTGGATCCATCCATCCGGAAAAATTCGAAGCGCTTCACTATAATCCGGTCGCCTTACTCAAGGAACTGGACGGTGAAACCATTCAGCGCCTGCAATCAGATAAGGATTTTATCGCCAACCTGGCAGAAGTGAACCGGGATTTTCAAGCCTATATTTCGGAAAAACCCGACACCAAAGGGCCCAGGATCGCCTATTTCAGTATGGAATACGGCCTGCATACCTCCCTGAAGCTCTATTCGGGCGGCCTGGGTGTCCTGGCGGGCGATTACCTGAAAGAGGCTTCCGACTGCAATACCAACCTGTTTGCCGTCGGTTTGCTGTACCGTTACGGGTACTTCACCCAATCCATTTCCCTGAACGGCGATCAGATACACAATTTTCCGCCGCAGGAATTCACCAAACTGCCGATCCTGCCGGCCAGGGACCAGAACGGCGATTGGGTCAGGGTCTCCATCCAGCTGCACAACCGGACGGTCTGGGTTAAAGTCTGGGAGCTAAAGGTCGGCCGCATCCCACTGTACCTTCTGGACACGGATTTTGACGACAACGTCTGGGAAGACCGGCAACTTACCCACCGGCTGTACGGCGGCGATAACGAACACCGGCTCAAACAGGAAATACTCCTGGGCATCGGCGGCATTAAGGCGCTGAGGGCCATGAACCTGGATGCGGATATTTATCATTGCAATGAAGGCCACGCTGCCTTTCTGGGGCTGGAGCGACTGAAAAATTACGTCACCGTCGATGGGTTAAGCTTCGATGAGGCCATTGAAGTGGCCAGAGCAACCGCACTCTTTACCACCCATACCCCCGTACCGGCCGGACACGATTACTTCGCGGAAGATCTGCTGAAATCTTACCTCTACGATTACGCCCCCGCCATGGGCATCAGTTGGGAAAGGTTATCAGGCCTGGGCAAAAACCACCCGGACAACATGCACGAAGGCTTCTCCATGAGCAACCTGGCGATCAGGCTGTCCCAGGAAGTCAACGGCGTGAGCAAGCTGCACGGCGCGGTATCCCAAAAAATGTTCAGCGTATTGTACCAGGGCTATACCCCCGACGAGCTGCACATCGGCTACGTGACCAACGGGGTCCACTACCCTACCTGGATTGCCAACGAATGGGATCAGATCTACCAGGAAAACTTCGGCAAAAAATTCATCAAGGACCAATCCAACAAGGAGCATTGGCGCAAGATCCACCAGGTTCCCGCCCAAACCATCCTCGACGTTCGCCAGGGCTTGAAAAAGAAACTCCTGGATGCCATCCGGCGCAAAATGCAGGTCGACTTTACCCGCAGGGGCGAAAACCCGCGGTCCATTTTCGAGACCCTCAACAAGATCAATGATAAGGCCCTGGTGTTCGGCTTTGCACGCCGCTTTGCAACCTATAAGCGCGCGCACCTCCTGTTCACCAACCGGGAACGGCTGAAAGCCATCCTCAACAATCCGGACCGGCCGGTCATCTTCCTGTTTGCCGGAAAATCCCACCCCGCTGACGGCGGCGGCATCGGCTTGATCCGGCATATCGTCAACCTGTCCAAAGAACCCGACTTCATCGGTAAGGTCATTTTCCTGGAAGACTACAACATGGAACTGGCCAAACTGCTGGTGCAAGGGGTCGATATCTGGCTCAATTTCCCGACAAGGCCGCAGGAAGCGTCCGGGACCAGCGGCATGAAAGCAGCCCTGAACGGCGTTATGAACTTCAGCGTCCTCGACGGTTGGTGGGCGGAAGGCTACCGCCCCGATGCCGGCTGGGCGCTGCCCCTCGAGAAAACCTATGAAGACCAGCGCCTCCAGGATGAACTGGATGCCGAATCCATTTACAATATCCTCGATTTCGATATCATCCCCACTTATTACAACCGGGACGAGAACGGAATCCCCCACGAATGGATCAGCTTTATCCGGAATACCATCGCCGAAGTCGCTCCCGATTTCACCATGAAACGGATGCTCGACGACTATAAGGACCGTTTCTACGGCAAGATCTACCAACGCGGCCAGGTGCTGCGCCGCGATCACTTCAAAAAAGCAGCTACGCTGGCCGGCTGGAAAGCGTACATGAAGCTGAACTGGCCGAATATCTCGCTGGTCGATGCGCAGGTTTTCGATTCTGACAACCACCCGCTTCCGATGGACAGGCCCTTTGAGGCCAACCTGAAATTATACCTCAACGGAATTGAAGCGGAGCATGTCGGACTGGAAGCTGTTTTCTTTAAACGGTTGAACGAAGATGAGCTCAAACTGGTCAAAACGACGCCTTTTGAATTGGTCAAAACCGATGGAGAACATGCAGAGTACCGTTGCTCCATCAACCTGGATTTCGCCGGCGTCTTCGAGTACGGATTCCGGATATTCCCCAAGCACGAACTGCTGCCGCATCGCCAGGAATTGAACCTGGTCACCTGGCTCTAACAGCGCGAAACTTAGGCATCACTTAGATTTCGCGCCACTAGCTTTTCAAACCAGTTCACCCGGGGCTCCTCCAGGAGGGCTCAGGCGTTTGAGGGTTTCCGTGGTTGCCGCTACCGTACTCAGGGGCAGTGCGAAGACAAATCCGATGAGGGTCATCAGCATCAGCAGGAAGACAATGCCGTTGCCGATAGCCAATCCGCGGTTTTGGCGGACAAACCCGATGCTTTGCCGCAAGGTGAGGTGCCGTTCAAGGGTATAATCGATGTTCCCGAATCCGGCATAATAGGATTGGATGAAAAAGATCAGAAAGGGCCCGATGACGGGCACAAATCCCGCCAGCAAGGTAAAGAGCAATTCCCGGAAGATATTGCGCAGGCTGATGCTCAACCCGCGGATGAACTCCCGCACCATCCGGGCCGCATTGGCTTTCGGTTCCTGCCGCACGCCGTAGAGGGACTTCTCAATTTTTTCACTGAGCAGGCTCATGAAAGGCGAAGCGGCAGCCATGGCCAGGTTTTTGAACAGGATCAACCCGACCGCCGCCACCAGGATGCCGCCGAGCAGATGGAAAAGGTTGCCGATCTTGTCACAGATCCAGCCGCCGTGACACCAGGACGCCATCCAGTCGCCCAAAGCGCCGCCGTAACTGACGGCCACCCCGCCGATCCCGGCGGCCAGCACCAGGCTGATCAGCGCCGGAACGACAAAATAGGACCACAATCCCAATTTGTTGATCAGGTGAAACGCTTTCCCGTAGGAAGCCATGCCGTTGAAAATATCCCGAAAAAACATGCAGGCATTTGTTTAAAAGCTTGTCCGGACCTGGTCGCTACCCGATCATCCAAACAGACCATAAACCAAATCTGCACCATTACCTGCACAAAGTCCGAGCATATTCTACCGGTCGCCGCATTTTTTCGACTGAAGGAGCGCTTCCTCGTTTTCAGCGGCCCTAAACGTCTGCGGGTTTGCGCTTGCGGCGGGTCTTGAACATTTCCACGACCTCTTTTTCCATCAGGAACTTCAGGTCGACAAAAACGGTAGACACGAATTTTTTGATATCCTGGTAATCCTTACCCCGTTTGTCGGTGTAGTGTTTCAGCAGTTGACCGATATAGTCCATGCACAGGTCTTTAACATCCTGGTTGAACTGCTGATTGGAGAAGATGCCGATATAGACCGGCAGCAGTTTCGAGATTTCGAACAATTCGGGGTAATCCCGGGTATGGAGGTGAGAAACGAACCGGGAGATATATTTGAAAATGCTTTGGCGTACGCATTCGTTGACCACGGACAGCCCTTCATACCGGCTGTAGAATTCCTTGATGGCTTCATGGACGGGTTCGTTGACGTATCCCTGGGTATGCACTACATCCATCAGGTCATAGTAGTCCGAAAGCTGATCCTTGACTTTGCGGTCAATCAGCTCAGAGATGCGCTGATCGGCCTGCGGGGAAAGATCGAAGTCTTTGTCCTTGAGCAGTTCCAGTTCGAACTGGAGCCAATGCAGGTCAAATTCGCGCATTTCCTTCCGGTCGGCGTTCAGGTGTTTGTTGACCAGGGCTTTGTCGGCCTTTTCAAGGTCAAAGAAGGCGGCGAACAGGAACAGGATTTGAAGATATTCCTTGGAATTCCGCAATTTCTCATTGGACACGAAGGCCCGCAACGACGGCAACAGGGAGGCGTTATCGGCCTTGATGCGGATGCGGTGCATCAGGAAATGCTTCAGGGTGTTGAATTCGACCTGAAGCCCGGCCATGGTATCGGGGAATTCTGCGGTCTGGAAATTTTCATTCTGGAACTGCTTCCCATACCGGCGATACCCGTTGGCCCGCTCATTGTCCCTGCGATAGCGATCCAGTTTCTGGGCTTGCAGGTAATAACGGACCTTTTTGTTAGGGATGCTGTTGATCAGGTTGGTCACCCAGATATCGCTGCTCATCGCAAAGCCCATTTGGATGGACTGGCCGATGCGTTTTTTGATGATATCGAAATTGGAAGAATTGGCAATAGCCAGGAGCACGTCCTTGAAATGGTTTTGCGGGCGCACATAGGTGGTATTCTTGTCAACTTCACCGCGCAACACGGAATACCCGAGGATCTTGGGCAGATAAAGCCCTTCGAACAAGGGATCAAGCAGGACGACTTCCAAGGGGATCAACTGGAGGGGGACCTTAGCCGCCACCTCGTCATAGATCTCTGCAATGAGGGGTTCGAAGCGCTCTTTTAACTGAAGATAATGCGCTTCTTCCTCTTCTTCCAGGTACTGTTGCAGTTCTTCTGATTCCTGGATTTCACCGGCGATTGCTTCCAGCCGATCGATGTATTCCTGATCCAGCTCGTACATAGCTAGCTTATTTTAAGCGTAAACCTGATAGTGCATTTCAGGCGCACTACCAGGTTCACATCAATATTTTAGAATAAAGTATAGCCTAATTAACGAGGACAAAGATACGGGATTTTATGACAGAAAGAAAAAATTATTGGCCCGGAAAGTTAAAAAATGACAAAAGCCCAGGGAGAAAAAATCCCCGGGCTTTTGCAGTGAGGCGAAACGAGAAGACTGTTATTCTTCTTCGGATGCGGCGTCGGCCGGCGTTTCAGCCGCCGGTTCTTCAACAGCGGCTTCATCTTCGGCAACCGGTGCGGCTTCTTCGGCCGCTGCTTCAGCTACGATGGCAGCTACGGGCTTCGGCGCGCCGGAGACTTTCACATGGTAGTCAGCCTTTTCCTTGGCCGTGCTGGCAACACGAGCCGCGATCCTCGATTCTTTCTCATCTATCCAGGCCTGGTACTTGGTTTCGGCTTCTTCAACGGACATTGCGCCCTTGTTCACGCCCCGCATGAGGTGTTTCTTGTAGAGCACGCCTTTGAAGCGCAGGATCGCCCGTACCGTTTCGGTAGGTTGAGCGCCTTTGACAAGCCAGTCATAAGCCAGTTCCCGGTCCAGATCTATGGTAGCCGGTTTGGTCATGGGATTGTACGTCCCGAGTTTTTGAATAAAACGGCCATCGCGCGGCGATCTGGCGTCAGCCACAACGATGTGGTAGAAAGGCGCTTTTTTGCGTCCCTTCCGCTGCAATCTCATTTTTACAGCCATTAAACTTTAATCTTTGGTTTAACCATACCCGCTTTCTCCCTCAAGGGGACGGCGGTTTTTACAGCGGCGCAAAAGTATGGCTTTCCATTCAATGCGCCAAATTATTTAAAGACAATTTAAACCGGCGCTAGTTAGCAGTGGCCGATTTAAAGATCCTTTTCCAGTTGATGCCGTTGAAGATATTCTTGCCTTCCTTGATGGAAAACCAGATGAACAGCGGCTTGCCCACGATATGATCTTCCGGTACAAAGCCCCATACCCTGGAATCCTCCGAGTTGTGGCGGTTGTCTCCCATCATCCAGTAATAATTCATTTTGAAGGTATAGGAAGTCGATTCCTGCCCATTGATATACACCTTGCCGTTCTTCACTTCAAGGTCATTGCCTTCATAATTATGGATAATGCGGGAATAAAGCGCAATATTTTCCGGGCTGATCTGCACCGTAGCGCCCTTTTTGGGAATATAGACGGGCCCGTAGTTGTCGTTCGTCCACCCGCTGAAATGTTTGGGATCGTGCGGGAACAGTTTGAGCGGATTGCGGTCGAACAAGCTGAAATCCACGTAATCGACCCTGACGCTGGTATCGGCGGACATGATGGCCTCCTTCTCCTGATTGGACAGGAACAGGAGCCACATATTGGGGGGCAGATCCCTGGATTTGATCACATCCCCCGGACTCAGACCGATCCGTTCAAGGGCTTTGCCGTTTAGCCCGTTGGGCGCGGTCACCTGATACAGAAACTGGATATGTGCGGGATTTTGGGCTGCTTGCCCGTTGATGTATACCTGACGGTTTCTGACCTGAAGCGAATCGCCCGGCAAACCGATGCATCGTTTGATGTAGTGGTCTTCCTTATCAACCGGGCGGGTGATGAGTTTTTTCTTTCCGGCCCGGATCAGGGCATCGTATCCCGGGTTGGCTTCCCGGATGGCGCCGTAGCGGAGGTCCTCCACGGTCCAGGTCCTGTCAGGGAATACATATACGCTGTCTCCGGCCGGAAAATTAAAGACCACCGGATCGTTGTGATCGATGGATTCCAGGGCCGGGAGGCGGCAATATTCGAGGCTGGGTTTGTCCAGGTAGGATTCGCCGCCGATCACCGGGATCCGGTTGTGCAGGAGCGGGATCATGGCAATGGTCTGCGGCATGCGGATGCCGTAATGGGCCTTGCTGACGAAGAGGAAGTCGCCCACCATCAGCGATCCCTCCATAGAAGGGGTCGGGATGACATAGGCTTCGATAAGGAACATCCGGATAAAGGCGGCCGCGAAAACAGCAAAAACAACGGCTTCAACCCATTCTCTCACGACTGATTTTTTATAGGGGTTCTGGGCTTGCAACCGTTCCGCCTGGCGGCTGTTGTTCTTGGTTTTTGCCTCTTCCAGTTTGGCCTGGTATTCCTTTTCCTGATCGAGGACGGGGCCGCCGTATTTTTCCTTACCGCTCAGCCCCAGGTAAAAGAATGCCGCCGGGGCCAACACGACCGCCACAACGCTATGCCAGTAACGGAGCTTGCCGAACGACCGGACCAGATCGATGCAAAGGCCTGCGAAAATGAAGAAATTGACAATAGGAAATAGCATCCAGGCGGCGTAAATGCCCTTCCGGCCCACCAGTTGCGCCCATACCACGAAATTATATCCCGGCGCCAAAGCTTGCCAGCCGGGTCGGCCGGCTTTTTCAAATACCTTGTACAATGATGCGCTTAACAGGATGTAGTAAATCAACAAAAACAAGCCCATAGGTATTGCCCTCTGTTTTATTCCGCGCAAATATACACGAATTTAACAGCTAAAAAATGTTACGGAAAGGTTAAACGGCAAGTTTCACTCATCCGGCGCGATGACGAAGCCCTCTATCCACAACTTTTCCGCTTTGCGCTGCCCGCTGACAAATACCCGGATGGATTTTCGGAAATATCCTTTGTCCCGGGCATCATATTCGATGCGGATATCCGCAAGGGAGTCCGCCGGAATGGGCGTTTTTTGCCATTCCAGGCTCGTGCACCCGCAGGAGGGCCGCACGTTGTCGATCACCATGGGCGAACCGCTCACGTTTTTGAAACGAAAAGTATGGTAGGCCTCCTTCTTGTAGGGAAGATCGCCGAAATCATATTCAGTGGGGCCGAGCCATTGAATGACCTCGGCCCCTGTATTTTGCACCTGTACGGTGAGTAAAAGACAAAACAGATAAAGCATATCCTCTAAACGCTAACGGATAAGCGTAATATTGCCCTTCTGGATCAATTCTTCTTCGTCCGGACACCTGACTTTCAACCAATAGCCGTATACGTCCGGCGGCAATCTTTCTCCCTTGAAGGTGCCGTCCCAGATCGCGAACGGATCGGTGGTCCGGAAGATCTCCTGCCCCCAGCGGTTATAGATCATCAGCTCAAAGTCGAGGTAATCCTCCAGGAAGAGGCTCCTCAAGCGCACCACGTCGTTGACGCCGTCGCCGTTCGGCGTAAAGGTATTGGGCAGGAACACGTGGTCCTCGTCGCAAACAAACGGCAGCACCACGATCTCAATGCTCAGTTCTTCCACACAGCCCAACATGCCGACAGCAACCTCATAGACCTGGCTTCCGGCCTCTTCCGGCGTTGCCACGACAATGGGCCCTGTATCCGGGGTAATGCCGCCTGAAGGCACGGTCCAGTCAAAATCGCAGGTTGGGCATCCGCCGACGGTGATGGTCGTCGATTCGCCCAACCGGATGGTATCCGGTTCCGCACTGATCGTCAGATCCAGGTTCAGGGTGATCAGCGTAACGGACGTGCTCAACGTATCCGAACAGCCGTATTGATTGGTCACAATAGCCGTAAAGTCGGTAGCGAGGTTGGGGTTGACCGTAACAATGGGGCCGGTGGCGGGTTCAACCGCATTGGCCGGGCTCCATGCAATGGTCAGTTCCTGGGTCGGATCTAGGTTGGTGACCATCAACTCTACCGCATCCGTTTCTTCACAGATCACCAGCGGGGAAGTAATGGTCGCTTGCACAGGCACCGTGCTGACCTTCACGGTGTCGCTGTCCATGCAGCCGTTGAAGTCGGTACCGATCACCACATATTCAACAATGCCCAACGGCGGCGTGGGCGTAATGATCAAACCCGTACCCACCTGTGTGCCGTTCTCCAGCCAGATCACGCTCTCCAGATCCACATCGGCGGTAGCTTCCAGCGTAACGGGATTTTGCGCGCATTGCACGATATCCTCTCCGGCATTGATGTTGATCAGCGGATACACGTTTACCTTGATATCCCGGGTGAGCATGCATCCGCTGCCGGGGTCGGTGATGACCACATGGAAGGTCTGCATGGAATCGGTTGTAATGACCGGATTCCATGGCTCCGTAAGGTCGAGGTTCGTATCCGGCGTCCACACGTATTCCAGATCAGGATTGCCGCCCGGGTTCAACTCAGTCGGGGTATTCGCGCACACGGTGATCATCGTATCCGGTATGCCGTTGATCGAATTGACCAGGATCGCAACCATGCTGGTATCCTGACAGCCGGTAAGGGTGTCCGTTGCAATGGCAATGTAAATATTCTGCCCGTTTTCCGGGGTCACCGTTATGGGTGAACCGGAATCGAACGGTGTCCCGTTGAAATCCGTATACCAGTCAATCTGCGCGGGTACGTCGGTTGCTGCGGTCAGCACGACGGGGACAGCCTCGCAAAGGACCGTGTCTCCGGTGGTCTCCAGCCCGATCTCAGGATAGAAGAGCACCCAAACCGAATCCGTCACTTCGCAGGTGAAGCCCTGGACGGTATTGGTTACGGTAACATAGTACAACATGTCCTCCGTACCCGTGAAAACCGGATTGGGGGCATTCGGATCGCTGAGCCCTTCCGGCGGCGACCATTGGTAGGTATAACCCGGCGTGAATTCGGGGTTGATCTCCGGTTGCGTACCGGGGCAAACCATTACCGTATCCGGGAGGTTGGGGTCAAAAGGAACCACCGACAATTGGGCCGTCAGGGTATCGTTGCAGCCGAATTGATTGGACACGATGACCCGGACGGTAATATTGCCTTCGGTAATGACATAGGTCGCGGCCGAATCCGTGGTGCTGCCGGCAATAAATTCCTCCGGCGACCATTGATAGCTCAGGATGTCGTTGGGGTCGAGGTTGGTCACCGAGAATTCGGTCTCAAACCCTTCGCAGGCCATGATCGGCCCGGCGGGATCAAGCTCCGCATCTACCCCGTTGTTGATCAGGATCAGGGTGTCGAAGGCCATACAGCCGAAGCCGTCGGTTGCCTTGGCAATGATGGTATCCGTCCCGAAGGGGTTGAATTCGATCACAGGGCCGTTGCCGATCGGGCCGCCTTCGTTGGTACTGATCCACTGCACCGTCACCGGCACATCGGCTGATGCCGTCAGGGTCACATCTTCGCCGCAGGTGACGATATCCGGACCGATATTCAAATTGATCGGATCGGGTACGAATACGGTGATCTGTTCTGTAATGGTACACGTGTCCGAGCCGGCAATATTCTGAATGGTGACGGAGTAAATCGTCGTGGAGGCCGGTGTAACGGTCGGATTGGCCGAATTCGGGTCGTCCAGACCGGTTGCCGGAATCCATTCGTAGGTCAGATCGGGGTTTCCGTCCGGATTCAACTCTGCCGAATCGCCCAGGCAAACGATAATGGTGTCCGCCAGGCTGACGTCGACCAATTGAATGTCGAGGGTATCCGAAACTTCGCTCACGCAGCCGTTGGAGGCATTTACCACCAGGGTGGCGATCAGTTCGCCGGAACCGGCAAAATCGACCATCGGATTCTGCTCGCCGGAAATCGTCCCGTCGCTGAAGGTCCACATCCAGGTCAGGTCGCTGCCGGAAGAGTTAAAGGTCTGGTCAAAAAAGGCAATCGTTGCGCCGGTTTGCGCACATGCTACGATATCGTAAGTAAAGTCCGCGATCAGTTCCGGCGCCTCAACGACGATGGTAGCCGTTGCCGGCACGACGCAGTCCACATCATACACCGTGGTCAGGGTGACGGTATAGGTGCCGGGCCCCGGATACAGGTGAACCGGATTGGTAGCCGTGCTGGTGGTACCGTCGCCGAACAGCCACAGATAACCGAACGCATCGGTGCTCGTATTGGTAAATTTGACGGTCGTTCCGTCGCATTGCACTTCACTGGTAAAGCTGAGGCTGATAGCCGGGTCGATGACCGCTACATGGACCGAATCTTCGTATATGCAGCCAAACTGGTTGGTAATCGTCACATAAACGGTGTTATACCCTACTGTTTCGATATAATCAGGGCTCGCCGTATCCGTCCCCCCGGCAAAAAGTCCGGCCGGGGTCCACAAATAGGTTAAAGTATCATTGGGGTCCTGATTGATCACGGTCAGGTCGATCTGCTCACCCAGGCAAACGGCAGCCGTATCGGGTATGACCACATCGACCGGGCCGCCGCTGACCGTCAGCAGAACGGTGTCCTGACAACCAAGAGTATCGGAAGCGATCACGCTGTAATTGGCCGGACCGGAAACAGGCAGGGTGATACTGGCCTGATCTGAGATCAGGTTGCCTGCGCCGTCATACCAGGCCAATCCGACACCGGCAGAAGCCGTAGCGGTCAGGGTGGTCGAATCCTGGCAGGTCGTCAGGTCGCCTGAAACTTCCAGGTTGATGGGTGGTGTCACATTGACGAATACCTGTTGTTCGATCTGACAGGCGGGAACATTTTCCAGGCCGATCGTCACGGTATAGAGCGTGGGGCCGGAAGGCGTTACCACCGGGTCCGCCGCATTCGGGTCACTCAGGCCCGCCACCGGATCCCAGCTGAAAAACAACCCGATCGTACTGCCGGCCGGCGTGATCTGGGCCGATTCGCCGCTGCACACCAGGATCGTATCCGGGTAGGCGATATCGATCACCAGGTCGGCTTCCACAATCACCTCGATCACGGCGGGACAGCCCTGGTCGTCCATTACGGTGAGGGTATGGGTGCCTGCGCTGACACCGGTGAACACCGGGTCGGGTTGGAACGGGCCGTTGTCAAGGCTGTAGGAATAATCGCCTACCCCGCCTGATGCCATAGCAGTTACGGTCCCGTCTGTAGAAGCTTCGCAAGTGGCGTTGGTAGAAGTTGCCGTCACCACAAGGGTTCCGTTCTGGATCAGGTCGCGGCAACAGGTGGAGGTACATCCGTGAACATCCGTAATCGTGACGCAGTATTCTCCGGGGATGCCGATCGGGCCCGTAGAAGCCTGGTTGGACGTAAATCCGGCCGGGCCCGACCAGGAATAGGTATACTGGGTAGAGGTCCCTGAAACGACTGCCTCAAACACGGTCGTTTCACCGGCGCATATGCTGTCGTCAGCGGTGACGATCATGCAACTGAGCAGGGGGATGTTTACCTTTTGCTCAAATACAATATTGGCGTACCACCAGGTGTTCAGGGTGCTTTTGTCGCCGTATCCCGTGGTATTTTCATCCAGGATATTGCTGCAGTCATTCATCCCGGGGTTGGAGTCAAAGTTGGTCCAGGTACGGCAACCGCTGCCGCAGGGGCAGCCGCCGCGGCCGTCCTTGGGCTGGCCGGTTCCCGGGTCCTCTACGATGTTCCGGTCATCCCAATACAGAATATCCGTTGTCAGGCTTCCGCAGGTGGGGCGCACGGCTTCCACGCAGAACCCGTTCTTCAGGAATTCACCGTCGTAAACGGCCCAATGCTGGACGCCCTGGGAATAGTAAAAAAGCAGGTTCACGGTATCGCCGAAAGCGACCGCCGTACTGTCCCCCCTGAGTCCGTCCCAGGGAATGCAGGCCGCAATTTCATTGGGTCCGAAATTATAGACCAGGCTGACATCCTGGGAGTTGGGATCAAATATCCCGTTCCGGTTAAAATCCAGGTAGATTTCCACCTGTCCGGGTTTGGTAACGGACACATCCAGGCAGAAGTTGCCGTCGCCGGTACAGTGAAACGTGGAAGCAGCGGTGATCTCCCCGCATTCTCCGTTGGGGAACACCACGGGGTCCGGTTCGGACAGGAATATTTTATGTTCCGCCGCCGCGCCGGTCGCGTTGGCATTATATACCGATTTACGCCTTTCGGTCAGGTCGCCGGTGGCGCCGGGCCCCTGGCTGGTGAAAGCCACGTTGAAGGACAGCCCCTGGAATCCGGAATTCTGAAAATCGATTTTGGAAACGAATCCGTCGGTCGTATAGGAATAAAGGGTGCCGTTGAAGGGCCGGTCCCAACCGCATTCCGGGTAAATATTGCCGGCAACCCTGGGGGTGCGGAAGGCCCAGTTCCTTGACCAGACACGGCCGTTGACGGGGTTCCCCCCTGAGGTAACGGTAATGTCCCAGAAACCGATCATTACTTTGGGGTCGTTATCGCTGGTGAAATCCGCAAATTCGATATAGTAATCGCCGGCTGAACCGGGTGCGAACTGGTAGATCAGTTGTCCGCCGGAGTTGGTAGCGGTTACGCTGTACGATCCGTATTGCGCCTGATTCCAACTGTTGACATTGGCATTGGTATTGCTGATGGTAAACGGGCCGTGAACGATCGGGTCGGGGCCGCCCTGCACCACTTTCTTGATGCGAAAGCGATACTGGCTGTAGCTCAACAATCCGAAAGGGGACCCGAGATCGCTGAATTCGGCCGACAAACCGAGGTAGACCACTTCGCCCGGGTCATTGATCGTAATGTAGAGCCGGCTGTCTTCCGGGCCGTTGAAGGTAGCGAAATTGCCGAAATCGGGGCTGTTCGTTTCCAGCATTACAATGTCGCCCGGCCCGGTCGGGGCCACCTGGCGCGTACCTTCTCCATGAAGGGCGGCAGACCAGGCAAGGGCTATCAGCAAAATCAGCGTATTGAGCGCTCCGGTCCGGAGCTGTTTTTGGGTATGAATGCGTTTCATCTTTATATTTTTTAACCACGACGGTCCCTGGCTGAAATGGCCGTGTGCAATATGTTTATGGAATGTTTTCTCCATGGTATGAGATTGAAGATTTCGAGTCGACCAGCTTAGCGATTGCTCGTCAATTCTTTGTTTTTGATATCGATTTTCTTAATCTCCACTCTTCTTTCCACTGATGCCCGGATGCTGTAGACCGAGTTCCTGGGGTCATTCAGCTTGTCGCTGACCTCATCCAGGTTGGCGGTCGATTCGCCGTAAGGTTCTTCCCTGAATTTCAGTTTGCCCGAAGACATGTACGGCACCAGGGCGCCGTCCAGGTAACCCTCAAAGTAATTTTTGACGCAATCGATCCGGCGTTTACTCAGGTTGAAGTTGTAGGGCGCCGTTGCGCGCGGGCTGGCATACCCCATCAGCGTCAGGGTAACGGATGAATTGTCCTTCAGCACCACCAGGAGTTCTTCCGCAAATACGTCCAGTGCGTCCCTTCCCTTTTTGACCTCCCGGTCGAAGAAGTCATTGAAACGGGTGGTTTCCCGGAATTTTTCCTGTTCCGTCCGGCCCTGGGTGAATTCATTCAGGAATTCATCCTTTTTGGCGTAGTACAATTCGTAGGTTTGAACATATTCCTTGTCCGTCGTGATATTGAGCGTCCGGGGGTCCGGGCGGTCGTTGTCGTAATACAGGGAGATCGGCAGCATTTCGACGATGGACTTGCGCTGCAGTTCAATTTCCAGGACGATCTCGCCGCCCGCGTCGATAATTTCCTTTTCCGTTATTTTTAGATTATCAATTACAAAGGGCAGGTATCCCGGCCGGGAAGCCTGAACGAAATAGTTCCTTTCCAGGTCGAAAGGCGAGTACAGGAATTTATTGTCCTCAAAATTGGTGCGCGTGGACAAGGAGTCCAAACCTGTCGGCGCAAAGGTCATGATCTCAATGGTTACCCCTGCCAGCGGTTGATGGTTTTTGGCGTCAAAGGTCCGGATTTCGAGGGTTTGCGGGAAGTAGAGTCTGCGCTCTATGCTGGTAACGTCCGCCCATTTGGGATCGGTAAGGTCAAGCGTGTCGAGCTGGGGCCCGATGAATCCCGGGCGGGTGCCCTTGATCACGTAGCGTTTGCCTTTCTGGACGATGAATTCTGATTTGTTCTCCGGTGTATTTTCGGCAATGCCGACCGGGATATTGCCGTCGGGCGTCAATTCCATGACCTCGACCGTCGCGCCGTTCAGCGCAAGGGAGTCGATCTTTCTGAAGGTCAGGACATCCAGCCGGATCCCGGGATCGAGGAAAAGATCCTGCCGGATGCGGGTCTGGTCCTTATATTTGGGATCGCGCGTATCGATGATCGCCATATCGGGCGAAAACTCTTCCTTGCTGCCCCGGACCTTGTATTTTTTACCCCTTTCCAACGGGAAGAAGAAATCGTTCCCGTCGGCATTGTAGAGTTTGCTGACCAGCTTTTCATCGCCGTTGGGCAGGATCTCGATCAACTCAACGACCGTACCCGGCAAGGGCGATTTGTCCTCATTGTTAAAGGTAAAGACATCCAGCACCAGGACATCCCTTTGCTGGTAATACAGGTCAAAACAACAGGCGTCCTTCGTATCATCCCAGAAAATCGCATTCTCATGGGGTCTTTTCGACGCCAGGTAAGCCAGATAGCCGTAGGGATTCAGGATAAAGTACTGGTCGTCGTAGCTTGAATTGACGGGAATCCCCATATTCTCCGGAGCGGACCATCGCTCGCCCAGGTAATGGCTTTCATAAATATCGTATCCGCCCAGGGTGGGCCTGCCGTCGGTACTGAAATACAGGGTTTGGGTCGGGGTATACCAGAATGGGGTTACATCATTTCCTGCGGTATTCAGGGCGCCGAGGTTCATGGGCTGCCCCGGTTTCCCGTTTTCATCAAGGAGGCTGTACCAGAGGTCCATATGGCCTTTGCCGCCCGGCCGGTCAGAGGAGAAATAAAGGACCTCCTGTCCGGTTTGACCGTTCACGCCGATACTGGGTTGGGTGGTGGTGAAGCCCGGGAGGTTGATATCGAGTTTCACGGGGTCGCCCCATTTGCCGTCCGCGCTGACCGGGCTGCGGTATACATCGCACCGGATTTTATTCTGGTCTTCGTATTCGCAGAGGTTGAAATACACCATCGTGTAATCCTTGTTAAAAGAGGTGTGCGCTGCGTGCACGCCCTCTTTGAGCGTCAGGTCGGAAATGGGTTGTCCTTCGGCGCCCTCTACGGATTTAAGGATCTTGAAGAAAGTGCGCGGCGGGTTGGCGGTATCCCGGTCGTCTATAAAACGGTAAGCCGAATAATAGAACTCATCGCCGCGAAAGGCCGGCGCGATATCCGAATAAGGGGAATTGATCTTGTCCCCCAGGTTGACGATTACGATATCCGATTGATGTTGTGCGATGGAATCAGCCCAGGTGCAATCGGCGATACCCTTCATTGCGGCGACCGAATCGGCATCGGAAATACTGGGCTGGTCGTCGATGTATTGCCGGTAAAAGGCTTCCGCGCTTTCATACTGGCCCAGCCTTTGCTTGCATTGAGCCAACCAGAAAGCGGCTTTAGGGAAATTTCTGCCTTGCGGCGAGCTGACCACCTTCTCATAGGCTTTGGCAGCCTTGTTATAGGCGTCAAACTGCCTGGCGGATTCCGCGTATTGGTTCCATACATCTATCCGGGTGGAGTCGTATTGGAGTGCAACTTCGTAATAACGGAAAGCGGCGTAATAATCGGCTTTTGAGGAAGCACGGTCGCCGGCCTTGATCCATTGGTCTACTGTTTGGGTATATCCTGATTGCAGACCGAAGGCAAGGCAAAGGATTAAAAAGATATATTGTTTCATAACCTTGGTATCCATGCGGGTAAGAAAAACGGTAATTTGGGAAAATGATCAGATCAGGGGGCAGAATTTAAAGTAAGGCAATGCCGGCACAGATCGGAAGATGTACCGGATCGACACTTCGGGCCCGCCGCGGCGGTCCGTTGCCACTTTAAAATCCGAACGGTTAAGGTCATAACTGAACCCTACCCGCCAATTGTTGTAAGTGGCTTGGATATTCGGAATCCAGGCATCGCCGAACACGTTGTTGAACCTGTACCCAAGTCCGGGTTGCACGGCAAATTGCCGGCCGAGGGTCCGGCTGAGATGGATATTCAGGCCGAGCATGCCCAGGTATTCCTGGTAGACGGTCTGGAATTGGCCGTAAACATTGCCGGCCAGATCAAGGCTGCTGCTGAGTTGCAGGACTCCCATGAGGTAAGGGCTGAATCGCATGGGGAGTTTGACCTTTTCCCCGGCGAAGAAAGCCTGGTCGGGCTGGTTCAGGTGGAACACGCCGATCCCGAAATCCAGTTTCGACCGCTTGGTGAGCAAGTCGACCAGTTGGTTGCGTTTCAGTTCCTGGACCCTGAAGTTGATGCCCAGGCCGAAGTCGAGGAAAAAATTGCTGGTATTGGTAAAATTCTCTCCGGTCGGCGATCCGGGGATGTACACGCCCTGGTATTGGTCGAACTGCTCATCGAAGGAAAGCTGGTCGGTTTTGAACCGCCGGCTGTTGACCCCTAATTGGGCGCCGATGGTTCCGAAGAAGTTATCGTCGAAGGCGCGGGTGTAGGAGCCGTTGAGGCCCAGGTTGACGAGTTGCAGCTTGGAATAGCCGGCCTGGTCCCGGGTAAATGCCAGGCCGCCGGAGAAGAATCCTTTCCTGGCGGTCCGGTTGATGAAGTTCATATCTACGGCTGCGGAGAAGGTGGTATAATCCACGGGGACCCGGTGCCATTGGTTGCGAAAATTTCCGGTGACTCTTACATCTCCGCCAAAAATCCCTGTCAGGCCAGGGTTCAGAACAAAAGGAGCGTTGTAGAATTGGGAGTAGTGGATGTCTTGCGCACTTAAGGTTCCTGCGAACAGCAGGGCCAAAAGCAGGTAAATCTGTTTCAAATCTTTGCGTTTTTTAAAGGCGTACAATTGCAAATAGTTTTGGGATATGTACTGAACGTTCATGGTATTATAAATTTAGGATTTCCGAAATATAGGCATTTATCAGCAAACTTGCATTGATCACCAATAAACAGCCTTATGAACCACAGCGATGAAACGGCAGATAGATAGCAGATATGCTCTTTTTTAAGCTTCTATTAAACAGACCCTCAAGGAACTAGTCCTCGCGTGCCTGTTTCAAGGGGGGAAATAACACAACTTTATCTGCGGAAAGATACGTATAAAATTTAATTTTGATTCAAAACGGACCGGTTTTTAGATCAAATTCACCATTCCCGAAAGAAATTGACCGTTTTCTCACAAAACGATACCATATAAAAATTCTGCCCATGAAAGAATAAAAAAAGTTTGGCAGATCAAAAATATCGCCCTATCATTGCAATGCAATCCAAAAGAATTACGTTTATTTGTTTTTACAATCCCTTATCCATCCAATTGCAATCGTCTTTAGTCGCCGTCCCCAACGGCACAACCCTAAAAGCCATATTGACTATTTTTTTTCAATCCCAATTTTTTTCCGGAGAGATCCGGGCGTTTGATTTATTATTTGACAACCAACAATCCCGTGTATCTTAAGGCCTGATAAACCTTGAGATCATACCCAAAACATTTTGCCTTTCTTTTTGATCGCTTCATTCTCAGCGTTGCGGACTTGCTTTGGCTTGTTTTTTGCAACGATGTTGAAAGAACGCTGGAATTTGTTTTTTCAATCCAACTTCAAAAAGAGACACCGTGAAAAAGGGTTTGGCAATTTGGGTTTTGGCGATTGCATGTTTACCGCTACATGCAAGAACGATCCACGTAAAAGAAGGCGGTTCCGGAAATGGAATTTCCTGGGCAACTGCTACGAATCTTCAATACGCACTTTCAATTGCAAAGGCAGGCGACGAGATCTGGGTAGCATCCGGCGTACATACGCCGACTACCGGTACGGATCGCTACGCAACCTTCCAACTGGTTGAGGGTGTTTCCCTCTTCGGTGGCTTCACCGGAATCGAATCCAGCCTGGATGATCGCAATATCTCCTCCAATCCTACCATTCTGAGCGGCGAAATCGGCGCCAAAAATCAGGTATCTGACAATGTTTACACCGTAGTGACAGCCAAAAACGTTAGCAGCCAAACCATCGTTGACGGCTTTATCATCACGGGCGGCAACGCCGACGCAATCGGCCGCGTAGGCGAAGCAGCTACCAGCGGCGCCGCCTGGTACAACGAATCCGCTTCCCCTACGATCCGCAACTGCGCATTCCGGGGCAACCTGGCCAACTGGGGCGCCGCCATGTTCAACTTCGCCGGCACCCAAAAATGCAGCCCGTCCATCCTGAATTGCCAATTCACCCAAAACAAAGCCCATATGGACGGCGGCGCCATCTACAACGACGGTCAGGACGGTCAGTGCACCCCTCAAATCCGGGATTGCAGCTTTGAAGGCAACATCGCAAGCTACGGCGGCAGCGTTTACAATACCGTAAACAACGGCACCACCCGCCCGCTTTTCCTCAATTGCATCTTTATCAACAATTCTTCGATGGTCAGCGGCGGCGCTACCGGCGCTACTTATGACATCCGCAAAGGCCGGGGCGCTTGCAGCTCCATCCTCAACGGTTGCCGGATCGAAGAAAATATCGCAGCGCTGCAAACGGACAACGGAACAACAGCCGGTCAGCCCAGCACCCACGCTCAAGCCAACAGCACCGCTTCTACCGGTAGCTTTACCATCAGAGGCAACAAATAAAATACCCTCGGGATCTCAAGACCCGATTCTTTACAAACCTTTTCAAACACGCTTCCAAAGAGCCGGTCGGATAAAATTCCGCCCGGCTCTTGAATTTTCAGGGGATTCAACTAAATTGGCCGGTAAATGCCTCATTATGATGTCACCAATCCGGTTGCTCAGCCCTTCTTTCTTCTTCGGCCTTTTGCTGCTTTGCCTCGGGCTGTCCGGTTGTAAACAGCCTACCGCCGCCTTCCCCATCCCGGCCCAACAGGATCTGGATGCCCTGAAAATGGAATTCGCTCCGGATAAAAGGGTAGCGATATTTGAGGTTACTCCGGAATGGGTCGACAAGAAATGGATGCTGAACGGCCAGACCAACCAAGCCGGCGCCCTGGAAGCCCTGAAGAAAGCCGTTGCCTCCTGGGAAATGACCCCGGCGCCCGAGCTGAACATCGCGCTGCTGCCCGCCGCCGATCTGGCCGAAAAAACCTGGGGCATCGTCAACGTATCGGTTTGCAATATCCGGTCGGAGGCGGGCCATTCCAAAGAGCTCTCCACCCAGGCCCTGCTCGGTACCGTGATCAGGGTCTACAAAAAAGAAGGAGAATGGTCGCTCATCCAGACCCCCGACCAGTATCTGGGTTGGCTTGACCCGGGCGGCTTTATCGCCGTTTCCAGAGAAGAAGCCGAAAAATGGCAGCAATCCTCCAGGCTTATCTTTATAGCCGATTACGGCATCGCCCGCTCCGAACCCGACCAGGGAAGCCTTCCAGTGGGCGATCTGGTGACCGGAGATATCTTGTTGGATCTGGGCCGGGAGGGCAACTGGGCCCGCCTGGGGTACCCCGACGGCCGCACCGCCTGGGCGCCTGCCGCTGAACTGACCTCCTATACGGATTGGCTTGCTGACCGCGATCCCGTTACCGCCAATATACTGGCCACTGCCAATACCTTCATCGGCAGGCCTTATCTCTGGGGCGGCGCCTCCCCGAAAGGCATGGACTGCAGCGGCTTCACCAAAACCGTTTATTACCTCAACGGGTTGTTGCTGCCCAGGGATGCCTCACAGCAAGTCACCGCAGGCGAGGAAGTGCCGACCGATTCGACCCTGGCCAATCTGGTTCCCGGCGATTTTCTGTTTTTCGGGAGAAAGGCCACTTCCGATCAAAAGGAAAAGATCACCCACGTAGGCATTTATATCGGAGAGGGGCGAATGATCCATTCCGGCGCCGATAATCCGGGCGTACGGATCCAGAGCCTCCGCCGGGGAGATATCGATTTCGCTCCTCACCGGCTGGAGACCCTGGTGCGGGCAAGGCGCATGACGCCGGGCGAAAACGGTGTTGGTAGGCTTGAGGATGTCAGGCTGGCGGATTGAATAGGGGGCATAAGGTTAAAGGTTAAAGGTTAAAGGTTAAAGGTTAAAGGTTAAAGAAACGAAATGGCAGCGGCGTTTGTAACAAAGAACCAATGTTTAATGGCTGCGAGCCCAAGGGTAAAGATTGAACGGGATTTCCCAGCGCGGGCCGTAGGCCCGCGATATCTGCAGCACTTGGTTCGAATATTGGGTTCCCGGCCTGTAGGGCCGGTGGCTTACGTCGTTGCCGGGGTGCTACAGGTATTTCGATCCTAACGGACCGCTTTTCTGGGCAGCTCAATCAGGGGAAAGGCATCGGTATTGCGCGAATGCAAATCGGAGAAGTCCATTGTTGTTGCGCGAACAGGCCGTCGTTAGTCGATAGTCCGTCAAAAGTTCCGATATGGACGGATCCTACTTACAACTGTTGACTTACAACTTATCCTTCGACTGCGCTCAGGACCCTGACTTACGACTTACAACTTACGACTTACAACTTACGACTTACAACTTACAACTTACAACTTACAACTTACGACTTACAACTTACGACTTACACCTAATGACTAACCGCCGTAACCGTATATCCGGCTTTTCGCAGCAAGGCGACTACGCCTTCGGGCCCGCCGAGGTGGCCGGCGCCGACTGCAAAAAAGGTGGAATTCTGGTTCATCATTTTTTCCATGACCGGAATCCAGCTCCGGTTGCGGCGAAGCAGGAGGACATCGTCAAAACCGCCAAGTCCTTCGTCGGTGTTCATCATGGAATACATGGACTGAATATCCTGTTGCTTGTATAGCTTGACCATGTCATCGAGCTGGCCGCCGTCCTCTTTTTCAGCATCAATGGCTTTGACCAGCATTTGGGCCTGTGCGTCGTAGGGAATGCTGTCGAAGAGGCTCATCTGAAAGTCCATGGTTTCAAGGCCTTGAATATCCTTGTCCTGATTTTGGGCCATTTCGGTGAGTTGCATTTCATAAGAAAGCATGCCGCCGTCATCACCGCCGTCCATTTGCAGGGTCATGGCATCCGGATCGGTCATTACGGAGAGGAACATGGGTTTGACCCTTTCCAGGAAAGCAAACGGAAGGCCCATGCCGTCGAAATGGGTTTTGACCTTTTCGTAGTCTTCTGTTGAGAGGAGGTCGCGCAGTTTTTTACCGTCGGCCATATACATTTTACCGATCATGGAGAACATGGCGGACATGTCGTTCATTTCCTCCATATCGATCTCGAAAGTCACCTGTTTGGCCTTTTTGAAGGTGGATTCCATGGTTTCGGTAAAGAAGTAATCCGATTTCGGGATCAGGTGTATGGTGCCGAAAAGGAAGGAGGGCGATTCCAGGGATTTGCCCGAAATTTCCCAGAGGAGCGATTTTTCGGAAGGCTCATAAGCCGTTTGAGCCTGAAGCGCGTTGAACCCAAGGACTAAAACCAGCAAGATGGTCAGGTAATTTCGCATGTTAAACCGTATTTTTTGTTAAAAACAAAGTTTAGGCCGCAGGGTTTCACGCCTTGACGGCCTTTGGTTACTTTTGTTCCGTACTACAAATATCGTATGCGGTTCCGTTTTATTTTATTGGTGATCGGAATAATTTACATCACGGCCTTTTTTTACTACAAGCGCTGGCCGGTCAATATTGCTGTCGGCGGTGACGGATGGGGGTATTATGCTTACTTGCCTGCCTTGTTCCTTTACGGCGATATCGGCGATATGCGAAACACCTATCTTGCGCGATTCAATTACGTGAAGGACGAAAAGCCGACCCTGCCCGGGCGCGGAGATGTGTTGACCCTGGCCGACAACGGGCATTATGTCAACAAGTACACCTCAGGGGTTGCCATAATGGAGCTGCCGTTCTTCCTGATCGGCCACCTGGCAGCGGTGGTGCTCGGTTATCCCCGGGACGGCTATTCCACACCTTATGTATTCTGGATTCACCTGGCTAATTTATTTTATTTTTTCCTGGGACTGCCTTTGCTTTTCAAGGTATTGCGGTCCGAAGTCGGTCCGAAAATCGCGGGCCTGACCATTCTGGCCGTTACATTGGGGAGTATCGTCTTTCACTTTGAAGTATTCAGGGGGCCGATGGCGCACAGTTACCTGTTTTCCTTGTATTGCCTGCTGATCTATGCGACCTGGCAATTCTACCGGTCTCCTGCAAAAAATACGGCCCTGATGATCGGATTCAGTGCCGGGATGATCACGCTGATCCGGCCGGTCGAATTCGTTTGCCTGGCCATTCCGCTGTTTTACGGGCTTGGGATGGAACGCAACCTGAAAACGCAATGGCTTGTTTTGCGGTCCAATATAAAGCTGATCGGCTTGGCAGCAGCGTCTTTTGTTCTTTGCGGGCTCATTCAAATGCTTTACTGGAAAATCTCATCCGGGCATTGGCTGTTTTACAGCTACGGCGAGGAGAGGTTCTACTTCAGCCGGCCAAAGATCGGCCCGGGATTGTTCGGATTCCAGAACGGCTGGCTCCCCTACTCTCCCGTAATGATCCTATCATTGTTCGGCCTGATTTATCTTGCCCGTCAAAGAAACTGGTTGATCCCGGTCCTGGTATTTTTCCCCTTGCACGTTTATTTCGCCTACAGTTGGTGGTGCGGGTATTATATCAACGAGATCGGTTCGAGGCCCATGGTGGAAGCCGCGCCTTTGCTGGCTTTTCCAATAGCCTGGTTTCTCCATTACAATTTGCGGCAATGGGGCATGAAGATCCTGGTTAGCGCATTCATCGTGTTTTGCATTGCCCTTAATATATTCCAGACCTGGCAACACGCCCGGGGCATACTCTGGCCTGAATTCGGCAAAGCCGGCTATTACTGGTCGACCTTTGGAAAAACCAAAATGGATAAAAGCATACTGATCGCCTTTGATTCCGGGGAGATCCAACCGGACACCAGCCGGCTGGCCATGACAGGCGTTCCCATCTGGAAGGATTTCGAAATACCGGGGCCTGATTCCGCGTATGTAATCCATCCGGGGGTATTTAACAGCGAGCACGGGCTAAAGCTGGTTCCGGGAACAGGGAACGATCTCTTTCCGCTTGTCGACCGCCAATTGTATGAAATGGGTGTTCAGGCCGGCGACTATGTCCGGATCAAGGCTTGGTGCAAGAAAGACGTAAAAGAATTCCCATGGTACCTGATGCCCTCTTTTTTTTGCCGGCTGGACAAAAAAGGAAAACCCGTCAAAACCATCCGGGTTCGGATCGATAATAAATTGGACAATCCTGAATCCAGCCTGTGGGGCGGAAAAAGCGGTGAATGGGGGTTGGTGGATTTTTATTACCGGATACCCATTGACGCCCGGGAGAACGACAAACTTCAGGTTTACGTCGAGTTGCAGCAGCAGCCCGTTTATGTGGATGATTTTGCGGTTGAAGTATGGAAAAACAAACCAAAGGCAGAATAGTTACGTTCAGACGGGGTTGTCCGCAGCTGAATAGAGTTGTTCCAGATCCTTGGGTTGGTAGGTGTGGTTGCGGGTAACAAATTGGGTTGCAGCGTCTCTTGAGCCCTGGAATTTGCGCCTGGAAACCAGCCTGAAGGCCCAGGCTAAGGGCGTCAAAACCAGCAGGAACACAGCGCTAAGCAAAATTTTGCCGGAAACAGCGCCAACGGCCCGGGTAATCCGCTGCCAGACAAAATGGACTCCACGTGCAGCCGCAGGGACCAACAGCGTGACAAACAAGAACAACAAGGCAGCGGGGATCAATGCCCTGTTCGGAAAAAAATAGTACCACAACAGCAGTAAAACAAGTACTGCAAGCACTGACTCATAAGCGGTTTGTTTACGCGATCCGGCCATATTTTTATCAATTGCGCTGAAAAGTCATTTTTATTACAGCAATTCTTCTGTGAGTCAATCCGAACCAAAAGATTCCGCTTTCGCCGCCGATACTTGGCGATTATCGCTTATTTCCATTTTATCGAACAGGTAATTTCCCATCACCAGAAAATCCATGTCGGTCCGGATAAAGCACCTGAATGCATCATCCGGTGTACAAACCACAGGTTCGCCCCGAACGTTAAAACTCGTATTCACCAACAGCCCGTAACCGGTCAGCTGTTTGAAGGCAGAAAGGAGGTCGTAATAGACTGGGTTGGTCTCCTTGTGAACGGTCTGTACCCTCGCCGAAAAATCAACGTGGGTCACAGCGGGAATGTCCGAACGGAGCGTATCCAGTTTTTCCATCAACGGCAAACCGCCGTATAATTCGGACAGGTCGTTGCGCCTATCCTTCATTACCGGAGCAACCAACAGCATGTAGGGGCTTTCCCGGTTCAGATCAAAGAAAAGAGGAGCGTCCTCAATCAGGACGGAAGGAGCAAAGGGCCGAAAGCTCTCCCTGAATTTGATTTTCAGATTCAACTTGCGCTGCATTTCCGGATTCCTGGCATCGCCAAGAATACTGCGTGCACCCAATGCCCTGGGGCCGAATTCCTGCCGTCCCTGAAACCAACCCACAACATTGCCGACTGAAAGAACGGCAGCAGCCTGTTCCACCAGATCACTAACGGATTCGAATCTACGCCAGGGTGCTTTGTATTTCCTGGCAGTCAACTCAATGTCCAGGTCAGAAAATTCCGGCCCGATGAATGCCCCCTTCATTTGATCCTGTCCCGATGAAACCGGCCGGGGTCGATCAAAGTAAATATGCTGCGCAGCCAATGCGGCTCCCAACGCACCTCCTGCATCACCGGCTGCCGGCTGGATCCAGATCTGTTCAAAAAGGCCGGACTTTTCCAATTTCCCATTGGCAACACAGTTGAGCGCCACTCCGCCTGCCAGGCAAATATTTGGGGAACCGGTCAATTGGCGGGCTGTTCGGGCCATTTTAAGAACCACTTCCTCCGTGACCTGCTGAATGGCCGATGCCAGGTTGCAATGCCGTTGGTCCAAAGGAGCGTCAGGAGCCCGTCTCGTCATACCAAACAATTGCGCCCATTTTTGATCCCGGATCATACGCAGGCCGACCGCGTACCGGAACCAGTCCTGGTTCAGCCATATCGAGCCGTCCGGCATGATATCTACCAAAGTAGTCTTAATCTTATCCAGAAAGGTCTTGGTCTCCCCGGCGTCCGGGTCTCCATAAGGCGCCAGTCCCATGAGCTTGTATTCACCGGAGTTCACCCGGAAGCCGAGGAAGTAGGTAAAGGCCGAATACAGCAGGCCCAACGAGTGAGGGAAACGCAATTCCTTCAGGATCTCTATCCGGTGACCTTTTCCATGGCAGATGCTCGCTGTGGCCCATTCCCCTACCCCATCAACGGTCAGAATTGCGGCTTCCTCAAAGGGTGACGGATAAAAAGCGCTGGCGGCATGGGACAAGTGATGTTCCGGAAAAAGCAACTTCGGAAAATGCTTAATGCCGGGCTGAAGCGCTTTTAATTCCCGCTTGACCTGGTCCTTCAGAAATAGTTTTTCCTTTATCCAGATCGGCATGGAGCGTACAAAGCTCTCCAGGCCCCGGGGTGCAAAGCCGTAATAAGTCTCCAACAGGCGTTCAAATTTGAGAAATGGTTTGTCGTAAAAGACGACAGCATCCAGTTCCTCAACTGCAAAACCGGCATAATCCAGGCACCATCCGGCTGCTGCGGCCGGAAAAGAAGGATCGTGTTTTTTTCTGGAAAACCACTCTTCCTGGGCTGCGGCAAGGATTTCTCCATTTTCAATAACGGCTGCAGCTGCGTCATGGTAATATGCCGATATGCCCAGAATTTTCATGGCGGCAAAGATAGTTTGAAAAACCGTTAACTTCTACCGCTCCCGGCCGGGGTTTTACAAGCTCAAAAAAGTCCGGCCAGCTGCCACGTTAAGCCAAACAGCTCATTCCAACTTCCCCTTGTATTGCTGATACAGATCACTACCGCTTTTTTATCCAACAGGATCAACAATTGGGAACTGGCGCCTGCCTGGCTGCCGCTGTGTCCGATGATCCGATTCCCGGGCGCGGTGGAATAGAGAAACCAACCCATTCCGTATGGATTACCCTCCTTCCGGATCCCGGGATCTGTCAGCATCAGGTTCAGCGTCTCCTGTTTCAACAATTTGCCCGTCATCAGGGCTTCTCCGAAATGAAGCAGGTCCTCCGCCGTAGACTGGACGCCGCCGCCCGGTATCTTCATGCTGAGGTTCGTATTCAGGTCCTTTTTGAGTTTCCTTTTTTTGGAGATCCGATAGAGCCGGGACTTGTGATCAACTTGATCGTCCTTGTGCTCTACCGAAGTTGAAAGCATCCCGGCAGGGCCCCAGATATGCTTTTGCATGAAATCCTCGTAGGTCATTCCGCTTACTTTTTCCAGAATCGCGCCTAAAAGAACATATCCGTAGGTTGAATATTGGTAAACTTTCCCCGGTTCACCCGCCAGCTCTCTATCTTGAAACCGCTTCAAAGCAGCCGGCAGATCTGGATATTGACGTCGGGAAAACCCGTCGCGCGTCCCCTGGTAATGCTTGATTCCCGACGTATGCGTAAGGAGGTGTCGAACCGTTATGGCCCCTTCAGGTTTAACGGGAAACTGCGGCAGATAGGTCTGTATGGGCTCATCCAGATCAATCATTCCTTTTTCTGCCAATTGCATAATGCCGACCGCCGTCATGGATTTGGTAATGGAGGCAATCCGCAAAACGGAGTTGGTCGTCATGGGTGTTCCGGCTTCCCGATCGCTCCAGCCTGCTCCGTTTTCCCAAAGGATACGACCATCGCAATAAATACCGCCGCTGATCCCGACATGTTCTCCCCGATCAATGCTTTCTTCCAATAGAGAATCGGCTCTGAGGGCCAACATCCGGTCATCATTGACTACCAGTGAACTTTGGGCCGAAACGAATGTCAAACCGAAAAAGACCCCCATAATACCCCATTCAATCCTGTTTTTCATAGATCCATTATTTTAAATGATAGGGCAATAATAGGCCTGGAGAGCCTCCAATTCCTTTTTATTATTTGTGAACGGCATTACCGGTTTGCCTCCTGCACCGGTCTCTTAAGACCAGGATGTATCTTTGACCTTTTCAAACAACAGGCAATGGCCATTCGTCAGGTTATTCTATTTATCACTGGATTATTGGTCGCTACCTTTCCTGCAAGCGGCCAGCAATACCTGCGCTATCCCTTTGAGCGACTGATCAGGGTCGGTGATCGTCCGGAATGGGCAGACCCCGCACTGAATGACAGCGATTGGGATAAATCCGGTTCCACCCGGGAAACCGGCAATTTCTGGGTCCGGTTCAAGGTTCGGTGCGATTCCATAACCGACACCTATTCCGTACCGGGCATGCAGGTCATTTCGCTGGGTTCATACGAGGTTTACTGGGATGGTATGCTGATTGGAAAAAACGGCGTAGTGGGCAAGACCCGGCAGGAGGAAATTCCGGGTACTTTTCTGAGTTGTTTGCCACTTCCCGATTCCCTCACGCGCCATGGAGATCACGTAGTCGCGTTCAGGCTCTCCAACCACCATGCACCCCGGTGGGGGGTCGGATCCTGGAATCTGTTCTATCTGGAGGAATACCGGTTGACCCAGCTCATCGACCTCAAACTGACGGCTAAAATTTTCATACTCGCAGGCATTTATCTGATGGCCGGCTTGTATTATCTTTTCCTGTACCTGTTCAGAAAGCGGGAACGGGTGGGTCTGATTTTCAGCGGGCTTTGCTTCCTTTTCTTCGGTTTGATCGCGATGGAATACCTGAAATTCCTGTATGCTTATCCCTACCCTTTTCACTACACCCGGTTGCTGATTATTTACGGGATCACCTTTTTACTGGCCTTTCTGGTTCCCCGATTCTTGTTGCTTTATTTCGATCTGCGATACAAAATGATCTGGAGCCTGGTCTCAATCGGGGTATTAATGCTGATCAGCCTTTTAATTTTGCCCGGCACTGATATCGCCAGCCAATTCCTGGCCGGCGCCATGTGGTTGATATCCCTGTTCATCGCCGCAACAGCTGCATTCAAAAAGCGCCGGGAAAGCCAGGTGATTTTAGCGGTTTTGCTGGTAGCCGGCCTTTTAAACGGCCTTTATCATATGGCTTTCCGGTCCCTTTTATTCACCTATGACATCACTTTGTTTTTAAGCTTCAGTATCCTGGTGATCGCCATGATGTACCTGCTGGCCATGCGATCGAGGGAACAAAAACGGGCATATGAAAACTCATTGATGCTGTCCGCCAGACTACAAAATGAACTCCTCAGAAAACATATTCAGCCCCATTTCATTATGAATACCCTGACCTCTCTGATGGAATGGGTGGAAGAATCGCCCACCGACAGCGTACGCTTTATCGAGGCGCTTTCCGGAGAATTCGAGATCTTCAGTGAAATCGCCGACAAAAAACTCATCAAAGTTGAACAGGAAATCAGGTTGTGCCAATACCATATCGAGATTATGAAATTCCGGAAAGAGGTGGACTACCGGCTGGAACTGCAGGACGTAAAAATGGAAGACACTATTCCGCCGGCCGTCTTGCACACCCTGGTTGAAAACGGGATCAGCCACAGCTTGCCGGACAAAGAAAACCGGATAAAAATGATCCTTTCTTTCCGGGAGACCGACCGGGTACGATGCTATGAATTGAAAATCCTTTCACCAACACAGCGCCAAGGCAAAACAGAGGACGGCACCGGTTTCAGATATATCAAATCCAGGCTCACTGAAAATTATGGAAACCGGTGGCGCCTGGATGCCCAACCGACGGCTGAAAGTTGGATCACGACCATCACCATCGATAAATCTGTCCCATGAAATTACTGATTGTAGAGGATGAGCCGATAATCGCCCGGAGAATCCGGCGTCTGTCAGGTTTGATTTTGGGAGATCGCCTGGAACAAATCACCGTTTTCAATTCATTGGAAGGCGGGCTTTCTTACTTGGAAAAGCATGAAATCGACCTGCTTTTGCTCGACCTCAACCTGAACGGAGCTAGCGGTTTTGATCTGCTGGAAACAATGGTGGCGAAGCCGTTCCACACGATTATCATTTCCGCTTATACAGACAAGGCGATCCGGGCTTTCGAATACGGCGTCCTCGATTTTGTCCCCAAACCCTTCAACCAGGAGCGGCTCGCCCAGGCATTCGGGCGTTTGCAGCCCGGGGGCCGTCCGTTCAAGGGGCAAGCCAGGTATCTTGCCGTCCAAAAACGAGGGCGTCATGTGCTTTTCGAAATCCTCGACCTTGCTTTTATCAAAGGCGCGGGTGTTTACGCCGAACTTCACTTTCAAAACGGCTCGATCGAGATTCACAATAAATCGCTGGATGCATTATCCCGGTTGTTACCCGATCATTTCGACCGGATACACAAATCCTATATTGTAAACAGCACCCTGGTCCGGGAACTGATGGCAGCTTCCGGAGGAAAATACACAGCAGTATTAAAAAACGGAACGGAATTGCCGATCAGCCGCCAATTATACAAAGAACTACGCGAAAAATGGGGCGCCTGACCTGAGGTACAGACCACAGGAAAACACCCGCGTCAGACCACCAGGTTGATCATCCTGCCCGGCACAACGATCACTTTTTTAATTACGGCTCCTTCGAGGTATTTCCGGACGACCTCCAGGGTCGGCGCGATCTTCTCCAGTTCTTCGCGGGAGGCGTCCGCCGGAAAGTCGACTGTACCGCGGGTTTTACCGTTGATCGCGATCGGATAAGTGACGGTATCCTCGACGAGGTATTGTTCGTCGAATTCCGGATAAGCCGCGTCGTGTACGGTACCGCTGTTGCCCATCAGGCGCCAGAGTTCCTCAGCCAGATGGGGTGCAAACGGCGCAATGAGTACCGCCATGGGCTCCAGTACGGCCCGCTTGCTGCAATCCAAACGGCCGAGGTCATTGGTCGCCATCATGAAAGCGCTGACACAGGTATTGAAAGAAAGCCTTTCGATATCCTCCGTCACCTTTTTGATGGCGGTATGCAGGACTTTGAGTTCGTCTTTTGACGGCGCTTCGCCGGAAAGAGACAGGGTACCCTGACCGTTGAAATACAAGCCCCAGAATTTCCGGAGGAACCTGAATACGCCGTCAATGCCCGAAGTATTCCAGGGTTTACCCTGTTCGATCGGCCCGAGGAACATCTCATACATCCGGAAGCAGTCGGCGCCGTAACGCTCCACAATGTCATCCGGATTGATGGTATTGTAAAGGGATTTGGACATTTTGCCCACCTCCCAGGTCAACTCCAGGTATTCCGCCCCGTTTTCATCTGTTTTCCAGGCAAAGGCGCTGCCTTGCTCCAGGACCGAAGCCAGGTACGCGGCATTCTGGTCATGCCGGCCATCCAGGTTGTCTACCGTTTCCTTGTACAGCCTGTAGCGGGTCTTGCCGTCGACGGCCGCCTCTCTGCCCAGCGACAAGGGGGTCTTTCTTGTAACAGGATTTTCTGAGTCAAACGCCAGGAATCCGGGACCGTATTTCGGGTGGTTGAACTTATCGCCCGGTTGGGTGTTGGCGTCGATCCAAACGGCATATTCCATACCCGTGGTCCGGTCGGCATAACGCACATCATCCGCCCAATCGCTTTCCTTGATGAAATGGGCCATGTGGACATTCAGGATGACCCCCTGGATCATACCCTGGTTCACCAGTTTCCGGAAAGGTTCAACGGTCGGCACGAGTCCTTTATCATAGAGGAATTTATGCCAGAAACGGGAATACATCAGGTGGCCGACCGCGTGTTCCGTCCCCCCGATATACAGGTCGACGTCCTTCCAGTAATTCACGGCATCCTGGCCGGCGAAGGCCTCATTGTTCCGTGCATCCATATACCGCAGGAAATACCAGGAAGATCCGGCAAAGCCCGGCATGGTATCCGTTTCCCGCGTATAGCCGTTGGGCAGATTGACCCAGCTGTCGTTGCGGGCCAGGGGCGATTTGTTGCCGGAAGTGGGTTTAAAATCCGCCAGTTCAGGCAACTCCAGCGGCAGTTCATCCAATGGAAGCGGATAGGCTACCCCGTCTTTATCGTAGACGATTGGGAAGGGTTCGCCCCAATAGCGTTGACGGCTGTAGATGGCATCGCGGAGTTTGAAGTTGATGCGGCGTTTGCCGATCCCCATCTCGTCTATTCTGGAGCTGATAGCCTCGATAGCGTCAGCTACTTCCATTCCGTTGTAAGGGCCCGAATTGATCATCCTGCCTACCTTATCCTCTATGGTAGCGCCGGGATACATGGATTTATCAATGATCTCTATGACGGGCAGTTTGAATTTATGGGCAAACCGCATGTCTCGTTCGTCATCCGCCGGTACGGCCATGATGGCGCCAGTCCCGTAGTCCTTCAATACGTATTCACCGATCCAGACCGGGATCTGTTCGTTGGTGAACGGATTGACCGCATAGGAGCCCAGGAAGGCGCCGGTTACGGCCTTGACATCGGACATGCGCTCCCTTTCCGATCTGCTTTTGACATACTCCAGGTAGGATTCAACATCCTCCTTGCATTCCGGCGTGGTGAGCGCTTCGACGAGGTCGTGTTCCGGCGCCAGCACCATATAGGTAGCGCCGAAAATGGTATCGGGACGGGTGGTAAAGATCTCGATCTTGTGGTCGCTGCCGGCCACATCGAAGAACAGCTGGGCGCCCGTTGAGCGGCCGATCCAGTTGGTCTGCATTTTTTTCATGGCCTCCGACCAGTCGAGCGTATCCAGGTCGCCGAGGAGGCGTTCGGCGTAGGCCGTGATCCGGAGCGACCATTGGAGCATGGCTTTGCGTTCGACGGGGTGGCCGCCGCGCACGGATACGCCATCCTTTACTTCGTCGTTGGCCAGCACCGTGCCGAGTTCCTCACACCAGTTGACAAAGGTTTCCCTCCGATAGGCCAGGCGGTAGTTCATCAGCACATCATTCTTTTCCTTTGGGGTCATGGCCTTCCAATCGGCGGCCGAAAAAAACAATTCTTCGGAGCAGGCCGCATCAATGCCGCCGGCGCCTGAGGTTTCAAATCGTGCAATGAGGTCGCTGACCGGTTGTGCTTTCTGTGCGGAACGGTCGTACCAATGGTCGAACAGCTGGAGGAAGATCCACTGGGTCCATTTATAAAACCCGGGGTCGGCGGTGCTCACTTCCCTCGACCAATCGTAGGAGAACCCCAGTTTGTCGAGTTGTTCCCGGAAGTTGGCGACATTGGCAGCAGTTGAAACGGCGGGGTGGACGCCGGTCTGGATAGCGTATTGCTCAGCGGGCAGGCCGAAGGCATCATAGCCCATCGGGTGCAGCACATTAAACCCCTTCAAACGCTTATAACGGGAAAAAATATCGGAGGCGATATACCCCAGCGGGTGGCCCACGTGGAGACCTGCTCCCGAAGGATAAGGGAACATATCCAGCACATAGAATTTGGGTTTGTCACTGCGGTTGTTTACGCGGTATACATGGTGATCATCCCAGTGCTTTTTCCATTTCTGTTCGATCTCGCGGGGCCGGTAATCCATAGTTTGCCTGTTTTTGACGTGTATTTTGAAGTCAACCTTTAAATCGACCGAAAAATTCCTGAAAATACTTTTTTAGCAAGGCGCGAATTTAGAAAAATAAGCTCAACCAGCTTACAAATAAAGGAAAAATGATTTTTAGGGGGCCATATATACAAAACATTCCTATATTTGTACGTCGCCGCTTTCGAGGGGCGGCCGGGATCAATGAATTGAAGAAACCTCCCATAAGGGATCTGCAAACCACTAGAAAAGACGATTGGGGTCATGTTGCGCTATTTCACCATTACGCTGCTGTTCTATTTATTTACCGCCATTCCTACGGTCATTGCCCAACAAGAAAACGGAGGAGGGATTATCCGTTCGCTGCTCAAACCCATGCCGGGCCAGGTTGCGACCGCGGGCCAGATCAAGGGCAGCCCGCTCCTGTATGAAGACTGGCAGTGGGCCGACCTGTACCTGACCAGTGAAGAAGCGCCGCTGCAGGTATGGGTGAATTTCGACCTGGTCAATGAAACGCTGCTGGTACGGATAAACGATGAGGTACAGGGCGCCCTTCCCGGAAAGAACTGGTTTGAAGCCCGGGTGAACGGCATGGACACCGACGTTTTCAGGTCCCAACTCGAAGATTTTCCCGACGGCATTTACAGCATCATTTACCGGGGGAAAGTTACGCTCTGGAAAAAACTGAGAAAAACCCTGGATGGAGAACCGCTCCGGCAAGCCTTCCAAATGGTAACCGTCTATCTGCTCCAGCCTGTCCAGGGCAAATGCCAACCTGTTGAATTGAGCTCTGCATCCATCGCCAAGGTATTGCCGCAATACAACCAGGCTATCGACGAGTGGCAGCGAAAACACGGCAATAAGCGTTGGACAGAAACGACGATCATAGAACTGTTGCGGGACCTGACCTCGATCTGAGTCAAGCCTGCGTCAGCGCAAAAGATCAGCCCCGGCCCAAGGCGACTGCCGGCGGCAAGCGTACTCAATGACCCAAAAACGATTCAGTACTGTGCGGTATTTAGTCCGGCAACCTCGCCGCCTCCAGGGTATCCAGCATTCAACTTTTCGATCAGGCCGACACCCTGCATTTTATCTCCTTGCCCGCCGAAACAGTGAACGAACCCGGCGATGACTGCAAACTTTACCAGGTTCTTTTCCGGAGCAGCCGCTATACCTTGCTAAAACGGACGGATGTTTACCTGGAAAAGGCCAATTACCAGGGCGCCTACAGCCCCGACAGGCGATACGACGAATTCAAGCCCCAAACGAAGTACTTTCTCGGCCAACCGGAAGCTTACCAGGTCATCCGGCTCCGCGCCAAAAAGGTGCTGTCCGCCCTGAAGCGGGAGGATGCCGGGAAAGCTGAGAAATGGCTGAAAGAAAATGATCAAAGCGTCGAATCAGAAGACGGGTTGATCGCCGTTTTGAGCCATCTGGAATAAAAACCTTTGTCAAATATCACCGGTATCGCTAGCTTTGTATAAAAATAAACCTTCGCTATGATCAGAGGAATCATCAAAATCGGCCTTCTTTTATTGGTCGGCATCCTGGTTTACAACTATTTCTTCGGGAATACCGAGGAAAAAGCACAATCCAAGGAGATCTTTCATAAAGTAGGCGAATTGGGCAAAGCCGGTATCGGTATCCTGAAAAGCGAAAAGGATAAGTTCGATAACGGCAAATACGACGATGCGCTGGACAAAATCGGCGGTTTGTTCCAATCCATGAAGAAACGCGCTGAAGATATCAAGGACAGCGGGGCCGTCGACAAGCTCATCGAGCTGGAACGCACGCGCAAAAAGCTGGAGGAAAAGGTAAATGATGAAGACTCCATCAACAAAATGACAGATAAAGAAAAAGAGGACCTGAAGAAAGAATGGTCTGAAATGATGGATGAGACGGAGAAACTGATGAAAAAACTGGATGAAAAAAACTGACTGTTAACCCAATTCACTTCTTAAAACCACATATGATGAAGAAGCTTTTTTTACCTGTCATCGTGTTGATCGCAGTATTGGCCATGGCTGTCCCGGCTCAGGCTCAGGTTTACAAATCCGCTATCGGCGCCCGCCTCGGGTACCCGCTTGCCGCATCTTACAAGACTTTTTTCAACGAGTCTTCGGCAGTTGAGGTGTACGTTGGATTCCGCAGCTGGTCCGGCTACGGCTGGTTTTCAGTGAGCGGCGCCTACCAGAAACACGCGCCGATCAACGGTGTGGATGGCCTTCAATGGTATTGGGGATTAGGCGCTTCGGCCTTTTTCTGGAATTTCAAATCAGGGTATTTCACGGAAACCTATTCCAGCACATCCATAGGGTTGCAGGGGTACCTTGGTCTGGATTACAAATTCGCCAACGCACCAGTAAGCATTACGGCCGACTGGATACCCACCTTCTTTGTTAACGGCTACGGGAACGGTTTCGGCGGCGGTTACGGAACGCTGGGCGTTCGATACGTGCTAAACTAAGCGAGGCGAATCATAAGAATTTTGCCTTCGCATGAGCAGCGGCAGTTGGCGGTCATTGAAAAATCCGCCAACTGCCGGCTCAACAACGCCAGTTACAATCTCGCCACAATCATCCTGTTCAGGAATATTCCTTCCGCTGTTTCCAGCCTGAGTATGTAAGACCCGGAACGCATTCCGGATACATCAACTGAAAAGACGTTCCTGCCTTTGGTCATATCAACCGTCCATGTAGACAAGACTTTTCCAGAAAGGTCAATCACCTGCAATTTACCGCTTCCGCTCTGCGCAGGCCATTCCCAGGCAATATTGGCCGTTTGCCCGGCCGGATTGGGCGCAATTTCCAATTCTTCTGCGAAAGGACGGGCCGATTTCAGGTCATTGTTTACCTGCTCAGGCTTGTCCAGCAGCTCGCCGGAAGGACGGGCCTCCAGTTTGAATACGGAAACGTAGTTCTCAGACAGGTCAAAACATTCGGTGGAAAGCGCTACGAACGTCACGTCGTCACCAGGCTGGATGGTCAGGTTACCGGTGTAGGACACACCCCAGATCCGGCAAATGCCCGGGTCGGCGCCTTCAAAATCCATGGAATTGCCGGTCAGCACTTCCATAACCAAGTTGTTTTCGTCCGTCGCTACAAATACGGTCGGCGTCGGCGTTGCACCCGATGCGACAAAATCAATGACATCCGGTTCACCATCACTGACGATAACGGCAACTTCCGTTTCATCCAGGCTGGTCTTAACCGTGTCAATATTGGGTGAGAATTTGATGATCTCGATAAAATTGGAGGATGGATCGTAGCAATTGTCCGAAATCGGATCGGTCAGTACATTGTCGCCGAAGCCGGCTACGAATTCCCCGTTATAGGAAACGCCGTAGACGCGGTAGATCCCGTCAGCTGCCGGCTCAAAGTCGATAATATTGCCGATGATTTCAGGGATAATGATCTGATTGGCGGCATTCGTGATCACATAGGTATACTGGTCGTCTTCCACCTGGCTGTCGTTGGACAGCACGATCACCTGATCCAGCCCGGAATCAGGGCAGAAGTAGAAGGTTGTTTTACCGCTTTGGGTGCTCAGTGCGCCGCCCTCGACCGGGAATGAGCGCACGACCTCCACCACATTGTCCGAAAGATCGTAGCAACTGGTGGCCAGTACGCTGGATTCATCGAGCATCATGCCCGCTTCAATTTCCAGCTCACCGGTATAGGACAATCCGCGGATCCTGTAGGTACCCGGCTCATATACATTGAAATCGATGATATCGCTGCCGATGATGTCCAGGATCACGTTGCTGGTGTCCATGACCAGATAAACGTACCCAGATTGGGAGGCGCTGGAGGTTACCATCGGCAATTTCCCGTCCGTGGCGCCGATGCAAAGCAACAGGGAGGTATCTCCGTCAACCGTTGTGATGCTGCCGCCTTCCGGGATATCGCGAACAATGGTTATGTAGTTATTGGACAATACATAGCAACCAGTGGACAAGGCCGTCGTGGTGATATTGTCGCCGATCCCTGCCAGGAAGCCGCCAGTATAGGACATCCCCCAAACGCGGAGGCGCTTCAGGCCGGTATTTTCAAAATTCTGCTGGTTGCCGTTGATAAAGCCCAGGATCGTATTGGTTTCGCTGGTGATGACGAACTGGTAATCGGCATCCGTCGCTACGGTTCCGCTGAAGAAGGAGATCAGGTCCTCGTTTCCGTCGGGTGCGCAGACGTAGACCACTTCCTTTTCTCCGGTCTGCGTAAAGATCAGGCTTCCGTCTACCCGGATCAGGTTGATCACGAGGTAATTGTCCGACAGATCCAGGCATTCCGGGTTGGCTGCCACGACCTCCTCAACCGGGTCGCCGGGGATAAAGGACAGGGCGCCGGTATAGGCCAGGCCGTACACCCGGTAGCTGCCGCCGATCGCATTGTCAAAGTTGAAACTGTCCTGAAGCAGCGGGCTGATCAGGAAGCCGTTCTCGTCGGTCACCAGATAGGCGTACGGCGAGTTGGAAGCCCCTGTCACCACAAAGTGAACCACATCCGCCAGGTGATCGCCGACACAAAGGGAGAGGGTATCTCCTTCGGGCGAGCTGATCGATCCGCCGTCCGGCGTTACGCGTATCACGGAAATGAAATTATCGGACAGGTCGAAGCAGTCGTCGCTCAGGGAATCGGTTGAAGCATCCTGGCCGTTGGCGGCCGTTAAATTCCCGGTGTATGCAATACCCCATACGCGATAAGAGCCGACAGGGATCGATTCAAAGTCAAAGGAACTGTCACCTGCCACCCCGACGATGACGTTGGTCTCATCAGTGACGAGATAACCGTATGCTCCGGGATAGGTAGTCGCATTCACAAAGGAGATGATATCTTCCAATCCGTCGCCGGGGCAAACGTATGCGGTTGTCGTCCCGTCTTCCAGGGCAACCAGTCCGCCGTCAGGTTGGAGGCGAACTACGGTAATGAAATTGTCAGAAAGGTCGTAACAGTCGTCGCTCAGTGCAATGTCGGCCGCATTTTGTCCGGCTATCAAAGTCAGGTTGCCGGTATAGGCAAGGCCCCAGATGCGGCTTATGCCCTGGCCTGCATCGTTGAAATCAAAGGAATCGCTGTCCGTTGAGGTGACGATATTGTTCTGCGAATCGGTGATCAGGTAGATATATGCTCCGGGATAAGCGGTCAGGCTGTCAAAAGTGAGGATATCGGGCATATCGTCGCCGGGGCAGGTATAGACGGTTTCCTCACCTGAAGGTATCGATACCGTGCCGCCGTCGGGTTTTTGCCTGACGACGGTAAGGAAGTCGTCCGAAAGGTCGTAGCAGCCGTTGCTCAGCACTGCAGTTGTCAGGTTTTGGCCCACCGTACCGAAGAAAACGCCGGTGTAGGCCAGCCCCCATACGCGGCTCACCCCTGTGCCCAGGGCGTCAAAGTCGAACTGGCTTTCGGTTGTCGACGTCAGGATGATATTGTTCTGATCTGTAATGACATACAGGTAAGCGCCGGTTGTAGCGCCGGTATTGGCGAATTCAACCACGTCGGGGGTGCCGTCGCCCGGGCAGGTATACAATACCGTTGCGCCGTCGGCGGCAGATACGGTACCGCCGTCAACAGATTCTTTTGTGACTTCGAGGAAATTGAAAGAAAGCTCGTAGCAACCGTCTGTAAGGGCCGTATCGAAGGCGTTGTCGCCCGGTTCGGCCAGGACGCTGCCGGTATAGGAAAGCCCCCAAACGCGGCATATGCCGGGTTGGGCCAGGTTAAAATCGAGGGAATTGCCGGTCGGAATCACCACCAGGATCTCATTTTGCTGATTGGTGACCACGTAACCGTAGCCGGCCGCCGCCGCGGTGGTTTGGTGCGTAAACGCCAGCAGGTCAGGGGCGTTGTCGCCACCGCAAACCAGGGCGCTGCTTCCGCCGCCTTCAAACTGGACCGCGCCGCCGTCGACGAGGGTTCTGACCACAGACAGGACGTTGTCGCTGAAGTCATAACAATCCGAGCTGGCCGGAAAATCCGTGATATTGCCGCCGACGGTCAGGAGCAGGTCACCCATATAGGACAAACCCCAGATCCGGGATTCGCCGTAGGGCAGTGCTGAATCGGCGTCGAGCGGAGATCCGTCGAGTATGGCCAGGATGGTCCCTGCCGGGTCGGTCAGGAAATAAGCAAAGCTGACCGGAATCGGGTTGACGGCCGTATAATTGATCATAGTGGATGCGGTGTCGTTGGGACTGTCGCAGACCACTATGGTTTCATCCTGCGTGTTCAGGAACTTCAGCTGCCCGCCATCCGGATACAGCACCTCAACGTTGATGGGGCCCGGCGTGATGCCGAAGCAGCCGTCGGAGAGGTCGTCGGTAAAGACATTCAGGCCTGCTGCCGCTGCCAGGTTGCCGAAATAGGCCAGGCCGTAGACCTGATACTGGCCGATGTCGTAACCGGTAAAATCGAAGGAGGGGTTGGGTGTAACCGCCAGGATGTTGCCGTCAGCATCGGTAATCAGGTAAGCATAATTACCTGTAACGCCGGTAGTCTGGAAGGCAACCGGGCCCGGAGAGGAACTTTCCAGGCAGAGTTTGATGTCATCTCCGCCGTCCGGAGCGAGCGAAATGAGGCCTGCATCCGGCAACACGTTGGTGATCTCGATGAAATTGGCGGAAAGGTGATAGCAGATCGAGCCCAACTGGTCGGTAAAAATATTACCGCCCGGAACGGCGAGGACCTGCCCGAGGAATGAAACGGCATAAACCCGCATCATGCCTTCATTCAATCCGTCGAAGGAGATGGTGTTGTTGAGGCTCACCTTGAGGATATTCCCCTCGGTGTCCGTGACAATGTACACGTGGGGTGTCGGCACGCGCGTGGTGGTGAATTTGATGACACCCAAAGTTCCGCCCGCCTCACAATTGAGGGTGGTGTTGCCATTGGCGACACTAATGACGGATTCGATACACAAGGTGGATGGTTGTGCGGTTAACCATAAGGATGATGTGCTGCAACAAATAAGCAAAAGGGCACGTAAAAACCTGGATTTCATAGAGAAATGGGACTTTTATGAAAAAAACTCCCCTAGCTTTAGGGTGTGTGCTAAAGGACTGTTTAAAAATAAACTCTGTAAGCTCTTGAGTAGGTTTGGAAACCGGACGTCGGGTAGAAGAAAAGTGGCCGGTCTCTTCCGGATTTCATACCACAAATATAGGGATTTCGCCCCAAACCGCCAACGGCATATACGATCCGGTTTCAAAATGACTCCGAAAGGTACAGGTCTCAAGGTTTTCGGTAAATTTGTTTCTGTTCGGTGTATAGATAGCCGCTGCTAAGTTATTGCTTTTTTCTTATAGAAAATTATTTAATATAAATTTTTTTAAAAATTTGACGGAATCCTCTTAAATTGGCACCTGATATTAGGTTTGAACTACCCACCTTTTCCAAATACCTGGTTAAATCGCACCAATTCCCCTTCTGTTGGAGCCGGTTAAATACGTATTGGTAATTTTTGATTTACTTGTTGTTACTAGCCAGATTGATGAAAAAAGTACCATGGATATTCCTTTTTCCGTTGGTGTTTTATTCCGGTACCGGATTTCGTTCCATCGGTGAATTGCCGCGCGCTGCACTGCCCCCTGAGGGTATTCATACAGAAGGAGGATTCGCTCCTGATCAACTTGTCCGGGATATCTTTGCCAAAGGGGCTTGCGACAATATCTACAACGTCAAAGCCCTGGGCCCTTCGGATGGGTTGGGATTCTTTGAAAACGGCGAAAGCTCGATCGGAATCAACAGCGGGATCATCCTGGCCACCGGTCCGATCAGTCATGCCCACCCGCCGAATAACGCCGACGACAAAAGCGGCAACTTCAACGCCTCCGGAGAAGATCCCGATCTGAAGCTGCTGGCCACCGGCCCGGTGCACGACGCCGTCGGCATCGAGTTTGATTTTGTGCCGCTGGATTCCTTTGTGACCTTCCGCTATGTTTTTGCCTCTGAGGAATATTGCGAGTTTGCGGGCAGCCAGTACAACGACGTGTTCGGCTTTTTCATCAGCGGGCCCGGCATCAACGGCACGTTCTCCAACAAGGGAGAAAACGTGGCTTTGATCCCCGGCACTTCTTCTTTTGTGGCGATCAACTCGGTCAACCATTATGTGAATTCAAGTTACTACGTCCGGAACGAACGAAAAAAGGACCGCGACAAGTGCGGGTTACCGGCCCTGGACGTTTCCTACCACGATAAGATCCAATACGACGGGTTCACCAAGATCTTTACCGCCTTATTGAAACTGGCCCCATGCCAGACCTATCATCTCCGGATGGTGGTGGGCGATGTAGGGGATGCGGATTACGATTCGGCCGTTTTTCTGGAAGCTGAAAGTTTCAATATCGGGGATGTGGTCAGCCTGAACCCGGGCCCATCCAGTACGGAAGGTTGCAATGACGGCTATTTCACGTTCAACAGGTCTTCAACTTCTCCTTTGGACCTTCCGGTTACGGTGGCCTACAAGATCGGTTCTTCCAGCACGGCAACGGCGGGTCAGGATTTTGCGCCGCTGTCAGGCAAGATCACCATTCCACCTGGCCAGCCGTCGGTCAAGTTGCCGGTACATGCCTACAATGACGGTTTAACTGAAGGAGATGAATCACTTGTCTTACAATTAGATATACCTTGTTCCTGTTATCGGGATTCTGCCGTATTGATCTTAAAGGACCCTGAATTATTGACGGTAGAGCTTCCTTCGGGATGGGCCTGTCCGGGCCAGCAGGCAACCTTATCGCCAGTTGTAACGGGCGGTGTCCCGCCGTATCATTATGTCTGGTCGACCGGAGCGACAGGGGCTTCCGTTTCTGTTCCGGCCGATCCTTCCATCCAATACGGCCTGACGGTGACGGATGCATGCGATCAATCCGCACAGGCCGCCACGACGGTCAGCAATGCCCAGCCGCCGCGCGCCGTTCTCAGCGGTGAATCGGCCATATGCCCGGGCGATACAGCCTACCTGCGGGTAGATCTCATGGGCAGCCCGCCCTGGCAACTCGAATTTGCCGTCGGTGGTCAATACAGCGGCTCCAGCCCGATGTTGACCGCCTCGCCATACTTCCTGCCCGCCGTTTCCGAAGGAGAGTACAGCCTCCTGACCGTTTCCGATGCCGCCTGTCAGGGAACCGTTTCCGGCACTGCCCGGGTAACGGTGCTCGGTCCGAGATTGGAGGGGGTTATCCAACCGGTTTCCTGCAACGGCATGGCGGACGGCGCCATTCAGGCTACCCTGTCACGGGGCAATCCGCCTTTTGAAATTACCTGGACACCTGACGTCGGCAGCGGCTTGTCCGTACAAAACCTGGAAGCGGGTCTTTATGCGCTTGTTGTCCGGGACGCCGACGGCTGCCGGGTCCAAAAGGAATTCAGGCTCGAGGATCCGGCGCCCATCCAGGGTATCGGCGTGGATTGTGCCGCGCTGGAAACCGGCGGTGATTTTCTGGTGATGCCGAAGGGGGGGGGCCCACCCTACCAGTTTGCCGTGTCCCCTGACGGGCCCTGGCACGGAGCTGAGATTTTAGCTCAATTTGAGCCGGGTGAAAATTACCCCTTGCATATCCGGGACCAACAGGGCTGCCTGCTTGTACAGGATTTTCTGATGCCGGTCCGTTATGAGCGCATGGTCGATGTCCCGGTCAAGCTGAGCCTGCGGTACGGAGAGACCCTCCAAATGCCGGCTCACCTGAATATCCCGGAAACGCTGATCTCAACGGTGGAATGGAGCCCTGCCGACGGTCTGAGCTGTACGGATTGCATTGCTCCGGTGATTGGGGCGCCTTTTGCCAACGCCTATACCCTGCGCATCGGCAATCTGTTCGGTTGTTCGGAAACGTGGACCATCCGGATCGACCAAAGCGGCGAGCTGCCCATTTTTGTACCCAATGCCTTTTCACCCAACGGCGACCAGTACAATGATTTCCTGCGGATCTACCCGATCCCCGGCCTGGTGCGCATTATCCGGACCTACCAGGTGTACGACCGGTGGGGCGGATTGCTGTATTCTGCCAAGGACCTTGACCCCTACAGCGAATACAGCGGGTGGGACGGTTATGTCAACCGGCGCCCGGCGGATGCCGGCGTGTATACCTTCTGGATGGAATTGGAGCTGAGTGACGGGAAGCGGGAGATCCTGAAGGGGTCGGTGGTGCTGATGCGGTGATGATGGGAGCCCGCCTTCGCTCCTCCCTGCGGTCGGAGCTAATAATTGATCAACCTGGCCCCTGATAATGCCGTTTTGAAAAGGCACGTCCTGAACCCGATTTCAGGTACTTTTCAAATCGGGCTGCCAAATATTCGTCTAAGAAAGCTGTATATGAAATCAATTCAACAGGAAGTCGGGTACTTGTATATTTAACTTCCCCTTTTTCATGCCGGTTCAGCCGGTCAATAATATTATTAGTCTTTCCCACATAAAAGGTATTGTCGGCGCACTTGAGGATATATACATAACTTTTTTCCATAGATAGCCAATTTGAACACGGTCATGCCGCATTCTGGATGTTTTTGAAAATTCATTTGATGTATTGTTTTGAATTTAAGGTAGTTGAGACGGAGTAGCGGACCCCGTCCGCCGTAGCGCGCCGAAGCTCCTTTTTATTCCTGGTTGCTTATAATTTGTCGACGTTGGTGCGGAGCACGCCTTCGCTCCTCCCTGCGGTCGGAGCTTCGGCGTGCGGAGGCGGAGAGGGAGGGATTCGAACCCCCGGTGCCCGTGAGGGCACACCTGATTTCGAGTCAGGCCCGTTCGACCACTCCGGCACCTCTCCGGGTAAAAGAATTGATAACGGTGGAGTAATCGGACCGCAAAGATAATCCTTTTTTGAATTGGGGAAAACAAGTTTACAGAAAGTTTAGCAGCGGAGAAGCTGCGGATGGCAAATACCCTATTTCCAAACAACAAGCACCTCCGGACAAAAGCCCGGAGGTGCTCGAAGTTATGCAATCATCAACGGCGGCAACTGCCTGGTCCGTCGGAAGAATTACTCCACCACGATCTTTTGGGTAACCACTTCATTGCCCGTGTTCAGGCGGACAAAATAGAAGCCGGCAGCCAGGTTGGACACGTCCATTGAAAATTGCTGGCGTCCGGTGGTCACATCCCGGATCTGGTTATTCAGGACCTTACCGTCGATTCCCAGCAGAGAAACCTCGAGTCTGCCGCTGCGCTTAGCGTTGAGATCAACGTAGATCCTGTCGTTGGCCGGATTCGGGAAGATATTGATCAAAGCGCCCAGGTTTTCCAGTTCGCTGACCGCATTGACGGCTCCGGGTTCCACGACCGTACCGGCTTCGGCCGGTTTGCCGCAGGCCATATACCCTCCGTCGGCGCTTACGCAGGCTTCGGTTTCGTAGTTCACCAGATCCAGCACGGCAACGTCGTCAACGTACCACCCTTCACCGGTTTCAATGGTATTGGTCGGCTCCGCATCCGAGCCAAACCGGAAACGGATATAAATGTCCTGGCCTTTGAATGCTTCCAGATCAATGTAAGAATCAATGTACTGGGTGCTGTTGCCCCAGAAGGCATGGGCATTCGGGATGGCGAATGCGGTATAATTGATTTTCCCCCGGTAATCATGACGGATGAACCGATTGTCCAGGGTTTGCCATTGGGTACCGTCGGTAGAAACCTCGACGATGCCGCCGTCAAACACAGGTTCGGTATTGTACCGGTGCCAGAACCGGAGTACCGGTTTGTCGCCGCTTACCGTAATTGGGTTAAAGTACAGCAAAGTCTGGTCGTTCTCTCTTTCGGAATCATCAACGAACCAGCAAAAATCACCGCTTTTCGGCGACTGGTCGGTATACTGGAAGGCGTCTTCCGGGTGGGCCTGGTCGCCTTCAAGGGTTTCAGCGATCCAGTCAAGCGAAAAGTTTTCAAAATCATCTGCAAAAATGGCCTGAGAATGCAGCCCCGGGTCCGTATCCACTTTGTAGGAGAGGATCAGGAACTGGCCGGGCAGCAATTCACCGATTTCCCAGGTGATGGCGCCTGCGTCGGTGGTGAACGGGAACACGTTGGATGCCGACCCTGCCACATAAGCCGCGCCGGCGGGGAATTCGTCGGTAACTACCACATTCTGGAGATCTTCATCCGTATGGTTGGTCACCATCAGGGTGTATGTCAACTGGTCGCCCGCTTCGATATTGGCCTTGTTGACCTCTTTGGTAATCTTGAGTTCCTTGATGCATTCCGGCATGGAATCAAAGGCCTGTTTGTTATCCTCACTGCTTGTGGAGGATCCCTGGTCGGCGCTCCAGCCCATGCCTCTTCTGGCAAAGACATCCCAGATCAGGCATTCGTGAATGCCGTCGTAATTCTGGTAATCCGCAGCAATAATGGCGTTCCGGCCATCCAGCAGCCCCGGCAGGCAGGGCTGGAGTTTCATGCCGTCCATGACCAACTGGATGGCCATGTTGTTGCCGCCGGTTCCATTGATGAAGTCTTCATCAAAACCGTAGACTTCCACCATTTTCCAATATAGGTCCCATAGAACAGTGGTCCACACTTCGCCCAGTGTGTGAATTTCCTGTCCGATGATATCGTCATAGGTTTTGGTATTCACGGACATATCGGTAGAATACGGCAACGTCCGGAAACCGCTGCCCAGCCCGGCACGCCAGACAAAGCTACCTACTCCGCGGGCCATTTCGCCGGTCTGGCCGGTTTTTGCGGTGGTCACGAGCCCGAAGAAATCGCTCCATCCTTCGCCCATTTGTTCCTCATTCTGAAGACAACCGGCCTGGGAAGGTCCTCCTGTGAGGCGATTCGAGATACCATGTCCGTATTCGTGGTTAACGATCACGGCTTCGAGATCGCCGTCCATGTATTGCGGACCGGTTGCGTTTTCCCGTTGCAATTTGATGCGTACATTGGTGCCGTTGGCCAGCAGGTTACGGATCTGGATACAATCCGACCGCTTCATCATCACGGTCGGGATGGTCACATCCGGTAGGCCGCCGATCGCTGCCATATTGATCGTGGTTTCTTCAAAATTGCAGATAATGAGCGCAATTGCGCCTGCATTCTGCGCCTTCAGGGCTTTTTCGTGGAAGTAGCAGGTACCGCGATCCACCAGGGCCACATTGCCGGCCACTTCGGCAGCATTTACGATATTCTGGCATCCCAGAGCGCTCTGGCTGCTTGCGTCATAGGCAGCCACCACATTGCCTTCAACCGCCGTTTCGCCGATGGCGGGCCCGAATTCGGCGGTGCCTACTTCCCGGTTGCCGGCTACGCCGACCGGTTCCGTAACGGAGAACAATTGCCCGGCAGCGCGATCCCACAGGTACATTTGCATTCTTCCTCTGGAGCCGTCGGGGGGTGTGGAAAAATTGGCATTGTTGATATGGTCGGCATCCAGCAGGTTTCCGCCGTCCTGGGCTTGCGCCATTACATAGTCATTGGCCGATCCGCCGTTGCTGTAATTATTTTGCTGAAAATTGCCTGCCTGTTCGTCAAAACCGTACCGGTAGGTAAAATCGTGCATCATATTGGTCAGATAGAAAAGCTGAACGGTAGCTGCACGCCGGAAGCTGTCCGGTTCTTTGCTCAGGTCCAACGGAAAATCAAACAAAAGCGAATTGCCGCCATTGGGTTCATCGCCGCTGGATTGATTGGTATCATCTCCGTCAATGTAGGCATGTGCATTGTTCCCCCGGGTAATGGTGTATTCCGCTCCAGGTACGCCGTCAGTATCATGCCAGCCGTAGGGAGAAGCTGCCGGATCCTGGGGTTCAACCACCAATTGGCGGTCGCCGTCCAGCGGGCTTTCAAAAGGCAGCGGGTATACGTTATAGGTCGCTCCGGAAGGAGGGGCCGGCGGCAGCGGAGGGGTCGGCATTTCCTTTTCTTCCGTCACGCAGGAAGCATCATGCTGATGGCCGGTTCCCGCCGGAAAGCTGCAATGGAGGGTCCGGTTGTGGCGTTCCAGCATTTTCCCATCCAGCGCATCGATCCCGAGTATCCAGTAATCGGGAGAGCCGGCCTCGTATATGCCGACCACCCAGGCGAGGTTGACAGCGCCCGTTTTATAGTCAGGCAGGTACCGCAAGTCCACCTGGATATTCTCCTGTGCGATATTGCCCGGCGTAAACTCATAGGAATACAGGTCTTTGCGGCTTACCTGCTTCACCGGCGTATCGATGATCAGGCCGAGATAGGCGGCAGCCCGGTCGATGGCCTCTGCGGGCGTCAATCCTGCTTCGGTGGCGTTTACGGCCTCCCCCAGGCCCGAAATAAACCTGTTAGTGGCATAAAAGACCTTGCCGTTTTTGATGTGTGCGCCGAAAACGGCATTCTGAACCGCAATGCTCCGATATTTCTGGTTGAAATAAACGTGGTAGGTTTCATTGTTTTTGGAAAAATAGTTGTCGCTCACATCCATGCCGGCGATGTCCGACGGTTGGAGCCCGTATTTGTCCAGGTTGTGCTGCACGTATTCTTGTGCGATCTTAGAGGCTTCCTGGCTGCGTTCCTGCCCGAAGAGGACGGCATTCAAACCCAGGAGAAGCATAAACACGAAAATTCCAGGTGTAAATCTCATCATATTTGATCCAATTTATCAATTTTGTTGATTCAGGACGAATCCTGGCATTAAATATTTGAATGTAGAAGACAGCTGACCAGGACAACCGGGGAAAGCATATCTGAATTCAATAGCGGGCAAAATTAATTAATATGTCAGGTAGTTTTTCGCAAGAATCCGGTTAATAATCATGTGCAGCCGACATTTGATAAAATTCCGGCCGTTCACAACCATTCCGCATCGTATTTGGTCTTTATAAATAGCTCCGTTCGCGCCACTATCCTTTGATAACCTGAAAACCTGACGAAGATGAACCGCATTCTGCTAGTCGAAGATAATGACACGCTAGGATATGTCCTGCGGGAATACCTGGAAATGAAAGGTTTTGAGGTCAATCTGGCCCGGAACGGAAAGGAAGGCCTGCATCTGTTTAAAAAACAGGCTTACGACCTTTCCATACTGGACATCATGATGCCGGAGATGGATGGCCTGACGCTGGCCAGGGAAATCCGTTTGCTCGACCGCGGCGCCGCTTTCATATTCCTGACCGCCAAGGCGTTGAAGGTAGATAAGCTCAAGGGGTTTAACCTCGGCGCCGACGATTACATCATCAAACCGGTGGATGAGGAGGAATTGGTTGCCAGGATCAAAGCCATCCTGCGCAGGACCCGCTCCAAAGGCAGCGAAGGCGAAACGCCCGTTTACACCATTGGGAAATATGCATTTGACCCGGTTAACCAAAGATTATTATTGGACGACAGCGAGCAGATCCTGACCGAAAGGGAGGCCCAACTGCTCCGTTTGTTGTGCGAGAACAAGGGAAAGTTGTTGTCCCGGCGGCAGGTCCTGAATTCCTTGTGGTCGGGCAACGACTATTTCAACCGCCGAAGCATGGATGTGTTCATTTCCAGGCTGCGAAAATACCTGTCAAAGGATACGAACATCGAGATTGCGAATGTGTACGGCAGCGGGTTTATTCTGACGGACGACGAGGGTGATGGGTGAGAGGCCGCCTTCGCCCGAGGCTACGGCGGATAGGAGGTGAGTGGGAGCCGGATGGGAAAGGCAGCGCTTTTCATGCCTTCCCCACGGTTTATTTTATCCTGTTGTGTGTGTCTGGCTTCATTTCAGTTCTTCCAGCTTACCGAGCAGTTCCACGGCTTCCTTATACCGCCAATCGCCTTCCCTGATGCTCCGGAGGGCATCCCTTGCTGCCTCCCGGTTGCCGGTTTTGAGGTAGGCCAGGCTGATGTACCAGGCGGATTCCTCGGCAAACCGGTTGTCGTTAGTGGGGGCCATTTCCAGTGTTTTCTTAAAAAACGGGACGCTGTTGGCCGCTTGCTCGTTATGGAGGTAGGCCAATGCAAGGAAAAATTGGTCACTGATGTCGCCGGGCGCCTGTTGGATGAGCTGAAGCCTGAGGTCGATGGCCGTTTTAAAATCTCCTTTATTGAAGGCCTCCTGGGCCCGGGAGCGGAGTTCATCCTGCGTTCCGTTGCCTCCCCTGACCGTCGGATCTGTGAGTTGATCCTTTTCAAGGTAAATACCTGCCAATTCCTGCATAGTACCGGGCTCAGGGCTCAGGATGCCGGGCAGGAACAAGATCATTAAAAGGATACCGGCGGCGATTGAAACGACCCCCAAAAGCAATTTGTTCCTAAGCGAAAAAAATCCTTTATTCCCGGGTTCCCGGACGACGGTATGCTCTTCAGCCAGTTGACCGCCCCATTTGTTTTTCAGGTCGTTGTCCAGTTTGAGGTTTACCATTTTACCGGTGAAACGTTCCAGCTCTTCGTCTGACATTGAACCTTCCCGATATTTTTGAATGTCTTTCATATGTTCCGGTTTAAGATTGTTGGGTGAAACTATCCCTGAGTTTTTCCACGCAACGTTGTTTTTGTTTGCGAATCGCAGCGGGGTCTTTCTCCTGTGCTTCGGCTATTTCCGCCAGGGTTTTCTTATCGTAATAAAAGGCTTTCAGCAAGCCTTTGCATTTGTCGCAAAGGAGGTTCCAGGCTTTATCCAAAACAGCCAGCATTTCCGGGTCCACGGCCTCCGGCGGATCAGCCAGGTCCAGATCAGAAAGTTCGGTAGTCAGGTTTTCCTTTTTGATCCACTTGATATAGAACTGACCCGCCATTCGGGTAAAGAGAAACCGGAGGTTGCCGTATTGGATCTTCCCGTCCCGGATGCGGTGATGGAATTCCAGCAGGGTATGCATGGATGCATCGTAGGCATTTTCATGCGAAGCTTTATATTGCCGCTTCAGGTAACTCATGCAGCTTTCAAAATGTTGGAGGAAGATCTGCTCAAACAAGCCGTCATCTCCACTTCGGAGACTGTCGGCAAGGTCAGAGAAGGCGTCTTCGGTCAGTCCAAAGTTTTTATCCATTGCGGCTTTCAATTTGATCAGCTCTTCGTCGGCTATGCGCTGTACAGCGGACCAAATTACGACTTCTTCTGAACATGGAGGACGGGTCACCCGGCCTTCAAGCGATGCTTTGATTTTCTTCCAGAGCAGGTTAGCCGTCCGAACCGGCTGTCCTTTCTCCCGGACCAGCCATTCCACTAATCTGCGTTCGACTTCCTGCTCAAAGTGCCCGGAAAGCATGTAGTTGTTTTGAATAGACGGTTGGTATGAATAGGCCATAGTCTGTTTTTACCTGATAGTGAACGCTTGCACTTGGATTCCATTCTATAATCCCGGGCTGAGGAGAGTGTGACAATCCGATATCCACTTTTTCCGGAAAACAGGGCTTCCAATTGTCACATAACCGGCAATTTTAACTTTTACCGGTGAACCACCGACTCCAATCGTCCATGTTTCTGGGATAAATGCCGGCCGGAAAGAACAGCGTTACGCAGTCGGCGATTTGTCAAAAGAAAACGCATTTAGTTGTTTATTCTGGTCTCCGGCAATTGCATTGTCGGGGGCTTTTTTTTTTGGAGAATATGATTTTGAAAAAATCAACCTGCAAATGTCACGCCTTCCTCCATACTTCCTTATACCACCGGCAGCGCGCACAGCCAAACCAGGAGCAGGCCGAAAATCCTGAAAAGAGTAGGCGAAATTCCAAATTAATACAACAATGAAACGAATACTATTCTTCTTATTGGCTTTCGGGTATATGGGCCTGAATATTTCCATCGGCCAGGTCATAACCGCATCGGCAGGATTTGAGCACGGTGATGATTGTCCCAGCCTGGCTTATTCTTTCTTCAACGGCTGCATTCCCGGCTGGATCAGTACGCATGGTTCGCCTGATACCTATAGCAATTATGGATTCGGGCCGGCGGAGGGCGAAAAATATGCGCATATGTATGTCGCGGAAAAACCCACCTGCGAGAACTACGGCGGGCAGGATAGAGGTGAGGGAATTGCCTGGAACATGAGTTTCAATGCAGGGACAACATATCACATGACTTTTGCGATCAGAAGCCTGTACGGCCCAACAAGGTTAGTCCAATGGGTCCTGACTGATGGAAGACCTAACCAGGGATCATCCACATTTTGTTCCCCACAGGAATTGGTTCCCCCATTGTCGGGGACAGACCAGGTTGTTTGGCAATCGAATTTTTTCAGCCACGAAGGTGATTGGCAGATCCTTACAATAGATTTTACTCCGGTTACCAACCACAGCCAACTCTGGTTCAGGGCTTCTAATCATACTGCCTCACCAGTAAATGATGAAATCAGTACATTTTTATTTTTAGACGCCATCAGCATTTCTTACACCCCGCCTCCGCCAACGGACTGTCAGGCCAATTTCGAAGTACTGAATTGCGGAGAAAATGACTGCGCCTATTACTTGTTCAATACCAGCACCCCCAGCAGCACGCCTTGCCCGGACGAGGCCTGCAATCCGATCAAGACCACCAAATGGTCGGTAAGGGATCTTCAGGATCCATATGCCCGCATTGTAACAAGTACGAATTACAATTTCATTTTTTACCCTTCCTGCAACGGATTTTTCCAGGTTTGCCTCACCATCGAAGATTGCAACGGGTGCGTCAGTACCATGTGCCAGACTATTCAAGTCAGCTGTACCATGTGTTATTGCGTCCAGGGTTGGGATCCTTGCAGCGGAGTTACCGGAGATCCGGATCCCAATGAAGACCACTTAAAATCCTCCGGAGACGCTGGTGAGTTCTCCATTTATCCGAATCCGGCTTCAACCGAAGTGGAGATCGAAACCGGCTATGCGCGGACTACCCAAATGCCACTCGAAATTGCACTTTATGATCTGCACGGCAAGGTAGTTCGCACCAGCACCATTAGCGCTGAAGAGTCCAGGAAAACCCTCGACATCAACGGCCTTCCTGCCGGCGTCTACATGATCCGGATCTCGGAAGACGGCGCCCTCCTGCATACCGAAAAACTGCTGATCGGTAAATAAAAGAACCGAAACCTTCATTCTGCCATCCCGGAGCCCGACGGCATGCCGGGATGGCGAAACCGCTTGCGAATTCAAAACTTTCAAATCATGAAAAACATCAAACAGCTGTTATTGTGGCTTACTATTCCTATGAGCGCCTGGTTGATGACCGGCTGTCAGGGCGAGCCGCCGGGGAATCCCGAACATTGCTACTTTTTCATCGGTACCGAGATCACGTCGAACTATTGCGAACCTACCGGCGAGCTGGGTTTCAATCTCATCTTCAGGGATGAGAACGATGAATACACCTATTACAATGACCTCGTACTGACCACCGGATCCGGGTATTTCATTTCCCTGCCTTCGGGTCATGACTACAATGCATATGTACAGAGCAACGGCTATCAGAATAATTGCAGCAGCATGGATTTCATCGCGCACATCATCAACCTCAATGAAATGGATACCTGCCTGAGCATCAAATGCTTTGTGGAAGAGCGACCAAATATATTCTCCCCGGATCGTCCGACTTTCAAGTTCAGTCTGCCGGACCACTGCGACGGCTGTTTCGATGTCGCAGGCTGCTGTAACCCGGTCACCAACATATTCATGTCACCGACGCAGGAAAATCCGTGCTATATGGACCTGAAGTGCACGCCGGTGGAATGCGCCGAAAGTTATACCTGGACGGTGACCTACTACAGGAACGGTTTTGCTTATCCCGAGACCTTTACTACGACAACCAACCTCGCGCCGGCCAGCGTTTACCCGCTTTTCCCGAGCACGAGTTGCTATAATGTGGATGTCAAGGTGGATGTCAAGTGTACGAACAACGTAATCAACGTATTAACCAAGCAGTTTACCGGAGTTTGCTTCCCCAACTGTTCGATTTAAGATCGCCTCGTCAGTGCAGTTCATAATTTTTTTAATATTTTTTATAAAAAAGTGTCACACTTGCGCTTATTTTCGCTTTTACGCATAAACAATCTCTCTTATCACTAAAAAATGTGCGTACAATGCGTAAAAGAACAACAACATGCGTATGGGTCGGAATACTGTTACTGGCATTCAGTGTGAGCGGCTTTACCCAGGTCAACGATCAAATTCTCATCAAATTCAACCCGAATGCCGGAAGCATTGACATGCATCAGTTGATGACCGACATTTCGGCGCAGCCTCTGGATTACAGTGCGGTTTCAGGCGTCCATAAATGGCAGGTACCTACCCAGTTTCCGTTTTCAACGAATGGAACAACCTTTTATTCTGTTTTGGACATCCTGGAATTTACAGTTGGCAAAGCCATCGTCCAGGGTGTAGACCTCAACTATTCAGGCAGCGCTGCCCCGGTGAACGCTGCCCAATTCAACGGGACAGTTGACCTGGCAAGCTATACGCCGTTGTATGGTTGCAGCGCTGCTTACCCCGCCAATATATACGCTGAGGGATTACACGATTACCCGGTAAGGATCGCAATCATCGACACGGGAATTGATGATGAATCCTACCCGGATCTGTTCGGTTCCAAAATCTACGATTCTTACGATTTCATCAAGGATACGCCGAATGCTGAAGATGATAACGGCCACGGCACCCAGGTGGCAGGCATCATCGCAGGCATGGCCTATAACCGCAAACTGGACCATGTCGAGTTTCTGGAACTAAAGGCGATGGACGCGTCCGGTTCCGGAAATTTATACGATATCATCGAAGCCATTGAATACGCCAAAATTCAGGGCGCCAATATCATCAACTGTTCTTTCGGATATTACCCCATGTTGGATGAGCATTACTCCAACCTTTTCCGGCAGGTGATCCAGGACGCATCAGACCAGGGGATCCTGGTGATTATCGCTTCCGGAAACGACAACAGGAACCTCGATTTCACCAAATTCTATCCCGGGGCTTATCTGGGGATTTCCAACATCATCAAAGTAGCCGCTTCCGAATGCGACGGTGGTACTACTGTTTTCAGCAATTTTGGGTTAGGCGCCGTTGAAATTGCAGGCCCCGGGTCCGGCATTCTGTGTCCGACCTTAGGCGGTCACTGGATTTACAGCACAGGCACGTCCTTTGCCGCCCCCGTAACGACCGGGGTAGCCATGCAATTGGCCAGCAATCTGCAAACATTCGATGCAGGCGCAATCAAATCCGCCATCATGTTAATGGCCTTCCCGTCCCAGTCTTTTTCGGGCCTGACTACAACCAGCGGCCTGGTCAATATCGGTGACAGCATTAACTTCCAAACCGGGAGCGACAAAGATCGTTCTGCCGTACATACCATTGTCGATCTGGACGACCCGAAAGCCGGCGTTTTCCCGAATCCGTTTGAGGAAGATTTCACCTTCCGTTTCCACACCGGTACAGGCATTGAAGGTCCAATGACCATCGTGCTGAAAGATGCCGCCAACCGACCGGTATGGAAAACGGTTACGAATATGGAACCGGGTGAGGCAACCGTTCAATTCCAGGACGGCAGCCGTCTGCCTGCCGGTTTTTACATTCTTGATTATCGGTCGAAGAACCTTTCCGGCCGGATACAACTGATCAAAAAGTAACCTCAGACACCTTGCATATGATGCCCTTCCGTAGCCTGTTCGTCTGTATATTCCTGTTTTCAACTGGTTACCTCACGGGACAGGCGCCGGAAGTCCGGCAGCAGATCAACGCCGCCGACAGCCTGAGGGCACTCGGAAAGAACGCCGATGCCGTCCGGCTGCTGCAAGCCTTCTTGTCATCAGGTATTAACAGTAAATTATCTGACGCCGATCTTGGGGCATTGCACCACAAGATCGGCGTTTATCAATACATAAACGGTGAGCTTAACCCAGCATTTGAATCAGTCTCAAATGCCATTGGATTCCGGCAAGGTATTCAGGGAACAGATTTGGCGAACAGTTATTATTTACGGTCTGCGATAGATCGTGAATTACGCAATCTACCTCAGTCAAAATCAGACCTGGGCGAGGCTATAGGCCGTTGGGAAAATTTGGTCAAACAGGGCGACAAGCAGTCCGAACCATTCCTCCAGTTTGCCTACTTTGAAATGGTCAAACTCCTTTATTTTTTAGGGGATTATAGCCTTTCCCTGGTTTATTGGGACAAATTATACACCCCAACATTACAGGATAAAAGCTTCAGCGCTCAGCTCCTTAATCTGCGCGGCATTCTGCATTGCGACCAGCTTGATTTCTCCGCATCCATATCTTACCTGAAAAGAGCCTCTCAACAATTAAATCAACTTCCGGATGTCGATCCTTCACTGATCGGTGAAGTGAATAACAACCTTTCATTCGCCTATCAGAAGAACAACGATTTTCCCAATGCCCGCTTGTATGGTGAGCAGGCTAGGGAAACCTTTGACCAACTTTACAAATCCACCCAGGCGCCCTATTTCCTCCAGGAGTGGAGCAATATTCAGGCCAATCTGGTGGAAATTTACGGCAAGCTGGGTATGGCAGCCCAGGCAAACAAAGCATTCGCCGACGCATATGAATCCGGCGTCCGGGCCTGGGGAACCACCAAACATCCGCGAATTGCTCAGATCTATTATTTCCGCGCCAAAAACCGCTTTGCCGCCAAAGACCATACCCTTGCGCTAGATGATATCCGTCAGGCCATCCGCTGCCTTGACCGGTACGCCGACGAAAACACGGTTTTCTCGGTGCGGAACAGCGTCATTTCCGACCCGCTGATGCTGATGGACAACCTGGGCTTGCGGGCCGCCATTCTTTCGGCATCCGGGAATGCCGGTGACCGGGATGAAGCCCTGGTCGCCTACCAGCAAATCGATTCCGTTGCATCCAATATCATGAATGCCTATCGCGGGGCAGGTTCCAAATACACGCTGCTCCAGAAAACCAGGAATTATTACGAACAAGCCTGTAAAACAGCCCTTGCCGCCCATGAAGCCACCCGTGATGACCGATGGCTGGAAAAAGCCTATCAGTTCGCTTCAAAGAACAAAGCCCTGATCCTGGTTCAAGGGATACACGACGAAAGCGCCAAGAAATTTGCGGGGGTTCCCGAAAAGACGCTGAACGAGGAAAGAAAGCTCAAAAAGGCCATTTACGACCTGGAAACGCAATTGCAATCCTCCGGCGAACAATCGGCCAGGGATTCCCTGTTTCTGTTGAAAAACCAGTATTACAAGCTCGTTGAATCGTTCGAAACAGACTACCCCGCCTATTACAACCTTAAATTTGCCGACCTCGCGCCGGTTGACCTTCGAGATATCCGATCCGGATTGAAAGATGGTGAATTGCTTGTTGAATATTTTTTCGGGGACAAGGATGTTTATGTTTTCTCGCTGGCGGGAAAAGGCGGCATTCGGGTCAATCCAGTACCAAAAACAAAAGCGCTGATCCAGGCGCTTAAAACATTCAGGGACGGCGCAACATCAGCCGCTCCCGGTGACCATACCGAATTCCGAAATGCCGCCTTTCAGGTCTACGATCAATTATTGCGGCCTGCACTCGAAAACAGGTCAGCGTCCTATCAAAAACTGGTGATCATTCCGGATGAAGAACTGCTCACGATCACGTTTGATGCCCTGCTGACGGCGCCTGTGGCGGCTGACCAGACCCAAAACCTCCCCTATCTGCTCAAGGATTACAGCATACGGTACATTTACGCCAATCGCCTGCTTCCGGCTACAAGCAAACTGAACAGGCAACGGAAGAAAGCATCCCGGTTATTTGCCGGATTCGGGCTTGAATACGACGATTTCACCCTGAACGGGCTCGAAAAAGTTCTCGGGTTTCCATTGGACAGCCTTTTCGCCAACCGATTCGCCGGCAAACTTGAATATTCGGACGACGAAGTCATGGAAGTGGCCAATCTGCTGGGTGGGCAGTCGTGGGTCAATAACCAGGCAACCCTTCAGAATTTCCTGAAACAAGCCCCCGACTACCAGATCATCCACCTGGCCATGCACAATGTGGTCAATGAGGATAACCCGCTCAATTCAACTTTGATCTTTTCCAAAACCGCTGATTCAACCGATTTCCTGCTCAAGACGGCCGATCTTTTCTGGTTGCCGCTCAATGCCGATCTGGCCGTACTGAGCGCATGCAATACCGGAAAGGACATCGACGACCGGGGGTCGGGATTCCGCTCCATGGCCGGCGGGTTTCTGTACGCCGGTTGTGAAGGGATCGTGGCCAGCATCTGGAACGCCTCCGACCGGTCGTCCAGGGATATCCTGATCTATTTTTACAAATACCTTGAAGAAGGCCGTTCCAAAGACGACGCCCTCCGGTTGGCCAAGCTCAAATACCTGGAAGAAGCGCCGCCTTCATTTACGCATCCGTTCTATTGGTCTCACTTTGCATTTATCGGCAATCCGGCGCCGATCTCGTTTTCGGGTTCTCCTGCAAAAAAAGTCCTTTGGATCGCGTTGGTCGCCGGGATAATGGCGCTGGCCGGTATTGCCTTTTTCAGGAACAAAGGGAAAACAGCCGCCTGAACCATTCATTTAACCGCCATGCATACCGTTCGGCAGGCTTGAACGCCTCAGATCCTCACTTACTGCATCTTAGATCTGCGCCAAAGGGTTCCAATTACTAAAGAAATGTTAAATACCTGTTTTCTTGTCACGCAAGGGTACCCCTTCTGCTTATTGTAATGTACATACGCCGGCAATCATAAACCATTATTCACTTTCCGGGGTTGAAAGAAACTCCAACTCCATAAAAGCCCAAGATCATGAAAAAACTTTTTCTGTTACCTGCCCTTGTTTTCTGTACGCTGATGTTCATCACCGAAACTGTTGACGCACAAGCTTATCTCCCTACCCGTTTATTCCGGCACGGGCAAGCGGATGCCTGGTTCGGGATCGGCATTCTCCCAACCTATCTGAAAGACCAAACCCAGATGGGCTTCCTGCCTGTTAGCGCCGGTATAGACTGGATGGCAAGCGACCTTTGGAGTCTTGGATTCAGCCTCGGTTATTCCAATTATCAGATGAATAAGCCCCCACTGCCGAATGAAAATTCAAGGCGTTACCGCAACACGTCTATTTTGGGAATGGCCCGGGTGGCTGCCCATTTCACCAAAACGGATAACGTGGATTTTTACGGCGGATTCCAGTTGGGCGCCCAGGCAACGATAATCCATTCCCTGAGCGGTGAATTCGGCACTTACGAGGATCAACACGGCATTCGTCCCGGCAAGGTTCGGCTCCAGTACGGCGCTTTTCTCGGATTCAAATTCGCTGTCAGCCACAAAACTTCTGTTTTCGGGGAGTTGGGCACAGGTATCTCCCTTGCCCAGGTCGGTGCGGCCATTCGGATAAAATAAACCAGTACCGGTTAATTCCTTCTTGGGATCAACGTGGTCGGATATACCACCAGGCTCTCGTTACCGTCTTTACCGACCGACGCCACACCAAACAGGTAATTGTCGATGATGATATTGTCCAGCGTCACATCGGTGGTTCCGGCCGGAATGAAGCGCGAATACTGCCATTGCGGCGCCGTGGTGTCCCGCCAGTAGACCCTGTATCCTGCGAGGTTGGGATCGTCCTGAGCATCCCACCGCAGGCGAGTGGAAGGTTGGACGGCGCCGCCGATCTGCACATTGGCGGGTTGAGGCGGCGCTGCGGCAATACCGGCCAGCACGATAGCGTTGGCGCCAGTGAGTTTGGCGGCATAATCAAAGTTGACGCCTTCTATGACATCTCCGTATTCGACCCCGTTCTCGGTGCGCAGATTCTGGTGTTGGCGGTTGTAATTTTCGTTGGTCTCCATGATCCGGACGCCGGCAAACCCCGCATCGTTAAAAGGGCGATGATGACCGCCACGTCCAAACCGGTCCAGGCGGTAGATCATAACGGCATCCAGGTTGGTGCAATACTGATCGACCATACGGTCGACATACCGGGCGAGTTGCCGGGAAGGTCCGTCCACCTCGCCGCCGTAAAACCTGCGCCAGATGCGTTGTTGTTCGGTCTCCTCGACGGGCGTGGGTTCGGAAAAGACGCGGAAGGTGGTGTTGTCAATGACCCCGTTCAGGCCCTCGATATTGCCGATCATATCGTTGTTGAGGATGCCGACGATGTTCCAGCTGTCGGCTTTGGCCTTGTCCGCCATAATCTTGCCGCCGAACAGGCCTTGTTCCTCGCCGGAAAGGCCGACATAGATGATGCTGGAAGAGAATTTGTATTTGGACAGGATTCGGGCAGCCTCCAGAACACCCGCCATACCCGAAGCGTTGTCATTGGCGCCGGGTGATTCGGACGTTCCGTTCATGACATCGGATACCCGGGAGTCGATGTCGCCGCTCATGATGATGTAACGATCGGGGTATTGCGTCCCTCGCTGTATGGCCATCACGTTCACGATCCAGGTATCCTGGGGCAGGCGTTGGTTGCCTTCCTTGGTCACCAATCCGCGTTGGAAGTCCACCTCCAGGCAATTATTGCAGGCTGCGGAGATCCGGTCGAATTCGGATTTGATCCACCTGCGGGCGGCGCCGATGCCGCGGGTTTCGGACAGGGTGTCGGACAGCGTGTGCCGGGTGCCGAAGCTGACGAGTTTGCGAATATCGGCTTCGATGCGTTTGGCGTCGGGTCCGTTGGCGATGTCGTACATGCGGAGGTCGACAGACGGCGGGACGGATATCTGAGCATTGAGCCCAAACATTGCACTTAAGAAGAAAATTGTGGTGAGCGATTTGATCATTTTTGATGTTTTTTGACCACTGAGGGCACTCAGGACACTCAGGTGGGATTGAACAAATCCTTAGTGATCTTTAGTCTCTAAGTGGTTCAAAACTTTAACACTCAGGGCACTCAGCACATTCAGTCGAGATTGCCCCATTCAGCTACTTAGTGATATTAGTGTCCTTACCAAAATTTATTTCACCGGGGTCAAATCCAATTTCCGGGCTCCCACCGATTCCACCTTACCCCGGCTGTAAAACAATGGAAAATACTGGTCTTTGGCCCAGATGTCGAACAAGTTCCGGTAAAACGGGCTGTCGGGGTCGCCGGATTGACCGGGGGTGTTGACGGACAGGCACCGGTCCCAGTCGCTAAGGTCGGAAATAATCCGGAATGAGGCGCCGTGGGTCTGGTTGTCCGCGCTGCCGGTGACGTTGACGGTATAACTGTTGCCGCCGCGCGGAGCCGGACCGACTTCCAGCTTGTCGCGCACATCCTCTTTTACGGCATTGCTGAGCGGATGGCGATAGCGGATATGCTTGTAACCGGGCTGGCCGAGCATCCATTGGTTCATGTCCTTTCCCAGTTTCTTTTGCAGGGAAGTTACGGCTTCTTCCAGCGCGGTTGCCGCCAGCTGATTGCGGGCCTGGACGGGGTCTTTACCGAACCGCCCGTCGGGCAGGGTCAGGGTTTCTACGGTCTTCCACATTTGCAGGGAAGCGGAGGCCTGGAATTCTGCCGGGATCGCCAGTTGCTCTACGCGGTCGACCAGGATTTTCTCCCAGGCGTGGTAGATGCCGGCGGCCACCGAACTTGGGGTCATTTGCAGGTCCCAGTCCAGCAGCAATTGGCGACATTTCTCTACTTGCGGGTCTTTGAAGGTCGTCGCTTTTAAAATCGGGATGAGCGCCCGGGCGGGCAGGCTGAGGTAATCGGTCTGCAGTTGGGCCATATCCTCGAGGGTATGTTTGCGGCCGGAGCCCAGCACTTCCCGGAGCCGGTTGCCGCGGAAGGGGTCGCTCCAGGCATATCCCAATGCATCTTTGAATTCATAATCACCGGGGGTTACGTTTTCATTGGCGGTAGCGATGAAGCCCGCCTGCGGGTCTTCCGCATGCGGCCGGGCCTTGATGGGCAGGTAGCCGTCCCATTCGTAGTCGCCGTTGCCCCAAACCGGCACCATGCCGCTGAAATTGGGCCGGATGGGCGCGATCCCAACCGCCTGCCAGCCGATATGGCCTTCGCGATCCGCCCAGACCATGTTCTCGCCCGGGATGAAGCTGTACCGGCAGGCTTCGCGGAATTCCTCCCAGGTCCGCGCCTGGTCCATGCGCAAGCTCGCCAGATAGGGCGAGGCGCCGACTTCCAGCCAGCCGCAGCGGACGGCAAACGCCTGGTTTTTATCCGCGTCCTGGAGCACCACCGGGCCGTGGCGGGTATAACGCAGGTCGACGATCTCGGGTTGCTGCCCTTTGACCGGTATCGTATCCCGGATGACGACCATATCTTCCCAATGGTCCTTGTACCGGTATTGGTTGGGGTTATCCGGGTTGGTTTCGTAGGCGTAGAGGTCTTCGGCATCCGTGGAGAAGACGGTCAGTCCCCAGGCGCCGTATTCGTTGTGGCCGATGGAAATGCCGGGGATCTCGGGTTCGCCGCCGCCGATGACATTCCAGCCGGGGCCGACCAGATGAGCCATATAGCGCAGGGAAGGCACGGCCTGCACCCGATGGGGGTCGTTGGCCATGATGGGATAACCGGTAGCGGTCAGCGCGCCGCTGACCACCCAGTTGTTGGAACCGATGGAGCGATCCTGTTGAGCCGCTTCGAAGTCCATTTCATCCCGGGCTGCGAGGGTGCGGTACCGGTCCTCATCCGGGTTGCGGACTGCTGCTACGAGGTCCTCCGGCTTGAACGCCACGGGGCGCCGGAAGGCGTTGTACAATTCCAGGATGTCCTTGAACAGCAAATCCCGGTCGATGCGCGGGTCGATATTCAGGTCGGGCTCATTGGGGTGCAACCACGTCCATTTCCTGACCTGTTCCGGGCCGGCCTTGATCACGAGGCGCGCCAGGTCCAGTTCATTGCCGATATTGCCCAGCAGGCCCTGGTGGCGGGAGACCACGATGTCCGGCGTCCATTTGCCGGGTTTGATATCGAGCAGTCGGAATTCCAGGGGCAGCAGCGAAGGATCCTTTTCGGTTTGTTCGATCCAGGCGTTCACCCCGCGCACATAGGACGTGATGATCAGCTCGCCGTGCGGGTGGTAGTGGTCCATTTCCTTTTTCATGTCGCCGCGAAAGCGGAAGAGCCGGGCGCCGATATCGCGTTTCAGTTCACGCGGGCCGAGGATCTCGGCAACGGTGCCGGTCGCCTGCCGCCGCCAGACCTCAAACTGGAACATCCGGTCGCGGGCGGCGTAATACCCCTGGGCGAAGAAGAGGTCGGCTTCGGTTTGGGCGTAAATATGGGGAATGCCCCAGGTGTCGGTGATGATCTCGACGGGTTGTTCGAGACCGGGGATGGAAATGGATACCGGTTGACCGGATAGCTGGATGCCGGATGTCAGTGAAAGGTGGAGGCATGCCAAGGCCAGGAAGAGATGTTTCATGCTCGTTCAAGTTGGTTTTCGGGCTAATTTAGGAAAAAAATGGTTTCCCAGGTGGTAGGCGCTTCGGCAGCCAGCTGCCAGGCACTTTGAAAGTGCCTGGCAGCTCTTCTAAATATATGGTCAATCATGTTTTGGTCAACCACAAGGGTTGACTCTACTCGTATCGCAAAGATTCAACGGGGTTAGCACGGGCGGCGCGCAACGTGTGGTAGCTTACCGTCATCAACGCGATAAACAACGCGATCAGGCAACCGGCAACGAATACCAGGGGGCCGATAGCGATATGGTACGCGAAATTCTCCAGCCACTTGTGCATCAGCCACCAGGTGACCGGGCTGAAAATGAGGAAGGCGACGAACACCATCCACGCAAAATTGCGCGACAGGTGAACCATGATCTGGCCGACAGACGCCCCAACGACCTTGCGCACGCCGATCTCCTTGATCTTTTTCTCGGTGGTGATGGCGGCCAGGCCGAACAAGCCCATGCAGGCGATGAAGATGGCGAGCAGGGCCATGATCGTAACCACCACCTCCATCTGGCGGTCGGAGCGGTAGAGCTCCTCGAAATGTTCATCCAGGAAGGTGTATTCGAACGGCCAGGTCGGCACCAACTGGTTCCAGACGCGCTCCACATCCGCAATGGCGGCGTCGACGTCCTTGCCGTCGATGCGGACTGACATTTCATCGTAGCCCCAATCCGGGTGGACGACCATTTCCAGGGTATTGATATCGTAATGGAGGGAATTGAAATTGAAATCCCTCACCACCCCGATGATGGTCCCCAGGGTATCGTCGGGATAGAAACCATGGCCGGCGGCTACGCCGATGGGGTCGTCCAGTTCCAGCTCTTTGGCCAGGGATTCGTTGATGATAAAGGCGTAACCTTTGTCGGTCGGCCTTTCGCGGGAAAAGGTCCGGCCTTTCAAAAGGTGGATCTGGTACACATCCAGAAAATCGTAGTCCACATTGACGTTGCTGGGGGTAATGCTGCGGATGGAATCGGTCCGGATCTTGAAACCCCATTGGTGGAAATTGTTGCCCAGCCGTTGCCCGGAGGCCGTCACCCCCATCACGTGGCTGCTTTTCTTCAATTCACCTTTCAGGGTTTCGAAAACCTTGTTGGCATCCTGGTTCATGCCCACCAGCATGATATGGTCCTTGTTGAACCCGATGTCCTTGTTGCGGATATAATACAGCTGCTGGATCACCAGGAGGGTACTGACGATCATGCCGATGGCCAGACCGAACTGGACGACCACCAGCGAACTGCGGAAAACAGATCTGCGTCCGCCGACGTTGCCGCCTTTGAGGATGCGCCCCGGTTTGAAGGAAGCCAGGAATACGGACGGGTAAAGCCCGGCCAGAAAACCCAATCCCAACGCTACTGCCAATGCCACGCCGATCATGAGCGGATGATCCAGGAAATAACCCAGCGAAAGATGCCGGCCGATCATGCCGTTGAGGACCGGAATAAAGGCCAGGTCGATGAGGACCGCCAAAAGAAACGCTACAAAGCCCAGGAAAACGGATTCCACCACGAACTGGGAGAACAGGTGCGATTTCATAGCGCCGACCGTTTTTCGCACGCCGACCTCTTTCCAGCGGTGGGAAGCCCGGGCCGTGATCAGGTTCATGAAATTGACGCCCGCGATCAGGAGGATGAACACCCCGACCATGGCAAAAATATTGAGGTATGCGCCGTTGAACTTGCGGTAGTTCTGGTAGTCGTGTTCGATGTCCATAGACGTCAGATGGACGTCCGGCAATTGCTGAAAAAAGATCTTGTAATAGTCATTGATATCCCCGGCATCGCCGGAGTCAGGCGGCATATAACGCAGCATGAACTCCGGCATTTTGGCCTCGAAAGCGGCCATGTCAGCCGTTGGATCCATCAAAAAATAGGTCACCAGAAAATTGCCCCCGAACTGACGGTTAAATTCCGGATTTTCCCTGGTCACCGTACTGATGGAGGTAAGGGCATCGAACTGCAAATGGGAAAATTCTGGCACATCCTTCATCACGCCGGTGATCTTATAGGGACGATCACCCATGGTCAGGGATTGTCCGAAGGCCGATTCCGGATCGCCGTCAAAGAATTTCGAAGCGGTCTTCTCCGTGACGATCAGTGAATAGGGTTCATCCAGGGCTGCGGAAGGATCACCCTTGATCAAGGGGAAGTCGAATATTTCCAGGAAGGTGCTGTCCACCGCTGAAACCGTTTCCAGTACGATCCGGCGGTCGTCTTTTTGCAGCAAGCGCTTGCCGCGGTTCCAGTAGCGGGTATACGACTTTACATCCGGGTAATCCTTCGCAATATTGGGCCCCATGCCGGGCATGGACAGCGCCACATTCTGGGTATTGGTCCCTGGGAAACTTTGCACTTCGTCCAGCCGGTAGATATGATCCTTCCGGGAATGAAAGGCGTCGAAGCTCCGCTCTTCATGGATAAACAGGAAGATCAGCAGGCAGGCCGCTATGCCAAGAGCCAGACTGAATACATTGATAACAGATAACAATTTGTGATTCAATGCATTGCGAGCGGCAATGCGGAGGTAATTCCACAGCATGGTGATCTCTTTAATGAGGAATACTTCAACAGTCCGTGGAAAGTTACAAATTTAATCCGGTATTGAACGGGAATTATCCTGTACAACCTTCAGGGGACAGGCGTTATCGGTGCGGCGTTCGCGGTCAACCGCAAGGATTACATGAGTCATCCAGGAAATCTAAGCGGAAATATGCAAAACATGGCAAGCTTACGACTTAAATGAGCGGATTTTGTTTGCAGTTCGCCAGTCTACAGTCATTATTACTGCCAACTGGCGAACTGCCAACTGGCGAACTGCCAACTGACGAACTGCCAACTGACGAACTGCCAACTG
>CALMYQ010000051.1 GCA_937873655.1 uncultured Lewinella sp. | reverse complement strand
TGACGAACTGCCAACTGACGAACTGCCAACTGACGAACTGCCAACTGACGAACTGCCAACTGACGAACTGTCAACTGACGAACTGCCAACTGACGAACTGTCAACTGACGAACTGTCAAATTCTTAATTGGTTAATTACGTCAACTCAGCCGTTTGGGAAATTCGGGATGAACTGTGTTACAATGTTATTGTACCTTCAGGATCTTTTCCACCGACTTCGCGCCGGAGCGACGATCCGCGATCCGAACGATCAACATGCCCGGGGGCCATGCATCCGCATCAATCGAAGTATTGCCTTCAATCCTGGCGGAATGCACCAACTGCCCCCGGCTGTTGAAAATGCTCAGGTCATAATTACCCGGCTCGATTTCCAGGTTAAAGGTCGACCTGAGGGGATTGGGAAAGATTACCGATCTAAGTATTTCATGGTGCACGGTTGCGGTTGTGAGTCCGACCAGATCCAGATCGCCGTTTTCGTCAAAAGGGTCAGACCATTTCGGGTTGGTATAGATATCATCCCCGGTCAGGGTACGGAGAAAAGCGGCCAGCGCGTTTTTCTGCGCATCGGTCAGGTTGAGCTGTTGGCCAGGGCCCGGCCCCGGCGCGCCGGGCGGTATGCCGCGCAGTTTGGGATCCAGGTTGGTATTGGCCGGATCGACGGTGATCTGGTTGTAATGATCGATCACCTCCCGGATGGTCTTAAGGCTGCCGTCGTGCATGAGCGGGCCGTTCAATTGTCCGTTGGGGTTGAAAAGATCCCGCAGCGAGGGCGCTTTGGTGTTGGTCAGGTCTACCCCGTCAGGATCGCCGGCAACCCCAATAACTCCATTGTTCAGGCTAAGGGGATCGATGTCGAATTCCGGGGCCCGGTGGCATCCCTGACAGCCTGCGCCACCCTGGGCCGGCGGCGCCAGAAAAATGGTTTTACCCTGGTTTTCCTGCGGCGTGAAATTGGAGAAAGGCGCACCGTCGTTGGGCGCCATAGCCCTGCCGGCATCAAACCTGGAATCGAAGGATTGAATGCTCCTGACAAATTGCGCGAGGGCGTTTTGAATCCTGGTTTCCGTTATTTCCGGGTCGCCGTAAACCAGCGCGAACAGGCCCGGATAGTACCCGATACCTTCCATTTTTCGGATCAGGGAATCCAGACCCGGCTGACCGTTCTGGCCGCTGAAACCCATTTCCACTGCATCCTGAATGGGGCGGGTTGTCTGGTCTTCAAGTGAATTGGCGCGTTCATTCCAAAAGAAGTTGGATTCTTCCGAATAGCGGGCATTGACCAGGCGCATGGCGTGGCGGCCGGTTACCCCGCCCAGGTGGCCGAGGCTCACCAGGGCTGTATCGCCGAAAGCGAATTGCTGGTGGTGGCAGCTGGCGCAGGCGACGGCATTGTTGGCCGACAGCTTTTTATCGTAAAAGAGGATGCGGCCCAGGGTGGCCCCCTGGTCGGTTATCTGGTTCTCATCCGGCGTGTTATCCCGGAGGATGTAGCCGGGAACGGGTTCGTCTGAATAGTTATCCAGGTTGTTGAGGTCAATGGTAGCGGCCAGCAGAGCCGTGGTAGCGATCAGGGCGAAAATTTTCAATCCGGTTCCTTTCATTTTTTGGCGTTTTGAAGTTGGACGCCAAAAACCCGGTTTTCCCCCGCCCGCGGTCAGTTTTTTTCTTCAGGGTCTCGAAATACCGGCTGATCATGGTCTGAATATACCAATGGCCAGTGAATCGATCAGCCAGGACAACGCCGTATCCTGCTGCCCCAGACCGCATGCGCGGAAAGCCCCATCAGCCTATACAAAAGAAATGAACAACTTAAATGCTTCATTGCAACGGCCGCGTCACGAGGGTATCCGACCAGGGCACTTTCGCGGACGGATAATAATCAATCCCCAGTGCTTCGAACCGCTTTTTCTGGGCGCCGAGGCGCAAGCGGTAATCTGCCCAGTTTCGCTCGGATGCCGGCGTCCAGCCGATCTCGGCCACCCCCGGCAAGCGCGGAAAGACCATGTATTCGAGGTCGTCGATCTTATCGATGGTCTCCGTCCAAAGCGGGGCTTCCACCCCGAAAATATGTTGTTTTGCAATGCCGTTTTCCAGGGTTGCAGGATCCCAGATATAGGAACTGTCCACCTCGATATAAGCCGCCCAGTGCAAGCCCAGGCGGGTGGTGGAATCGTATTGCATATCCAGGTAGACCTTTCTTGCCGGCGACATGATCACCTCGGCGCCCTGGGCAATCCCTTTTTTGGCGTTCTCGGCTTCGGCCCAGTACTGTACCTTGGTATTGGGTATCAAGGTGGCGTTGGCGATCTCATCCCAGCCGATCACCTGCTTCCCGTGCGATTTGACGATCTCCTGGACCCGATTGAAAAAAGAAATATCGTCTTCAGGGGCGGGGAAGGGGGTTCCGCCCCCGCCGATATGGATGTACGGACCGTTGATCAGGCCTGCCAGCTCGCCGAATACATCGTCGATAAATTTGTAGACCACTTCCTTGTCCGTACAAAAAGTACTGAAACCGACCTCGATGCCGGTGTACAGCTCCCGCAATTTATCGTCGCAGTTCAACTCGGCATAAGAAGCCAGCGCGGCGTTCGTATGTCCGGGCATATCGATTTCCGGGATGACCATGATGTAGCGGTCATCGGCGTATTGAACGATTTCTTTGAATTCCTCCTGGGTATAAAACCCGCCTTCACCGCCGCCGACCTCGGTGCTTCCGCCCCGCGTGGTCAGTTCCGGCCAGGATTTGATCTCGATCCGCCAGCCCTGATCGTCGGACAGGTGCAGGTGCAGGGCATTCATCTTGTACATGGCCAGGTAGTCGATGTATTTTTTCACGTCTTCCACTTTGAAGAAGTGGCGGGCCACATCCAGCATGCCGCCGCGATACGGGTAAGCAGGGCTGTCCCGGATCGTACCGGTGGCGATTTCCCAGGGGCCTTGCTGCGGGGTATTTTCCTCAATGGAAGGCGGCAAGAGCTGGCGCAGGGTCTGAATACCGCGGAACAACCCGGCCGGGTCTCCGGCAGTCAGTTTGACCCGGTTTTCCGTTATGGACAGTTCATAGGATTCGGCAATCCCGGAGGGATCGGAATCGTTCAGCTGCAGATAAATATTGCCGTCATCGGATTCGGCGCCTGAAGTACGCACCTGAATATCAAAACCGGTAGCCGGTTTCAGGAGGTCGGCCAGATAGCGGGCAACCTTTTCCGCCCCTTCGGATTCTCCTGAGGCTTCGCCGGTCAGGACAACAATAGCGGTCTTCCCATTGAGAGCAAAAGAGCTCCCTTCCGCTTCTACAAAGACCGGTTGCGGTATAAGGGCTTCCTGCAACAGGTCTTTGGGGGTATGTGGCTGGTCGGTGCAGGAGGTAAAAAGGGCAAGTAGGGCTGCAAATCCAAAAAATGGATGCGCTTTACCGGGTATGGCAATCCTGATCATAATTGGTTTTTCTGTTATCGGCGCTAAAAATGTGAAAGCCGGTTCTCACGAACCGGCTTGTCATTATCTGGTGATCCCGCCAGGATTCGAACCTGGATCAAAAGTTTAGGAAACTTCTATTCTATCCCTTGAACTACGGGATCAATTTTTCATCAGCGTGGTATGCTATCCCTTGAACTACAGGGTCATTTTAATCGCCTGAAAAGGCGCGCAAATATACGGATATTTTCAAAAAAGGAAAATGTCCTTTATCTTTCCGCACACAATCAACGCGAAATGGATATAGAAAGTTTCCGCGCTTATTGCCTGGCTAAAAAAGGAGTGGAAGAGACCTTTCCTTTCGGGGAGGAAACCCTCGTTTTTAAGGTGATGGGCAAGATCTTTGCCATTACGGGGCTGGACAGCATCCGGTTTACCGTCAACCTGAAATGCGATCCCGACCGGGTGGAGGAACTCCGCGAGGAATATGAAGAGATCCGGCCCGGTTGGCATATGAACAAGCACCACTGGAATACGGTTGACTTCGAAGGCAGCCTGAATACCTCCATGCTCAAGGAACTGATCGATCATTCTTACGACCTGATCGTGAAAAGTCTGCCCAAAAAAGTCAAAGAAATATATAATTCAATGGATTGAGCCGGTTGGTCAACCTAATCCTAAAATCGGATCAATCGAATCAATCGAATCAATCGGATCAATCGAATCAATCGAATCAATCGGATTATTTGAACCAATTAACAAAATTTGAACAAAACGGATTACATCATTGTCGGGCAGGGTATTGCAGGTACGCTTTTGGCGCATTTTTTGCAAAAAGCGGGCTGCTCCGTCCTGGTCATGGATGACGATTACGAGCGGGCGTCTTCCAAGGTGGCGGCGGGCATCATCAACCCGGTTACCGGGCGGCACTACGTGAAATCCTGGATGATCGATGAACTCCTGCCGGTGGCCAGGGCTGTTTACCGGCAACTGGAATCAGAACTCAAAGTCCCCTTGTACCGGGAAATAAATGTGTTGAGGGCGCTGTTCTCTCCTGGTGAAGAGAACGACTGGCTGGCCCGGTGCGCAGATCCGGTCTATCAGCCTTATCTGACTGCAAATCCGGATCCCGGCATTTACTCGTCGGCCACAGAGCCCGCATTCCGTTACGGCGGGATCCGGGGATCCGCACAGGTGAATGTCCCCCTTTTGATCCGTACCTACCGCCACAAACTGAAAGCAGAAGGCGCCTTGCTTGAGGAAATTTTTGATTATACCGCGGTTGAATTGTTTGGAGACGGTGTCAGGTATAAAGGAATTGAAGCCCGAAAAATCCTGTTTTGCGAAGGAGCCAAAGGTATTAACAACCCCTGGTTCGGGCATTTGCCGTTGCAGGGCAACAAAGGTGAGGTCCTCCTTATCCGGTTAGCCGGGCAGGCGCCGGAGCTGATCCTCAAACACCGGATCTTCATTGTACCGATGCCGGACGGCGGTTGCTGGATCGGTTCCACCAGTGAAAACCGGTTCGAAGACGATCTTCCTTCCCAAAAAGGCAGAGATTACCTGGAAAACCACCTCACCAGCCTCGTTAGGGTACCTTTCGAAATCCGGGATCAACTGGCAGCTTTGCGCCCGACGGTTAAGGACAGGCGTCCTCTGCTCGGTTTGCATCCGGAATTCCCGCAACTGGGCATTTTTAACGGATTGGGTACGAAGGGAACGAGCCTAGGACCGTATTGGGCGCGAGCGATGGCCAGGTACGTGTCAGAAGGTATTGTTCCGGTCTCTGAGGTAGAGATCGGCCGGTTCATTTCCTGATGCCTGTACAGAAGAAACCCGACCAAATCATATCGCTGTGATGCGCTCATTTCAACCTTGTAATGTCCTTTCAGTGCCGCCACGGCCAACCAGGGGCCGGGCAGCCGAATTACTTTTTACAGGCTTTTACAGCTTGCGTTGCCCAATCCCGATCCCTTTTCCAGGCTTTCCCTGAAATATTGCCGTGCTACCATAATTTTTTACGCATCTTGGTTGTTAAATATTCGGATCCAACCAACTCCAGACCATGATGATGAGAACAAGTACAATGGCATTGTGCCTCCTATTCGGCGCACTGTCCCTGGTTAAAGCCCAAAATCCTGCCTTAATGCCCAACTTTTCTAAAGACCTGTATGAGGCCGAATGGAAGCTGATCGACTCATTGGAAAACCAGGGCCTCCCGCAATCCGCCCTGGAACTTGTGACCCCGCTCCATCAGCGTGCTGTCCGGGACAATAACCCGGCCCAGGTCATCAAGACCATCGCCTATACAGCCAAATACCAGGCCCAGGTCAGCGAAGAAGACACCCCGATCCGGATTGTAAGACAATTGCAAACCGAAGAAGCCGGAGCTCTTTTTCCGGTGAACCTCGTGCTCCGCTCCATGATCGGCGAATTCTATTTCAACTACCTGCAGAGCCGCTACTGGTCGTTGCGCGACCGGACAGAACTGGAAGAGGTCAACGAAAACGACCCCGCAACCTGGCCGGTCGGCAAGCTGATCTCCGAAAGTACACGCTACTACCTGGCCTCTCTGGACGATCCCCGGTTGACCGCGGTGAACATCGACCTCTTTGATGCCGTCACCACTGGCGGCGAAGGCGTTGACGACCTGCGTCCGACCCTCTACGACTTCCTGGCCCACAGGGCGATCGATCATTTCTCCAACGAACAAACCTACCTCAACGCCCCGGCATACCGCTTCTACCTGGATCAACCGGAGTATTTTGCACCGGCTGCGGCTTTTGCAGCCCTTGACATTTCCTCAAGGGATTCGACCTCCTTTCACCTCAAGGCGCTGACCTTGCTGCAGGACCTGATCCAACGGCACCTCAAGGACGCCGACCCAAAGGCCATGCTCGACGCCGACCTGAAACGGCTGGATTTTGTGTACCGCAACAGTATCCTCCCGGAGAAAGAAGAATACTACCGGCAGGCGCTCGAAAACGTCATTAAAGGATACGCCGGCCACCCGATGAGCAGTGAAGCCTGCTACCAGCTGGCCCAATGGTTTTACAATCAGTCGTCGAGTTACCTGCCGGGTAAGGAAAGCCCTGAAAGGTGGTACCGAAAGGAAGCCCTGAAATGGTGTGAAGAAGGCATCCGGCGGTTCCCCGGATCGATGGGCGCCCAGTCCTGTACCGAGCTGGTTTCAGCGATCAAAAAACAGGAATTTGAACTGCAAACCGAATCGGTAAGCCTGCCGGACCGGCCGACGCTGGCTTTTGTCGGATACCGAAACACGCCCAAGCTCTGGTTCAAGGTCGTAAAGGCCCCAGATGAGGAAGAACTCCAGAAAATTGATTACCAGCAGGTCCAGGCTTATTATGCCGGATTGCCGCCCATTGCCGAATGGATCCAGGCATTCGACCTGCCGGGTGATTTCCAATCGCACCAATCGGAAATTGAAATTCCGGCCTTGCCGTCGGGCCAATACCTGCTGATCGGCGCCGCCAGCCAGGACTTTTCCGACAAATCGACCCTGCTGGCGAAAGTGGCCTTTGACGTATCCAGACTCACCGCTTTTTACCAGGGCGGCTACGGAAGCGATACCCAGGTTTTCCTGTTGACCGACCGCGCCACCGGCAACCCCGAATCCGGCGTGAAGGCCGAATTTTTCACCTTCCGCTACAACAGGGGAACCGGCAAACAGGAACGCCAAAAACTGACGGAGGCTTTCTCAGATGCCAACGGCTTCGTGAAGGTTACCCTGGGGAGCGACGTATCCTATAAGGTCATGTTCACCAAAGGCAGCGATACCCTGGACCCGAATCGCTCTTTTTACAGCTACGCCAATAATCGCGAAGCAGATTTTTCGCCAACCGAACTTACCCATTTCTTCCTGGACCGCCAGATCTACCGCCCAGGGCAAACCATCTATTTCAAGGCCATCCTGATGCGGAAAACACCGGAGGGCATCCCCTCTGTCCTGCCCGGCAAACGGGTCAACGTTTCACTGCAGGATGTGAACGGACAGGAAATAGCCAATCTTGCCCTCAAGGCCAACGATTACGGCACGGTGAGCGGAACCTTCCAGGCGCCGACGGGCGGATTGCTGGGCAGAATGAGTCTCCACTCGGACGTAGGTAACGGCTACCAGGATTTTGGCGTTGAGGAATACAAACGGCCGAAATTTGAGGTCACCTTCGATACCCTGGAACAAGCGTTTGCCCTCGACCAGGATGTAACCGTCACAGGGCAGGCCAAAGCCTACGCCGGCAGCAATATCGATGGGGCGGTCGTCCGTTACCGGGTGGTCCGGCAAGTCCGGTTCCCATGGGCGCCCTGGTGGCGCATCCCGGTTTACGCCGGCAATACCATGGAAATAACCCAAGGCGAAACCACCACCGATGCCGACGGCAAATTTGAAATTCTGTTCAAAGCAGCGCCCGACAGAACCCTGACCCGGGAACAACGGCCGGCTTTTGATTTTATCGTATACGCCAATGTCATCGACATTACCGGAGAAACCCACAGTGCGGAAAAAACCGTCAAACTGGCTTATATCGGCCTGGTCACGGGTATAAAAGCGCCCGATTCCTGGAACAGGGAACAAACCCTGAAAATAGAGCTCACCGCCCAAAACCTCGACGGTAAAGATCAACCGGTTGAAGGCACCGTAACCATCCACCGGCTGCAAGGCCCGGACCGGCCCCTGATCGGCCGGTTGTGGGATACGCCCGACCTGCCGGTGATACCCCGGGAAAAATTTAAGGCCGATTTCCCATTCATGCCCTACCAGGAAGAAAACCAGCCTCAAAACTGGCCCAAGGCCGAACAGGTCTGGTCAGGCAGCGTCAATACCGGAGCCGATCCGTCCCTCAACCTGGATGTTTCCGCCTGGCCCGCCGGTCATTACTGGATCCGGTTCTCGACAAAGACGCCGGGCGGGGAAGAGCTCGTTTCCGAACAAAAAATAACGGTCCTGGCCGACAACGGCACAACGTTGCCCCCGGATCTCCTCTTCGCGCCGGTTGACCTGAAAGAGGCCTACCAACCTGGCGAGGAACTTCAGCTGAACCTGGGCCGCCCGGCAGTTCCGCTCCACCTGTATTATGAAATCACCCGGAATCAGGCCAACCTCAGTCAAAGATGGATCAACGTGAGTTCGGAGAATGCCATCCGTTACCGGCTGACGGAAGAAGACAGGGGCGGATTGCAGATCTTCACGCTGGTCCAATGGCAAAACCGGGTATTCACCGACAGCCGCTTCATTCAGGTTCCCTGGAACAACAAGGAGCTGACCATTACCTATGAATCCTTCAGAGATAAGCTGCTTCCCGGCCAGGAAGAGGAGTGGCGGCTCAGGATCAGCGGACCGGAAAAAGAAAAAGCGGCGGCTGAATTGGTGGCAGCCATGTACGATGCCTCCCTGGATGCATTCGAACCCAACAACTGGACCTTCAACCACTACCCTATCCACTATGACTTCTCAACATGGACTCAAATCGCAGACGGCGTAACTTATTTTGACTGGATCAACTACCCGGTTTCCCGTCCGGCGCCTTATTCCGGAGGGAAGCATTACCGCTCCCTGAACTGGTTCAACATTTCTCCCGGGTACGGCATTTACCGCAACTTCATGGGCGACCGCATAGTCAGGAGGTCCATGGCAATGGATACTTCCGCCGATTTTGAAACCTACAGTTCAGCGGCTATGCCCAAATCCCTGGCGCCCATGGCGCCTGAGGCCATACCGCAACAGGAATTGGCGGCCATGGCAGGAATGGAACAACCCCGGGATAAAACCGGGGAAACGGGCGCTTTTCCGGTGCGAAAGAACCTGAATGAAACCGTCTTCTTCCTGCCGCATCTGACCACGGATGTAAACGGGGATGTGCTCATCAAATTCAAAATGAATGAGGCCCTTACCCGTTGGAAATTCCTGGCTTTTGCCCACACGAAGGACCTCAGATTCGGGCTCACCGAACGCACGGTCGTCACCAGTAAAGACCTGATGGTGCTGCCCAACCAGCCCAGGTTCCTGCGTGAAGGCGACCGGATCGAATGGACAGCCAAAGTGGTTAACATGGCTGAAAAACCCCTGGCAGGCACGGCGCGCCTGGAGATCCTGGATGCCGTCAGCATGCAGCCGCTCAACAAGGAATTCGGCCTGACGCAAACTGAGGTCGCCTTTAGGACCGAAGCCGGCCAATCCGCACCGGTAGCCTGGAACCTGACCATCCCGACCGGGTTGACCAGCGCCGTTGTCTACCGCGTCACTGCCCAGTCCGGCGAATTTGCCGACGGCGAAGAAGCGCCCGTACCCGTACTCACCAACCGGATGCTGGTCACGGAAACGTTGCCGCTGCCGCTCCGGGGCAAAGAGACCAAAACCTTTACGCTGGAGCACTTGAAAAACAACGCTTCCACGACGCTGCAACACCACGGGCTAACCCTGGAATTCACCTCCAACCCCGCCTGGTATGCCGTCCAGTCCCTGCCCTACCTGATGGAATATCCCTACCAGTGCAGCGAACAGATCTTTAACAGGTTTTATGCCAATGCGCTGGCGGCCTCGGTCGTGAATCAGCACCCAGCTATCCGGGAGATGTTCGAAAAATGGAAAAAGGAAGGCGGCATGCAGAGCCCCCTGACCGCCAATGAGGAGATCAAGAACGTATTGCTGACGGAAACACCCTGGCTGCGGGACGCCAAATCGGAAGAGGAACAACAGAAAAACATCGCGTTGCTGTTTGATCTGGCCCGCATGGAGCAGGAGCAGTCGGCTACGTTGGCCACCCTGGAGGAGCGCCAGTCCGAAAGCGGCGGGTTCTCCTGGTTTCCCGGCGGCCCGGAAAGCTGGTACATCACCCAATATATCGTCGAAGGCCTGGGCCACCTTAAATCGCTCGGCGTCCTGAAACCTCAGGAAACCACCTCCGCAGATTACATCGCCGAAAATGCCGTGGGCTTTATCGACCAGGCTTTGATCAATCAATACAAGGAGCTTGAAAAGGCCGTTGAAAAAGGCGACGTCAAATGGGAAGACGACCACCTCAGCCAGGTTGTGATCCACTATTTGTATGCCCGGTCCTTCTTTGACTACCCCCTGACCGACGAACTGGAAATGATCACGGGCTATTACCTCGGCCAAGCCTCCCAATTCTGGAACAAACGCGGCTTGTACGAACAGGCGCTGCTGGCGCTGTCCCTCAACCGCCGGCACAAAACCCAGGACGCGGGCGCCATCGTCCGGTCGCTCAGGGAACGGGCGCTCAACAACCCCGAACTGGGCATGTACTGGAAATACGATACGGGTTGGTTCTGGTACCAGCTCCCCATCGAAACGCATGCGGCCATGATCGAGGTATTTGCGGAAGTAGCCAAAGACGATCAGGCTGTTGACGACCTGAAAGTCTGGTTGCTGAAGAACAAACAGACCAACCATTGGGGGACGACCAAAGCCACTGCCGCCGCCGTTTACGCCCTGTTGAACTACGGCGACAACTGGCTGCTGCCGGCCAAGCCGCTCAAGATCGGATTCCCCGACCGCAATTCAAAGGCCATCGCCGGCCAACTGGCACAGGCGCAAACCAATGCCAAAGCCGGCACAGGTTATTTCAAAACCGCCTGGACCGGCGATGAGGTCAGCGCCAAAATGGCCACGGTCAAGGTCAAAAACCCGAACAAATCCGTTGCCTGGGGCGCCCTGTACTGGCAATATTTTGAAGACCTGGACAAGATCACCACCTTCAGGGAAACGCCCCTGACGCTCAAGAAATCCCTGTATATCGAAAGAACAGGGGATACGGGTCCGGTTCTGGTGGCGCTCCGGTCCGCCAATGACCTCCATCCCGGCGACAAGGTCAAGGTGCGCCTGGAATTGCGCGTCGACCGGGACATGGAATACGTCCACCTGAAAGATATGCGCGCTGCGGGTCTGGAACCCATCGAAACCGAAAGCCGGTACAGGTGGCAGGGCGGCCTGGGTTATTACGAAAGCCCGGGCGATGCGGCGACCAACTTCTTTTTTGATAACCTCCGAAAAGGGACCTATATCTTTGAATACCCGCTGCGGGCTAACCTTCGCGGCGACTTTTCCAACGGCATATCTACCATTCAGTGCATGTATGCCCCGGAATTCAGCAGTCATTCGGAAGGACAGAGAATCAAGGTGGATTGATTCGATTGATTCGATTGGTTCGATTGATTCGATTGAGTCGATTGAGTCGATTGATTCGATTCTTTCGATTGGTTCGATTGATTCGATTGATTGGATTGGGCATCCGTCATTTGGCCACCCCAATCGAATCAATCGAAACATTCGGGTCAATCGGACAATCGAATAAATTGTTTTCATCGTTTCCGGCCTTGTGATGGTCGAGAAAAACTGGACAAAACGGCAATAAATGCGTAATATTGAAGGAATTTTGTAATCCGGGGTGTTATATATCCGGATACTCGATAGAATCATGAAAAAGCAGATTTTAAAATACGCAGGCAAAGCAATTAAAAATACCGTTATGAGCAGTCCGAACAAGGAACGTTCCAAACACGCGGATTCCATTATTCGCAACCATATGATCTGGTCGATGGGCATGAGCGTGGTCATTCCGCTGCCCGTAGCCGACGTGCTGGCGGTAAGCGCTGTCCAACTGGACATGATCCGCCAGTTGTGCAAGGTATACGAGAAGGACTTTTCCGATACGTCGGGCAAGGCCATCGTGACGGCCCTGACCAGCTCGACACTGGCTAAAGCAGGCGCGCGCAGCGTCATCAAGCTGATCCCGGGCATCGGTACCATCATAGGCGGCGTGGCCGTGTCCATTCTTAACGGCGCCAGTACTTACGCCCTCGGCGAGGTTTTCAAAAAGCACTTCGAACTGGGCGGCACCATCCTCGACTTCGATACCGAACGGCTGAAAAAAGCTTATAAGGAAAAATTCGAAAAGGGTAAGAAAGTTGCCGAACAACTCCGCAAGGAGGAAGATGATAAAAAGGAACCCGCACCGGCGCAGCCTGCGAAGGAACCCGCTGCCGCAGGCGTTCGCCAGGAAGCCTCCCAGGATGAGATCGTCTCCCGGTTGAAAGAACTCAGCGACCTGAAGAACCAGGGCATCATCACCGATGAGGAGTTCCTGCAGATGAAACAGCGCCTGATCGAAAAATTCGGGGTATAAACCTCATTCCCAGTCTCTTCCAGGCTCGAACCGGCATGCCGCAGTTATGCAAATATGACCCTCTCATAGCATACCTGCGGCATGTTGAACGCCGTTAAGCCCGTTCCCGGCTGCCTGGATTTTATCCCTGCGTCCTTATTGCCTTGATCCGCAACCCTCAAATGCCCTTTTGTCGCTTTTCAGGATAACCTGCCGCTTCACCGTCAGCAGGGCTATTTTGGCAAAAAAGTCTTATTTTGCCCCTTTAAAGCGACTATCATGAAGAGAATAATTCTTTTTCAGGCTCTGTTTCTATGGAGCTTCCTCCCCGATTCAAATGCACAGGATTTCATGCTTCAGGGATGGTATTGGGATTATCCCAAGGATGGTTGCAACGGCTATTCCGGCGCATCCTGGGCATCAACCCTCCAGACCAAAGCCGCAACCCTGGGATCGGCGGGCTTTACCTACGTCTGGCTGCCGCCCATGAGCCGGGCGAGTTTCGGTTCCTGCAGCAACGGATACGACCCCAAAGACCTTTACGACATCGGGCTGGCCGGTGAAGGCCCTACAGGCTTCGGCACCCAGGCCCAGGTCAATACGTTGATCTCCGCGCTAAATACCAACGGCATTCAGGCTGTAGCCGACGTGGTATACAACCATCGCGACGGCGGAAATGCGGAGAATAACCCCGCACTTCGGGATTATATCACCCAATATTACGATTACAACGGCAGCACCGTCCTCAAACAACCCTTTCCAACCGACCGGTACCGGGTAGTTATCCCGATCGGCAACGGAACACCCTTCGGACCCGGCGATTTTTATTTCAAGATCAGCTCCAAAAGCGGCCATTCCAGTTTTCAAAACAAACACTATCGGGTTTACATGCAAACAGACCGGGTCGGCTGGCAAAGCCTGACGGATCTGAGCGAATCTGAGCCCAACGGCGGCGGCGATTGCGGAGAGGGCAACAACGATATCTTTCTGGGCCGGAATATGAACGCCCATATCGACGGCCTGGGCTGCCTGACGGACGAATTTCACCTCAATCTGACCGCCGGTGATTTTAATGCAACCGACAATCTCTACATTTATTACAGCAACGACGAAGGCTATACCGACCACCGGATCTACGGCATCTGGTACGACCCGGAAGGCCCGGCAGGCGGATTCAATGTCGACCTGAACACCTACGTCAACTATCAGACCTATACCGATTTTACCAGTTTGCCGTCAGGGCAGGGCGCCATGAATTTCGAACATTTCAAACCCAACAGCGCCAATGCTTCCTATACCTGGCTGGAGGGCGACTGGGACTATTTGTGGTTCTTTTACGATTACGATCAGGACCGGCAGATCACCCGGGATGTGCTCAACGCCTGGTCCAAATGGCTTTGGACGGACGTCGGCATCCGCGGATTCCGGATGGACGCCGTCAAACATTTCAACCCGAGCTTCGTCGGTCAGCTGATGGACTACCTGGCCGGACAGGCCATCAGTCCGCAGCTGGTGGTCGGGGAATATTTCGATTCCAACCCCTTCACGCTGACCAACTGGATCGGCAGTGTTTACAGCAATATGAACAGCGCGTCGGTCAATATCCGCGCTTTTGATTTTGCCCTCCGGCAAGCCCTGAAGGACGCCTGCGATCAATATCACTACAGCTTCAATTACGACACCCGCAATATCTTCCAGTCCGGCATCGTCGACGGCGCGGGCGGCAGCGGCCTCAATGCCATCACCTTCATCAATAACCACGATTTCAGGGATTCGGACCAGCCGGTACTCGAGGACCCCATTCTGGCCTACGCCTATATCCTGACCAACAACAAGGTGGGCTTGCCGTGCGTTTTTTATCCTGAATATTTCGGCATTGCGCCGGACAATTATCCCGTCGTCAACCTCAAATCCCGGATCGACTCCCTGATCCAGATCCACAAAAACAACATCTATCTCGCACCGCAGGTGGAGTACCTCAATCGTCACAGCACCTCGCGCCAGAGCAACTATATCAGCGGAAGCGCCGATAAGGCCCTCATTTACCAGATCAGCGGCGGGATCTCCAACAAGGATGTCCTGGTTGCCATCAATTTCGGGAATACGACCCTTAAAGTCGACCACGAGTTGAATACGACCGACGCGCCGGTAGGTACCCAATTCAACCGGGTCATGGGCAGTTCGCCGTTCCCTTACGGCGTGGTGTCGGCCAATTCAGGAGGTGTTCCCAATTCAATGTATATCCAATTGCCGCCCCGTTCTTTCAGCATCTGGTTGGCCGGCGGCCTGGTGCTGCCCCTTGAACTCACCCGGTTTGAAGCAGTCAACTCCGCTAAATCTGTCCGGTTACACTGGGAAACACAGGCGGAGAACCAGGTTCGGGAATATATCCTCGAAAGGTCCGAATCGGGCCGTTCCTTTGTGCCGGTTGCAACTGTTCCGGCGCAAAACACGCCCTTTGCCGCTTATGATTATTCCGATCCATGGGCGCCAACAAGCCACGGTACCCGCTACTATCGCCTCAACATGGTAGACATGGACGGCAAGGTCGAATATTCGCCCATCCGTTCGGTCGAAAAGGTAGCAAATCTGGAAAACCGGATCCGGTTGTCCCCCAATCCGGCGGAAAAAGAGATAAGCATCAGCTGGGATATTCCGCTGTTCACCCGGCTTCAGGTCCTTTCCGTTCTTGGTCAGCCGATGCTGGACATGGATGTCACCGGCGAATTGACCCTGGAAATCTCACTGGCCGGTTTTCAGCCGGGCGTGTATTACGCTGTTTTGTCGGATGCTTCGGGCGCCCGGGAAATCCGCAGGTTTGTCCGGAAATAGGATATCTTCGGTCTTTGGTTATTCGAATAACAAAATCGAACTTTGACTTGCTCGAAAGAGATCCGCTTTTAATTCGTTTTCCCGGCTGAAAACGCTGCTCAATGTTTAATGATCCTGAGATAATCCAGCATGGCCGTATTGATATCGACATTCATGTTGGTATTCCAGGGTTCAAGGACGAGCCGGATGGTATGCCGGCCCTTGTCCAGTTTGAAGGTATAGGAATTGGAGAATCCCCAGTCGGACCATTCATTCTGGCCGCGTTGCGGAAAAACCAGAACCCCGGCATAGACGTCATTGAGATACAGGCTCCGGATGGCGCATTTGTTGTCCGTATTCCAGGGGCCGCTGCTGTTGGAATACCGGAAATCCAGCTGGTAATAATCGGATTCATCGACCGAAAACCGGATCGCAACGCTTTTGTTTCTTTCGTTAGAGATTTCGACAAACCCCTTCCCGGAATAATTGGAGTACGGCAACCCCGACCGGGCGGCAAACCCCTCAACCTCAATGACCATGAGCGCGGAAGACGGCATCATGATCACCGGCTCGCTGGTGAACGATTCCACGCCGCTGGAATCAACGGCGGAGATCTTGTATTCCGTTGCGGAGGGGGAAGTCACCGCGTAGTGCGCATCGCTCGTTCTGCCCATCACTTCGCCGTCGCGATAAACCAGGTAGTATTCGGCGCCTTTAACGGGATCCCAGCGGATATCCTGGCCGTTTTCGCGTGTTTGCGGATTGGGGAGAGAAAACCGGACCGGTTGCAGGTTGATGCCTTCGCCGCCGAAATCATTGCCGGCCATGACAATTTCAATCGCATGGCGGCCGGTCACATCCGCCGGCAGGAATGCGTTGGCCAGGGGTTTTCCATCCAGGTTGATGGTTTGAATCCGGTTGCCCGTCCCGTTTACGATAATATCAAGGGTTGCCGCGCGGTATTTGAAATTGGTCAGGGTCTTGGTTCCCGGATAGGTCTTTGGAATGGCAGGCCGGAACTGAATCCCATCGGGTTCGAAAGACATTCCCATAAAAACCCGGTGTACCATGGCCAGGTTGCCCGCCATACTCCAGAGCATCCGGTCTGAATTGATCTCGGTCCCTTTGAAATCTCCGGTTTCCGCTACAAAGTTCTCATAGTTGGTCAGGAACAAACCGCCCGCCCGGTACAGCGCTGCCAGCCCGAAATTGAGCGCTTCCTCATTTCCGGCCTTGGCCGCCGCCAGATTCCAATAGGATTGGACAAAAGGCCAGACGGCATTGTTGTGGTAGGGCGGGATTCCGGGGATCTGCGGGTAAATGCAGGTCACCCCGAAAGGCGTAACCGGCATATTCTGAAAGATGGAGGCTGACTGAATGTCGCCGGCGATGTCGAACAAAACAGCCAGGGATTCCCCCAACGCTTCGGAGCGAGGCGAGAGGCTGAGGTTGGGCCGGCCGTAGAGATACTGCCCGTAAAAGCCCTTCTGATCCATCCACAGGTATTGATTGATCCCGCTTTTGATGTTTTCGGCGCGGCCTTCATAAACCTGGTAGGGTTGGCCCAGGATCTTCGCCATTTCAGCCAGGATCATATGGGCCTGGTAATGGACCGCGTTGGTGCCCAGGTTTTCGGAAACAAAGATATCCGCGTTGTTCATCCACTTGGGATAGGTTTGTTCGCGCCAATCCAGAAAGGACGACTCTCCGGTGTACATCCCGGTCCGGGTGGAGAGCAGGGTTTGGTAATCGTCGTCCAGGGTGTTCTTGATAATGGCATAGGCTTTTTTGAGCCAATCGGTATCGCCCGTGACCTTGTAGATCTCCCAGGCAGCCAGGGCCCAGGTTGTCCGGTCGGAAGAAACGGGCCACGCGCCGCCTGATCCGGTATCCTGGATAATGCGATCGCGTTTGACCTTTTTCATCAGGCTGATCCTGGCAACCTCCGGTTCGTGGTAGGCAAAGGCCAGGAGAATGCTGTAGCTGATATCGCGTGTCCAGACGCCTCCCCATTTGGCGCCCGTCCGGAAAGTACTGTCCGGTTCAATGTTTTTTACGGCTTCCTCCAGGGATAAATTGAACAAGGCATCCACAATGGGCTGATCGGACCGGTACATGGGTTTGTGCCCCAGGTTGGCGGCGAGTTTCCAGGTCTTATCCTGGTTTTCATCCGGGTCGTATGGATTGAGTCTGACCGTTATGGTATAGATATTGCCCTTGCCGGAATCCTTCAGTTTGAGGCCGTGGCTATCCAGGTTGACAAAATCCCAGGTCAGCGGCTCCGACCCGCCGGCGATGTAGAACCCTTTGAAATCGGCCTTGGCCACCCGGCTGCCGTCATAGGCTTCGAAGTATCCTTTCTCATCGAACTGCCGGATCACAGGCGTCAGATCCACCCGGAAGGTGTAGTTGTAATTGGGCGGCAGGAAGCCGACCGGGGTTGTCGGCTTTGCATCCACAGGGGCGCCGAATTCAATTACGGGCGACTCATGTTCATCCCCGATCAGCACCCAATGATCCTGACCGGGCGGCGATTCGTTATCCTTTTCGTTGATGCTGAACTTGAAGGTCACCAGCCGTGAAAAACTGGCGCTTGCCGGGCTTTTGTAGTTTGATCTGATCTCATTGGGCGAAACCGCAACGGCTTCATTGTCTCCCTGCACAACCCGATCGGGATAAAGCGTAAAAGCATCCGATTGGTACAAAGGATCCTTGCCGCTTTTTTGACATGCCGCCAGCATGGCCAGCATCAAAATCAAGATACAGGATCTCATTTCTTTTGGTTTTGGATTGATTCAACTGAGGCCTGCCCGGTATTATCGCCTACGAGGCCTCATCCGTTTTCAGTTTATTCCAGACGCTGAACAGGAACAGCCCGCCCAACGCGGTCAATACGGTGAAGATCAGCGCCGTACCGGTTTTGCCGTAGATCCAGTATCCGGTGCTGAACAGGGCGCTGTACACGGTCAGGCAGCCGATCAGCATGCAGGAAATTTCCAGCGGCAACTGACCTTTGCCTTGCGGCAGCGCCACGCCTTGGTCGGCGGCCCGCCGGCGGACTACCTCCCAACCGGGCCCGGCCGGCCGGATGCGCTTATAAAAATCAAACAACTTGCTGTCGGTGGTCGGCGGCGTAAAGAAGGCTGCCACGATCCAGACCACGGTGGTCAGCAGCGCGCCGATGACGGTCTTTTGCCAGCCTTCAAGGTCCAGCGGACTGAAGGTCATGAATCCGGCAATGACCAGGGAGGAGACCATGGCCACGATCTCGGTCATGGCATTGATCCGCCACCAGAACCAGCGCAGGATGAAGATCAATCCCGTTCCGGCGCCCAACAGGAGCAGCAGGTTGAAGGCCGTGGTGGCATCCTGCAACGCCAGGCCCAGTGCCGTACCCAGGATCATGGATACGACGGTGAACAACCGGCCTGCATTGACCAGTTGTTTCTGACTGGCGTCGGGTTTGAGGAAGCGCTGATAAAAATCGTTGACCAGGTACGATGCTCCCAGGTTCAGTTGGGTTGACATCGTGGACATGAATGCGGCGATCAGCGAAGCGGCCACAAGTCCTTTGAGGCCGACCGGCAATTTGCTGAGCATGGCCGGGTAGGCTGCGTCGTGCCCCAGTTTATCTGCCGCCAAAGCCGGAAAAGCCGCCTGGATATCCCTGACCTCCGGAAATACGACGATCGAGGCCAGGGCGATCAGGATCCAGGGCCAGGGGCGCAGCGCGTAATGAGCGATATTGAACAGGAGCGTGGCGCCTACGGCGTTCCGCTCGTTCCTGGCAGAGAACATCCGCTGAGCGATGTATCCGCCGCCGCCGGGTTCAGCCCCCGGGTAATAGGAAGCCCACCACTGCACCGCCAGCGGCACCAGCAATACCGGCACCCAAACGGCGGGGTCTTTCAGCGAAGGAACAAAAGACAATTTCGCCTGGACCTCCGGATGGGTCAGCAAGTTACTGATACCGCCTACTTCATCCAGCCCCAGGAGGTAAATGCATGCCCATATTGAGCCGATCATGGCCAGTATGAACTGGACAAAATCCGTGATAATTACCGCTTTCAGGCCGCCGAATGCGCTATAGGCCAGCGTAATGGAACCGGCGATCAGGAGGGTTTGCCATCCGGGCCATCCCAGCATGATCCCCCCGAATTTGACCGCCGCGAGGGAAACCGTTCCCATGACGAGGACGTTGAAGACCAGCCCCAGGTACAGGGCCCGGAATCCGCGCAGGAAGGCCGCCGCACCGCCGCTGTACCGGAGTTCGTAAAACTCGATATCCGTCATCACGTTGGCCCGCCGCCAGAGCTTGGCAAACACAAAGACCGTGAGCATGCCCGTGAGCAGGAACGCCCACCAGCCCCAGTTGCCGGCCACCCCGCTTTCCCGGACCAGGCCGGTCACCAGGTTGGGCGTATCGGCGGAAAAGGTGGTCGCTACCATGGAAACTCCGAGGAGCAGCCAGCCCATGTTTCGGCCGGAGAGGAAAAAATCCTGGGCGCTGTCGCCTGCTTTGCGGGATACAGCCAGCCCTACAGCCAAAACCAGGACGAAATACGCCCCGATGATGGTCCAGTCAAGTGTAGCAAGTGTCATGTTGGTCGTTCGTTTTTGGGAGGTAAGATAGCGTTTTTCCGATTTATTCGCATCTATGGGTTGTTTTGGGGGGAACATCGCGCTACCAAAGTATCCCCTTTTAGGTTGACAATGTTTCCCACCATTTGCAACCAATCCGCCACATACCCGTAAAATTTGACATACCGGTCCGCTCAACCGGATCAAACTTCCTAAATTGCAAGCCATTAACCGCATACTATGAAAACCCGTGTGACCGCCTGTCCGGCTATCCTGCTATTTCTTTGGTCTGCCCTGCCCGTTATTTGCCAGAACGCCGATGACAACAACAGTCTGATCCGCAACTGGCAGGTTTATCACGACCAGGGCGAATACGACAAAGCCATCGAGCAAGCCAGATTGATCTACCAATTGGGGGAAAACACCCAAAATACCGGATTGATGGCCCAGGCGCTCAACTGGGAAGGGCAGTCGCTGCTCAAACAGCCCAAACGACAGTCGGCCAACCGCCGCAACGCCCGGAAGGCGTTTGAAAAAAGCCTGGAACTGATGGTTTCCGTGGACAATAAATCGCTCCAACTGGACAACCTCAAACACCTGCGAGAAATCGCTCAAGCCGATAACGACTCCCAGACCTATGCCCGCTACGACAAACAGATCAATACCCTGGAAAACCTGGCGGTGGCCACCGAATCCAACAAGGACCTGGCGGAAAAAGTGGTTATGCTCGACAGTGAAAAGAAAAACCTCCGCAAACGGGTAGATGCGCTTAACGCCGCCCAGATGAAAGCCGAACTGATGCTGGCCATGCAGAAAAACTACGTGGATTCCCTGGAAATGGTCCGGATGCACGAGGCATTTGAGCTGGAAAAGAGCGAACTGGCGCTGAAGGAAAAGAACACGCAGGTGGAATTGCAGCAAAGCCAGATCAACCTGCAAAATAACCAGATCCGGCTGCAGTCCAGCCAGCGCAATTTCTTTATCGCCATAGCCGCCGTACTCACTCTCCTGGCCATCGGCGCCTTTATCCGGTATTCCGAGATCAAAAAATACAATATTGCCCTCAACGCCAAGAACGAGGCGCTGGTCGAGGAGCGCGAACGCTCGGATATGCTGTTGCTGAACATCCTCCCGGCCATGGTAGCGGACGAACTGAAGGAGAACGGCGCTACCCAGGCCCGACGCTACGAGAAAGCCACCGTCATGTTTACGGATTTCCAGGATTTCAGCGCCATCGCCAAAGACCTCCCGCCCGAGCAATTGGTGGCCGAATTGGACTACTACTTCAAAGCCTTCGACGAGATCATCGACAAATACCAGATCGAAAAGATCAAGACTATCGGCGACGCCTACATGTGCGTCGGCGGCCTGCCGGATGTCGAGGGCAGCAAACCCCGGGATGTGGTACTGGCCGCTCTCGAGATACAGGACCTGCTGGCCCAATTGAAAAAGGACCGGGAGAAGCGCCGCCAACCCTGGTTCGAAGCCCGGATCGGCATTCATACCGGTCCGCTTGTGGCCGGTGTGGTGGGCTCCCGCAAATTCGCCTACGACATCTGGGGGGATACCGTCAACGTCGCCTCCCGGCTGGAAACCAACGGCAAGGCCTGGCAGGTCAACATCTCAGAAACCACCTACGAGCTGGTCCGCGATCACTTCGAAGTAGAGGAACGCGGGAATATCCCGATCAAGAACCGCGGGGAGATCGGGATGTATTTTGTGAAGCCGAAACCGGGATTCAGGGAATTGGTATATTGATCACCCGGTTCACATATCGCATCCCAGTTTCGAGATCACCCATTTTCCGTTTTCCTTCACCAGGTTGAAATGGTGCACCTGTGTATCCGCCTCCATAGCGGCGGATGCCTCCTCGCCTGACAGGTCAACGGTGACCGGCGCTTTGGTCCAGGACGCCAGGTCCCAGTCCTGCGCGCAAAAATAGGGGTCGGCGTCCAGGCAGGAAGGCGGCTCGTCCTTTGGTTCGTTCTGCCACAATTTTTCGCAATTCCGGTAAAAGGCTTTTTGCCCTTGCATGAAAGCTTCGCCCACAAATCCTGTGGCTTTGAATTTACCCAGATAGGCGTCGAGCTTCAGGGTATCAAGCTTGAGATGGGCTCCGGCGTCATCCACGAAATCAATTTCGTTTGTTTCCGCGAAAGGTCCGTACCACGTGTAAAATCCATGGATGACAGCCTCGCAGGCCTTGCGCGCATCGGCCCTGGCCAGGGATTCGGCGATAATGGTCCGGATTTCGCCCCGCATGCCCATCAACACTTCGCCCTTGAAGTAAACCGGGATGGAATCCGGCAACGGGTCCATTCGGGAGATCGTATCGTACAAAGCCGCCTGAAGATCTTCCAGGGTAGCGACCGGTTTGCCCAGCAAGGTCATATGTCCTTCCTGGTCAGCTGTTATCCAGGCTTTGGCTTCCGCGTCCGACGTACTTGAATTGTTGCAGGCATGCAGGATTAGGACCGCTGCCAGGAGGGATAAAAAAAGGATGGCTTTCTGCATAGTGGGTTGGATGAATTTCGATAGTGAAATCCGGGGTAAAAATAGGGTTTCTTTGGATATCGTGATCCGTTTCTTTATCGTTTCATTCCACTCAGCCCGTAGACGAAAGAATTACATTCGCCTGCGCTCCCCAGCCAATCTTGCCAGGCTCACTGCCAGATATCTGCCCTCCTAAGCTCCTTAAAATCAGCCACCCCCAATTGTACCATATTATTTTGCAGGTCGTCCATGAGAATGGAAGCGGCGTGATCTCCGCCGTACTTGCCGATTGCTGCGACGCCGTAAATGAACGGCCGGCCGGCCATCACGAAGTCGGCCCCCAGGTACAGAGCACGCATGATATCCAGTCCGGTATGGATGCCGCTGTCAAAAATCACAGGCACCTTCCCGCCAACCTCCCTTACGATTGCGGGAAGCGCCTCGATCGCGGCCGGCGCGCCGTTGAACTGACGCCCGCCGTGGTTGGACACATAGATCCCGTCCAGACCGATTTCGATGGCTTTCGCCGCGTCCGCCGGATGCAGGATGCCTTTCAGGACCACCGGGCCGTCCCAGGCGTCTTTCAATTCTTTGCAATAATCCCAGTCCAGGGTACCCCCCAACCGGTTGCCCACGAACCCGCTGACGAACCGCATACTGTTATTGTTGGCATAATGTTCTATGGTGCGCAACCTCGGAATTCCGTTGACCAACGTATAAAAACTCCAGACCGGATGGGTGATGCCCTCCCAGATCATTCGGGGCGTGATTTTGGGCGGTATGGCCAAACCGGCCCGCTTTGTCCGTTCCCTTTTGCTGGCCATCGGGACATCAGCCGTGACCACCAGCACCTGAAATCCGGAATCTTTTGCCCTTTGCAATAAAGATTTACGGATTTCCAGGTCTTTCGGCGGATATAACTGAAACCAACCCATGTCCCCGACAAACGCGCCCACCGTTTCAGGGGTCTCCGTAGCATTGGTGCTCAGGCAGAACGGGATCTTCAACCGATCAGCCGTTGCCGCCAGGTAATGCTCAACCCTCGGCCACATCAACCCGGTCAGACCAACCGGTGCAATGCCGATCGGGGCACTATAGTTTTTTCCGAACAGGGAAGTTGCGGTCGTGGCTGCCAACGCGCCCTTGCAAAACCTCGGTATAAAATTGATCCTTTGAAATGCTGACTTGTTCCGGTCCACCAGGGCCTCATCCCCGGTCCCGGAAATCAAGTATTCCCAGGCCACCTGAGGAATCCTCCTTTTGGCCTTCCGCGCCAAATCCTCAATAGCCGGGTACCGATTGGAAAGCCTGTCCTTTTGCTTTTGGTATGACATCCATTTTTATATTTTCCTCTCTCACCCTCTCACTCCCTCTCACTCTCTCACTCTCACCCTCTCACCCCTCTCCCAAAAACCCCAGATTCCGCCGCAGCCCCGCAAACCCCGTCCGCTTCACCGCCGACCGCCGGAACAGCTCGCGGAAAACGTCCTCCGTCAACTCTTCCCAGTCGCCCTTTGTCATTTCCAATAATTGCGGATGCGGCTCAAAAGCGGGTTCGCTGTGCGGTGTGCTGAACCGGTTCCAGGGGCACACCTCCTGGCAGATATCGCAGCCGAACATCCAATTGTCAAATTGACCGCGGTATTCTTCCGGGATGGCCTCCCTCAACTCGATCGTGAAATAGGAGATGCATTTGCTGCCGTCCACCACGTAGCCGCCGGGGGAGATAGCTTCGGTAGGGCAAGCCTCAATGCACCGCGTACACGTCCCGCAAAAATCCTTGATCGGGTGATCGTACACCAGCTCAAGATCCAGGATCAGTTCGGCGAGAAAATAATACGACCCGGCCTTCGGATTGATCAGCATCGTATTCCGGCCTATCCACCCTACCCCGCTGCGGCGGGCCCAGTCGCGCTCTAGTACCGGGGCAGAATCCACAAAACATCGGCCGCTGACCTCGCCGATCTCTTCGCGGATAAAATGGAGCAGATCCTTCAATTTTCTTTTCAATACAAAATGGTAATCCTCCCCGTAGGCGTACCGCGAAATCTTGGGCGCCGCCGGGTCCGACTGCCTTTGCTCCGGGTAATAATTGTACAACAGGCTGACCACCGACTTTGCACCTTCCACGAGTTTCCTCGGGTCGATCCGCTTGTCGAAGTGGTTGGCCATATACCCCATCTGACCGTGCATGCCGGCATTGAGCCAGTTTTCGAGCCGGCGCGCCTCCTCGTCCATCTGTTCGGCCCTGGCGACACCGGTGAAACTGAACCCCAGTCGGGCCGCCTCTTCCCGGATCATCCTGGTATGCAAGGTTTTATCCATAAATCCGCAAAAATTCGCATAAAAATAGGGAACCGATTGTTAATTTGGCGCGATGAGAGTCAAACATGTCGGTTTAATCCTTGGTCCGATGGCCTTTATCATCATGAAACTGATGAGCCATCCGGGGGCCCTTTCGCCGCAGGCCTGGGGGGTGCTGGCCCTGGCTGCCTGGATGATCATCTGGTGGGTAACCGAGGCCGTACCCATACCCGTAACAGCCTTGCTGCCGATGGTTTGCCTTCCGATCCTGGGCGTGGTGCCGATGAAAGCGGCTGCAGCGCCCTACGCCGACCCGGTCGTTTTCCTGTTCATGGGCGGGTTCATGATCGCCATCACCATGGAAAAATGGAACCTTCATCGCCGTATTGCCCTCAGTATCGTCAACCTGACGGGTACCAACGCCAACGGGATCATCCTGGGGTTTCTGCTGGCCACAGCCACCCTCAGCATGTGGATCAGCAATACCGCTACCGCTGTGATGATGCTGCCCATCGGCGCTTCGGTCATCGACCTGCTCACCCGGGGCGAACGCAAATACGCCCAAAGCGATATCCGGAATTTCGCGATCTGCATGATGCTCGTCATCGCCTACGGCGCCAATATCGGGGGCACGGCCACCCTGATCGGCACGCCGCCCAACGTGGTTTTTTCCAGCATTCTCCGGAACAATCACAACATTACCGTAGGCTTCGCCCAATGGCTCATCATCGGCATTCCGTTTGCACTGGCCATGCTCGCGATCACCTATTTCATGCTGGTCAGGGTCCTTTTCCGCAACCGGTTGGGCAGCTTTGAAGGCGGCCGGAAACTGATCCGGGAAGAACTCCGCAAACTCGGAAAGGTATCCCGGGGTGAAGGGCTGATCATGACCGTTTTCGGCCTCACCGCACTGGCCTGGATCATCCAGCAACCGGTACTCAAAGCCCTGGGCATCGCCCTCAAAGATATGGATACGCTGATCGCCATGACGGCCTCAATCGCCCTGTTTGTGATCCCGGTAGACCGGAAGGAGGACACCCGGCTGCTCGACTGGAAGGACACCGAGCGCCTTCCCTGGGGGATCCTGCTCCTGTTCGGCGGCGGCCTGAGCCTGGCCAATGCCCTCAAGGAAGTGGGCCTGATCGACCTGATCGGACAAACCTTTCAGGAAGCCCACTTGTCGGGTTTATGGGTCATTCTGGGGTTGACGGCCGTTTCGCTGTTCCTCACCGAGATCATGTCCAATGTGGCGCTGGTGACGGTCCTGGTACCGGTAGTGGGAGCCATCGCCGTCGGCATGGATATGAATCCCCTCTACCCTTGCATTCCAGTCACGCTGGCTGCCAGTTGCGCCTTTATGTTGCCGATGTCAACCCCCCCAAATGCCATCGTTTTTGCCAGCGGATACCTCACCATTCCGCAAATGATGCGGGCCGGCATCTGGCTCAACCTGGTCGCCATCGGCCTGATCGGTTTATTGGCCAAATTCGGCATTCCGCTGATATTTTAAAAATACCGTATATTTGAAATAAAATTCAATACCATGAACTGGAAATTACCCACTATCCTTGTAGTTTTCCTGTTTTCGACCGGTTTGTACGCCCAATTCAGCGAAACCGGTATCGTCCATTTTTACGCCGATTATCTGGAAGGGCAAAAGACAGCCTCCGGGGAGACTTATCAGGGCAGGCTGTTCACCGCCGCCCACCGGACATTGCCTTACGGAACTCTCGTCAAGGTGACCCGGCTGGATAACGGCCGCTCCACCGTAGTCCGGGTCAACGACCGGGGCCCCTACAATACCAACGGCCTGATTGACATTTCAAAAGCAGCAGCCATGCAACTGGATCTGATCCGCGACGGCATGGCGAGCGTAAGGATCGAACTGGCTTCCCAGTCAGGTAACTCAACCGCCAATTCAACGCAACTGGCCGCCCGCACGCCTGCCGGTTACGACAATACCGGCGCCGGAAGGCTCACCGCAAAATCACCGGCCGCTACCAGAGCCTTTATCCCTTATACGCCCGACGAAGGATTCCAGACAAACGGGCAGCTCTTTGAGAATAAGACCGCGGTAAGCAATGTATCGCCGGAATATCCAAAGCCTGTAGCTTCGTCCTATGAGTTCACCGACCGCGGGCTAAGCCAGGGCAACGGCCGGATCAACCTGCCCAACCAATACGATGTCACCGCCAAATCACCGGCAATAGATGCGACTTCCGCAACGCAAACCCGCTCCGGGTTGAGCGGATACGGCATCCAACTGGCCAGCTACACGGAATACAGCAATGCTTCCAGGCAGGTAAAAGCCCTGCAGGCACAGGGGATGGATCAGCTTTTCCTGTTTGAAGGAACCAATTCAAAAGGCGTGAAGCTGTTCAGGGTGGTTCATGGCCCGTTCAGCTCTTACGATGCCGCCGAACAGCGCAAAGAAGCCCTCCGGTCCCAATTTTTGCAGGATGGCCTGGTGATCAAACTAACCAAATAATTGATTGGATTAATTCGATTGATTCGAATAACCTGACTAACCGACGGACGCCGGAATCGAATCAATCGACCTAATCGAATCAATTCCTCGATTCCACCTCCGGCCGCCGTAGCCTTGGCGGAGGTGGTAATTCCTCAATTCCTCCCCTATCACAGCGGTCTGATCAATTTCCCGATGCCGTTATCAGATAGGGAGCCCAGGTATAGCCAGCCGTCTCTTTCCTGGACGCTGCTGATTTCAGCAAAGTTTTCCGGATCGGGGTCCTGGAGGTTGTAAACGACGTGGGCATCGCGGTCCAGTCCGATCACGAATGCGAATCGTTTGGGAGAAGGCAGGAGAAAATCCGGCAACCGGGAGAGCATTTTGCGGACGGCAGGCTGCACCATCATTCGGTCAACTTTGGGGTCCCTGGGGCTGACCAGTGCGACCCAGAATACGCCTTTGCTGCCTTTGGAAATGCCGTCCGGAAATCCGGGGAGGTTCTGGATGAATACATCGCTGGTCCCTTTCCGCTCCCCTTTCAGCCAATAGCGGCGTACGCGGTATGCACCGGTTTCGTTGATCAGGAGAAAGGACTGATCGTGGGATACGGCCACGCCGTTGGCAAAATAGAGGTTGTCCAGCAGGAGGGTTGTGGCGCCGGAAGCGGGGTCATAGGCGAAAACGCGGCCGTTCGGGCGATGTTCCAACAGGTCCATTTTATAATGCTGAAGGTCAAATTTCCGGGAGGCCTCTGAAAAGTAAATGATCCCGTTATCCGCAATCTCCAGGTCATTTGTGAAGGTGAACCGCTGGTCTTCATAACCGGCCACCAGTGATTCCACCTGGCCGGAGCTGTCGATGCGCAACAACCCTTTTTCCGCGTCGGCAACAACCAGGTTGCCCACGCGGTCAAAATCGAGCCCTAACGGGCGGCCTTTTGTATCGGCAAAAACCTCGCTTTCCCCGGATTGAGGGTCAAGCCGGATGATCCGGCCTTTCGAATCCCCGCCGTAAATCCGGCCCTGGGTATCGACATCTACGTCCTCGCATTGATGACAATATCCGGGAGAAAGCACATCCATTCGGGCAAGGAGGTCGTTTTTCAGGTATTTCCCGGCCAGCTCCGGCGCTTTCGGCGGCCGCCAAAAAACGGGATCCAGGTCAGTAGGGAAATAAAACAGGTATATTGCTACCGCAAAGAGTAAACCAGTAAACCCGAACAGCCATTTTCTCATATTAAAGGGTTAGGTTGACAATTCGGTGCCCAGACACAAACGTTACCTGCCGGGGATCGGGCGCTCAGATCAAGGTTGGCGCCGGCCCGGGGGTTCCCGTTCCTGCATTCGGGCAAACCCATTCCGGCTATTAGACGCGAAGATAATTAATGGTTTCAACTTTTCAGCTTTGACCCCGTTTTCAAAGGGCCGGAAGCCTTAATAGTTAAAATCATAAAAAAATGCTCCCGGGTCTGTATCTTTTGAAAATGCAGGCATTATGTGTTCAGAAACGATCAATGACGCAGTTACCCGGGTTACAAAAAAGTGATCAAGTGCGCCATTGGCAGCCGGAAAAACTCCGCTTAAAAAAAGGGAGAAACGTTTTAGAACGAAAAAACTATTTTTGATGTTGACAAACTCCCCATTGTTGAGCACCCTGACAAAAAGCGTAGGCATGAACGTTTCAAGGCGGACTGTTTCTAAGGAAACGATGCAGGAAGAGTGGCTGGAGATCCAGGCCGCTCAAAAAGAACCTGCCAGATTCCGGCCGTTGTATAACCGGTACTACGAACCTATTTTCCGGTATTTATATCAAAGAACCATTGATGAGGACCTGACTGCCGACCTATGCTCCCAGGTCTTCCTCAAAGCCATGCAAAGGCTTGGCGAGTACACGTTCATGGGGGTCCCTTTTTCCGCCTGGCTCTATCGCATCGCCGCCAACGAGTTGGCCCAGCATTACCGGGCAACCCAGAAAAAAAGAGTGGTGGGCATTGACGACGCCAACCTCTCTGATATGATAGAGGAAATGGAAGAAGAATCCCCGGAGTGGATGAGGAACCTGCTCGTCCAGGCACTTGACGGGCTGAAAGAGCACGAACTTGATCTGATTGAAATGCGATTCTTTGAACAACGGTCTTTCCGCGAAATCGCCGAGTTGCTCGATATGACCGAGAACAACGCGAAGGTAAAAACTTACCGGATCCTTGAACGATTGAAGAAAAAATTGAGTCTGCAAATAAAATCTAAATCCTGAAGCATTTTTTTAACCTTAAAATGCTGAAAAACAATGGGAAACAACTACGAAATACGGCGCAATCCAGATAAACCAGACAGCAAAGCCATCCGCAAGCGCCAGGATTTTGATGCATTGCTGAACGAATTCAACGCAAATCCGCCTGTCAAAAGCAGGGCCCGTCTGCGCTATATGCCTTTTTACGCCATCTCCGTTGCGGCGGCGATCGCCCTGGTACTGACCTTCGTATTCGTCATACACCCGCGGATGCAAAAGGCATTGCCGGATGATAAGGCCTATTTTGCCGCACGCCCATTCGTGCTTCCGCCTCTGAAAGATTTCAAAACCGCTCCCGAAGGCAAAACACTGAATGTTAATCAAGGCGGCGTTTTTGAATACGAAAGCGGATCCAGGCTCGTCGTTCCGGTAGCCGCCTTCATGGATGACCGCGGCAGGCTCGTGGAAGGCGAAGTCGAAATCTACTACCAGGAGATCAACGATATTGCCGGCCTGTTCCTTTCCGGCATCCCGATGACCTACGATTCGGCCGGGGTTCGTTACAACCTCGAGTCCAGCGGAATGGTCGAAGTCTATGCCGTCCAGAACGGCCAGCGCCTCCGGATGGCGCCCGGCAAATCCATCCAGGTGGAACTGGTTTCCCAGATGAACCTGCCGCCGTCCCTACAGGTCCCCCCGGGGTTCAATGTCTACCAACTCGACTCTGCAGCCCGGGCCTGGATCTACCAGGATATCGATATGGCTGGATTCCTGGGCGAAAATGCCCTCCCGGATGCCTCCGACCCCTTGTATGATGCGAAACTTGAATTGAGAAACGCCTTTACAAACGCCGAACAACAATTCAACGGCGCAGTAAGCCAACTGGAAAGCACCCTGCCAAAACCCGTTGAGCCGCCGAAACCGCAAAAAGCGGACGGCAACCTGCCCACATTGGAACTCGACTTCCTCAACCAGGAACTGGCTACCCGCTACGGCGACCTCTACCAGGGCGCCATCTGGCAGCTGTCTTCCAAAAATCAGAACCTGGATGAACGCGCATTCCGCGTCGCCTGGGAGGATTCCAAACTCAAGCAACTCAGCGAATGGGAATATGAACTGACGCTGATACACGGCCAAAACCAACTTAAACTCATTGTCAATCCCGTATTGACCGGTGATGATTACAACCGGGCGCTAACCAAATACGAAACTGCACTTGCGGATTACAAACAACAACTGGCCCAGCGGGAGGCCGCCTTGAAATCAGAAAAGGACAAACTGGCCGAACAAAAGACAACGGCCCTCCGGTCAGCTGAAGTTCAATACAAAAACCGGCTTGATGAACTGCGCAACAACGGCGTCAATGTCCCGGAAAACCAGGCATTGGTCAGCCGGAAAGTCATCAACCGGTTCGAGGTCCATGAATTGGGGATCTGGAATTGCGCACGGCCGCTGCTGCCCGCTGAAAAAGGCCTTTCCGCTTCGTTCACCGATCAGGATGGCAATGAGCTGGAAAACTTGCCGGCTTACCTGGTTGACAAAGGCGCAAATACCATCGTCCGGTTCCTGGCAGCCGACGGAGTCCAGCTGTCCTTCAACCGGAACTCCGAAAATGTTCTCCTCGTCGTTACCGGCGAAAACCGGATCGCTATCGCCGGCAACGAGGTGTTCGGGCAGGTACCCGCTGATGCCAAATCCTTCACATTCAACCTGAAAGACTCCAACGGCAAGGCAACCTCCGAATCCGATATCCGGAAGCTTTTGATCCGTGAATAACAGAATCTCATTTTTTCATTTTGAATATTGACAAATCCACTCTACCTTAGTTTAAAATTTAAACTAAGGTAGATGTTTTTTTCGCATTTCCCTGAAATTTACCGCCCCTTCACAGGCTTGATGACCGACCTGTACCAACTGACCATGGCCTACGGTTACTGGAAAACGGGCATCTATTCGAAAAAAGCATCCTTTCAGTTGTTTTACCGCCACGCCCCTTTCGGCGGCGCCGGTACCGTTACCGCCGGCCTGGCCATGGCCATCGATTACCTTGAAAATCTCCGGTTCTCCGATCAGGACGTCCATTACCTGGGCAACCTCCGGGACGTCAACGGGAAAAATCTCTTTGACGAAGGATTCCTCAATTATCTCCAACGGTTCCGCTTTTCATGCGACGTCTGGGCCATGCCCGAAGGCGTCGTTTCCTTTCCGTTTGAACCCTTGATGCGCATCGACGGCCCGCTTATTGAGGCCCAACTCATCGAAACCGCCTTGCTCAACCTGATCAATTATTCCACGCTGGTAGCCACCAAAGCGGCCAGGGTCGTGCAAGCCGCTCAAGGCGATACCGTGCTGGAATTCGGACTCCGCAGGGCGCAAGGGCCCGACGGCGGCCTGACAGCCGCCAGATCGGCTTATATCGGGGGATGCGATGCCACAAGCAACCTGCTGGCCGGAAAGATCTACGGCATTCCCGTCAAAGGAACGCATGCGCACAGCTGGGTCATGTGCTTTGAGGATGAACTTTCAGCCTTCGAAGCCTACAGCTCGGTCATGCCCGGCAATTGCATCCTGCTGGTCGACACTTACGACACGCTGAAAGGGGTGGAAAACGCTGTCATCGTCGGCCGGCAACTCCGCCATAGGGGCTATAACCTGTCCGGCATCCGGCTGGACAGCGGCGATCTGGCTGTTTTGAGCGTACAGGCCCGGAAGATACTGGACGAGGCCGGCTTCAACGACACCCTCATCCTGGCCAGTAATGACCTGGATGAAGACGCCATCACGCGGCTCAAGCAACAAGGCGCAAAGGTGGACGCCTGGGGCGTAGGCACCAAACTGGTCACCGCATTCGGCCAGCCGGCGCTGGGCGGCGTCTACAAGCTTTCCGCCCTCGAAAAAAGCCCCGGCAATTGGGAATACAAGATCAAACTTTCCGAAACCCCTGAGAAGACAACCAACCCGGGCCTGTTGCAGGTGCGGCGTTTTTTTGACCACCAGGGGCAGCCTGCAGGAGACCTGATCTTTGATGCCGATGAATCCTCCCCCGACGCTGAAATACTGCAATCCGGCAGCGTTTCGTATTTCGAGGACCTCCTGATTCCCGTTTTCCGGGAAGGCAAACTGGTTTATCAACCGCCCGCGCTGCCGCTCGTCCGGGCGAACTGCAGCGCGCAGCGCAGCCTCTTCGACGGGTGGGAAGGCCGGGAGGAATACCCGGTTGTCCTGTCCGACCAAATGAAACAACGAAAATTGGCCCTGATCGAACGGAATGATGTCCCTCAATCCGAAAGCGGACATGCGCCCCGATCAATTTAATCCGGGTCAATTGCATAAAATTCAATATTTTAACAGCACATGCCGTACACCTACGAATATCCGCGCCCGGCCCTGACCGTGGATTGCGTCATCTTCGGTCTGGATGAAAGCGACCACCTGAAGGTTTTGCTCATCCAGCGAGGACATGAACCCTTCAAGGATTCCTGGGCGCTTCCGGGAGGATTTGTGGACATGAAGGAAGACCTGGAGTCCGCGGCTTTGCGTGAGCTGGAGGAAGAAACCGGCGTCAGGGACGTATTTATCGAGCAACTGTTTACCTTCGGCGATCCGGACCGGGACCCGCGCGGCAGGGTTGTGAGCGTGGCCTACTTCGCGCTGGTCAACCTGGCTGAACACCCGGTCAGGGCAGCCTCCGACGCCAGAAATGTGGAATGGTTCCAGTTGGGAAAGATACCTGGGTTGGCATTTGACCATGCCAGAATACTGGAAGCGGCAGTCAACCGGTTGAAAGCCAAGGTCCGCTACCAGCCCATTGGTTTCGAGCTCCTGCCGGAGAAATTCACCCTTTCCCAATTGCAAAAACTGTATGAAACCATCCTGGGGGTAGAGGAAGGACTGAACAAGCGGAATTTCAGGAAACGGATCCTTCAGATGGGGGTCCTAAAGGAAGCCGGCAAACAGGCCGGTGTAGCCCATCGCCCCGCCATGTTGTACAGTTTTGACAAGGATCGCTACGAAGCCATGGCCAAAGCCAGGTACGAGGACCTGATCAAAAGAGGCGTCGATTTCGAGATCTGATCGCACAACCGCTCCCTGACCGGATAAAACCACCCTATCGAGGCATATGAACGAAAAGGTACACCTAATGCGAATATCGCTTGTTTTTCTGATCGCTCCGTTGTTCCTCCATAGCGGTTGCAAACAGGACCGCCCGGCCGGAGACCGGGAAACAAGCGAATTGCCGCCCCCCGAAACGGACTATCCGGAGGAGCCGTTCAAATGGGGATTTATGGACCTCAGCGGCCACCAGGTCATTCCCGCCGTATTCGACGAAGTCCGGCCGTTTTCCGAAGGCCTGGCGGTTGTCCGGCTCCGGGGCAAATGGGGATTCATCGACAAACAGGGCCGGACCAGGATCCCCTTACAATTCAAAGCGGCCTGGCCGTTCTGCGAAGGGTTAGCCAGGGTGCTGACCTTTCAGGACAGCATGGGTTTCCTGCGCCCGGACGGCAACTGGGCCATGGCTCCGGTTTGGGAACAAGCAGCCGATTTTCAGGAAGGGCGGTCCGTCATCAGGCAGGGCGAACTATACGGTTTCATTGACACGGCCGGCACAACGGTCATAGCCCCGGCGTTTGAGCAGGCGGCTGATTTTGAGAACGGTTACGCCAAAGCCAGACAGGACGGTCGATGGGGCATCATCAACGAAAGCGGAGAATGGGTCATCCCACCTCAATTTCAACAGGTCGGCAGCTTTTCCGGAGGGCTTGTTCGCCTCAGGCAGGACGGGCTTTTCGGCTTCATGGATGCCGGCGGCAAATGGATCATCCCGCCCGCTTTCCAATCCGCCGGGGATTTTCAGGATGGGCTGGCGCCTGCCCGGAGCGAGAATGGTTACGGCCTCATCAATCCCTCCGGCTCGTTCGTCATTCCGCCCACTTTCGATCAGGTGCTGCACTCGGGCCCCAACCGGTGGAATGTATCGCTCAACGGCAAGTTCGGCGTCATTGACCAAAACGGAAATGAGATTCACCCCATCCGGTTCGATCAGCTGTACACCTTTTCGGAAGGCATAGCACCTTATGCCGTCGACGAACTCTGGGGGTTGGCCGGGATTGACGGCGAGATCATTACCCCGCCGGAATTCGCGCTGGCCTGGGATTTCCACAGCGGCCTCGCCAGAGCCGTCACCCGTGCGGGAATCGCCTTTATCGACCGGCAGGGCAATACGGTGATCTCTCCTTTTTACTACGAAGCCCGGGATTTTGCAGACGGATTGGCCCCCATCCAGTTGACGAGGTAATCAATGGGGTCTTCTGCACATTTTTTACAAAAATTCTTGCTACATTCATCCCGATGAAGCAAAACCAACTTGAAATGATCCAAAACAACCACCTCCTGAATTGGGGCAAGGCGACCCTGCTGCTCGCCGGCCTGCTTTTCTGCATTACTGTATCCGCCCAGCGCGGGAAAGTCAAAGACCCGCCGGCACAGGCCGGCGAACTGAATCCGGGATTTGAAACCGCCCTTTTCGACGCCGTTGAATGGCGTGAAATAGGCCCGTTCCGGGGCGGCCGGTCCGCAGCGGTTACCGGGGTGCCCGGCCATCCGAATCTGTTTTATTTTGGAGCAACCGGCGGCGGCGTCTGGCGTACCAAAGACGGCGGACAGACCTGGGAGAACCTTTCGGACGGTTTTTTCGGCGGCTCCATAGGGGCGGTGACCGTCAGCGAATACGACCCTAATGTCATTTACGTCGGCGGCGGCGAAGTAACCGTACGCGGCAATGTCTCTTCCGGTTACGGCATGTACAAATCCGTTGACGCCGGCAAAACCTGGACGCATATCGGCCTGGATAACTCCCGGCATATTCCGCGCATCCGGGTACACCCCAGAAACCCTGACCTGGTGTATGCCGCCGTCCTGGGCGATCTCTACAAGTCCAGCGAAGAAAGGGGCGTATACCGCAGCAAGGACGGCGGCAAAACTTGGGAACGCATCCTGTTTGCCAATGCGGATGCCGGCGCGGTCGACCTCGTCATGGACCCCAATAATCCGCGCATCCTCTATGCCGCTACCTGGCGGATCCGCCGGACGCCCTACAGCCTTGAAAGCGGCGGAGACGGTTCGGCTCTCTGGAAAAGCACCGACGGCGGAGATCACTGGACCAATATCTCTGCGAACAAGGGGTTGCCTGAAGGGACCTGGGGCATCGTCGGGGTTGCCGTTTCCTATGCCAATTCGGATCGCGTCTGGGCCATAATCGAAAATGACAACGGCGGCGTATACCGCTCGGATGATGCCGGTGAAACCTGGCGCAAGGTCAATGACGACCGGTCGCTGCGCCAGCGCGCATGGTATTATTCCAGAATTTACGCCGATACCAAGGATGAGAACATCGTTTATGTGCTCAATGTAAGCTATCACAAATCTACCGACGGCGGCAGCACCTTCAAGTCCTTTAACGCGCCCCACGGCGATCACCACGATCTGTGGATCGCGCCGGAGGACAACCAGCGCATGGTCATCGCCGATGACGGCGGAGCCCAGGTCAGCTTCGACGCCGGGGAAAACTGGTCCACCTACGGCAATCAGCCTACGGCCCAGTTCTACCGGGTCGTTACCGATAATTATTTTCCGTACCGGATCTATGGCGCTCAGCAGGACAATTCCACTGTCCGGATCGCTCACCGGACCGACGGCGGCTCTATCGGCGAACGGGACTGGGAACCCACCGCCGGCGGCGAAAGCGCACATATCGCCGTTGACCCGCTGGACAACGATATCGTTTACGGCGGCAGCTACGGCGGTTATCTGACCCGGGTAAACCACCGGACCAAACAGGTCCAGTCGATCAATGTCTGGCCCGACAACCCGATGGGCTACGGAGCCGAAGGCGCTAAATACCGCTTCCAATGGAATTTCCCCATCTTCTTTTCGCCCAATAATCCCCGGAAATTGTACGCGCTGTCCAATCACGTGCACATCAGCTACGACGGCGGTGATTCCTGGGAACTGGCCAGCCCCGACCTGACACGCAATGACTCGACCAAACTCGGTCCTTCGGGCGGCCCTATCACCAAAGACAATACCAGCGTTGAATACTATTGCACCCTGTTTGCGGGCGCAGAATCGCCATACGAAGACGGCGTAGTCTGGGTGGGCAGCGACGACGGGTTGATTAATATGAGCCGCGACGGCGGGCAGTCCTGGTCGAATGTCACCCCTGCCAAAATGCCGGAATGGATGATGATCAACAGCATCGACCCCGATCCGTTTGTAAAAGGCGGCGCCTATGTGGCCGGAACCCGGTATAAACTGGGCGATTACAGGCCTTTCCTTTACAAAACCGAGGATTACGGCAAGACCTGGCGGTTGATCGTCAACGGCATTCCGGAAGACGAATTTACCCGGGTAGTGCGGGCTGACCCCAAGCGAAAAGGGTTGTTGTACGCCGGTACGGAGAAAGCCATGTACGTTTCCTTCGACGACGGCGAGAACTGGCAATCCCTGCAGTTAAATCTACCGACGGTCCCGATCTGTGACCTGGCCATCAAAAACGATAACCTCATCGCGGCTACCCAGGGCCGGGCCTTCTGGATCATCGACGACCTGACGGTATTGCACCAGTTGAATGACAATATCGCCAAATCCGACCATTTCCTGTACAAACCCATGCCGACCTACCGGATGGGCGGCGGACGCGGGCGGCGGACCTCCAGGACCGAAGGCGCCAACCACCCCGGCGGCGTGATGGTCCATTTCTACCTGAAGAGCCAACCCGCTGACACAGCGACCGTCAAACTGGGTTTTTACGAAATGGGCGGCAACCTGATCAAGGAGTATTCAACCAAAGCCAGGGACGAGCGCGAAAAATTGCGCGACCTCAAGGCAGGCGGCAACCGTTTTGTGTGGAATATGCGCTATAAGGACGCAACTTCTTTCCCGGGGATTATCCTATGGGCAGGCGGCCTGACCGGACCAACGGCGCTCCCCGGGAAGTACAAGGTCCGATTAACAACCGGCGGAACCACCCAGGAACAGGAATTCGAAATCCTTCCGGACCCCCGGTCGGATGCTTCCAGGGAGGACCTCATTGCCCAGTTCCAGTTCCAGATTGAGGTGCGCGACAAGATCTCCGAAGCTCACCAGGCCATTATCGACCTGCGGGAAGCCAAAAAGCAGATCCAGTCGTTCAACGACCTCTACAAGGACGACGACAGCATGAAAGAGATCATCGAAAAAGGAAAATCCATTTCCAAATCCTTGACCGAAATTGAAGAATCGCTCTATCAAACCAAAAACCGGAGCAATCAGGACCCGCTCAACTACCCCATCCGGCTGACGGATAAATTGTCGGGGGTCGGGTCGGATGCCGGCGTCGGTCAGAACCGGCCAACAAAACAGGCCTATGAGGTAAAAAAAGAACTGACGGGCAAGGTAGATGATCAATTGACCAGATACAGAAAGGTCATGAGCGAAGAAGTACCCGATTTGAACAAAATGATCAAGGAAAAAGCCGTCGACCTGATCAAGCTCAAGTCAAAGCCGGAGGTGAACTGAATTGACGTTGTTCCAATAAAAAATGCCGCGGCAAGAAAACGGCCGCGGCATTCCAAACTTCTAATCGTATTATTCACCTAAACATAATCGTCTCACTCTTCAAACTCCGTTTCTTTTCCGGTTTCTACCGGAGAATTGAAACTGAAGGCCAGCAGGTCATGGACCGTAACAATCCCGGTCAATACCCCGTCTTCGACAATGGGCAGTGAATGGAACTTATTGGCCAGGAAAACATCTGCTGCAAGGCCAATGGAATCTTCAGGGTCCAGGATCATCGGATCTTTGGTCATGATCCCCGAAGCATTTAAATGAACAAATGATTTATCCGACCAGGTTTTACCGGTGGTCTGTCTGGACAGGTCATAGTATACCCGCAGAAAATCCTCCCGGCTGATGATCCCGACCAGGTTGCCGTTTTCCACAACCGGCAGGTGATGGAAATTATTCTTGACGAACAACTCTCTGATTTTCGGCAACTTGTCATCGGGATTCACCGTGATAACCGATCGGGTCATAATGTCGGATACCGGTACGTTAGGATTCATGGTTCGTTGGTTTGTTTCTAACAATAACCCAAATTTACCCTCCTTCACCTACAGGTATATTGACGGAAATCACCTCAAAAAGAGATGTTTGTCACTGGTCATCCGGCTGGTCCGGCTGCTCAATCCCTGCGGGCCGGTCACCGGCGGCCAAAGCCTATGGCGACGGCGCGCAGGCAAGCCTGCGGGCTTAAGAATCCGGCAGATGTGTTGCCTCGTTGGTGTAGCCAATTTGGCTTCTCAATCCCTGCGGGCTTAAGAATCCGGGCGGAATTATTGCTCCGTCGGGTCGGCTTTCAAGGTAAAGGTTCTTTCCACCGGATTCAAGGGCGTATTGACCATGTTCCCGTCCTTGTCGACCAGCGTAAGTTTGATGGTATTGTCGCCGATAGGCAACCCTTCGATATAGTACGGCTGCCACTTGTCGATCATATGTTCTTCGCCGTTAATTTCGGCTTTGACCTTGTAGTCGGTTCCCAGCGTACAATTGGCGAGGTAGAAATCGAGCATGACCTTGTCGGTCTCTTTTTTGCCGATGTATTCCCCTTTCGGACGGCTGTAGAAGAGCATCGGGTCCATGAGGTCGCTCGTGGCGGTGAAGGACTTATTGGCTACCGAAATCTTTTCCACCTTCGAAGCGGCTTTGGTTTTGATGCTTTCGTGATAGGAACGCGAAAGAAATGCCAGAAGATAGTGCTCGCCGTCCGGGATGTCGTACTCGAACTCGCGGGTATACTCTGCAGCGTAAGGCGCATTGTCAATGATCAGGTGGATATGCTGTCCTTTTGCCGAATTGGCGCACATTTTGGCATCAGCGTCGGGGGTTTGCACGCCGAGCTGATAAGTGGACCCGCCGATGCCGAAGGCAAATTTACCGTCCTTGTATTCCATTGATTCGATGGCGGCGTCAGCAAATTCGGTGGAAGAGGTGAAGGGAGTAACCGTATACTTTTGTGCAGGCGGAGTCTCTTCAGTTTGTTCCGAAGGGGCGCTGTTGTTACAGGCCGCCAAGGAAAAGAGTGTCAACAATAAAAAAAATGAAAGTGTTCTCATTGAAGATGTATTTTATGGTTAGTAATTTTGTAAATACAACGCTAATAAAGCCTAAAAAGGTCGTATGTCCAAGCAGGAAAACATCGTAGAACTCCAGGTTGAAGGCATGGATTGCAACAATTGCGCCCTGACCATCAGCCGGTACCTGGAACGAAAAGGCCTGGAAGATGTTTACGTCAACTTTCAGACCAAAGAAGTCCGTTTTCGCCGGAACGACGAAAAAATCACGCTGGACGAAGCCCGCAAAGGCATTACCAAACTGGGATATACACTGGTAGAACCTGAGAAGGACGAGGAATCACCGTTCTGGTCATTCGATAAAAAATTGTTGCTCAGCGCGATCTTCACAGCGCCGCTCCTGATCAACCACCTGTTGATGGTTGCGGGCGTCCATGTTCACTGGTTAAACAATGCCTGGGTGCAATTGGGTTTGTGTTTGCCGGTGTTTTTGACCGGCGGGCTACATTTTGGGCGGAGCGCCTGGAGTTCGGTCAAAGGCGGGGTGCCCAATATGGATGTGCTGATCTTTATCGGCAGCTTCTCCGCATTTGCCTATAGCATGGTCGGGCTGGTCCTCAATAATCCGGACTACCTGTTCTTTGAAACCTGCGCCACCATCATCACCCTGGTTTTGCTGGGCAATTGGATGGAACGGCGGGCAGTCCGGCAAACCACCACAGCCATTACGGAACTGTCGAAACTTCAGGTGCAAAAAGCCAACCTCATCCTGCCCGACGGCAGCAGCGTGACCATCAACCAGGAAGAGATCCGCAAAGGAGATACCCTCCAGGTAAACGACGGCGACAAAGTACCCACAGACGGCAAAATACTGGCCGGTGAAGCCACCCTGGATGAATCCATGCTCAGCGGGGAAAGCCTTCCGGTGGAAAAAAATCAGGGCGATCCGGTTATCGGCGCCTCGCTGGTCACACTCGGCAACTTTCGCATGGAGGCTACCGCCGTCGGCCGGGACACGGTGCTGGGCCAGATGATCGAACTGGTCAAAACCGCCCAACAGGATAAACCGCCCATCCAACGGCTCGCCGACCGCATCAGCGCCGTTTTTGTGCCCGTAGTCCTGGGAATCGCCCTGCTGACCGTCCTTGGCGGCCATTTTATTTTTGATCTGCCGTTTTCCAAAGCCCTGATGAACGGCATTGCCGTGCTGGTGATCTCCTGCCCCTGTGCGATGGGCCTGGCCACCCCTACGGCCGTCATGGTAGGCGTCGGACGCCTGGCCCGCAACGGCATCCTCGTCAAAGGCGGCAAAACGCTGGAAGTATTCGCCGGTATCCGCAATTTCGTCTTCGACAAAACGGGTACCCTGACCACCGGTGAGTTTAAGGTCGAAAAAGTTGAATACAAAGCCGGTCAGGAATCCCGCGCCAATACCCTGATCTACAAACTCGAGCAGCATTCATCACACCCCATCGCCAAATCCCTCACCCGGGAATTTGCCGGTAAAGCCAACGGATACGACCCCGGTCCGTTATCCGTAGAGGAGGTCAAAGGCCGCGGCATCCGGGCGACAGACACTAACGGTAATGTGTTTGAGATCGGGACCGCAATCGAGGCCGCCGACGGAGCCGGAGGCATGGGCTCCATCGCGCTGTTGGAAAACGGCGAACACCTGGCGACCATCACCCTAGCTGATCAACTCCGGCCGGATGCCGGAGAAGCCATCCGCTACCTCCAGGCCCAACAATTGCACCCGGTGATCCTCAGCGGCGACCGCCAGGCCAAAACAGCGCAAATCGCCGGAGAACTCGGCATCACTGACTGGTACGCTGAACAGCTGCCTGCGCAAAAACTGACAGTCATTGAAAACCTGTCGGCCCGGAACCCGACAGCGATGATCGGCGACGGCATCAACGATGCGCCGGCCCTTGCAAAAGCCACCCTGGGCGTTTCCCTGAGCGGCGCCACCGGGGTCGCCATGCAGTCCGCCCAGATCATCCTGCTGAACGATCGCCTGGAAAACCTCACCAAAGCCATCGGCATCAGCAAGGCTACAGTTCGCACCATAAGGCAAAGCCTGTATTGGGCGTTTGCCTACAATATAGTCGCTATCCCGATCGCAGCAATGGGATTCCTCAACCCGATGTGGGGCGCCCTTTTTATGGCTTTTTCCGATATTGTGGTCATCGGAAACGCCGTTCTGCTTAAAACCCGGAAAATATCGTAAATGTGGAATAAGATTTTTTACCTCCTCTTCGGTCTGAAAAACTCCCCTTCCCCGCCGGACTCCAATTTCTCCCAATTGGACCCCGACAAGATCCTGGTTACGGGAGAAAAACTGGCAGAGAGCATCCGGGACAGTTTCCCCCATTCGGGCCTGCTCCGGGTTTGCGGCGAATTCAACAGGGCCGCCCAGAGCGCCCGGATCATGGCGGAAAAACTATCCCATCCGGTCTGGATCCTGCGCATTCTGACCTGGATCGCTTCCGCACTCATCATCGGTTTGTCCGTCTGGGTGATTTCTGAACTGATCGGCCGGACCCAAAGCCTTTCAGAAGGGCTCAATGAAATGGTTCAAACGGTTGAGGCCGCCACCAACGAACTGATCCTGCTGGGCCTGCTCCTCCTTTTTCTCATCCAGATGGAAGAACGCATCAAACGGCGCTTCGCGCTCCAGGAGCTCCACCGGCTCAGGACCTTCGCCCACGTGGTCGACATGCACCAACTGACCAAAGACCCCACCGAGTTGCTCGGCAACGGCAAAACCGCTGCCAGGCTGCCGGACAAACAAATGAACCGCCAGGAGCTCCACCAATACCTCAATTACTGCAGTCAGTTATTGTCCATCAACAGCAAGATCGCCGCGCTTTTCGCACAGAATATGAATGACCCCGTCGTGCTGGAAGCCGTCAACGACCTGGAAAACCTGGATCAGGGACTGGCCGCCAAAATCTGGCAGAAGATCATGATCCTGGATCTGGCGGAAGAAGACGGAACTGAAGAGGTCCGGTAACCCGCTTATCTTTTGATCACCTTGCCGATGTATTGTCGCCCGTCCTGCAGCACCCGCACAAAGTAAATTCCCGGACTGAGCATCTCCAGGCGGAGGATTCGCTCATAGGCTTGCAACCGGTCTTCCCGGATCAAATTACCCGTCGCATCCCAGACCGATACCTGTATGGGGGCGCCGGAATCCGGCAAGGAAATCCGTACAAAATCAGTCGCCGGATTGGGATATAACGGCAATGCGGCCGTTTCCAAAGGCCGGGTCACACCGGATACCATATCCTGGGTGACCACCCCGTCAATGCAGAAATAGGCGGGCGTGTTCATCCCGAATGCCCCCACGTCGCTGGAGCTGAGCGTGAATTGCAAGCTGTCGGCATTGCCGAGGGGAGACAGATCCAGCCAGGTCCAATCCCGGATGATATAATCATGGGAATTGTCGGAAAAACGAAAATCCGCGAGGTAAAAATCCACGCTGTCCTGCCCCAATTGGCCGTTCAGGTATTTTCTGACGGTCAGCAAAAAGTAATCCGGGTCATTGCCGGTAATGCCGCCGAATTTTTTGGCAAACATATCGCCGTCGCGCATGCTGAGATAAGCATAGGTGTTGTTGGTTACGTACATGCCCGCAACGGGACTGCCGGTGGCTGCCCCTGTCAGCTTCATTATGGAGGCTCCGACGACAAAACTGACGGCAAAGGCGGTCGATCCTCCCTGGCCGCCGCCGGCAATCGCGCTGGTTTCATTGATGTATCCCGGGGTCAGGGTATCTGCTTTGGCTGAAACGGCCCATCCGTCCCAGACCATCCAATTGCCGTTGTAGTGATTTGGAAGGGAGATATTCCCGCTTTCAAAATGCCCGGCACTTCCTGCGTCGATCGTGTAATCTCCGGGCAATAGGCCTAGATTTTCAAAGCCCGCTGTAGTTTGCGCCCGAATCAGGGAAAATGCGAACAAACAACCGGCAAGTAAAAAGAGCGTCCTCATGATTATGATTTAAGGTGATGAATCGGATGATCGGTCAAAAACCAGGTCGGCAACAAGGCCTGCCCTCCAAAAGCGGCCGGGCATCGGGCGCCGTTCGACAACCCGGTAGTCTTCATCCCAGAGATTGCCGATCTGAACGGTTAATCTCAGCGGAATTTGCAGGAAAAGGAAGGCATGTTCCAACTCCAACGACCCGATTGAAAAGCCCGGCAGGTCCTCGTTGATGCCGTTCACCGGCCCGGTATACCGGTGGCGATAGGTGGTTTGGAATGCTTTGTACCGGAAAGAAATGGAACCGACAGCCTGTTGAATCGGGACGTAAAAGAGTTGCTCGCCCCTGGCAATGCGCGGATTCGGGAGGGCTGTTTCATTGGTCGACCGGGTCAGGTCCCAACCCAGTATTGCCTTCAGGGTGGCCTTATGCCATGCTCTGGTCAGGTTCAACCGGGTTTCCACCCCACGGCTCCGAACGGCTGCAATGTTTTGCGGGGAATAGAGCTGCCGATCTTTCAGCGGCGCCCAAAGTATCCAGTTTTTGATCCGGCGGTGGTAGGCCGTTACAGTAAATTGAACCCCGAAGTTGGATTTTACGGTGTGGAAGTCCACTCCGAATTCCTCATTCCAGCCTTTTTCAGGCAACAGTTCCGGATTTCCACCCGGTTGCCAGTAAAGATCGTTCAGAGTCGGCAGCCGGTAATGCATTCCGGCCCTCGCCGCCAGGGTAAGGAACCCGAAAATGCGGCCTTCCAATCCGACGCCCGGCATGAAGGGTGAAAGGTGGCCGTCAACCGTTTCAAACCTGGCGTCCAATTGACCGGTCCAGGAATTTTCTTCATGCTTCCAGGCGCCAAAAAGAGCTGATCCCGATTGGGACGCCGGTTTGGCATAGGCTCCGGTTTCCGCCCGGGTACGGTATGTTGAAACGGCGCCCTGAACCCTGTTGTGACCACTGGGGATCCAGGCCAATTCGACCTCCCCCAGCCCGGTAACAAACCGGCTCCTGGAATCCACCGCCGAAAGCGGATCTTGATAGTCCAGATTTTCCGTGAAATACCCGGCCCGGGCCTGCCACACGGTTGAGTTGCCGGTCTTTTTCCAATGCAGCGCCAGCCGGGTGAACCGGTCGGCCTGCACGGCTTCGCTCCGGGTTTGGGTCAGGGTCGGCGGAATTTCCCGGTCGGCTTTCTGGCGCCATACCCGAAGAACAGCTTCCTGGCGGGATGTGATCTTCCAGCCCAATTCCTGGAGGATGCCGGTTTGGCGCACTGCGGCATTTGGCTGTTTTTTTGATGGTAAGGAAGGCGCCGGTTGAAAGGGAAAGTCATTGTCCGAATATTGAAGAAACGGCCGGGTGCTCCCGAAAAAATCGCCTTTCCCGTACCGGATCACGCCGGCATAATCCCGCCGGCCAAAGCTACCTGATGCAGCCAGCAAACGGGCGCATAACCCGGCCGCTTTGGGATGGTTATTGTCCAGAAGGACGACTCCGCCAACTGCGCCGCTCCCCAAGGTGGAACCGGCACCGCCATACGAAACGGCCAGGTCGTCAAACAGAACTGCGGGTAAAAGAGAGAAATCCAGCTGCCCCAGCATTGGGCTTTGGATGGGCAGTCCGTTCCAGATGACCGCCGTCTGACCTGCGCTGCCGCCCCGGATGGAGGAAGTCGCCAGGCTGCCCGGCCCGTAATCCTTGATATAAATGCCCGGAACCGTCTTCAGCCGGTCCCCCGGTTGGCGGCCAACAGAAACCCCGGCGCCCCCCCTGCCCTTCGTTCCGAAGGGGGGGCCGCCGGGCGGGTCCCCCAACCTGCCCGCCGATACTTCCACTTGCGGCAGGACGGACCATGCACTGTCTGACTGACCAATGACCGAGCAGCTGGACAAAACTGCCGCAACAAGAAAGGAGACCCCTTTCCGGAACCTATGCGAATCCGAAATGACTGCCATAGCAAAGGTTTAAACCCCGCTTGCAGGTCAAAAGGTATAAACGGTTACAATTCAGAGGAATACAAGCTCCGCCGGATTGCCTTTTCGCTGCCTTTCACCCGAAAGCATAGAAACATTTAACCGGTACATGGCAGGTCTTCTGACTTTCCCGATTGCCGGCGGCCTTCCCATCCTGAAAGGACAGTGGCTTGGAGATTCCGGCAATGTGAAGCGGCAAACAAACCGCATCGGGATTACAGCTGCGGGGACAGTCCCGGATTTGCACCGGATTCCCTTTTCATACAAGGCTGCTGCTGCAGCGCTGTAACCATCACCGGTGCAAAGATAGGAAAAGGATTTTTTTGGTTTATGGGTTTGTTTTGGTTTGTGGTGGTTTGTTTTGGTTTGTGGTGGTTTGTTTTGGTTTGTTATTATTCGAGTCCAAAGGGACCGTTCAGAATTTTGTGTCAACCGGATTTTTAGCAAGCTGCGCATGCTAAAAATCAGATCTTTTCGTCTTTGCGTAAAAACACTGTTTTGAACAGCCTCAGGCCAAATAACAATAAATCCGGCATCGCTCAAGGGGATGGCGGCTAGTGGCGCCTAAATTTCGCGCCACCAGACCAACAATAACAAAATGACACTCCCCTGACTGCCGGTCCAATTCAAAAAAACTAAGTTTGCAATTAAAAAAAATGCCGGATAAAGCCACCATTGCCAATTGGTTCCAGCAACTGCAAAATGACATCTGTCGCCAGCTCGAAGCGGCCGACGGACGAGGTCGTTTCCGGGAGGATTACTGGGAGCGCCCCGGCGGCGGGTACGGGTACAGCAGGGTTATTCTGGGGCAGCATATCGAAAAGGGCGGGGTCAATTTTTCAGCTGTCCACGGTTCGATGCCGGAAAAGATCTCCCTGGCGTTGCAAGTCCCGCCGGGTAATTTTTTTGCCTCAGGCGTGTCCATTGTACTTCATCCGTCCAATCCGCATGCGCCCATCATCCATATGAATGTCCGCTACTTTGAAATGGACCGCGGAACATGGTGGTTCGGCGGCGGCATTGACCTGACCCCGCATTATATCGACCGGGAGGATGCCGCCCGTTTTCACCACACCCTTAAAGGGGTTTGCGACCGGCATCATTCCGATTATTATCCGGCATTCAAAACCTGGGCTGATGATTATTTCTTTATCCGGCACAGGAATGAAACCCGCGGCATCGGCGGCATATTTTTTGACCGGCTGTCCAGCGAAGGGGGATTTTCCAAAGACCAAAGGTTCGGATTTGTGCGGGATATAGGCGAGGCATTTGCGCCGTTGTACGTTTCTTTTTTGAACCGGCACAAGGATAAAGCCTTTTCAGACCAGGAAAAAAACTGGCAATACCTTCGCCGGGGCAGGTATGCGGAATTCAACCTCGTGTATGACAAAGGGACCAAATTCGGACTGGATACCGAAGGGCGTACGGAATCGATTCTGATGAGCCTGCCGCCGATGGCTGCCTGGGTGTATGACCATCATCCGGCGGCGGGGAGCAGGGAGGCGGAAACGCTGGGGTTGTTGCGGAAGGGGGTGGAGTGGGTTGGGGAAGAGGGGGTGAGAGGGTGATGCTTCGGCTTCGCTCAGCACAAGGAGCCCGACTTCGCCTGATGCTTCGTCGGATGGGAGATGAGGGGGACTTGGAGCTGCTTCGGGAGGATAGGCATGGGGGACCTGCCTGGAGGTAGGGCACTCTGGGTACTAAGGGGTTCAGGTTTGAGCGGGTTACGCTGTCAACTCAGTCGCAGAGGATGGTAATTTGTTCCGTTTGGATGGTATTGCTTTCGTGACCGGCCTGATCCCGCATTTTTATGGTATAAAACATGGTATTGGTGGGAAAGGTCGTGCTTTTCACGCAGGCGGTGCTGTTGGGGAAAACGCAACAGATGCCCGCACCGGGTTTGTTGAGGATCTTGATGGTGATCTCCCCGCTGATGCCGTTGCCGGCGCCCTGGCGGGTGAACTCGGGGATAAAAAAGGGCGTAACGGAATTATCGCGGCTGTCCATAACAGAAATATCGGGGATGCCGCTTTCGATATCCCGCAGGTCGCCGTCACCGTCGGTGAAGTTGAACCGGATCTCCAGGGTATCGAGGGGAGCTGTCGGGCTGCCCTGATGGACCGTTGTTTTGTTCATCCCGGCATAAGTGATAACCGGCTCATCCGGATATTCAGGCGCCTGAACGCAGGAATTGGAAAAGGTCAGTATTGCCGTTATCGCCAGAAAGATCCATTTCGATCGCATAACTCCGGTTTTTCTTTTTTAGTAACCGAAAAATACGGATTTTAGTTTTTATTTGATGTGTTTTCTTAAATAATGGCATCCGGTTTGCAATACGAGACAACCGAATGTCACATGTTTCAACCTTTATGCCGAACCCGGAAGCCCGCCGAAACGAATTGTCAGCAAGAATACTGGAAATGACAACGGTTCAATTCCCGGAACTGGCGCTGGCTGTTTTTGCGTTCCAATACGACCATAATCCCCTCTACCGGCGCTTTTGCGACCTGACCGGCCGAACGACGGCTACGGTTACTGGCTGGGAAGAAATCCCCTGCCTGCCCATTCGTTTTTTCCGGAATTATACCATCAAAACCGGCGAGTGGGAAGCTGAGGCTGTATTTTCCAGCAGCGGGACCACGGGTCAGCATACCAGTTATCACCATTTGCGGTATCTGGACTGGTATCGCACGCTTTCCCGAAAAGGATTCGAGCATTTCTACGGGCCATTGTCTGATTACACCCTGTTCGCCCTTTTACCGGCTTACCTTGAGCGTACAGGAAGCAGTCTTGTCTTCATGGCAGACGATTTTATCCAACAGACTGGAAAACCCGAAAGCGGCTTTTTCCTGGAAGACACCGAAGCCCTCCTTTGGCAATTAGCGATCGCCAGGGAATCCGGGCGGCGGTTCATCCTGTTGGGCGTCAGTTTTGCCCTCCTGGAGCTGGCCGAACGCTTTTCCCCCGACCTGACCGGCGGCATTGTCATGGAAACGGGCGGCATGAAGGGCCGCAGAAAGGAGATCACCCGCCAGGAACTGCACGGCATCCTGACAGATGGGTTTCACCTGAAGGAGATCCATTCGGAATACGGCATGACCGAGCTGCTCTCGCAAGGGTGGTCCAAAGGCCAGGGGATCTACCACCCCTCTCCTACCCTGCGCATCCGATGCCGGGATATCACCGATCCGTTCTGCCTTAGGGAATGGGGCCGCACGGGCGCAGTAAACGTTTATGACCTGGCCAATCTGGACACCGTCAGCTTTATTGCCACCGATGACCTTGGCAAGGTTTACCCGGATGATACCTTTGAAGTTTTGGGCAGGTTGGACGCGAGTGATATCCGGGGGTGCAATTTGTTGGTGGATGCTTGATGCCGGCCAGCCTCCAGCCCCCAGCCTCCAGCATCAACTCATCCGCTTCAAATAATCCTCCCGGACCGGCTGGAACACATCCAGCACAATACACTCCGTGTGTGCAAAGCCGCTGTGAAGGGTATTGGAGGGAATGACCACCGCGTTGCCTGGGCCCAGCATATGCGTTTCGCCGCCGACGGTCATTTCCAGTTTTCCGGAAATGACATTAGTGATCTGCTCATGCGGGTGGGCATGCTCCTGCAACTGTCTGCCTTCTTCGATGCGGAAGCGGATGACGGACATGGTTTCTCCGTGAATCATCTTGGCGTGGAATCCCGGGAAGAGTTCGACTTCAGGGATCTCATCCACATTGAGGAATCTTTGTTTCATGAAGGGTCGATTTTTCTGGCTTTTCGCGGTTTTTCACCGGTTTCGTGACGGCGGATATATTCGGCCAGCAGTTCATCCCGCTGTTGCTTTCGCTTTCGGCCCGATTTGCCGTATAACCCGGCTTTCATTCTTTGGCGGTAGGCTTCGTAAAGGGATACCGCGCAGGCGACGGAGATGTTCAGGTTCTGGACAAATCCCATCTGCGGGATCAAAAAATTCCCGTCGGAATAGGACAAAGCCTCCTTTGACAATCCGTCCCGTTCATTGCCGAATAAAAGGGCGGCGGATCTGGTCAGGTCAAGTTCATACAGGGAAACGGATTCCTCTTCCAGGTGGGTGCTGAAGATCCGATTATAGTCCCGTTTGACGTGCTCAAAACAAGCTTGAATATCGGTATAATAATGGACGTCAACCCAGCGGCGCGCGCCGGCAGAAGTTCGCTTGCCCAGGGCAATATGATCCGGCGACAGTTGCGGTTCGGTATACAGGACAAAGATCTCGCGGATACCCACCGATTCGCAGGACCGCAATACGGCGCCGATATTATGGGCATCGTGGACATTTTCCAGGATGACGGTGAGGTCAAACTGGCGATTTCGGACTACTTCCTTGAATCGTTCCAGTCGCTCCTTCCTCACGATACGTCAATTCACCGGTTGGAACTGATAATTGTAGAACCGGAGGATATTCACAAACTTGTTCTCAAATTGCAGGACCCTCGGCAACTCTACGCCGGAAGTGGTACCGACCCGGATCACAGGTTCGATCTGGAATTTGGTGTGGAGGACTTTTGTCGGCTCCTCGTTCAGGAAATACTGGAACTTGGTGCCGTGTTTCTTCAGCATCCGCCCGCAATAGAGCGTGAGGTCGTAACCCAGGAAGGCCTCCTCTCTGGGAATGGCGCCGAAGCGATCGTAGAAATTCTGTTTGAACAGCCGGATATCCGGCGACAGCGGATCCAGATAGCTGCTCACGCTGATGTGGACGTTGAGCTTGTCGTAATAATCAAAATCGATGCGTTCGAAATCGCGCCACTGGGGCATGCCGTAAACGATGATATTTTCGTATTGCTCCCGGCTCAGATCGATCTTCCGGAGCAGGCTGTAGACAAAATTTTCTTCCCAGTTGGGTATGATGAACACCGTTGTATCGGAAAGCTGGATAAACGGCAGTACATCCACTTTATCCAATGCCACGGACTGATCGGTGATGATCAGCTCGGAAAGCGGCGCAACATTGACGTTGCCTGCCCATTTTTTGTACTCATCCTGAAAATAGGTGAGCCTGGCCCGTTCTGCGGCATTGTCACGGCTCACCAGCACAATGTCCCTTGGCGCATGGTGCTTGAGGGCATGATCCATGATGGCCTGGCAATGGGTTTCCAGAGACGGGTTGATCTGCACGTAGTTCTCGTTATCCTCACTCGCCGAATTGGACGAAGAACTCTGCGGAGACACCAGCACGATATCCTTGTCTTTCGCATATCGTGCCAGGATCGTGACATTGTCGCGCCGGTACGGCCCGATGATCAGGTGAGCGGCAGCCAATTCCTTATTGGTCTTGGTCAATTGCGTAACGGTCTGATCGCTTGCCTTGCTGTCGATAGCCGACACATTCAGCCGGATCCCCTCCTGGGAGAGCACATCCAAGGCCATCCTGGCGCCTGCATAGAAATGGAGCGCCCAATAGGAATTTTCGTAGATGGTCGCATCAAGGGAATTGAACCGGTCGGTCAGGAACGGCAGTACATAAGCGACATTGTAGGCCGACAGCAGCTCGGAATTATGTTCCTTTTTGCCGATCGGTTGGTTCGGGTTGGCCGGTACGTCCACACTTTGGTCGGAGGTGATGGGCGGATAAGTGGTCGCGGCCACTTCCTTCCACCTGATGGTGTCCATCTTCTCCATCACCACTTCCTCTACGGTCACCCAGGTACCGGTAACGGGATCGTAAACGCGTTTACCCTGAATGGCGTCCAATTCCTCTTTTGAACGGTCGGTTCCAGGGGTGGTTTGCGCTTTTTTGAACAATTCGCAGGAGGCCAGCAGAAAGGGAATGCAGGCAAATGCCAGAACCATTAACAGTTTATTCCCATTCAATTGTAGCCGGCGGTTTGGTGCTGATATCATATACGACCCGATTGATGCCTTTGACATGGTTAATAATTTCGCTGGAAACAGCGGCTAAAAATTCGTGCGGCAGACGGCTCCATTCGGCGGTCATACCGTCCACGGAGTTCACGGCGCGCAGGGCTACGGCCTGTTCGTAGGTCCGTTCGTCGCCCATTACGCCGACTGATTGTACCGGTAATAAAACGGCTCCGGCCTGCCAAACCTGATCGTAAAGATCGAATTTACGCAGATATTTTAAAAATATAGCGTCCGCTTCTTGCAAAATCGCCACTTTCTCGGGTGTCACTTCACCCAGGATCCGGATGCCGAGGCCGGGGCCTGGAAACGGATGCCGCCCCAGAATGGACTGCGGGATGCCCAGTTCGGCGCCCACGCGGCGCACTTCGTCCTTGAACAGCATGCGCAGCGGTTCAACGATCTTGAGCTTGAGGTGTTCGGGCAACCCGCCGACATTATGGTGGGATTTGATGGTCACCGACGGGCCGTGCACAGATACGGATTCGATGACGTCGGGGTATATGGTGCCTTGTCCCAGCCAGGTGATCTCCGGGTGGGCTTCGGATTCTTCTTCAAAACACTCGATGAAAAGGCGGCCGATGATCTTGCGCTTCTGTTCGGGTTCGTTGGCGCCGGCCAGGGCATCCCAGAAACGCCTGCGGGCGTCGATCCCCTCTACATTCAGGCCGATGGAACGGTAGACGCTGAGCACTTCTTCAAACTCGTTCTTGCGCAAAAGGCCGTTGTCTACAAAAAAGCACACCAGATTTTCACCGATCGCCCGGTGCAGCAAGGTTGCGGCCACCGTGGAGTCGACACCGCCGGAAAGGGCCATCAGGACGTGGTCGTCGCCGATTTGGTCTTTCAGTTCGGCTACCGTGTGCTCAACGAAGGAGGCCGCCGTCCAGTCCTGGCTGCACCCTGCGATATTGACCGCAAAGTTGTGCAGTACAGCTGATCCGTCGAGGCTGTGCGTGACCTCCGGGTGGAATTGCAGGCAATAAACGGGCGCATCAAAGACGCCTTCCTTCGCTTTGAACGCCGCGATCTCGACGTTGTCCGTCCCTGCGATCAGTTCGAACTGATCCGGCAGGCCGCTGATCGTATCCGCGTGCGACATCCAGACCTGGGAATCCCTCGCCATACCGTCCAGGATAGGATCCGGTTGAAAGATGCGGGTGAGGTTGGCCTTCCCGTATTCCCGCTTTTGGGACCGCTCTACCTGACCGCCGTAATAATCGGCGATGTATTGCGCGCCATAGCAAACCCCCAGTACCGGGTAGCGGCCGATGATGGGCTCCAGGTCGATGCGCAGAGCATCCGGCTCTTTGACGGAGAACGGGCTGCCGGACAGGATCACGGCCTTGATGGAGTCGTCCGGCTCGGCCGGGAAGCGGTTATACGGCAGGATTTCGCAGTAGATATTGAGCTCCCGCACCCTCCGGGCGATCAACTGGGTGTATTGGGAACCGAAATCGAGGATCAATATGCGCTCATTCATCGCGCAAATATAGGAAGTAGTTTGTTGCGGGGTGTATTTGGGGGCGGAAACTTCATGCTGCGGGTTCAGGGGTGCTTGGTTTTTTTGAGCACTTCCGGGAATTTGCCACAGTCGGCCGCCCCACTTTTACATTTTGATTTTTTTCTTTTGCATTTTGCATTTGCCGTCTTCCCCGAACATCCAAATCGACCCAGTCTATCAACCGAGGATCTTTTCTTTATTCGTGAATAATGATGGAGGCGTTATTAAGTTCTACCAGTTTGTATCCTTCTTCAAAAGCCTTACCAATAGTTTCAAAATTATTTTCAAAAAGCTGAATCAGGATTCTGTTGACGATGTTTCCGGTAGTAATCATTAGGACACGATCCGGAATTCCGTGAAGGATACGATACTTAGGAAAATCACTATCTTTTGAAATAACAATCCGATTTTCCGCCATAGCTATTTGAATGATCTCCGGATCTTCGGTAAAATTTTGCCGTGGCAGATCACGGGTATGGATGGCATCCTGCCCATTTTCGTTAAGCCAGTTTTTCAGAGATATGGGTAAATGAGCGTCGACAATAAACTTCATTGGTTATGCAGCTTTCACATCCAGAATACTTTTTACTTTCATTAGTTTTGCTGCGAACGCCAGGCAGGCTAAAATATCCTCTTCCTCCAGATCAGGATAATCTTCCAGAATTTCCTGATGGGTCATTCCGGCGGATAACAGATCCAGGATGATCTCCACCGGGTAGCGCATATTTCGAATGGTCGGTTTTCCGAAGGAAACGTTCGGGTTGATCGTAATCCGGGTCAGCAAATCTCTTTCTTGCATCTTGACATTGTATTTGATAGGCAATTTACTACTATTTACCCAAATATAGGGACAGAAAGTACAGTGGATATATTATAGCTTTCGCGGCACGCCTGGGGCGTGCTGATTTCCCAGCATGATCTCCACCTCGTTTTCGGGGATATCCATTCCTCGGGCACTAAGCTCATTCCGCCCCCTGCCTCCGTGCCTGGATGCTAAAGCCTTTGGCGTAAGCGGCCCCCAGAGATATCCGCGCGGACCAGCCTAAAGAAAGACGCAAAGACGCCCTATCTTTGTACAAACAATTGAACAAACCGTCCGGGAACCGTGCACGGCCCGGATCACAAATTACAACTATTATGATCAAACGGATATGTTATTGCTTTGCCGTCCTCCTGCTATCGGCTTGCGGCAAAGAAAACACCGTACAACAGGATGCGCCGGCCTTATTCACATTGCTGTCTCCGGATCAGACCGGCATCCACTTCAAGCAAAACAGCTCCCTCCACCCCAACGACGTTGCCGGCATCTCCTCAGGCGGCGGCGGCGTGGCGGCAGGAGATATCAACAATGACGGGTTGCCCGACCTCCTCTTTTCCGGAGGCGTACAGAACAGCGGCCTGTTTCTCAACGAAGGGAACCTCAAATTCAAGGATATCACCCAAAGCGCCGGGATCAAGGACTTTGAAGAAGGCGACGCCTACACCGAATGCGTCAATTTCGTGGACATCAACGGAGACGGATTCCTGGATATCTACATCACCAAGCTGGGTATCGCCGGAGATTTCAAAACGGGTCAATTCACCGATTTCGGCGCCAACCTGCTATATGTCAACAATGGCGACCTGACGTTCACCGAAAAATCAAAAGAATACGGCCTCGACCTGATCGGGCAAACCATCGCAGCGCAATTCTTTGACTACGATAACGACGGCGACCTCGACGTCTACCTCATCCAGGGATCCGAGCCCGGTTCCACCTTCAATTTTGTCTATTACGAGAAAAAACCCGCCTTCAAGTGGTTCCGGGATATGATGATGGAAAACCAGGGCGGCCATTTCGTCGATGTAACCGATAAGGCCGGGATCCTCAACCAGCGCAATATCGGGTTGAGCATCTCCATTTCTGATGTCAACAACGACGGATTCCAGGATATTTATGTGGCCAACGACTTTTTCGGTCGCGACTATTTCTACCTGAACAACGGCGATAAAACCTTCCGGGAAGCCTTCAAACAATATTTCAGCAAAAGCCCGATGTCTTCCATGGGCTCTGATTTCGGCGACGTCGATGACGACGGCTACGAAGACCTGTTTGTAGGCGAAATGATGCCCGCCACCTACCAGCGGCAAAAAACCAACCTGGTGCCGTTTTCCATTCAGGTGTATGAGCAATGCGCCCGCGAACAGGCGCCCCAGTACACCCGCAACATGTTGTCACGCAATTTCGGCGGCAAGCGCTTGCGGGATCTCGGCTTTTTTGCCGGCGTGTACGCCACGGAATGGAGCTGGTCCTCTTTTTTCTTCGACGCCGATCTCGATGGACGCAAAGACCTGTTCATCGCCAACGGCATCCGCCGGGATATGACCAACATGGACTACGTCAAGAGCAATTTCGGCGAGTCCTATACCGAAATGGCCAACCCGGTAAAGCAAAAAGAAGCCAATCTGGTGAACATCCCGTCGGTGACCACGCCGAATTTCATCTTCAAGAATACCGGTGATTTCCAATTCAACGATGTAAGCAAGGATTGGGGCTTGACGGATAAAGTCCACACCCGGGGCGCAACCTATGCGGATCTGGACAACGACGGCGACCTGGAGCTGATCTGGAACAACCTCGACGCACCGCCGTCCATATACAAAAACCTGGCCCGCGAAAAAACAGGCAAAAACTACTTGAAGCTCCGCCTGAAAGCCGCCGGGCAAAACAGTTTCGGCATCGGCGCCCGGGTGGAAATCCGCAACGGAAAAGGAGAAAAGCACTTTTTTGCCCTGCGCAATCAGCGCGGATTCCAGTCGACGCCCGAGCCGGTCATCCTCGCCGGCCTCGACCAGGCCGCTTCTGCCGATAGCGTGATCGTCTATTGGCCGGGCGGAAAAACAACCCTTCACCTGGGGTTGGCGGCCAATGAGACTCATGTGCTGGATGAAACCGGTTCGGATAGCTGGACACCGAAACCGGACGTTTCCAAAGCCCTGTTCAGCGCCGAAAACCTGATCCAATACGTACACCCCGAAAATCACGACTACGTCGACTTTAAAAACGAGCGGCTTATCCCCCGCACCTATTCAAAGATGGGCCCTTTCATTGCTACGGGCGACCTCAATAATGATCGCCGCACCGATATTTACATCACCGGAGCGGGTGGAAAAACAGGAACTGCCTGGTTCCAGACCGCCTCGGGTTCCTTTTCCAAAAAGGAATATGCGACCCGGCCTCCGGTGGCCAACCTGGAAGAATACGGCGCGTCCGTTTTCGATTATGACGGCGACGGGCACAACGAACTGTTCCTGACCTACGGCTCCAACGAAAACGGCGCCCTGATCGGGAAAGGGTTCTACCGGTTTGATGCCGGCGGCCAATCCACGATTTTACCGTTACCCGGTCTGGCTACCGATCAGCTCATCATTTTTGCGACAGCAGCCCATGCCGATATCGACGGCGACGGCGATCAGGACCTGTTCCTCGGCGGACTGCTCAAACCCGGAGAATTCGGCAATATGCCCCGGTCTTATCTGTTCCTGAATGACAAAGGTCAATACACCGAGGCCGGAGAAGCGTGGTCCAAAGACCTGGCCAATCCGGGAATGGTACACAAGGCGGTTTTTGCCGACATCAACGGCGATGACCGCCCCGACCTGATCCTGGCCGGCGAATGGATGGGTATCCAGTATTTTGTCAACCAGGGCAACGGATTCTCCAAACAGGAAATCTCCGGCACCAGAGGACTTTGGAATACCATTGAAGCATTTGACGCGGATGGAGACGGCGATCCGGACCTCGTAGCCGGCAACCTGGGCAAGAACCAGCTGTGGCGCGCTTCCGCCTCCAAACCGCTGACCTTGCTATCGGGCGATTTCGATAAGAACGGAAGCCTGGATCCACTCATCTTTTACTACCAGGGCGACACGCGGGGAATATTTTCAAACCGGGATCTTTTCGTCAGCCAGATGCCGTTGATGAATAAGAAATACTGGAATTTCAGCGATTTCGCTAACGCCTCCTACAATAATATCCTGACCCCCGAAGAACGCGCCAACGCCAAAACCTACGACGCGGAAGAACTGGAAACCTGCCTGTTCATCAATGACGGCGGAACGTTTACCCTGAAAAGGCTCCCGGCTATGGCCCAAACCTCAGACTGTGAGGCCATCCTGCCCTTTGATTTCAACAAGGACGGCCATATCGACCTGCTGATGGCCGGCAATTCCAACCAGATGCACTACGAAAGCGGCAATATGGACGCTTCGGAAGGCTGGCTGTTGCTCGGAAAAGGAGATGGGAGCTTTACGGCGCATGATGCCGGTGAATTCGGATTGGACCTTTCCGGTTTTGTCCGGGATCTGGATATGATCGAGGTGAACGGCGCCAATTTCCTGATCGTTGCCAATAATTCCAGCGCTGTGCAGACATACCGGCTGCGATAGTGTAAGTCAGGAGGCAATGCGAAGTTGCATGCTGACCCAAAAAAAGAAGGCTGCCCGGAATCCCGGACAGCCTTTTTTTCGGGGTTTTCACCCGATTATTTTTCGGTAACAGATGGCCATTGGTAAAGGGCCTTCGGAATAGTTTCCGTCAACCTTCCACCGTAAACCGTCTACCGTTTATTTATCCCACCAAACGGGAACGTTCTGCTCGTCACCGCCCATTTTAGATACCTGGGCTTCATAGTTGGGGCCGTTCAGGTCGCGCTCGGTTGTCGGATAGTCGTAACGAACCGGAATGGTGCCGAACTGGTTCAAAGGCACCGGAGCCGGAACGATCGTCGGATAACCGGTCCTTCTCCATTCGGCCCAGGCTTCAAAGCCGTTCATGAACAGGGCAACCCATTTCTGGTATTGGATCTTTTTAACGGCGTCAGCAGCGCTGTACTGGATTTCAGGCAAGGCGATGAAGGCATCGTATGCAGCCTGATCAAATACGCCCCACTGTTCCCAGGAAGCCTTGATACCGGCTTTGTAGAAATCTTCAGCTGCCACCTCGCCGCCGCCGATCATGCCCAGGTGAGCTGCTTCCGCCATGCTGAACAGCAACTGAGCACGCACCAGAATATAGGTCGGCGTGGTTTTCTGACGAATGGATTCTCCCAGGAAGGAAACCGAGTTCGGCGTAATGTTACCGGCCTGGTCCTGTTCGAGGCCATAAGGCATCCCTTCATAGGTTTGCGTATTCAAAGCCTTATCAGCGAAAACCGGAATGCGCGGGTCATTCACAGACTTCATATAGTCCATGAAAGGCTTGGCGATCGTCCAGTCGCGACGGGTTTCAAACGCGTCTTCCCACGGGTTGTCGTTGTTCTCGTCCGAAAGGTGGATATAAGTCACATTTTCACCTTCATTCAATACGCCGTCGACCATAGCGGCAGCAAACTCAGCTTTGGCTTTGCCTGCGTCGACGTTGCTCAGGCGGAGCGCCATGACCATCCGGATCGAGTTGGCAAACTTTTTCCACATGGTAAGATCACCGTCAAACAGGATATCGCCGCTGATGGTACCGGATACATCCAGGGAGGATGCAGCAGACTTCAGTGTTGCGAAGATACCGTCATAAACAGCCGATTGATCATCGAAACCCGGCTTGAAGTTAGCCCGGCCCTGGAGCGCCTGAGAATAGGGGATATCGCCCCAAGCGTCGGTCATCATCCAGAAATACCAGGATTGCAGGATCTTGGCGATGGCAATCTGATTTTCGTTGCTGCCGTTGATCAGCTGCTTTTCTGCCGTTTCCGCATCGCTGTTCAGTTTGATGATTTCCTGAAGATCTTCCAGCGGCCCCTGATAGGTACCGTTGTAGCTGAAGTCGGAAGCCCCGTAGCGGGAGCTGTCGGTATAGTACTTCTGCGTAAGGTGCTGGACATATTCCAGCGGCTGGCTGGAAGCAACCTGCCCCGGCATCGACCTGATGGCAGAGGTAAACAAGGCCGCAGTACTCGGTGTGGACGGGTTGTTGCGGTCGATGTTCATATCGCCGAAATCCGAACAGGAACCGAGGAAAAGGGCCAGGGTCAGTGCGAATAACTTATAAATATGTTTATTCATGTTTTTAGCTTTTTATGGTCAAACAAATCCTGCATTAGAAAGAAAGGCCGATGTTGAAGCCAAAGGCGCGGGTCTGAGGCAGCTGACCGCCTTCATACCAGTATCTTTCCGTTTCGGACGGGTCAAACCCTTTAACTTTCGTGAACATCAGGGCCAGGTTGCGACCTACAACCGAAACGTCCAGACGCTTGATGAACTTCATACCCAGTTTCTGCGTATCGAAGGAATAGCCGAGGGCAACTTCACGCAGTTTCAGGTAGGTGGCATCCGTCATCCATTCTTCACCCAGGCCGAAGAACTGCTTGTAGTAGGTATCAGCCGACAGGTAGATGTCGCTCGGTTGGCCGTTGGCCAGCAAACCGTCGGAACGTACGCCGCCGCCGTCAGCCGGGTCGTCGCGTTTGTTGCCGCCGCGGTCGTTCAGACCAACCGTTTCAGCTGCAAGGCCGGAATAAGCATTGAACATCCGCGTAACCGAGTAGTACTGACCGCCTTTCTGGAAGTCGATAGCAGCCGACAAGCGGAAATTCTTGAAGCGGATCTGGTTGATCAAACCGCCGGTGAAATCCGGAAGGATGCTACCCAGTTCAACGTTTTCATCATACAGGAAAAGGCCGTTTTCGCCAACCAGGCGATTGCCGTTTGCGTCGCGGCGATAAGCGCGGCCGACAACGGTACCCCATTCTTCACCAACGCGGGCGTGAACGGAAATGCCCCTCCAGAAAGGACCGCCTTCGAAGCCGGAACCGCCGATTACGCGGGTATCCAGACCGTCAGCCAGTTCTTCTACAACGGATTCGTTTTTCGCCCAGTTCAGCGTGATATCCCAGTTGAAGTCGCGGGTTTTGATCGGCGTACCGGTCAATTGAACTTCCACACCCTGGCGGCTGATGTTACCGGCGTTGATGATGGCCGTTCCGAAACCGCTGGTCGGCGGTACGGTCAGGTTCAGGATCTGGTCGCGGTTGTCATCCCGGTAGTAGGTAAAGTCGAAACCAACGCGGTTGTTCAGGAATTTCATTTCCAAACCGGCTTCATGCGTAGAGGTCAAAGCAGGCTTGAGTTCGGCATTCCGGAGCGTATTGGGCACCGCCATCGCAGGAAGGCTTCCGTAGAACGTGTTGGACGGAGCGCTGTACACGGTATTGATCTGGAAGGCATCGATATCGCTGCCCACCTGAGCGAAGGAGTAACGAACCTTACCAAAGGAGAAGACCTTGCTGTTCATCAGTTCGGAGAACACGAAGGACGCGCCGATCATCGGGTAGAGGTAGGAGTTGTTATCCTGCGGCAGTGCGGAAGACCAGTCATTGCGCACCGAGAATTCCAGGTAGAGCATGTTGTCATACCCCAAAGAACCGCGGCCGTAAACGCTGCGTACTTCTTTTTCCGAAACCAGGTCGGAAACGTTCGGTTTGTCGATTGAGTTACCGATGTTGTAGAAGCCCGGGATAGCCAGACCACCTACGGTAGATGCTGCGTATGCTTCATTGTTATTGCGACGGATGTTGGCGCCCAGGTTGAAGTCATAGGACACTTTGCCGGCAACGCCGTCGTAGGAAAGAAGCGCTTCATAGTTCATTTCGTTCCGGTTGCCTTTGCCGGTGGCATAGAAAGGCGTACCCAGACCGCCTTCGGTGAAGCGGCTGTCGTTCCGGTAATCCAGCAGGTCGGTACGAATGAAACCTTGCAGTTTCAGGTGCTCCATCAGGTTCAGCGTAATGCCGAAGTTACCGTACAAGCGGTTTTCGTAGTAGTGAGGAGCATTTTCGTACAGATCGTAATACGGGTTATCCCAGTACAGCGGGCGGGTATCTTCCGGGCTGCTGATGTTCCAGGAGTTGAAAGAACCGTCTGCGTTCTTGTAGTTCCGCAGTTTTTCAATAACCGTCTGGCGCTGGAACCACTGGTTGAAGCTGCCGGTCAGGCCTGCGCCGTAACCTTCCAGGATATTGCCTTTCTGATAGGTGTGCTGGTAGTTGACGTTGGCGGAAACCGTGATCAGTTTGCTCAGGTCAAAGTTGCCGTTTACCGACAGGAAGTTCTTTTCCTGGCGGGTATTGGGCAGTACCAGTTCGCGGGTAATGTTGTTGTAGTTGATGCGGAAGGAATAATCATCACCGCCGCCGTAGAACGCCACGTTGTTGTTCAGGTTCATACCTGTTTCAAAGAAGTCGCGCACGTTGTCCGGTTGCGGAGCGAACGGTACTTCCTTGCCGAAATCAGGGGTGCCTTCGTACCAGCTGTAGTACGGGCGGTACAGGGTGCCGTCAAGACGGGGCCCCCAGCTTTCGTCAGCTGAGTAGTCGATGATGTTCTGACCGTCGAAAGCAGCCCAGCTGGCCGGGTGGATGTTCGGATTGTAAGAGAATTGGATGAACTCCTGGTCATAACCGCCGCCGTACTCGTTCTGGTATTCCGGCAGGAGGTTGACGTTGTCAAACGTCGAAGAGGAATTCACATCAATCCCCAGACCGCTGCCTTTGGCGCCTTTCTTGCTGGTGATCACCACCACACCGCCGGATGCGCGGTTGCCGTAAAGGGCGGTAGCGGCAGGGCCTTTCAGAACGGATACCGATTCAACGTTATCCAGGTTGACGGCGGATGCGCTCACCGGCGTTCCGTCCAATACATAAAGCGGATCTGAACCTGTGATGCCGTTTACACCCCTGATCCGGATGCTGCCTTCGCGGAAACCTGCTGAAGGCGAACCGACGAGCTGCACACCGGCAGCCTTACCGCTGAGTGCGTTGATCAGGCCGGAGCTGCGGGAAATGTTGAGGTCTTTCTGGTCGACCTCCTGCACGGCATAAGACAGTGATTTCTTTTCACGGGTGATCCCTAAGGACGTTACGACCGCTTCCGTCAAGGTGATCCCTTCGCTGAGGGTCAGGTTGAGAACCGTCTGGGTTCCAACTTCAACCTCTGTGGTTTCAAAGCCAGTGTAGCTGACTACCAAGGTAGTAGCACCTGCAGGGACCGTAACGTTGTACGTGCCGTCAATATCAGTGACAGTACCTGTGGTGGTACCTTTAACCAGAATACTGGCGCCGATGAGCGGCTCTCCAGACTGGTCGGTAATGACACCTGTCACCGATTTCTGCGCCATAGCAACGCCGAAGGCGCCGACCACTAGCGCAAAGGCTAGGAAAAGTCGTTTCATACTAGTTTGTTTTGATGAATAAATAATTGCGATTTATCTCAGGATAAATTTGTCTTTGTTTTTGGGACTACGGGCAGTCAGATAACCCGCTTGATTTTGAATGACAAATCGCATTTCACGCCAAAAAAAGCATCAACAGATTGTGCGACCCATAAAATGGTTTTCAACAATTCGAGTTTTTTCGTTCCTGGGATTATCAGATCGGGGTCAGGTGCCGCTTTCTGGACATTTTGCTTTGATAGTAGGAATCATGTGGCGTTTTTCAGGAATAAGGCGAAATTTCGCTCAAAGTTATGGACTTTTTTACCATTAACTAATACGATTTGCCTGCCCGAAATGCTGCCTTAGCAGAAATTTTTTTTTAAATTATTGACAGTCAATTTTTTATAAAATTTACAAAAAAATCAAAATTTTCAGGATACCAGTTTCCGGAGGTACATCTGGATGGTGTTCTGCAAACCGAAATACAGTGCATCACTGATGAGCGCGTGCCCGATGGAGACTTCCAGCAGGCCTTCAACGTGATTCTTGTAGAACTGCAGATTGTCCAGGTTCAGATCGTGCCCGGCATTTACCCCGATGCCGATCCGGGCCGCCAGGCTCCCGCAGCGCGCATGGGCCTCAACGGCTTTCCCGGGGTCATCAGCGAATTGGCGGGCGAAATCCCCGGTATACAGTTCGACCCGGTCAGCGCCGGCGGCTTTCGCTCCTTCAACCGCGGCCTCGTCCGCATTCACAAAAAGCGATACCCGGATGCCCGCAGCCTGAAGCCTTTCGGTAATATCTTTGAGGAAACCGGCTTCTTTGCGGGTGTCCCACCCTTGATCGGAAGTCAGTGCACCGGGCGGATCCGGCACCAAGGTGCATTGATGGGGCGGATTGGCCAACACCAGTCGCATGAAGTCCTCGGTCGGATTTCCTTCGATATTGAATTCGGTGGTCACGACGGCTTTCAGGGCGGGAATATCATCGTATCGGATATGCCGCTGGTCAGGCCTGGGATGGACCGTAATGCCTTGCGCACCAAAAGTTTCGCAATCTTTGGCTATCTGAACGAGGTCAGGCAGGTTACCGCCCCTGGAATTCCGGATCAGGGCGACCTTGTTGATGTTGACACTTAATCGGGTCATGTACGGGCGTTTACAGTGGGCAAAGTTGGGGAAAATTTTGGAAACGAACAAGTGTTCGTACAAAGGATTAAAATGATGCTCTTTGGGGAATCGTCCTGTTTTTTTGAACAACAGGAGCATTTACTACAGCTTTGGTTATGAACCACAAAAGTCACAAAAGCAATTGATCCAAAATTCCGGCTGGACTTCAGGTCAACCAAAACTATTGTGACCTTTTGTTTCTTTTGTGGTGGAAAAATTAAAAGGTATTTGGGAGAAATCCCATAAAATGCAGATCATCCCGAACCTCGGCCGGGGCCAAAATTTGGGATGATAGGTGTAATTCCTGTGGCCGGATAAGCTACCCGCCGAAATCGTCAAATGAAATGTTGTCTTCCGGCACGCCGAGTTCGTCCAGCGATTTCAGCACGGAAGCGTTCATCGCGGGCGGGCCGCAGAAGTAGTATTCGATCTCTTCCGGCTCTGGGTGGTTCTTCAGGTATTGTTCGTACAACACCGGCATGATGAACCCCTTGAAGCCTTCGCCGTTTGGATCGTCCATATTTTCCTTGATCTTCCAGTTGTCTTCGGGCAGCGGATTGTCCAGTGCAACGAAGAACTTGAAGTTCGGGAAATCGCGCTCGATCTGGCGGAATTCATCGATATAGAACAGTTCCCGGCGCGTACGGCCGCCGTACCAGAAGGAGACTTTGCGGTCGCGTTCCTTCACGGTCTGGAAGAGGTGGAACAAGTGCGAGCGGAGCGGGGCCATCCCGGCGCCGCCGCCGATATAGACCATTTCTTTTTTGGTCGGTTTGATGAAGAATTCTCCGTAAGGGCCTGAGATCGTGCACTTGTCGCCCGGTTTGAGGGAGAACACGTAGCTGGAGCAAACCCCGGGGTTAACGCTCATCCAGGCATTCTTGTTGCGATCCCAGGGCGGCGTCGCGATACGGATATTCAGCTTGATGATGTTTCCTTCAGCCGGGTGGTTGGCCATGGAGTAGGCCCGGAATTGCGGTTCCGGGTTGACCATTCTCAGGTCCCAGAGCTTCCAGTGATCCCATTCCGACTGGAATTTCTTGGGGTCATCGTGGTAGTTGGGGTGAGCCGTGATATCGAAATCCTTGAAGTCAACGGTGATCTCCGGTACGTCGATCTGGATGTATCCGCCCGACTGGAATTCGAGGGATTCGCCCGGAGGGAGCTTCACCACGAATTCTTTGATGAAGCTGGCCACATTGTAGTTGGAAATGACCTCGCATTCCCATTTTTTGATGCCGAACACTTCTTCCGGAACGCGGATCTTCATATCCTGACGCACTTTGACCTGACAAGCCAGGCGTTTGTGTTCGGCAACCTCGCGGCGGGTGAGGTGGTTGAGTTCGGTCGGCAGTACGTCACCTCCGCCTTCATCCACATGGCATTCGCACATGGCGCAGGTGCCGCCGCCGCCACAAGCGGAGGAGAGGAAGATATTCTTATCGGCCAGGGCGGAAAGCAGGGAGCTGCCCGGCTTAACCAACAATGGATTGCTTTCATCTCCATTAATGACCAGCTTCACTTCACCCTGCGCAACCAGGCGCTTCCGGGCGTAGATCAGCATAATGGACAGCGCCAGAATGACGGCAACGAAAACAATAACGGCGTTAACAATGATCATCTCAGAAAATATTTTATTGGCTGAAAGAGCCGTTGGACTTTAAATGGGTCCGTTCGTTTCAACTCGAATTTTATTTACCTGCAAATACGCCCGGATCAATACCCATGAGGCTCATGAAGGCGATGCCCATCAGGCCTGTCAGGATAAAGGCCATGCCCAGGCCGCGCAGCGGCGCCGGAACGTTGGAGTACCGCATTTTTTCCCGGATGGCCGCAATAGCCACAATGGCCAGGAACCAGCCGAAGCCGCCGCCGAGGCCGAAGGCTACGGATTGGTTGAAGGTGTATTCCCGCGCCACCATGAACAGGGAGCCGCCGAGGATCGCGCAGTTCACCGTGATGAGCGGCAGGAAGATCCCCAGTGCGTTGTACAGGGAAGGGGAAAATTTCTCCACGACCATTTCAACGAGCTGTACCATGGATGCGATCACCGCGATGAAAAGGATAAATCGCAGGAAGGTCAGGTCCATTCCGAACAACCCGTTCTCGCTCAGCAGTTTTTCGCTGATGAGCCAGTTGATCGGCATCGTGATGCCCAATACGAAAATAACGGCAAGGCCCAGGCCGAACGCCGTTTTTACCGATTTGGATACGGCGAGATAAGAACACATGCCCAGGAAGTAGGCAAGCACCATGTTCTCGATGAAGGCCGATTTTATAAAGGTATTGATGAATTCGCCCATTGTATTTGTTTTTAGCTGTAGCCAGTAAATTGAGTCTGCAGGTCCGGGATCAGGAAATATCGACCAGCTTCTTGTTGCGGCTGCGCTGAATCCAGATCAGGATACCGATGACAAACATGGCTGCCGACGGCACCACCATCAGGTTATTGTTGGAGTACCAACCGAACAGGGTGCTTTCCGTGGTATTGACGAAATAATCTGCCGAAGGGCCGATGATCTTCATTTCAATGGCGCTCCCTGCAAAAAGGCTGCCTTTACCGAAGAGTTCGCGGATGAGCGCCACAATGATCAGGACGGCGCCGTAACCGAGTCCGTTGCCGATGCCGTCGAGGAACGACCGCCACGGTTTGTTGGCCATGGCAAACGCTTCCAGGCGGCCCATCACGATGCAGTTGGTAATGATCAGGCCGATATATACGGTCAACTGTTTGTAGATCGGGAAATTGTAGGCTTTAAGCGCCAGTTCGACCATACTTACCAGAAAGGCAATGATCACCAATTGGGCGATCATCCTTACCTGCGACGGGATGTAACTCCGCAGCATAGAGGTAAACAGGTTGGAGAAACCCGTCACCAAGGTAACAGCGATGGCCATCACGAAAGCCGGATAGACCTGGGAGGTCACCGCAAGCGCCGAACAAACCCCGAGGATCTGTACTGTGATCGGGTTGTTATCGTTCAGCGGGTCCGTCAGGAGTTTGCGTTCTTTTTTACCAAAGAACGGTTCCGCGGTTTTGACTTCTTTTTCTTTTACTGCCGTTTCAGCCATTATCTTACGATTTAAATGTCCTCAGAAGAATTATTGCTTGCTGCGGATGCTGTTGAAGTAGGGTTCATAGAATTTGATCCCTTTTTTCAGCATCTCGGTAACACCCTCGGAGGTAATGGTAGCGCCCGTGATGGCATCCACCTCGTGTTGTTCATCCTGGGCGCCGCCCTTGCGGACTTTAATGGAAACAAGTTTACCGTCCTGATAGATTTGTTTTCCCTCGAATTGGGCCGCAAAAGCGGGGTTGTCCTTGATCTCGGCGCCGAGGCCCGGCGTTTCGCCCTTGTGGTCGAATGTAGCGCCGACAACCGTGTTCAGGTCGCTGGCCAGGGCTATATTGCCCCAGATCTCATCCCACAAGCCCCGGCCGCGTACGGAAAGGATATAGTATTTCTTCCCGTCCTGGTTGAAGATATACAAGGGCAGCAGGCGATCGCCTTCCGGTTTTTTCTTTTCCGTGGCCAGGTCGACATCTTCGGCTTTTTTGCCGGTTTGAACTTCGCCGGCCATATTCAGCACCACTTGTTCGACCTGTTTGTCGAAGATTTCCAGGATCTGATCCTCGGTAAAACCGCTGACTTTGGTACCTTCGGGAAATTCCGCCTCAACAGCCTGCAGGATAGACCGCTTGTTGAAGATTTCCTCGTTCAGGTCGGCCTTGTTTTTGGTGACTTGCCTGAAGCCGGTCAGGGCGACTGCCACAACGCTGGTCAGAATAATGATAAATGTAATGACGTATCTGGTACTCACAGCATTTGTTTTTTATCATTGAATAATCAGGACGAGACGGCTGCGGTCCGTTTCTGACGGCGTTTCATGTTGGCGTTCAGCACCACATTATCTATCAATGCGCTGAAGGTGTTCATGAAAAGGATCGCCAGCATCCATCCTTCCGGATAAGCGGGGTTCCACACACGAATGATCAGGCCGACGGCGCCGATGAGGAATCCGTATACCCATTTCCCGGGCCGGGTGGAAGCCGCGGTTACCGGATCGGTTGCCATGAAAGCCATTGCAAACAGGAAACTCCCCATATAGAAATGGTAGTACCAGGGCACTGCCATGAATTTGAAGATATTCTCCGTATCGGCGGTGATCTGATCGGGCGCCATGCCGTTCATGATCAGTCCCATGAAAGTGCAACCAAGTACCATGGAGACCATGATGCGCCAGTCGGCGATCTTGGTGAAAACCAGGTACAGCGCGCCGAGGATGATCAGCGGCTTGGAGGTTTCGCCGATGGAGCCGGGGATATCGCCCCACCACATCTGGTGTGTGGAATAGACGTTGAGCACGTTGTCCCATCCTCCTTTGGCGGCCAGAGCCAGGGGAGTAGCGCCGGTATATCCGTCGATCACGGATTGGGCCCCGTTGCCGAATGTACTCCACCCGAAACCGCTGAAGATCCAGTCAAAGAAGTGGTGCGCCCAGCCGTACTGGACCGACTGGTAGCCGATGTCCTTGATCTTGTGGATGTCGGAAACCCAGACTTCGTCGCCGGAGATAAAGGTCGGATAGGCGAAGAAAATGAACACCCTGGACAGCAGGGCTACGTTCCAGATGTTCATGCCCGTACCACCGAAGGCTTCTTTGCCCAGAATAACGGCGAAAGCCACCGAAAGCCCCAGCATCCACAGCGGGATATCCGGCGGCATGATCAGCGGGATAAGGGCGCCCGATACGAGGAATCCTTCCTCAACGGCGTGCCCTCTTTTGGCGGAATACCAGAACTCGATCCCCAGGCCGACAACGTTGGTGACGATGAAGATCGGCAGGATCTTGATCAGGCCGTGGAACAATTTGAGGTGGAATCCCTCAAAGAAGCCGCCGTACATACCCAATGCTTCGAAGTGCTGCTGGCCGATGTTGTAGGTGCCGTAGAGGTAACACAACTGGAGAGCGAGCACGACCTGTACCATCAGGCGCTTGAGGTCCATGCCATCCCGGATATGGACGCCGCCTTTTGTGGTGGTGTTGGGTGTGAAGGCGAAGGTAAAAAACGCATCATAGGCCGTATGCAGGAAAGGAGACTTCTTTTTATCCGGCTCAATGCGTTTAAAAAAGTTTAACAACGATTTTTTCATGGTCTATTTGCGACGTTCTGTTGTTGTTCAAAAAAGCTTATCCCTGCTCCCGCATCATTTCAAGCCCCTGGCGAAGAATCTGCTGAAGGGGCTGTTTGGAGGTGCAGACGAATTCGCAAAGCGCGACATCTTCCTCGACCAGCTCATAAATGCCCAGCCCTTCCATCCGTTCGAACTCGCCGTTGAGGATCGATTTCATCAGGGCCTGGGGATATACGTCCATCGGCAATACTTCTTCGTATTGGCCGGTGACGACAAAAGCCCGCCTTTCTCCATGAGAATTGGTATTGGCTTTGAACTTAAGGTTGGGAAACAGGAAATTGGGGAAGGAGTTGGAGATACTCGGCCTGGGTTCGATCGGCAGCAGCCAGCCGAACAATTCGTAGTAATCGCCTTCTTCCACAACCGTTACCTGGTCGTCATAAAAATCAAGGAAACCTTCGGGGCCGGATTTGCGGCCTGAAAGCACGTCGCCGGTGATCATCCGGGTATTCTCGGCTTTCAGGTTGTCCTTGAGCAGCTCTCCCAGGTTGGCGCCGATGCTGGTCCGGACATAGACCGGATCCTTCAGCTCCGCGCCGGTGAGGGCTACGATTCTTTCAGCGTTAAAGCGGTTTTCGGTGAACAGGGCGCCCAGGGTGATGACTTCCTGTACCCCAAGGGTCCAGACCTTGTCTTTGGGGCCGATGGGGCGGATATGGTGAATTTGGATGCCGACATTGCCTGCCGGGTGTTTGCCGTAGAACCACCTGACCTCAGCATTGGATTCCGTAAATGCCTTGGAAGGCACAGAAGCGCTTTTGGCATTGAGGCCGAGATAAACCTTGCCGGAAGTGAGTTTCGACAACACGTCGATCCCTTTGCGGAAGGCGGCTTCACGCCCCTGAACGACAAAATTCTGATCAGGCGCCAACGGGGCTGAATCAAATGTGGAGACGAAAATATCCCGGGGCGTTTCCGCCGGGTCGGCGAGCAGATTGAACGGCCGCTGTTTAATCAGAGGCCACGCGCCGCTGTCCATCAGGAATTTCACCAGGTCCTCCCTGGAGGCCGATGCCGGATCCGGAGCATTCAGCGAGCGGTATTTCTGGGTTTTGTCGGCCAGGATGACCACCTCCGAAATCGCCCTTTTCGCGCCGCGGTTGATGGCGATAACTTCTCCGCTCACAGGCGCTACATAGTGGATTTCCGGATTGGCCTTGTCAAAGAACAAGGGATCGCCGGCTTTCACCTCTGCGCCTACTTCCACCAGCATTTTGGGGATGGGGGCAATGCCTTTGAAATTAAAAGGCTGAACGGCAAAGGTCTGAGCTTCGACGGATTCATCGATTCTGGCAGCTGCTTCTCCCTGCAGGAGGATGTTGTGGCCGCGCTTCAGCACCGTTACCGGTGAGTCCTCAACGAAGCTGGGTAATTTGGGCGCGAAGATCTCTGAAATCCGCGGGAAAATCCCATAATTGACGCCCTTGCGTTGGGAGCCGGACTGGCGGGCCTCGATGGCCAGCAAATTATCAGCAACCTGAACCAGCAGATAAAAGAAGATAAGGACAGCAACCGCAATCAGGGAATAAATCAGGATATTGCTTCCGCTACTCCCGGATTGACCCATTACAGCGCCGGTGGGCAGAAAAATCATGGCTAAAAGCCACAAGCTGTTCGCTTTGTTTTTCATTACAGCAATGACTGTTTTGCTTTCCGATCACACATCGCAGACCCGGCGGCATGCGCATGCGTAACGTTTGTATTTCAAAGGTTTTAAGCTGTTTTCAGAATGGTCCGAAAAAGCGCTGCAAATATAGAAACCTTCCAATTGAAAAAAAAAGAGTGTATCGTAAAGTTATTTGGAATTCATTATTTAGACTGAATCTAAATAGATTCGGATTTCATTTGCTTTCGCCACGAAAAGTACCCGACCGCCGCCAGAACGGTATAGACCACCATCAGCAAGGTAAAAAGCCATGCGCCCCGCCAGGCGTAAAGGTAAATGTAAAGGGCATCCGTGATCACCCAGTAGATCCAGTTTTCGAGTTGTTTCCGCACCAGCATGACGGTTGCCAGGACAGAGAAAACCGTCGTCAGGGCATCGGCATAGGTAGCGGCAGCGGGGGTGTATTCATCAAAAAAATAACCGAAGACAATGGTAAGGGGCAATCCGGTCGCCAGCGCAAGGCCGTGTTCGCTCCAGGACATGGATGTGGTCGGCCTGACTGCCCGGGCTTCCTTGCCCCGGTCGCGGCGCCACTGGTACAACCCCACAACCGCCATGGCCACATAGAACAATTGAAGGATCGCGTCCAGGTAGAGGTTGTAATAGGCAAAGGAAGCGTAAGCCCAGAATGAACAGCTGATCATTCCCCAGATCCAGCATACGGGTTTTTCGCGAACGGCATAAACCAGATAAAGGATAGCCGTTACGGTGGCGATCCATTCGACCGGACGAAACTGACTTGCCTCGGATATTACCTGATCGATCATTGGTCGAAATGCATCCTTAATAGTATGCGGAGCGATTCGCGGGTATGCCGCGAAACCGGCGGATCCCCGTTGAGGATTTCGATCAGCCGGTCAGCCTGCTGGTTGTTCCAGCGCCGGAGCGAGTCCCCATCCGTATCCTTATTTTCCAATGCATTGAACAACTCTACCAATTCATTGAAAACGGTTCCTTCATTCAGATTATCATAGGGACTTGAACAGTTTCGGAGCAGCTTTTCGATCGCGGCTTCGGTCGCAGGTCCAATATAGAACTGTACATCCGAACGTTGCAGCAGGCTCCGTGTCCAGACCTTGAAGGTCAATAGCGTCCGGTAGCGGTTGGGCCAGTTTTTAAGGGCAGCTTCCAATCGCAGCAATTCGTCGCGGATGATCAGTTTTTCATCGGCATGGAGCTGTTCAGCCTGCCGGTGGGTCAGCGCTTCTTCGTCCAGAAAATCGGGTTGCCGCCTCCTGGACCGGATCATCTCCAGTACAGCATTCTGGACAACCTTTGCAAAATAGGTCTTCAAGCGGACCGCCCCGGAATACTGCTCCTTCATCCTGCCCAGTTTCTTTTCCAGCAGTTGCAGGTTGACCTCCTGCACCAGCTCGTCCCTTTCCTCCGGCCCGAAGAATCCGCGGGCAACAAACCGGTTGACGGCAGCTACAATCACCGGCTGGTAGTGCTTCAACAGCACCTCCGGCGAATTGATGAGCCATTGCCATTCCTGTGCGTTCGGATCCAAAGCGCTTGAATTGTTAATAAACCTTTAAAAACCCGGTTGCGATTCCGGGCAGCAGGATTGCGGGCATAAATATAGGTGTAGAATTTGTTTTCCGGGCCTGTATTTGCCGGAACAGTTCTGCACCCTAAACAACCAAATCTTGTTCATTTAACTGAAATCACCATGAAAAACCTGATTATTTTGACGTTCGGTCTCCTGTTCCTGGCCGGTTGCGGCCGGGAGTATTACAAAACCTCCGGCTACTACGATTTTGCCGACCAGCACAAAGTCATCGCCTTCCTGCCCGTCCAGACCATCACCACCGGACGGATCCCCAGGGGCGTCACGGATGAAATGCTGGACGAGATCGAAGAAAATGAAAGCCGGGCTTTCCAGATGGAACTCCACAACCAGGTCAGCCGTCGTACCCACAAGTACGAAAACCCCATCCGGATCAAGATCCAGCACGTATCCGAAACCAATGCGGCCCTCGAAAAAGCAGGTATCGGGATCCGGGAATCCTGGGGCATGGCGCCGACCGAACTGGCCAAGATCCTCGGGGTAGACGCCGTGGTGTACACCTCCGTGACCAAAGCCCAATACCTCACTGATCTGGAGTCCTTCGGTTTGAGCCTTGCATTCACGTTTGCCTCCGTTGTTTCCGACGGCTTCTTCGGCTTGTTCCCCGGCATCAAGACCAGCGATGTTTTCGTTTCCTGTTCCATCCTTGACGGACAGACGGGCGTTTCGATCTGGGCAACCGAGCGGGAATGCCCGACGGACTGGAACCGGTCGCACAGCGAAGTCGTCCGGCAGATCACCGGATCACTCGCCCGGCGTTTTCCGTACAGGGAATAACCCCGCCAATTCACCGGCCTTTGGGCTTCCAGGTGCTTTATCTACCTTTACCCGACTGTTTAAATCCGCAATTCAAGCCCAGATGCCAGCACAATCTGCATACTTTCGTACCCCGGCGATATTTACCCCGTACGCCGGGGTACTTGCTGCCGAAAGCACCCGCAAGCGCGGTTTCAGCCTCCCTCCTTACGATACGCTCAATCTCGGTCTTTATACTTCCGATAACCCGGAAACGGTGAAACAGAACCGGGCTTCCTTTTTTGGAGCTCTAGGATTCAATGAGGATCAGGCAGCGGGCGCACATCAGGTGCATGGCGATCGGATAAAGGTCGTGGAAGCGCCCGGCCAATCTGAAGGATACGACGCCCTGATCACCGACCGCGCCGGGATTTTGCTGACCATCACAGTGGCCGATTGCGCCCCGGTTCTCATCCTTGATCCCGTCCGCGGCGCAATCGGGGCGGCTCATGCCGGGTGGCGGGGAACTGTCGCCGGGATTGCCGGAAAAACCCTCGGAAAAATGAAGGAGGTCTTCCGGAGCCGGCCTGAAGATTGCCTGGTTTATATCGGAACCTGCATCGACGTCTGTTGCTTTGAAGTCGGCGACGAGGTAGCCGCCCATTTTACAGACCACCAGCGCAAGTGGAATGAAAAAACGGGCAAATACCATGTGGACAATAAAGCCGCCTTACGCGACCAGCTCCGGGAATCCGGCATTTTACCGGCTAATATCGAAATCTCACCCTATTGTACTTTCGACCGGACCGAATATTTTTCCCACCGCCGGGATAAAGGACTGACCGGCCGGATGTTGGGCGTCATCGGGATGAGGGGGTGAGGCCAGGCTGAGGCGTGGTGGAGACTGGTGACTGGTGACTGGTGACTGGTGACTGGTGACTAGATGCTGCGACGTCGGTTGAAATCCATTCTATCCATATTTAATGGGGCCGGTCCCGAATCGACCGATACGGATGTTGCCGGTTTGGAGCAATCACATTAACTGTTTTGTCATGAAGGAAGGATTTCCTTACGCGAAAGCTCCGTTACAACTGACAACTGACGACTGACAACTGACAACTGACAACCAGCATATGCGGTTACTGTTTGATCAACTTGGCGGATTCCTTGCGGCCGTCGTTTTCAACCGTGATATAATAGATCCCGGAAGGCAGCTCTGCGATGTCCAAATCTTTGGTGAATGGGGCGCCGGGCACGGCCTGGAAGGACCATTTTTTCACCAATTTTCCGCCGGCGTCATAAAGCACGGCCGGCAAGGGCCGCTCCCCTACCCTGTTGACCTCAAGCCGGAAGGCGCCGGAAGTCGGATTGGGAAATACGTTGAGGCCGACCGGGGCCAGCTCAGGCTTGTCGTTGGTTGCCACATCCGGGTCAAACTGGAAATCCCAGATGCCGCGGCCATAAGTGCCGAAACGGACCGTCCGGGAAGCCTCCAGGTATTCGACGGACCAATAAGTCTGGGTCGGCGCGCAGGAACCGCTGAGGTCGTACCAATGGTTTTTGGCCAATACGTAAACATAGGGACCGGCTTCCGTAGCCGCAAAGATCAGGCTTTCATCCTCATTGGCCGCCAGTTCAAATACCGTAGTGGACGGCAAGCCGAAGGAGACCGGCAGGAAATTCTTTCCGCCGTTCAGTGAGCGATAAACCGGAGAATTGGAGTATCCGCTGCCCCCAAAATAAATCACGTTCGGGTTCTTTTTGGAGACATAGATCGCCTGGCCGTATAAATAATGGCCTTCAGGGATGAAATTCAGGGTTTGCTCCCAGGATTCGCCTGCATCCTTGGAGTAGAAAAACCGCCCGTTGGTGGTCGCGACGTACCAGCGGGATGAATCGCCGGGAGCGGTCGCCAGGGCTGAAATTTCTCCGCCGGATTCTGCTTTGAAATCATAATCGATCTGGGAGGGAATCACCTGGTCCCCCTGAGCTTCCAGGCGGATGAGGAACGAACCGGGGCCTCCTTCGATATTGCCGCCGGCCATGTAAACCGCATTTTCTCCAGGAAAAGGGCTGGGCATCAGCGGCGGCAGCCAAACTGATTCGTTTTCCGACTCCAGGTCATACGATCCGGTCAGGTACTGGTTTTGCGGGTCGGCGTAATGGGAAACCCAGCCGCCGGGGTATACGGTCCACAGCGAAGCGCCGCCGTTGGAGAAAACGATGTGCGCATAATCGCCGGAAATAACCTGCTCGAACCATTCGCTCCCGGGCTGCCCGGTTTCAAATCCGGCAGATCGCTGGAATCCCTGGTCCTGCGAGCCTGCATAGACAAAATCCGGATTGGTGGGGTCGGTCCGGACCGTATAATACTGGCTTACATTGAGCCCTTCCTGGCCCAGGTTGTTCACCGAATTCATGCCATCGTAGGAAATGTTCAATCCCCCGTGATTGCTGATCAATTGGAAGGCGGTTCCGTTGGGCGTTCGAAACTCTGAAAAATGCATCATATCCGCATGCAGTTTTCCGTTGATGTTGTCGTAATATTCCCACCAGTTGTTCACCCGCTGCCAATTGAGGCCGCCGTCCAGGCTTCTGAAGCAGTCGACGGCTCCCATCAGCATCAAATCGGGGTTGGACGGCGAAATAAACATGCCGACCTCCCAGGGGCCCTCCGGCAGATCGCCCAGTTCATTCCAATGCAGCCCTTCGTCATCACTGCGGTAAACGGTATTGACGTCGCCGTCCCGGACATAGCACAACAGCCTCAGGTCGCCGTTGTCCGGGTCCTGCCAGCCTATGAGATTGGTCCGGGCTTCGTTGAAGTATAGGTCCGAAGCAGTCGGCAGCGGGATCAGGGTATCGGCTGCAAGGTCCATCCGGTAGAACTTCGCCTTGTTGTCATCGTCTTTTTCCGCGAGATAAAGTTTTTGGGAATGGTGCGGCTGACAAAGGGCAAACCGTTCAAATTCATGCGAATACATGGTTTTGATGGGTTGGAAGCTCTCACCCAGATCGGCTGATTTGTAGAGCTTGACATGTTCCCAATAGGAAGGTTTGGCAAACAGATACCAGTCGTGATCATCGCCGTTGAGGACGACCGGAGAATAGACGTTTCCCCAACCGTCGGTATGCTGGATACCGGTAGCTGCCGTCCAGGTTTGTCCGTCATCATCCGAGTAGTGGGGTATCCGGTCGGCGAGGGCCAGCAAGCGCCTGGCGCCGTCATGCGGGACGAATTTCAGGACCCCCGGGCTGAACTGGTAATCCTGATTGACCACCTGCCAGGTGGACCCGAAAGCGTCGCTGTTCCAGATCGTCCCTCCGGCTGACACCAGCCAGATCATATCCGCTTCCGGGTCGTATTCCGTATCGAATACGCTGCCTGCGTTGTTGATGGATCCGCGCTCCAGCCATTGACCGCTGAACGCGCCTTCCGCAAAAACCTCTGAGCCTCCGGTACAATCCCCGCGGCTTCCATCCAGGCGGGCCCTTACCTTGGCCAGCCGGTTATCATATTCGATCTGACGCCAGTTCACCCCCGGGCCGGCGCTGTGGATCAATTCCAGCCAGGCATCCCGTTTGCCGATTTCTTCGCCTTCTTCTTCCTCTCCCATTTTCACCATGGTGCCGTCGGTCGGTACGGGCATCGTTTTCCGTTCAATCCGGGAACAATAAAGCAGTGAAAACAGGCTTAAAGTCAGGATGGAGATTTTCGAGGTTGCTTTCATATACCAGATATAAGGTTTGGATTAAGAAACGCCAAAATTAGAAAAAAGACAAAAGCCAGAACCCGAATTTCCGTTCCAGGCTTGCCCGTATCCGACAAAACCCGCTCATTGGGTATATTTGCGGTCCGGTTGCCCCGACTGTTGCGGGCAATCGTAAAGCTGAGATCATGAAAACAGGAATCATAGGCAGCGGAGCCATGGGCAGCGGAATTGCCCAGGTACTGGCCGGGGCGGGTCACGAAGTAACGGTTTACGACAATAACCCGGAAGCCGCACTGAAGGCGGAAGCCCGATTGAAGGATACCATGGCCCTGCTGACCGCCAAAGGGAAGTTCACACAGGAAAAAGCGTCGGGTTTGCTGAGCAGGATCCGGTTTGTACCGGATTTTGACGCCCTGGCCGATGCATCGCTCATCATTGAGGCCATTGTTGAAAAGCTGGAGGTCAAGCAAGCGGTATTCAGGGAGCTTGAGGAAATCGCAAGCCCGGAATGCGCCCTGGCTACCAACACTTCCTCTTTGTCCGTAACCGCAATCGCAGCAGCCTGCGCGCATCCCGACCGGGTTTTCGGCCTCCATTTCTTCAATCCGGCGCCAGTCATGCAGCTGGTCGAAGTGATTCCGGCAGCCCAAACAGACCGTGACCGAATCAAACGGGCGGTTTCCTGGGTAAAAGAATGGGGCAAGATCCCCGTAATGGCCAGGAATACGCCGGGTTTCATCGTCAACCGGGTGGCGCGTCCATTTTACAGCGAGGCCCTGCGCATTCTGGATGAAGGCCTGGCCGATCCCGCCACCATTGACCGGGCCATGACCCATTTCGGCGGGTTTCGCATGGGGCCGTTCGCCCTGATGGATTTTATCGGCCACGATGTCAATTATACGGTTACCGAATCCGTATACAGGGCTTGTTTCAATGAGCCTCGGTATAAGCCTTCCTTTTCCCAAAAGGACCTGGTGGAAGCCGGCTATCTGGGCAAAAAATCCGGCCGGGGGTTCTATGATTACCGATCGGATGGACCTGCTCCCCTGCCTTCGAATGATGAGGCGTTAGGGCAAATGATCTTTATGCGGATTCTGGTCATGCTGATCAACGAAGCAGCCGATGCCCTTCATTTCGGCATCGCCGAACGGGAGGATATCGACCTGGCGATGACCAAAGGCGTAAACTATCCAAAGGGGTTACTGGCCTGGGCCGAGGAGATCGGCGTGGATGAATGCGCCAGGATGATGGACGAATTGTACGATTTTTACCGGGAGGACCGTTATCGGTGCAGCCCATGGTTGCGAAAAAATGCCTTGCAAAAAGCACCTTGACAACCCCGGTCGCCCCAATTGTGTAAAACCAAAAGCCTATATTTGGGCTTCAAACAGCAGCAATTGCCAATGTCCAGGCAAAACGAACAATTATTCATCTGGCTATTGATCGGCATTCCCGCATTGTGGCTGATCATCCGGCTATTCCCCCTGATGCGCTTTTTCATGCTGATCCTGATTTTTATCGCGCTGGTTCTCCTGGTGTGGACCATCGTCCGGCAGGTCAGAAAACAACGGACCTTTGAAAAAAGTCCGTCAGGGCAGATCGTCCGGCGGATTCAATATTGTGTCCGGCAGGTTGAAAAAAACGAGCAGGAACTGAAGGATGCCCAAAAGCAAATCGAAGAGCTCCAAACCGAGCTGAGGAAAAGAGAAACCAGCCCCGGACAGCGCAAGGAAACAGAAAAGCTGATTGCCGCTTTTCAGGATGAAGTCCGGTTGAGGGAGGCCAAGATCTCTTTCTTTGATTCAGCGATCCGGAAGCTGGAAGACCTCGCCCACCACCACCATCTTTCGGCAGCCATAGAGGAAAAAAAACAAAAACTCCGGAAAATGCGGGAATCCCATTTTGATGAGATCGCCGAAATGGAAGAATTGAGGTCGGAAGTTGAAACGGACACCCTCGTCCTGAAAACCATAGAGGAATTATCCGAGCGCATGTTCGCAAGCGTCGATGCAGGCCACGCCGAATCGATCCTCAGCGAACTGGACAAAATGACCCGTGAAATCAACCGTCCATGAGAAATTGTTTTGGTTTTGGAATTTGCTTCCTCCTGATCAGTTTATGGAGCGGATGCGCCGAACCGGAGAATGAGAAGGCTTTCCAATACCTTTTCATGGGGCATATCTACGATTGGAACCAGGGCAACCGGGTCGATCCCCGGCTGGAAAGCGCGGATTTTTCCCGATTCGACCAGGTCTGGCTGGGCGGCGACATTTGCAGCAGGACGACGGAAGAGCCCGGTACGCTCGATTACCTGGACTCCCTTTTTGATCTGGGTTCATCCCGGACACAATGGACGTTAGGCAACCATGATCTGTTATTCGGCGGGCAGGACCGGATCGAAACCTATACCGGCCGGCCGACCTTTTACGCCGAGTGGATAAACGGCATTTGCCTGGTTGTCCTCAATACGAACTACTTTTGGTATTACCCTTCAACGCCGGCCCAGGACAACTGCGCAGCCAAATCCCGGCAACTTGAGTTGATCAGGAGCGTTTGCGATACCATTCAACAGGCGTCCCACCTGGTTATCCTCCACCATCATGCGTTGCTGGCCGGCCTGATCACCGACCGCGGCGGGCAACAGATCAAGGTATTCAATGCCAACTACCCCGACCCGGCCGTCACCTGCGATTCCGCCAGCCTATTCACCGAAACGGTTTACCCGATGCTGACGGCGGTGCAGAACAAGGGCATCCAGGTCATCATGGTGGGCGGCGACCTCGGCACCAAAGCCAAGAAGTTTTCCTACCGCACCCCCGAGGGCGTTGTGCTGTTGGGCGCCGGCCTCAACAACAGCCTGGATCCGCGGTATGCACCGGAATACGTGACCAGCTTTGACCCCGACCAGGTGCTGATTTTCCACCATGACCCGCAGGGCGGCAGGTTGGATTGGTCCTTTACCACGCCGGAAGCCCTTCCAAAGAAATAAGGAAAAAGCGACTGGCAGAGCATTCGCATTGAAGCAGCCGGAGGGGTATCGAAAAAACCTCTTGACACCAAGTTTAAACCATGTTATCGCTTTTTTGCTACCTTTGCCGCATGCAACTGTCAGCAAGTCATTTAGCAGGGCTTTTAAACGGAACGGTCGAAGGGGACCCGGAAGTTTTTGTCAGGAAACCCAGTCCGATTGAGGTCGGCGGTGAGGGCACCATATCTTTTCTGGGCAATCCGAAATACGAGCCGTTTGCCTATACGACCACTGCATCCATTCTGGTGGTTTCCAAAAGCTTTGAGCCGAAGGAACCGATCCGGGCAACACTGATCCGGGTTGAGGATGTGTACAGTTCAATCGCCTTTCTCACCCAGGAATTCGGGAAAATTCAGAAAAGCCTGGCGGTCAGGTCCGAAAAAGCGGACATTCATCCGGAGGCCGTACTGGGAACGGATGTCAATATCGGACCGTTCAGCATCATTTCGGCAGGCGCCAGGATCGGCAACCATGTGTGGATCCACGAACAGGTGTTCATCGGCCCGGGGGTTACTATCGGCGACCATTCCGTCCTGTTCCCGGGCGTCCGCATCCTGAAAGAATGCGAGATCGGGCAGTATTGCACCGTACAGTCAAATGCCGTTATCGGCGCCGATGGATTTGGTTTTGCACCCCAACCGGACGGATCCTACAAAAAGATCCAACACCTTGGAAATGTAGTCCTGGAAGACAACGTCGAGATCGGCGCCAATACGACCATCGACCGGGCAACGCTGGGGTCAACCATCATCCGGCGGGGTGTCAAGCTGGACAACCTTATCCAGGTAGGCCATAATGTAGAAATCGGGGAAAACACCGTGATAGCGGCTCAAACCGGCATTGCAGGCAGTACCAAGATCGGCCCGAACTGCCGGATCGGCGGACAGGTTGGCTTTTCCGGCCACCTCAAAATCGCAGCGGGTACGCAGATACAGGCCCAGAGCGGACTGGCGGCTCATGTAGAGACTCCGGATACCGCACTGTTCGGTTCGCCGGCCATTCCCTACAATGACTACATAAAGGCTTATGCAGTTTTCAAAAAATTGCCCGAAATTTACCGCCAGATACACCAACTTCAAAAAGCTGTCACACCAAAGGAAAAATAACAGATCCCGAGCAGGTGTGTTACCAAAAACAGAAGTCATCATCCTGACCAAACCTGAAAGGACTTTAAATTTGCCTCTATCTGTTGTGCACAATGGATTCCGATAAACCGATTATCATTCGATTTGTTAAAATCGTCAAGTTTTATTAGATGTCCAGACCATACGAGATGAAACAACACACGATCAAGGAGCCTGTCAGCCTGACCGGTATCGGTTTGCACACCGGCCAGCAAGCGACCCTGACGTTCAATCCTGCCCCCGAAGACCACGGATTTAAATTCCAACGCGTTGACCTTGAAAATCAGCCGGTCCTGAGCGCTGACATCAACAGGGTCATTTCGACCGACAGGGGTACGACCATCCAGGTCAATGATGCTACCGTATCCACCGTTGAGCATGTGCTTTCGGCCCTGTGCGGCCTGCAGATCGACAACGTGCTGATCATGATCGACGGCCCGGAAGCCCCCATCCTGGATGGAAGCGCCGCCGAATACGTCAAAGCGTTGAAAGCCGCCGGAATCCAGGAACAAAACGCAGATCGCCAATTCTTTGAAATAGAAGAACCGATCGCCTACCGGGATGAAAAAACCGGTGCGGAATTGATCGCCCTGCCTGCCGACCACTTTGAAGTCACCACCATGATCGATTTCAAATCGGAAGTGCTCGGCCAACAATATGCCACCCTCACCGGATTGGAGGATTACGAGACCGAGATCGCGCCATGCCGCACCTTTGTCTTCCTCCACGAGGTGCAGGCCCTGCTGGAGCGCAACCTCATCAAAGGCGGCAGCCTGAACAATGCCGTAGTGATCAGCAACCGGCCCGTGGCGGAAGATGAATTGAAAAACCTGGCGGCCAAATTGGGCGTGGAAGCCATACCCGTTACGCAGGAAGGCATCCTGAACGCTGACAAGCTCTATTTCAAAAACGAGCCGGCACGGCATAAACTGCTGGATGTCATCGGCGATATGGCCCTTCTGGGCGCGCCCGTCAAAGGCCGGATCATCGCAACCAAACCGGGGCATGCCGCCAATGTGGAGTTCACCAAACTGCTCAGGAAAAAAAGTGTGGAACAGCGCAAACTCGGCGCCAAACCCAAATACGACCCCGATGCTACCCCGCTCATGGACTCGGTACAGGTCGCTCAATGGTTGCCCCACCGTTATCCGTTTTTACTGGTGGACAAGATCATCGAGCTGTCGGATCACCATGTGGTAGGCGTAAAAAATGTGACTTTTAACGAATATTTCTTCCAGGGACACTTCCCCAATAACCCTGTAATGCCCGGCGTTCTTCAAATTGAGGCCATGGCCCAAACCGGCGGCATCCTGGCGCTTTCCACTGTCGAGGACCCCGGCAACTGGGATACTTACTTTTTGAAAATCGAAAATGCCAAGTTCAAGCAAAAGGTTGTACCTGGAGATACCGTGTTGTTTAAAATGGAACTTTTGGCGCCCATCCGGCGGGGAATCTGCCAGATGGCTGCCACAGCATACGTAGGGAACAAGATCGTTTCGGAAGCCGAATTAACTGCTCAAATTGTTAAGCGCTCGTAGCATGATCCAGTCTAATGCTTATACTGTAATCCATCCGGAGGCGCAAATTGGCCAAGATGTCACTATTGGGCCATTCACCTATATCGATAAGGACGTCATTATCGGGGACGGCACCTGGATTGGTCCGAATGTAACCCTCTTCGAAGGGGCCAGGATCGGGAAGAACTGCAAAATATTCCCGGGCGCCGTTATCGCCGGCGTACCTCAGGACCTGAAATTCGAAGGGGAATATTCCAATGTATTCATCGGCGACCATACCGTCATCCGGGAATACGTTACCGTCAACCGGGGGACGAAGTTTAACGACTCCTTCAAAACAGTCGTCGGCAATTATTGCCTGTTGATGGCGTACTCGCATGTCGCACACGATTGCATCCTGGGCGACCATGTCATCATGGCCAATAACGTAAACCTCGCAGGTCATGTCGAGATCGAAGACTGGGCCATCCTCGAAGGGCTCGTCGCCGTTCAGCAATTTATCCGCATCGGCAAACACAGCTTCGTTGCCGGCGGTTCGCTGGTGCGCAAAAATGTGCCGCCCTATATCAAAGCTGCCCGGGAACCCCTGTCCTACGCCGGCATCAACGCCATCGGCCTCACCCGCCGGCAGTTCTCTCCCGAAACCATCAACCATATCCACGATATTTACCGCATCCTTTTTGTCAAAGGGTACAACCTGTCCAGGGCCATTCAGGAAGTTGAAGAACTCATCGAACCCACTCCGGAACGGGAAGATATACTCGGCTTTATCAAGGTAGCTGAAGCAGGAGTGGTGAAAGGATACCAGTCTTTAAACGGCAGCGGCGTATATGAGGATTGAACTGACCGGCATCGGAAAACGCTTCCGGTGGGAATGGATATTGAAAAATGTCAATCTTGACCTGCAACCAGGCCAGGCATATGCCGTAACCGGCCCCAACGGCGCCGGAAAATCCACTTTGCTGAAACTGATATCCGGCCACCTCACCCCTTCCAAAGGAAAAATCAGGTTCAGCCTGGACCAATCCCCCATAGAGATCAACAAGGTTTTCCGGCAGGTCGCCTACGCTGCTCCCTATATCGAACTGATCGAGGAGTTTACGCTGCCCGAGTCCATACTTTTCCACCATAAGTTCCAACCGCTGACGGACGGCCTCAACGCATCGGGTTTGATGGACCTGCTTGGATTTCCAGCTTCCGCCCGAAAAAAACAGGTGCGCCATTTTTCTTCAGGCATGAAACAACGGCTCAAACTGGCCCTCTCCATCTGTTCGCGCACTTCGGTGTTATTGCTGGACGAACCCAGCACCAACCTGGATACCCAGGGCGTAGAATGGTTCCATGGCCTGATCAGGGATTTCACCGGCCCCGAACGGCTGGTGGTCGTGGCCTCCAATGTCGAAGTGGACCTGGCCTTTTGCGGCCCCCGGATCAACATCCTCGACCTGAAGTCATAGCGCCCCTCCCCTTCCGGTTTTACTGGCGGATTTCTGCCTTCATCTGCGGAAAGAACAATACTTCCTGTATGGAATACTGGTTGGTCAGCAGCATAGTGAGCCGGTCCATCCCGATCCCAAGACCCGATGTGGGGGGCATGCCGTATTCCAGCGCCCGCAGGAAGTCCTCGTCAAGCGCCATGGCTTCTTCGTCTCCCCTGGCGGCCAGCTTCAACTGGTCCTCAAACCGTTCGCGCTGATCGATAGGGTCGTTCAACTCTGAATAGGCGTTGGCGATCTCTTTGCCGTTGACAAACAGCTCAAAGCGTTCAACCAGCCCCGGGGAAGAGCGGTGCTTCTTGGCCAGGGGCGTCATTTCAATGGGATAATCCGTAATATAGGTCGGCTGGATCAGGTTGTGTTCCACCTTTTCCCCGAAAATTTCATCGATCAGTTTACCCTTACCCATGGAATTGTCCACCTCTATGCGCAGGTCGCGGCAGGCCTTGCGCAAGGCCTCCTCGTCCATTTCCGAGATATCGATCCCGGCGTACTCGCGGATGGAATCAGCCATGGTCAGGCGCCGGTAGGGTCCGGCAAAATCGATGGTATGGTCGCCCACCTGCACCGTGGTTCGGCCGCAGACTTCCCGGGTGATGTACTCAAGGCATTGTTCCACCATTTCCATCATCCAGTTGTAGTCTTTGTAGGCTACGTAGATTTCCATGGAGGTGAATTCCGGGTTGTGGGTCCGGTCCATACCTTCATTCCTGAACATTTTCCCGATCTCATACACGCCGTCATACCCGCCTACGATCAACCGTTTGAGGTAAAGCTCATTGGCGATGCGCATGTACAGGGGCATATCCAGGGTATTGTGGTGCGTTTTGAACGGTCTGGCCGCCGCACCGCCGTGGATGGGTTGGAGAATGGGCGTTTCCACTTCCAGCCATCCCTGGGCATCAAAATACCGCCGCATAGCAGAGATGATCCGGCTTCGCGTGATGAAAATTGATTTGAATTGCGGGTTAACGGTCAGGTCGACATATCGCTGCCGGTACCGCTGTTCAGGGTCGGTAAAGGCATCGTACACGTGACCGTCCTTGTCGCGTTTGACGATCGGCAAGGGCTTCAGCGCTTTGCTGAGCAATACCAGTTGGCGGGCATGGAGGGTCAGTTCCCCGGTTTGGGTTCCGAACAATTCCCCCCTGACGCCGATAAAATCACCGATATCCAGCAGTTTGATGAGTTGGTTGAAGCGTTCTTTTTCCTCTTCGGTTTTCCCGATCTCATCCTTGCGCAGATACAGCTGGATGCGGCCCTGGCTGTCCTGAAGCTGGGCAAACGGGCCCCGTTGCCCCATAAAACGGCCGGCCATTGCCACTTCCGGCATCCGGTCAGGGCCGAAATCGCCCAGCGCTTCTTTCCTGATCTGTTCGATGAATTGCTCCAGGGAAACGGACGATCTGCCGGATTCCGGTTTGAATTCGGGGTTTTCCGGCAAATCCCAACCCTCGCCGGTCAGGGCCTGGGCCTTGAACCGCTGCTGGATCAGGGTTTGAAGGGCTTCAGCACCCTTTTCAGGAGACCAGCCTTTGACCTGCCCCAGCAGATTTGACAGGTTGGTCAGGTATTGTTCGGTTGAAAAATCAGAAGAATGAAAATTTACTTCAAAGTGATTTGCAGGATACGGATCAAAACCCAAATCGCGAATTTTCTGCAAATTTTCTCTGCGAATGATTTCCTGTTCGCTAAGATTTTGCATATCTCAGTATTGTGCTTTAGCTGAATTTATGAATGAAACCGCCACTTTCGGGGCTTGGTTCCAAAAACGCCGCAAAAATAGAACGATTTTAGCGGGAAAACGAATAATTTTTTTATTGCAAAAAATTTATATATTTGTGCCCTGGAAAGCATTATCACGTCTAATGGATGCGCCTGCTCTGAAATCGGGCGCGCCTCTGTCTACTCTCTTCAGCGCCTGAACCTTTCACCGGGAACAAATCATATTATGAAAAACCTAGGATGGACCTGCTGGTCTTAGCCGTTCGTATTCAATTTAAATCTGCATAAGCATGAAAAAATGCCTTACTTTCATCTGCTGCCTTTTTCTTTTTCAATCCTGGTCAGTTCAGGCACAGGATATTTTCGGCGGTCTGCTGGAAAAAGAAAAACCGGCATTCACTGTGAATTTCCTGCCGGGGCTTGACAAAGGCACTGCAAGACTGTCGCTCTTCTTTACGCATAGCAAAATGGACGAGCTGGAGGTTTCGGTATGGGTTCAGGACAAGGGTTCTCTCCTGGATATTGCCGGCAAACGGATGCTCGTCAGCGATCTGCAGCGGATCAAAAACCGCCAGACGGATACCCTTACGATCACCGGCCTGTCCGATACGCACTTTTATTCCGTCAGCATAGACTATCGCAATCCGCAGTCCATCTCCAGGAAATTCTCTACCTATGAACTGGAGAATCCATTTCGGTACGATGCCCAGGAAAAACCGGCCATCGCCCGGAAATCCCCCGAACCTGTGCAAAAGCCAATGGTGCAAAACACCCCGGTCAGCAGCGTCCCGGTTTACCAGCAACCCGCTCCGGCCAATCCCTGCAAGGATCCAAATATCCTGCTGGGTATTGAAAAATCGGGCTACTGCGAATCGGGCAACCGGCCGGCCCTGCTCATTCAGTGCACCAACTGCGAAAACCGCAACTGGAAATTTTCCGTCGAGCTGCGGAACAGTTACGAAGTCTGGCGGCCGATCCGCGCTGACGGCAACCAGCAAACAGCCATGGGCAACGCCATCCGGCGCGAGCCGATGTGCCTGCTGCGGCCCGGCGATTACTACGCTCGCGTGCTGGCCTGGGGCGACAACTGCCCCGAGCCTATAGTCGTCAATTACGACGGCCTGATCAGCGTGACGGACAAGCCCCAATTACCGGCGCCCAACCCCAACGCCTTCGTTGAAATGAAAGAATCCGAACCGCTGCCCGACTCCTGTCAGGTCACCGGCCAGGCCCTCCTCACGGGCAACCATATCCAGGGATGGCTTTACCTGCCGGCCTATTCCGCCTGCGCCTATTCGAAGCCCGTTGCCATGGTGCGGTACGTGAATCCCAAACACAGGGATCTTACGCTGGAAAAACTCCCGCTCATCCCGGGGGCGCAGATGCCCTTTGATTTTGCCCTGGATGAAACAGACCTGGAAAGGGGCATCCATACGATTCAGGTGGTCGTCAGCGTAACAGCTTCCGGCGCCGACGAGGAAACACCGATCGAATCGTTCTGGCTCAAAGCCGCCGACGCCCGCTCATTCAGCACCTCCGCTTATGACCAGCCCGATCTGGCCGTCAATACCAAACCGGCTGCCGCCCCGGTACCGCAAAAGCCGGATTGGGGAGCCAAGAATGCCAATCCGCAGACCAATACCGCACAGCCTCAGGCCGCCGGCTTTGAGGAGGAACCCTATATCGATCCGATGCTCGAGCAACAGATCCAGGAGGTCAGCGTAACGGCTTCCGATCCCAATTGCACGCCTGTCCAGGATCTTCGCCTGGTGTTCGACCCCAAGAATCCGGGAACGCCGCTGTTCATCTCCTGGTTGAGCCCGCGTTGCTGCCAGGAGTCCGGATGTGAATACACCGTATGGTCAGGCACTACGCCAAGCACCCTGAAACTGCTGGTGAAAGGCAATAAGCCCGGCGCTGTGATCTCCGAAGTATTGAACAACAGCCGGTCGGAAGACAAATACTACGAGGTCGTCGTCAAGTCGCCCAACGGCAACCGGAAGGCCGCCTACGTTTTAGGGGAAGGCCCGAAATACGGGATTGAAGCTATCCTCGATTACCAGGACCGGCTGAAAGCTCCCAGGAGCGACACCCTCGTTGCCGTCCGGGAAAAACCGGGTGTGGTGATGATCAACCCCAATGAGACGGCCGTCCCTGTGTCGGCTAGCTGGAATGATAATACCCTCGAAGCCAAAGGAGAAGAAGCCGTTTACGTTTACGAAACGCCCAAGTACCCGGTCACCGACTTCGAGCCTTGCAAATACAAGCGCGAAACCATCGGCCTGGCCAAGGCGTCCACTGTTCAACCGGGCCAGGAAATCAACCTGAAGTACGACTTCAAGGACAAGGATTATCGCTTTACCCTCTATCTCCTGCCGGAAGACGTGGACGAATGGGTGGTCGCCCCCGGCACCCAGGAATTACAGGCTTCGCCGGAGTTCAAGTTCAAGGCGACCCAATATCACTCCGGGAAATACGCCATCTTGTCGATCAAGAACGGCGGTACCTGGGGATGTCTTTCTACGCCTTTGGAGGAAGCGGTGCAGTTGAAGGTCAAATGATGCCCGTAGCGCCGCAAAATTTTGCGTCGCTTTAGTGACCAGTGACCAGTGGTCAGTTATCAGTGGTCAGTTATCAGTTAACAGTTATCAGTTATCAGTTATCAGTGGTCAGTGGTCAGAGAGCAGTCACTAGTGCCCTCCGTCCGCCGAAGTCGAGCCTTTGGCGGACGGTATCCAGCAACCAGCATCCACCACGCCTCAGCGTGGCAGCATCCAGCATCAAGTATCAAGCATCCAGCATCCCCCAAAACAATCACTATGAATAATTCACTACGCTTTCTTTTTTTCATCGCCGCGATTTTATCCGGCAGCCTGATCTACGGCCAGGGATCGGTATTAAAAGGCACCGTTCGCTCCTCGGATGACGGTGAAACGCTGAACGGCGTCCGGGTTCAGCTCAAGGGAACTTCCGAATACGCCGTCACGAATCTCATAGGGGAATATGAGCTCAAATTGCCTTCGGTTGCCGATGTGTTCTTCACGCCGAAATCTCCCCCGCCGGTACTCATTTTTTCACTGGACGGGTTCGAACCGGTCGAAATCCAGCCGGGCGGAAAAACGCTGATGGATATCGAACTGAAACCCATCCAGGCGCCCGATTTCATGATCGAATCCGGAACAGCCGCCGGCCTCGAAAGCAAGAATATGTGCTTTTCCGTAGCCCAGGTCAGCGCGCTGCCGCGTCCCAGGCCGCCTGCCCCGTATTTCGGGCTCGACCTTCAGGCCAGGATCCCCGGGCTTCGGGTGCAGCAACCCGGCGGCCAACCGGGGCAAGCGGCGTATTTCCAGATCCGGTCAGCCAATGCACTGGCCAACGGGCAGCAACCGCTGGTCATTATGGACGGGATTTACCTCAACGGAACCTCCCTGGCCGACCTTAACCCGGACGATATTGAAAAAGTTGAGATCCTCAAGGGATCTGCAGGCTCCTCCCTGTACGGCTCCCGGGCCGCCAACGGCGTGATTGAAATATTCACCAAACGCGGCAACAAACTGGCGGTGGGCGATACAAAAGTCACCTACCGGGGTGAAGCCGGCTTTTCCAAAGCCATCAACCGCTATCCGGTCAACGAATTCACCAATCGCGAAATCGTTGACCCTGACGGCCCGCAGCCCGTGCTCGGGAACACCCATGAGACCGGCATATTTGACATCCCGCTTCCGAACCTGCAGGACTACCAGGAAGATATCCTCTTCCGCAGGGGAGCATTCCAGGAACATTTCCTGGGCGTGCAGGCGCATTCCGGCGCCACCAATTTCTATGCATCCGCCCAGCGATTCCGGGATGAAGGCATCCTCCAGGCGAATGACGCTTATACCCGGAATACCTTCAGGCTCAATCTGGATCACGAACTGAGTTCCAAATTCAACCTGAGCATCAGCTCCATGTACGCCGGCTCCGGCCAGGACCTGCCGGATCCCGGGCTGTTTTCCGACGACAGCTACCTGCATCACGTGCTGGCCCTGACGCCCATTTTCGAACTGGAGGCGCCCAACGAAGAAAACGGCGCCGCCTACGACTGGGATATCGACAATACCGGCATGGGGGAGATCAACCCATTGTATTACAAGGCTAATTCCACCCAAACCCTCAACCGGAATCGCCTGATGGGCAGTTTTGGGGCCTCTTACCTGCCCAGCGACTGGCTTAGCTTTCACTGGACTGCCGCGCTGGACAAAACCAACCAGCGATTCAGCCAGTTCCTTGAAAAAGGGTTCCTGAGCAGCAAGGTGCCGGGCCTGTTCGGCTCATTCGCCACGGCAGGCGTGCAGCAAAGCAACGGCGGCGGCATATTCCGGTCCGAACTGGACAACCGGGCCTTTATCTCCAATATCAAAGCGGTGATCAAAAAGGAATTTTCGGGTTTCAACACCGCTATCCAGGGCAGTTTCCTGTATGAAGACTTTTCGGAGGATCTGCAACAATCCAGCGGCGAGAACCTGATCGTCGCCGGCATCCAGTCGCTGGATAATACACGCGATAATCGTCAGACGGATTCCCGCAGGGAGGAGATCGTCGCCTACAGCGGCTTTCTGGTCGCCGACGTCGACTATAAGAAAAAATACCTGTTCAGCGGTCTTTTCCGCAAAGAACAGTCCTCCCTATTCGGTCCGGAGGAGGATTGGGCCGATTATTACCGCGTAGCGGGAGCTTACCGGATAACGGAAGACATCAAGCTTCGGATGTTCCAGGAATTGAAACTGCGCGCGGCCGTCGGCACTGCCGGCATCCGGCCCCTGTTCGAACAGCGGTTTGAAACCTATGACCTGTCCGGAGGCAATCTGGTCAAGAATACCTTGGGCAACCGGATGCTCAAACCGGCCCGGGCACAGGAAACGGAAGTCGGCCTCAACGCCAAATTCTGGCGCGCCTTCGACCTTGAATTCAATTATGTCAAAGCCGTTACGGAGGACCAGATCCTGCTCGCGCCGCTTTCCGGTGCAGCGGGCTTTTCGGCCCAATGGCGCAATGCAGGGGTACTGGAAGCCAAAATTTACGAAGCATCCCTGGGTATCGACATGGCCAGGTTGTTCCGCATGCGGAATAAAGACCTGTACTGGAACATTTCCGCTTCCTTCGACAAGATGGAACAAACCGTTACCCGGTTGGATATTCCCGCCTACAATACGGGCCCCACACCGGAAACCGCCTATTTCAGGATCGAGGAGGGCGGCAGTTTCGGCGCGATGACCGGACACGTTTTCGCTACTGACCCCAGCCAACTCGACGACCAGGAAGGCATCAACCCGGCTGATTATACCCTCAATGCCGCGGGCTACCTGGTCAGGGTTGACCAGATCGGCACCCCGGATGAACGCCCGTACCTGTTGCTGGGGCCTAACGGCGACCCCAAAGTGGAAACGATCGGGGACATCAACCCTAAATTCCGGATGGGCTTCTCCCATACCTTTGCCTATAAAGGATTTCAGCTTTACGCGCTTTTTGACTGGAAGAAAGGCGGGCAAATTTATAACCGTACCCGGCAAACCCTGTACCTGACCGAAAGGCACGGTGATTTTTCGGCCTACCCCGACATCACCGGCGGCTTTTTCCAGGCGCTTTACGACAACGGCATTGCCAACAACCACTTTGTCGAGGACGGCTCCTATTTCATGCTCCGTGAGGCGTCCGTTTCCTTTAATATCGGCAAGGAAAAACTGACGTCCCTGTTCAAGGGAGCCCTGGAAAACATCCGGATCAGCATCATCGGCAGAAACCTGTTTACGTCTACCGGATATTCCGGTTTCCACCCCGATGTCAGCAGCTTGCCGGGCGCCAATTACGCGATCCTCAACCCGGGTTCCCAGTCGCGTACCACGCCCCTGGGCGACCCCAGCCTGTTTACTGTCGACAATTTCAATTATCCGCAACGCCAATCCGTCAGCCTGAGTCTCGAACTAGGCTTTTAACCCTGATTCAAATGAAAAAAAGCTTACGCAAAATGCCAGGATACACGCTCAAAACCGCGCTCTGCGGCATCTTCATCGGCTTGTCCGTGACCAGCTGCAACAAACTGGACATTCAAAACGAGAACCACCCGGACCGGGATGCCGTATTGGGCACCGGCGCCGACCTGATGGAGGTGCTGGCCGGCGGTTACGCCACCTGGTGGCAAAGCGTCCACGGCAATTATCCCGTGATCGGCATCGGCGTTGCGTCGGATGCCTACGGTTTCCCCTGGGATGATTTCGGCGGCAGAAGAATGGGGGACGAACCCCGAAAAGCCTACCACAACCGGGTGTCGGAAACGCCGGATTACAGGCAGATAGCCGAAAACCCATGGTACGGTTGCCTGTCGGCGGCCTCATCTGCCAATGACGTTTTATCGGCGCTGGAGCGGGGCGTCGGCATTGACCAGGGCGGCCCGCAGGACAAGTCCATCGAAGCCGCCGCCTATATGCTCCGCGGGCTGAGCCGGGGATACCTCGGACTTATCTTCGACCAGAGCCTGATCACCGACGAACATACCGACCTGGAAGACCTGCCGCCATTTGACACCTACCGGTCGGCCGTCACAGCCGCTGCCGGCGACCTGACCGACGCAGCGGAGATCGCCGCTCCGTTGGGCGATAATTTCATCCATTCCTACTTCAACGGGCTTACCCTGAGCGGAGCCGATTTTTCGGCCGTCTGTCATGCGTATGCCGCCCGGTTCCTGGCGCAATGGCCCCGCACGGAGGATGAATACCAGCAAGTCGACTGGCAAGCCGTCCTCAACCACGCCGAAAAGGGGTTGACCTTTGATTTCGCCCCCATCGCGAAAGGCGGTAAATGGACGAGTTACCAGCAATATACCTTTGCAGAAACCGGTTTGGGCCCGCTTTGGGCGCGCGTCGATCAACGCATTGTAGCGGCCATGGACAACAGCCAGCCCGCGCGATATCCGGAGGTCAACGCCAAGGGAGAGGCGCCGTTAGCCCATCCGATGGCGACTTCACCCGACAAGCGCCTGTCCACCGATTTCATCTACCTGGCCCAGGTCAATTTTCCGGTATCCAGGGGGGAATGGCATTTTTCGCATTATAAACACAACCGCAACGTTACAGATAGCGGTTTTGCCGGAGACGGCCATACGCAGGGACCAATGCCCGTCTTCCGGGCGGCCGACTGCCAATTGCTGAAGGCGGAGGCCTTGTTGGGACTAAATCAATTGCAGCAGGCTGTAACCGTAGTGAATGCGGGAACCCGGGTAACGCGCGGCAACCTGCCCCAACTCCTGGCCAGCGCCGGCGCCGGGAACATTAAAAAGGCCATCTTCTATGAAAGGGCCATAGAACTGTTCAATACCGGACCGATGGGACTTTGGTTCGACCGCCGCCGCTCAGGGCCCCGGCAGGATTATCTGTCGGCAGATCCGCTTGGAGGGCTTCAAACCGGGACCCCGGCACAATTGCCGGTACCGGCCAACGAATTGAGCATTCACGGAGAAGCCCCCTACGATTTCGGCGGAGAAGCCGACCCTTCAGGCATAACAAAGGTGTATTGATTGGAAAAACCGATGGGCGGGATCATCCCTGTTCCCGCTGGAGGTTGTCCAGCAAGGTTTCGGCGACCTCCTGCGGGTTATCGGAAGCCGCCCAGAAGGCATTCACCACCATTAAAGAGGTGAGGAACCTGGTGGGGGAAAAATTATTGAGGTACCCTTCGTTAAAGACGATATTAGGGTCGTCAAAATTGGAGCATTGTACCAGTGAATAGTGGTCGTGTTTGGTGTCAAAAACAACCAGCAGCGGGCGATCCCTGTTCTCCGGCGTGCAATTCAACACGATGGGAAAATCCAGATAATTGGCCCGCCAGAAGCTAAAGAGGCTGGCTTCGAACAGGGGGTAATACTGCACCCTGCAATACAACTTGCTGCCGGATAGTTTTTGTTGCACGGCCTTGAGTTTCTCCCGCATTTTCTCGATCGGAATATCCTCTTCTTTGATGGCGGCGTAGGGGAGCCATTCCCCGGTCTCCATGTGGAAATATTCAACGGGGCCGATCCGGAGTTTGTACTCAAACCTGGAATAACCCGGCACCACATAACCCGGATAATAATACTTCAGCCCCAGGGACATGCTGTATTCCATTTCGAGCAGCATGGAATAAAAGCCGAGGCTATACTGCCGGTAATCCGGGTCATAAACGCCCAGAATGCTGGCAGAACTGTCGGCGCCCAGGTCGAAAAAGCTGAAAGCGACCAGTTGATCGCCGTCATAGATGCAAACTTCGAAGGTATTGTAGATATTGATCTCCTCGCCGTCGAGCAGGGAATCTTTGAGGGTGGGCGCCAAAATTCCGGGAAACGAACGCCGGTACCGCTGGTAGAGCCGCTCCTTGGCCTGATCGATTTTTCCCTGATGGATCTCGTGCCTGAACAGGCGGTCATTGTTGCGCATTAATTTGCGCGGCCTTTTCCCGAACCCGAAACCCTCCAGGTCTTGCCGGACCCAAATTGCCGAATAAAACTGCTGGTCGAAACAAAGGAAATGCGTGGTAAAGATGGATTGCCCCATCCTGTACCAGCCTTTGGACAAGTAGGCATCCAACTCTTCCGGATTCAGTGATTCGGGATAATGCTTTTCAGCGAACATGCTATTAAATTCACAACCAGGGGAAAACAAAGGGCAAAGGTAGCCAATCCATTTTAGAGGCCGTTACATTTTCTGCCGATTTTGGAAAAACCCATCGGGAAAAGACCGGTTATTTCCTGAATTTGGCGGCCAGATCGGCGGCGTCTTTCCAGGGCCAGTGTTGCGACCTTCGGAAGACCTGCGGCAGGAACAGCATCATGGAGTCGCTGCCTTTGGGAAAGAAGGCCAGTTGTTTGGAGGTGTCCAGCGGATAGCAGCTCAGCAGTTGATAGGTTTTTTTCAAGGGGTCGGCAACGAGGTAATTGTTGGTTTTGATCCCGCCTTCGTGGTCCAGAAAGCCCAATACCACTGGCAGGTACAGATAATCCTCGCTGTTGTACCACCATAACGGATAATTAAAATTCGGGTTCCAGACCATGATGGTAGCGATCCCCCTGGCATGCAGTTCCGCTTTGATGCCGGTCAGCGCCATGACCATCTCTTCCAGCAAAAGCGGCGCATGCTTTATCCTGGAGTAAGGCTGCCATTCAGCGGTATGCCAATCCTTGACCTCAACATCGCCCAACCGGTGTTTATAATCAAAATCCCGGCAGCCCGGCACCACATAGCCCGGATAGTAGTATTTCATATTGCGGTCCTGCGCGAAAGCCAGTTCTTCAAGCATGGTGTAATAACCCAGGCTGTATTCCGAGAAGTCGGGGTCATAAATGCCGACTTTGCTGTAAATCGACTCATGCCCGAGATCGAAAAAACTGAAGCCGATCAGTTCATCGTCCTTGTAGATCTCAATTTCCCAGGTATCGACCGCTTTGATCCCGCGCTCGTTCAACAGGAAATAATCCAGGTTGTCGCAATATTTCCGGGGAAATTTCCGGCCGTACAGGTCATTGACCCAGGTTTTGGCATCCGTTTTCCGGGCGGGGCCGATCTCAAACCTGAACAAAGACCTGTTCTTCCGAAGGAGTTTGCGCTGGCTTTTGGTGAAACTGTAGCCGCTGAGGGGCAAGCGGGCGGAAAGAACGGTATAAAAATCACCGTCATCCGCTCGAAGAAAAGCGGAGTTGTAAAGCGCCTGTCCCAGCACCCGGTATCCATTCGCCAAAAAATAATCAAGCCGGTCATGGGATACTTCATCCAGCTTCAATTTTTGTGCAAGTAAAGGATCGGAAGTTTGCCGGTCTTCCCTTTTCATAGCCCTCTGGGTTTAGCTGCAAAGATAATTTAAAATGAAAGGATGGAAAAATTTTAAACGAATCAATTTTTGTTTAAAAAACATCAGTCGAGCCCGTGAAGTTCCCCGCCGGGCCCAAAAAGCCGGTCAATTTTTTTACTTATGGCCGGATCAGTTTCCAAGGGCGGCGCATGGTGTGGTTTTATCCTGGCGTCAATCAGCAGCGGGCCTGCGCAACCCCAGTGTTTGTGGACCACAGAGGCAGCCGAGCCGTACAGGTCGTGCGAGGGGTTGGCGCGGGTAAAGGTCACCCACAGAAAGTTGTTCAGGCCGGCAGCGGTGAAATCGCTGTCGTCGGCAATAACAACCAAGGGAATTCCTTCGGGTTGGAACTGTTCGAAATGGGCCGCCAGCATGGGAGGGGCTGCATACCCGCTTTCCATTGTGAATTTCGGCCCCCTGACGATCAGCGCACCGGGCAGGGCGAGTTTCGGCGCCGAAAACCCTTCGGGCAGGGTCAGGTTGCCGGGCAATTCGTGTGCCAGCGTCCTTTTCGGGGCGCCGGCGCAGGCAATGACCACCTTGCTCCCTTCGTTCCAGCCCGAACCCGAGTAATCCAGGGTATCGATCGTCGTCCTGGTCTGGAAATGGAGGTCGCGCATCCAGTCAACCCTTTCGAGCACATGCTGAAAAAAACCGGGAATATCCTTGGCCGAAACCCCGTGGGAATCAGCGGCTATGATCAGGAATTTGGCCAGCGAGGTCTGCCCGGTCCCCAGAATGCGATTGGCCTGGGTGAGTATCTCTTCCGGGCCGTCATGTTCCCTGAACGGCATATATCGTTCGCTGCCGACGGCCAGCAGAAGCGGGTGAACCCCTGCGGCGTCTACCGCGTTGATCTCTTTCACGCCGGGAAATTCCTGCGGGGTCAGCAACCTGACCAATTGATGGATCAGGTAGCCGAAACTGGAATCTTCCTGGGGTGGGCGTCCCACTACGGTGAAGTGCCAGAGGGGGTCGCGCCGGTGATAAACCTGTTCCACCTCCATGACCGGAAAATCGTGGGCCAGGCTGTAATATCCCAGGTGATCGCCAAACGGCCCTTCCGGTTTTTTCCCGGACTTCCGGATGGTACCCGTAATGACAAAATCGGCATCGGCGGACAATAAATGGCCATTTTTTCTGGCATAGGGGAAGCGACGGCCCACCAGCATACCGGCAAAGATAAGCTCGCTGATGCCTTCCGGGAGCGGCATGATGGCGGAAAAGGCATGGGACGGCGGCCCCCCCACGAAAATCGAACACCGGAAGGGTACATCCGCGGCCATGTGCATGGACTGGTGTATGCCGATGCCTCGGTGCAACTGGTAGTGCATGCCGATCTCCGCGTCCGGTACATAATCATTCCCGGAAAGCTGGACCCTGTACATGCCCAGGTTGCTCTGCATCATGCTGCTGACCCCGGGCGGCAGGGTCATCACCTGCGGAAGGGTAACGAACGCGCCCCCATCCATCGGCCATGATTTGATCTGCGGCAACCGGCTGACGGTTGTCCGGCCGTAAAGTACGGGAACAGGCCCTATGTTTTTCATGGGTAAGGCCGAAACAGCCGTGAGCGGAGCGCTCGCATACCGGAATGGCTGCCTGAAAAAGCGGGATGGATCGGCTTTCAGCTCAATCACTTTCCTGACTTTTTCCAGAGTGTGGCGAAAGATGAACTCGGTGCGCCCGAAGGTGCCGTACAGGTTGGATATCGCCTGAAAGGGGCTGCCTTTTACCCGTTCAAACAAAATGGCCGGACCGCCGGCGTCAAAAATCCGCCTGTGGATTTCGGCCATTTCCAGATCAGGATCGACTTCTGTGCGGATCCTGACGAGCCGGCCGTGCTTTTCCAGGTCATTGGCGCATTCCCGCAAACTGCGATAACTCATAGAAAGGTTTTTACTGTACAGGGCTTCCCGGAAGACCTTTCCGGAGCACTATAAACAGGTACGCCCCCCTTTTGGTTTGACCGCAGCGAATTTCAGCCGCTCAAGGTTTATCGGCATCCCTGGCAGGCGGAAGGATCACCGCCGGAAAATTCGCCTGGCGGTACCGCTCATTGAACCGGCCGACCTCGTCATTCAGAATGATATCCATTTCATCGCGGTAACCTTCGAGGCCTGCTGCAAGGTCTTTGTAACGATTCCTGACGCCGGCCGTCAGCCTGGGATCGTGGCTGTCGGCTTTGCGCAGCAGGTTGATCCATTCTGCGACGTGTTTATTGGGATAATTGGTGATGTCCTGGTAGGTTTTTTGTTTGGTTTGCACCAGCTGATCCTGCCAATGATCGATATGAGCTACAATCTGGTCGCACGGACCGACAAGCGCCATGCCGGCATTGGTCTTGGCCAGGCTTTCGCGAACGTTCACCACCTGGCGCCGCACATTTTTCATGGTCCCGATGGCAAAATGCAATTCCCTCAGGTTATCCTCTATGGAACTGGTCAAGGCGGCCTGGTCGGTAAAATCCTTGGGGTCGGCTTCCAGCCTGGGGTCCGGCATTATGGTACAATTTTTGACCAGGGTATCATTGGGCAGACACAACCGGATCAGGTATTTACCCGGTGCGACCAGTCCGCCCTGCAGATCGCCGGGCAGGTAAACGCCATCGAAGGCCTCCAGGGGTTCCCGCCGAAGGTCCCAGTTAAAGCGGTTGACGCCTGTGCGTGCGGGCATCAGCGGATTGAGCGAGGCCGTGCAGGACGCCGCCTTGTAATTGGAATACCGCCGCATAAGTTTGCCGGAACTGTCCAGGATCTCCAGAGAAACATGGATGGAATCCTTGAAGAACGGCAGGTAATAATCAATGATGACCCCCGGAAGCGGGTTGGCGCCGGCCAGAACAGACGGTGCGCAAGCCGCAGCGGCTTCCCACCGGACGGCGGTTTTGGGCTGGAAAAGTCTGGCATGTCCGTTCAACAGTTCACCGGCGCTTTGCTGAATGCTGCTGATATCATCCAGTATCCAGAATCCCCGGCCTGCGGTGGACACGACCAGGTCGTTATCCCTGATACAGATATCGGTAATGGGGCAAACGGGAAGATTCAGTTGAAACGGAAACCAGCTGTCCCCGTAATTGGGTGAAAGATAAAGCCCGCCTTCCGTACCCGCATACAACAAACCGGGCCGAATGGGATCTTCCCGGACCACCCGGGCAAAATCCTCTTCTTTGATGCCTTCCACGATGGTTTTCCAATGCGATCCGTAATCGTCGGTCACGAAGATATAGGGCCTGAGGTCGCCTAATTTGTACCTGTTGGCAGCGACAACGGCCATACCGGGCCGGTGAGGGGATACCTCGATCGAATTGATGGCGCCGTCGCCCAGGTTGGGCGGAAAGATCAGCTTCCAGTTGGCGCCGCCGTTCCTGGTGACATGCAGCAGGCCGTCGTCGGAGCCCGCCCAGATCACGTTCGGGTCGTGGGGCGAACAGGCGATATAAGTCAGGGTGTTGTAGTTTTCGCCGCCGGCTCCTTCATTGGTAAATGGTCCTCCACCGGGGCCTTGTTTGGTTTTGTCATTGGTGGTCAGGTCGGGACTGATGGGTTCCCAACTCATGCCGCCGTCGATAGATTTGAGTATGACGTTTGCGCCGTGGAACAGAACTTTGGGATCATGAGGCGAGGTAATGAGCGGCGCATTCCAGTTGAAACGATACTTCTGATCCTTCGGGAGGCTCGCCACTCCGATGGAAGGATAGGCCATGATATCTTTGTTGGAGCCTGTTTTCTGGTCAAATACAGAAATAGCTCCCTGATAATTGGTGCCGTAGATCAGCCGGGGGTCGTCGGAATCAAAAGCGATGAATGCGCTTTCGCCGCCGGCCACCTGATACCAGTCCTGGCCGTCGATCCAGGGCCTGTTGGTGCGGCTGGGTATGGCCAGGCTGCCGTAGTCCTGTTGCCCGCCATAAATGAAGTAGGGCGCCCTGTTGTCAGCGATCACCCGGTAAAACTGTCCGGTAGGCTGGTTGTATTGGGTGCTCCAGCTCAGGCCGTTGTTGAAGGAAATGCAGCTTCCGCCGTCGTTGGCCAGAGCCAGGATTTCCGGCCGGTCCGGATTGATCCACAGATCGTGTTGATCATAATGGGCTACGGCTATTTCCCGGAAGGTTCGCCCGCCGTCGATCGACTTGAGGAAAGGTGCGTTCAGCACATAAACTGTTTCGGGGTCCCTGGGGTCGGCCACGATCTTGGTGAAATACCAGGCGCGGGAAACCGTATTCCGGTCATTGCTGGTTTGTTGCCAGGACTGCCCGCCGTCTTCAGACCTGAAAACGCCGCCTTCCGCCGCTTCGATATTGGCGTAGATGATCCTGGAGTTGGCTCTTGAAATATCAACGGCGACCTTACCCATGGAAGCGGGCAGGCCGGAGGTCATCCGTTCCCAGTTTTCGCCGCCGTCGGTCGACCGGTACAGGCCCGAACCGGGGCCGCCGCTTCGTATGTCCCATGGCGTGCGCATATGGTCCCACATACCGGCGTAGAGCACTCTGGGGTTATTCAGGTCCATGCTCAGGTCGCTGGCGCCGGTGGTCGGGTTGATGTAAAGGATCTTGGACCAGGTTTTGCCGCCGTCATCGCTTTTATAAACGCCCCGGTCTTCACAGGGGCTGTACAGCGCGCCCTGAACGGCCACGTAAACGAGGTCCGGATTATCCGGATGAATGCGGATGGCGGAGATGTGGCGGGAATCCGGCAGCCCGAGGTAAGACCAGGTCTGGCCGCCGTTGAGGGATTTGTATACGCCGTCGCCGGGGCTGGTCATCACCCCGCGCACAGGGTGTTCGCCCGTGCCTACATATACGATATTGGGGTCGCGGTCAGACACCGCAATGGCGCCGACCGAAGAGGTGCGAAAAAATCCGTCGGAAACATTATTCCAGGTGATGCCGCCGTCCTGCGTTTTCCAGACGCCTCCACCGCTGGTTCCCATGTAGTAGAGGAGTGGATCTCTGGGTGATCCGCTGACGGCTGCGCACCGGCCGCCCCGGTAAGGGCCGATATTGCGCCAGGTTAATCCCAGGTACTGTGTTTGTTCGAAAAAGAAATTCCTCATCCGGTTGGATGACAAGATAGATGCCATTTGCCCCCAATCCGAATAAGCGCTCCCTAAAAACACAAAAATTAAGAGCCATCGACAGCATTGCCGTCTCATAGTAATTAATTTTTCCGCCTGGAAAGTGCAAGGATCCCAGGCGTAGTGGTGTGTAATGTAGTTCTCTCCTAACCGGTTAACGTACCAGGACCATCAAGAATTTTGAACCACTGACCAATCAATTAATCGTTAGGAATGAAAACTCGTTAATGTAAGGGACAAAAAAATGGCATCGGCGAGAGTAAAACCGGTCGCTCTTTCAAGTTGCAATAATACTCACTTTTTGGAAAACATTACCGTTTCCTAACAGAATTATACCAATTACCCTCGATTTTAATACAAAACGATTGAGTGAACCAGACAAACGGAGCCCTTTTTACTATTTTTTAGTGCTTTCTATTCAGGGTGAGTTTTTGTGATAGTTACTTTTCCGGGCTGGATATTGCCATTTTAAAATTTATACGGATTTCGAAAAAAAATGTTTCCCGGCCGCGCGGATTTATGCATTTTTTTCATCATTTGTAATGCATTGAACGGCGCCGGAACGGATTTTCCGTTCCGGCCGTCAACGTTTTGTTAAACCGGCTATACCCGGAAGCTCAATCCGACGGAGAGCAGGGAAACGCACCAGCCGACTTCCGCGAACAATCCGAGCCGTTCGCCCAGGGCATACCGCGCGCCCATGAACCCGGACAGATGAATGCCGTTTCTTACCGGCTTCAACCCTTTGTGCAGAACAAACCATTCCGGATCGCCGGACATGGTGCGGGTCCTGTTCTGCGACCAGCCGGCCACAAAGCCGCCGTAAACATCCCAGGGTTCGGGCCTGGGGTTGACGTGTGCGGAAAGCCGCAGGCCCGCGGTCAGGTATTTATGCCTGAAATGTACCATTTGCTCGGTGCCGGGAGCCGGCTTTTCCGAATCGGCAACAGAATAACCGGCGTATATTCCGGCTGATAAAACCCGGGATGCCTTTCTTTCTGCGGTGATCCGTACGGGGGGAAAGAGCGTTTGGGTACGGTCCTTTAAAAAAATCGGGAGCGCGCCGGCGCCGCAGGAAAGCTCCCAGGCGTACTCTTTTTTTTCTTTTCTGCATTGAGCAGAGCCTGCAATGGAAAAACACAAAAGCGCAAGGGTCAGAGAGCAGAACGTTAACCTGAGCATGGTAGGTGATTTTAGGATTTATTAAAATGGATTATTCTCCTTATAGCTGCTGACCGGCGCGTTCGGACAACAGGTTCCCCTTCCGGTCAGTTGCGGCCGACCGGTCGGATTTTACCATGAATAACCTCATTTGATCTAGCGGCGCTTTACCGGATGCCTGCCGGCAGGCCGCTCAGGTGCGGATGTTGATTCGGGTGTTGCATTTAAGACGAAAAAAACGTCAGCGCGTTGGTTGAACCCCAAATTTTAACTTTTTACATTAGGATGGACACAGGAAAGCCGGCCCTCCCCTATTGCCTGGGAGAAGGATAAAAAAAATGCAATCAAAGCGACATTTAAAAACCCCAGGAGGTTCTTTGCCGGCCTACTCGGTACGGCAATCCGTCGTGCTGCGGGTATCGGTTATGTTGAGGATCTTCCAGCCGTCGGCGGTCCGGACCATTTGGAAGGCATTTACCCCGCAATGGCTCATCTGGTCGCCGCGGAAGAAGGTGTATTCCGTCCAAACGCTGGCCAGGTTCCCGTCAATGCGCACCTCATAGCTCCAGATCCGTTCATCCAGGATAAATTCGTATTTAGTACCTACCTGGGTAATGAACCGGCTGACCGGCGATTCCCTGACCTGCGGGTTGCCTTCCTTGTCGGTGAAGGTCGTGCAAAGGCGGGCATCGGGATAAAACGCCGATCGCACCATGACGCTGTCGGAAGCGCGCATGCCGTCAAACAAGGTCTGGATCGCAGCGATGACCGCCTGCCGGTCGTCATCAGTCTGCTGCGCGTTGGAAAATGCAGGGGCGAGGAGAAAAACGAAAAAGAATACAGCGGGTGAACATCTTTTTTTCATCTTTTTCACATTTCAGGTAAAGGTAATACAATTGGAGTTAGCAATTTTGTGTTATTATTGCATAGCGGTTCAACACGTACATGAGCGACTATACTCGTAAAATAAGGTGGAAGCTGTACCTGGCGATTTTCGGCGCCCTGATTGTCGTCATATCTATGGTGTATACCAACCGCCTTGCCGGCCGCCTTGCCGATGAAGAACGCAAAAAGGTAGATATCTGGGTAAAAGCGATGCTGGAAGTCAACGACTTCAACGAAGAAGACGAAGAGTACGAAGATATCAGCCTCCACTGGGAGATCATCAGCAGCAATACCACCATTCCCGTTATCATCGCCGACGAAGCCGGCAAGATCATTGACGCCGTCAACTTCGGCCCTGACCTGGACAACAATAAACCCTACCTCGCCAAGGAAGTCGCCAAGCTCCAGGCCGCCGGTTTTGAGCCCATCGAGAGTTACGGCGCGTTTGTCTACTACAAGGAGTCAAGGTTGCTCACCCAGTTGCGGTACTTCCCGCTTGTACAGTTCATGCTCATTGCCGCTTTTATCCTGTTCGGCTATCTGGGTGTCAATGCCGCCAGGCGGGCAGAGCAGAACCGCGTTTGGGTCGGTATGGCCAAGGAGACCGCCCACCAGCTCGGCACCCCAATATCGGCCATCATCGCCTGGCTGGAGCACCTCAACCTGGCCAAGGAGGGCGACCCCGAAGTCCAGGAGGTCGTTATGGAGCTGCGCAATGATGTCAACAGGCTGGAATTGATCGCCGAAAGGTTCTCCAAGATCGGTTCGGCGCCGGTCCTGGCTCAGACCAATATCTACGAAGAGCTGGCCAAGTGCGCCAGGTACATGGAAAAGCGGGCCTCCAGAAAGGTTGTCTTCGACTTTCCCGATCAGCATGCGGGCAAACTCAACGTCCATATCAATGCACCGCTCTTCGACTGGGTGGTTGAAAACCTACTGCGCAATGCCCTGGATGCCATGGACGGCAAGGGATGCATCTCCGCTGAAATCTACGAGGACGCCTCATCGGTCTATATCGACATCACCGATACGGGCAAGGGTATCCCGCCGAATAAGTTCAAAACGGTCTTCCAACCCGGCTTTACCACCAAAAAACGGGGTTGGGGCCTGGGCTTGAGCCTGGCCAAGCGGATCATCGAAGAATACCACCTGGGCAAGATCTTTGTCAAACGGTCCGTGCCCAATGAAGGGACGACCTTCACCATCCGGCTTCCCAAAAGCCCGGCATCCGCCCATCAGGCCGTTACGGCGCCCGTCCAGGAAAAGCCCGTCAACGTGAACTAGCGCTCGCCTTATTTATTCCGGAATTTTTTAATGGTCCTGACCAGCAGCGGCGGCAACAAGTCGTTTGCCAGGTTTACCGCGCCGTTGAAAAAGGTCATGGAAGCAGAATCCTGCCCTTTTCTGGCCATAAAGGTGGTGGTGATCCGCTTGCGGTTCGCTTCGCTGATCTCATCCGCCGGGCGGCCGTTGGTATAATAATAGGTGGCCAGCGAACGGCGGCTCCGTTCGGGCGGGCAGTTCAGGGGGTCCGGATGACCGTGCCAGGAATAATCCGTAGTGGAGAAAATAGCCATCCTGTTGAAATAGGGAGCAATCCTGACCACGCTGCGGCTCTTGTCGCGCTCCCAGAGCTCAAAATGGCCGCCCCATTCGTCCTGCCAGTTCTCATTCAGGTAAACCAGCACATTGATCCGCCGGTCGAGGTTCATCCGCCGGTGCCGGTGGAAATCCACGTGCAGCTTCAGGAAACCGCCCGGTTTGATCTGGTGAAATCCGCCGCCCTCAAAATACGGATCCGGGATAAGGGTTTCCTTGATGCCGGTCAGGTTTTGAAGAAACTCCAGAAAGGGTTCCGAATTGAGAAAATGCGCAAATTCAAGCGTTTTCGGGCCAAATCTCGATTCGCCCTTGGAGGCGTATTTCGATTCGTTGGGGTTGGCATAGTGAATATCTCCCGGTTTATCCCCCAATTCAGGGAATTCGGCAAGGACTTCTCTAAGCGCGTCGGGGTTAAAGAAATCATCGAAATAAATGTTGGGAAACGGATTGGCCTGTGCATATTCCTGGTGTTTTTCGGATCCCAATTCGATGAATTCCTGTACAGAGGTTTTTAAAAAGTCCATAAAGGCTGATGGTTTATTTTGGAGCGCAAATTTAGGAAATTAGTTGTAAGTCGTAAGTTGTAAGTCGTAAGTCATAAGTTGTAAGTTGTAAGTCATAAGTTGTAAGTCATAAGTTGTAAGTCGTAAGTCATAAGTTGTAAGTTGTAAGTCGTAAGTCGTAAGGTATTGTGTTTCGATCCAAGAAAAATCGAAAATATT
>CALMYQ010000050.1 GCA_937873655.1 uncultured Lewinella sp. | reverse complement strand
TATATTGAGGAACTGAGGAACTGAAGAATCGAGGAACTGAGGGCAAGACCAATCGGATCAATCGAATCAATCGAATCAATCGAACAATCGAATCAATCGAATCAATCGAACAATCAAACAATCAAAAAATCGCATCATTCCGTCCTTTTCCCAACTTCCTTCAACGGCATCCGCGGCCGGATGATCAACCGTAGGGATTGGTCGTATGTGACGTAGTTCCAGACCCAGTTCAGGAAAATGAACAGCTTGTTCTTGGCGCCCAGAATAGCGAACAAGTGGACGAAAAGCCACACCAACCAGGCAAAAGCTCCCTGAAAACGGACCCTGGGCAGATCGACTACCGCGCGATTGCGGCCGACGGTTGCCATCGAACCCAGGTCTTTGTAAACGAACGGCTTCAGCGCCTGCTTCTTAGCCGCGCGCTTCAGGTTGCCGGCCAGGTGGTTCGCCTGTTGGATGGCGACCTGCGCGACCTGAGGGTGCCCCTTGGGCCAGGCCTCTTCTTCCATATAGGCAATATCGCCGAGGGCGTAAATGTTTTCCGTGGCGGCTACCTTTGAAAACCGGTCCACTTTCAAACGGCCGCCGTAGGTTTTGCTTTCCTCGGGCATGCCGGGCAGGGCAGGGCAGGTGATGCCGGCCGCCCAGATGACCTTCTTCGACCGGATGGTGGTTCCGTCGTTGATCCTGACATATTCGCCGTCGTAATCGGTAACCCGTGCGCTGAGCTTGACCTTGACGCCCATCCCGGTCAGGAAATCCAGCGCCTTGCGGGAGGCCGCTTCCGACATGCCCTTGAGCAACTGGTCGGCTCCCTGCACCAGGTAAATGTCGATCTCTTCACAATTCAGCTCCGGGTAATCTTTCGGCAGGACGTATTTCCGCATTTCGGCAATGGCGCCGGCGACCTCAACGCCGGTAGGACCGCCGCCCACGATCACAATATCCATATAGCCTTGCCGGGCATCGTAATCAACCGTGCTCAAGGCCTTTTCGTAGTGATCCAGCACCGTATTCCGAAGAAAGAGGGCTTCCGAAACGGATTTCATCGGAATGGCCAGCCGTGCGATTTCCTCGTTTCCGAAAAAATTGGTGTCTGCCCCGATGGCGATCACGAGCTGGTCGTAATTGCAAATCCCCAGAGATGTGTGAATGCGGTTTTTTTCAGGCTCTACCCCGGTAACCTCCGCCATCCGGAAGAATACATTCCTGTGTTTGTGAAACAGCTTCCTGAACGGGAAAACGATTGAACTCGGCTCCAGCCCGGCCATCGCAACCTGGTAGAACAAAGGCTGAAACTGGTGGTAGTTGTTTTTGTCGATCAAAACCACCTGCCTGTCGCTCCTGGCCATTTTCCGGGCGAGCGCCAGTCCGGCGAATCCGCCGCCGACGATAACGATCCGGGGTTGGCCGGTTTCAGGAATATTGATTTTCATGGCTTCAAATCTAAATTACAGGACATTTTTGAAAGGCTTATCTCTCTCTCACCCTCTCACTCTCCCTCACCCCCATCAGGTCAATACCCCCATTCGGTGCACACCCGGAGCGTATTCCTTTTTCAATAAATCCAGCAAAGCCTGGTAATGTTCGGGAAAATCCAGAAAATCGGCGCCTTCCACATCGAGTATCAGGATTGGAAAGTCCGGCGTTGATTTATGAAAAAAATCCAGATAGGATTGCTGGATATTGGCGAGGTAATCCGGACTGATCTCCTGTTCATATGACCGGTTGCGCTTGCGTATATTGTTCAACAGCCCGTCTACCGACCGGTAAAGGTAGATCAGCAGGTCGGGTTTGGAGAAAGTCGAATTCAATACCTGAAACAGCCGTTGAAAGAGGCGGAATTCCTCCGGGTTGAGGTTATTCCGGGCAAAGAGCAGGGTTTTCCAGAAGAAGTAGTCCGATACGATCGTTTTTTGAAACAACTCCTGCTGGGTGGCCAGTTCCTGCAATTGCTTGTGGCGTTCCGTCATGAAGAACAGCTCTACCGGAAAAGCGTACCGCTCCGGATTTTCATAGAAAAAAGGCAAAAAAGGATTATCCGTGAATTGTTCAAGGATGAGCTTGCAGTCAAAATCACCGGCAATTTTTCGGGACAAGGTGGTTTTCCCCGCGCCGATATTACCTTCGATGGCGATAAAGCGATATGGGAAGGGAAATTCGCTCATTGACCGGTCGGTTGTATTGATTTTTGTCGAAGGCCAAAGGAAAGGAAATAACCGCGAAATGTGAAATGTAAGTTTTAAAATGTAATAACCGACTGCCTCACTTTTGCATTCAGCCTTTTACATTTAATAGGGATCCACGTCCACCACCACCCGAACCCCGCTCATGCCCTCCAGGCCGGCCAGGTAATCGTTGGCAGAAAGAATGGCATCCTTGACAGCCCGCATTTTAGTGCCGTCCCGTTCCAGCCGGATGAGGAAATCGATCAGGTACTGCCCGCGCACCCGACCGATGGGCGGCACAGCCGGGCCGTTGACGCGGTCGCCGAGTTTTTCCCGGAGGAAGACGTTGTATTTGTCAGCGGCGTTATTGACGACAGGCGCTTTTTTGTGTTTGAGCGTGATCCGGATCAGCCGGACGTAGGGCGGAAACCGGAAATGGCTTCGTTCCTGCAATTCGCGCTGGACGAAGCCCTGGTAATCGTTGTTGAGCACTTCCAGCAACACGGGGCTGGTCGTGTTGTAAGCCTGGATGAGCACCTCACCGCGTTTGTGCTTTCGGCCGGCGCGGCCCGCCACCTGGATCATAAGCTGGAAAGCCCGTTCTGCCGCCCGGAAATCGGGGAACTGGATGAGCTGGTCGGCGCTGAGCACCCCTACAATCCCCACGCTCTCAAAGTCGAGGCCTTTGGTCACCATCTGGGTGCCGACCAGGATATCCAGGCGCCGTTCTTCAAAATCGTTGATCAATTGGGCGTGGGCGGTTTTGGCCTTCACGGTATCCAGGTCCATCCGGCCGACCCGGGCTTCGGGCAGGTAGATCTGGATCTCGTCCTCGATTTTTTCAGTGCCGAAGCCCTGGAGGACGAGCTGTTTGTTGCCGCAGGCCGGGCAGGCTGCCGGCAGGGGGGTATGGTAGCCGCAGTAATGGCATTTAAGGGCGTTGTGGAATTTGTGGTACGTCATCGACACATCGCAGTGGATGCATTCGGAATGCCAGTCGCAGGTGGGACAGCGGTAAGTGGGTGCGTACCCGCGCCGGTTCTGGAAGAGGATGGCCTGCTCGCCGCGTTCGATGGCGGCTTTCAGGGCGTCGATGAGCTGTGTGGTAAAATGGGTCTGGTGCTGCTTTTTGCCCAGTTCGGTTTTGGCGTCAACGATCCGGATCTCGGGCAATTGCACGCCGGTGAAGCGTTCGTTGAGGGTGACGTATCCGTATTTTTTCTGGAGGACGTTGAAATAGGTCTCGATGGAAGGGGTTGCCGTCCCCATCAGGACCTTGGCGCCGTGTATCCGGGCCAGCATCAGGGCGGTATCCCGGCCGTGGTACCGCGGATTGGGGTCGTTCTGTTTAAAGGACGGGTCGTGTTCCTCGTCGATGATGACCAGGCCGAGGTTGGCGTAGGGGAGAAAGAGGGCCGAACGCGCGCCCAGCACGGCGACCTTGTCATTCAGCACCATGTTCCACATTTCGACCCGCTCGTTATTGCTCAGCCGGGAGTGGTAAACGGCGATCTGGTTGCCGAATACGCGCTGCAGGCGCATCACGATCTGGGTGGTGAGCGCGATCTCGGGCAGAAGGTACAATACCTGTTCGCCCCGGTCGAGGGCTTCGCGGATCAATTCGACGTAGATCCTGGTCTTGCCGCTGCCGGTGACGCCGTGGAGCAGGACCGTCTGCTGTTCTTTGAGCAATTTCCGGATGGCGCCCATGGCTTTTTCCTGGGAGCCGGACAGGTTTCCCGCGTCAACCGTATCCTCTTCATAACCGCCGAGGCGGCTGACTTCGCGGTCGTACAATTCAAAGATCCCCTTTTTGGCCATGGCATTCAGTACGGTACTGTCGGCGCTGACGCGGTTGTAAATATCCTGCCGGCGGACGAATTCCTGTTTTTGGGCCAGTTGCACAAAAGCCATAAGCGCTTCTACCTGCCGGGAGGCCCTGGCGACGATTTCAAAAGCTTCATCCAGCAGTTCGGGCCGGGAGGCGTAAGGTTCTGCAAACCGCACGCAGGCCACTTTTTTGGGCGTATATTTTATTTTGAGGTCTTCCTTCAGAAAGATGATCCGTTTTTCGAGCATGCTCCGGATCAGCGGGTACACGGTCTTTTGGTCCAGGATATTGCGCACATCGTCAACGGTGATCTCGCCCTGGATGGTCAACGCCTCGGCGATGAGGTATTCCTTGTCGTTCAGGCCCGACATATCGTCGTCAAATACGCTGCTGAGGGTCAGAATGGTCTCGCTCGTCAGCTTGAGGTTGGCCGGGAGGGCGGCGTTCATGACCTCGCCGAGGGTACATAGGTAGTATTCTGCGATCCATTGCCAGAGCCTGAGCTGTTCCGGATTGATCAGCGGCGTCTCGTCGATGACGGCTATGATCGGTTTGGGTTGAAAATCGTCGGGTTTGGACTGGTGGATATCGATGACCAATCCGGTATAGCGTTTTTGACCGCCGAATTGCACCTCCACACGGACCCCGAATTGCAGCATGGGCAGGAATTCTTCCGGAACGGAGTAGGTATAGGGCTTGGGTGTCGCCAGCGGTAGCGCTACGGTGACAAAAGTATGGGTGGCTGATATGGGGTGAAAGGAGGACAAGGATTACAAGGTTAAAGGATAAAGGTTAAAGGATAAAGGTTAAAGTGTAAAGGTTAAAGAATAAAGTGTGAAGTCTCATGAATAGGGTTGAGGTAATGGGTTTGCGAACCAAAGGTACGGGTTATGGCAAAAATAGCTGTATTCGGGCTGAATCAATTATGGGATAGGCGGAGGCCGTTCAATAAAGTGTGTTTCACACGAAGACGAAAAGGCGCAAAGTTCTGATTTTCATAACGCTGCACGTGCTAAAAATCGGGTTGACACAAAATTCTGAACAATCCCGACAGGCGCTTAACCAGGCCAAAGGAACTGCCCGATGGTTGCAGCAGGGGGCGGCCCTTACTTATTACTACTTATATTGGATATATATGGGAGGGAAAACCCACCCCCGGATCCTGCGCACCTACCGTTCCACCGGGGGTAAAATCCGGGCAATACTTCTCCAAGGCTCTTTTTGTCAAATGAACCCTTAAAAGTGATGTTCTTATCAGCGCTAATCCGGCTTGAATTCCGATCGGTCTGCAACTTCGATTACAAGGCAAAGATAAAAAATATGTTTGTAATATAAAAATAAAAACACAAATTTTTTATCGGTGGTCGGTATAGAAAATGGACGGGGCAGCGGCTTTCAGTTTCTGGTAAACCGCGGGGTCCAGCGGTAAAAGATCTTCCAGCCCGCGTACAATGTCCAGTTGTTGGGGCTGTCCGGCGCCGAGCGCAATAGTGGTTACGGCCGGGTGTTGCAGGACATAAGCCAGCGCAATCTGACCGAGGGTGTTGGGTTCCGGGGTGTGGTTGCCTTTTTCGGATCCGCCTTTTGGTTGGTCGTGCCGGGCGATATTTTCCCACAGGTCCTCGAATCCCTTGGCCACCTGGAGCAGTTCTTTTTGCCGCCTGACCACCTGACTCACCGTGTCGCTTTTATGTGCCAGGTACTCCTTAGGCGGCTTGCCGGCCAGCAACCCGCCAGCAACTGCGCCGCGCACCACCACACCAACTTCATGGCCCTGGATGTGCCCCAGGGTAAACTCTTCCGGCCGGGTATCCAGCAGGCTGTATTGGGTCATAACGGAGACCAGGTTTGAGCTTGCCGTCCACCGGCGAATGGTGTTGGGGCGGATGGAGGAGATGCCGTAATGGCGGATATGGCCGGTCTGTACCAGTTCTTCAAAAGCTTCAATCGTTTCGTCGGTCGGATCATCGATGGTACCGCCGTGGAGCTGGTACAGGTCGATATAATCCGTCTGCAGGCGCCGCAGGGAGTCGTGAACGGCCGTCTTGATATAGTCCTTTCCCGGATTCCAGTCCCAACTGGAGCCGTCATTGCGCCATTGATTGCCGACTTTGGTAGCGATGATCACATCTTTTCGGCGCGGTTTCAAAACCGTACCGACGATTCGTTCGTTTTCACCTTTGTCGTACAGGTCTGCCGTATCGAAATAGTTGATCCCCAGGTCAAGCGCTTTTTCAATGACAGGGCGACCGGTTTCGAGGGTGTGAAATGACATGCAGCCCAGACCGATGATCGTGGGTTGAAGAGCGGATTTGCCTAATTTTTTTCGCTGCATACAAACTGTTTTACTGACAACTGATCGGCGCATAATTATGCGCCGCTACTGACAACTTCTAATATGAAATGGATCTTTCGCATTCTGATCGGGCTGATCATCCTGGCGCTGATCGTTGTAGTGCTGTTCGCGTCGTGCATGTCCTTCCGCCAATCGGATGAAAAGGTGAAAAAATACTTTGCGGAAAAGGGCGTGAAAATCCTGATCCATCACAAGGAATACAATTCCCGGCCGATCCGGTTCATTGAATCGGGTGATTCTACCGGACAACTGGTGATCTTTATCCACGGTGCGCCGGGATCTTCGGACAACTTTTACAGCTACCTGGCCGACAAGGATCTGATCGCCAAGGCCCGCATGATCACGGTCGACAGGCTGGGCTACGGTTATTCCGATTACGGCCATGCGGAGACGTCCATTGCCGTTCAGGCCGACATGATCCGGCATATCCTGGAGATGTACCCCGAACAGAAAGCCATCCTGGTGGGCCATTCCTACGGCGGGCCGATCGTAGCGCGCTGCGCCCTCGATTTCCCGGAACGGGTGAAGGCGGGCGTCCTGCTTGCGCCGGTGGATGATCCGGACACGGAGCCGATGTTCTTTGTGGCCAATTTCGCTAAATGGAAGCTCACCCGCTGGATCCTGTCGGGCGGCAACCGGGTTTCCGGCGATGAAAAGCTCACCCATATCGCCGAACTCAGGAAAATGGAACCCGATTGGAAAGACATTTCCGTGCCCATGGTCCATATCCAGGGTATGAAGGACTGGATGGCGCCGCCGGCCAATGTGCCCTTCAGTCAGAAACATATCCGCCCCGACCTGCTCAAGGTAGTGGAGATCCCGGAGACGAGCCATTTTATTCCGTGGACGGATTATGGGGTGGTGAAAAAGGAACTGTTGAGCCTGCTGGACCGCAATTGAATTGGTTGGCGGATGGTTGTTGAGGGAAGATGTTTATTTTTGTTCATTGTTGTTTATTTTTGTTCATTGTTGTTTGTTGTTGTTGAGACTCGCCAACCATCATAAACCATCATAAACCACTATAAACCATCATAAACCACCATAAACCAAAATCAACCACCATAAACCACCATCATGCAGGAACCGCCGCAATTCCCCTCCGATCGCTCTCCGACGCCATACCCCAACATTCTCCACGCCTTCACCCTATTCGCCGTATTTGTCGTAGCCAATTTCATCGGCGGCAGCTTCCTGTTGGCGGTCGGAAAGGACCACCAGGATATCGGCTTTCTGGTCGCTTATGTGGTGAGCATGGGCGGCACCTACCTTTTTGCGCGCTATTTCAAAAAGATGATGGAAGGCGAAGTGATCCATCGCTTCAACACAGGCCCGATTGCCATGTACCCGTTGCTCATCCTGGCCACCTGGGCCCTGGTCATCTTTGTAACTCCCGTAATCGAGTTGCTCCCGTCGCCGGATTGGCTGGAAGAGATCATGGAGAACGCCGTAGATACGACGAGCATCTGGTCTTTCCTTTCCGTCGTTGTCGCGGCGCCGATCCTGGAAGAATTGCTGTTCAGGGGTATCATCCTGGACGGCCACCTGAAGCTGTATCCGCCGCAAGCCGCCATCGGCTGGTCGGCCTTTTATTTCGGCTTTTTCCATATGAATCCCTGGCAGTTCCTGCTGGCCTTTGCCCTGGGGGTGCTGCTGGGCTGGGTTTATTTCCGCACCGGCTCATTGCTGCCCTGCATCCTCATCCATGCGGTCAACAACGGCGTCAGCTTTTTTGCCTCCGGCTTCCTGGACGAATCCCAGAAAAGCCAGGAATTGAGCGAAATGGTGGGCGGCGCCTGGCCGACAATGGGCATGATGCTAGGGGCGTTGGCGGTGTTGTGGCTGTGTGTGCAGGGGGTGAATTATATTGTGAGGAAAAAAGAGGATTGAACCATTAAAAAATCGAATCATTCGAATCAATCGTATTAATTGAATCAATCAGAAAATGGCATTAATCAAACCAGTCAACGGCATCATGCCGCAATTCGGAAATAACTGCTACCTGGCCGAAAACGCCACCATTGTCGGCGACGTCGTTGCCGGAGATGATTGCAGCTTCTGGTTCCAATGCGTCGTCCGCGGCGATGTCAACAGCATCCGGATCGGCAACAAGGTCAATATTCAGGATGGCGCAGTCATTCATTGCACTTATCAGCGCGCCGCTACCGTAATCGGCGACAACGTTTCCATCGGTCACCGCGCCATCGTTCACGGGTGTACCCTTCAGAACAATGTGCTCATCGGTATGGGCGCCATTGTCATGGATCACGCTGTGGTGGAAGAGAACTGCCTGATCGCCGCCGGCGCCGTTGTCCTGGAAAATACCCGCTGCGAATCCGGGCATATTTACGCGGGAGTCCCCGCCCGCAAAGTGAAAGCCCTCAGCCCCGAGCAATTCAGGGATTCGGTGGAACGGATCGCGAATGCTTATTTGATGTATTCGGGGTGGTTTAGATGAGGAATCGAGGAATCGGGGAATCGAGGAATCGAGGAATCGAGGAATCGAGGAATTGAGGAATCGGGGAATTGAGGAATCGGGGAATCGGGGAATCGAGGAATCGGGGAATCGGGGAATCGAGGAATCGAAAAGCCGGGCTGCTTAAGATTTTTATTAGAGATTTTTGAACACCAAAACCATAATACTATGCGCTTTTTCTACTTTGAAAAACTGGAAGTCTGGCGAAAAAGCCGAATTCTAAACAAAAACATTTATCTGATTTCCCAAAAATTTCCTGCGGAAGAAAAATTCGGCATTACGCAACAAATCCGAAGGGCTTGTATTTCGATCGGATGTAATTTGGCAGAAGGCAGTAGCAGGAATACAGGAAAGGACCAAGCCAGATTCAGTGAAATAGCCTATGGCAGCTTATTAGAGGTTATGAATCTTCTGATTGCGGCCGAAGATTTACTTTACATAACTGAACAGGAAGTCCTTGAGCAAAGATCCTTAATTGAAGAGATAGGAAACAAAATCAATTCTCTCCGGCAAACACAATTAAAGAGAGCTTAAAACTCAACTTTTGGAAAACCGAGGAATTGAGCAACAAGCTCAATTCCTCAGTTCCTCAGTTCCTCAGTTCCTCAATTCCTCAATTCCTCACCCCCTCACTCTCAACACCCGCTCCTTTCCCCGCAAATCCCGCAAAATGGTCACTTCCGCAAATCCCTTCGCACGGGCCAGTTCCGCAACTTCACCGGCATTGAACTCATTGAGTTCGAAGTAGAGCCGGCCGCCGGGACTCAGGTGTTCAATCGCAAAATCAAGAATGGTGCGGTAGAAGATCAGCGGGTCGGTATCGTCCACGAACAAGGCCAGATGGGGTTCGTATCGGGCGACATGGTCGGGCACAAGGTGGGATTCCCGAAGCGGGATATAGGGCGGATTGCTGGCGATGATGTCCCATTTTCCGGCATTTTCCCAGGCATTGCGGTTGAGGATGTCAATTTGTTGCCAACGAATTTCCACCCCGTTCAGATCGGCATTTTTCCGGGCAATTTCCAGGGCGGCCGGGCTGATGTCCCATCCGGAAGCCGTCATGTTGGGGCAGTGCTTCTTAATGGTGATGGGAATGCACCCGCTCCCGGTACCGATGTCCAGGAATTGTAATGAACGGTCGGCCGTATGTTGGATGATCTGGTGCACCAGCACTTCCGTTTCCTGCCGGGGGATGAGCACTGCCGGCGATACCTCGAATTTCAGCCCGTAGAAATCGGCCTGCCCGAGAACGTACTGAACGGGTTCTTTTTTGAGCAAACGGGCCGTGATGTTTTCAAGAAGATCAAGCTGTTCCGGGGCCAGGGCTTTGTCAGAGTTGGGCGATTGACCGAAAACATCCTCCATTACGATCCGGGCAATGGATTGCGCCTCTGCGGGATCGTAGACTGCGGATAACTGTTGGGTGAGGTGGCGATAGGCGGCAGCGGTTACCATAGCTGATCTCCCGGGTTTAATTGGGCATCCTCCGGTAGTTTGAATGCATTGGACAACCGGAGTTTTTCTTCCAGAATATCCATTCCTCCGGCCAAGGTCCAGCTAAAATGATGAATTTTACCGAGCATTTTAATATAGGTATCCGGATCAAACTGTCGGGTGAGGCGTCTCAACGCCGTCATATAATCGTCCCTGAAAACAGTTGGAATCAGGATTTTGCTTTGACTAGCCTTCACCAACTCGGCATTCATCATGATTCTCGCCATTCGTCCGTTGCCATCCATGAATGGGTGAATTTCCGCAACCACAAACATGATAAATGCCGCTTTGGCAAAAGGGTGTTCCAAAGCCCGATAGATTTCGAACCCCTTCATCAAGGTGCCTTTTACAAGCTCATGGTCAACGAAAAACGTTTCACCTGCCCGGTTATTTTGATGTTTGAATTGCCCCGGTTTTTTTGACACTCTTGCATTCATTAAGATTTTATGCCGGCGCAAAAGTATTTCGATCAGATCTTCTGCACTGGATGGGGTAATGCTCATTTCCTCCCGGCTGCTGACCAATTCAAACGTTCCAAGTATATCATGTGAATCTTCGTTCCTGGCGGGCATCGGCGTCTGGGTTTCAATGATCCTTTTCGCGTCCTCCAGGTCAAATGCTGTTCCTTCGATGAAATTGGAAAAATAGGCTTCGTAAAATGCAAAACTCCTGAAGCTGAGTTGGCTGATATTCTGGTCCGGGAAATCTCCAAAGCGGCTTTGATTCAGGGAAATAAATAATTTTTGAAAAAGATTGATCCGTCCGGGGTCGTAGGCTTTACCGAACGCTCTGGCAATAGCCACCGGCGAGGTCAGCAATTTTGAGGGCTGGGTTTTTAGTAATGCACTGATTATCCGGTTTAAACGGTCAAATTCCCTGCGCCAACCGAGATCCTCTGCGATTTGTCGGGCTGTGTCCCGAAATGCATTTAACCCTGATTCGCCATTGACCCGGATGATTTGTTCCAACCGTTCTTCAATTTGATCTTGTGAAAGCGCTTTTGATTCATCGCCGGATTTTCTGGCGGGTTGCAGGTTTTCGAGCAGTGCGCGTTCCTGCTGGGCCGCATAAAGCCGGCCGGAAAGCAAATTATCTCCTTCAACAGGACCGGGGCCTTCAATCAGGTGAACGACAACGCCCGGTAATTTGATTTTTTTAGAATAAGAATAGGTCAGGTAAATATGGCCGGAAGGTGTCGGTTGGAATTCAAGCGCTGACCGATGACTTAATACCCCTCCAGGATATAAATACCCAAGGATGGTCCAAAGATTCCTCAACACGATGGCCTGGGGCGTATCATGCTGGTTTGTTGTATAAATTCGGGGAGCCACTTTCCGTAGCCTGCCTGTCTTTTCAAGTTTGGAGATCTGCCGGCTAATGAAAGAATTACTGCTTGAAAAAACAATCTCTCCGTGCAAGGCAGGTAAAAAATTTTCCATTAAAGCAACGATAGTGATCAAAAATGATAAATTTTTTCCATTCAAGCAAGTTTATTGATAAATTTTTTCTATTAATCGCTCCTCTGCATCATAATCCGTTTATGTTTCGTAAAGTGTTCAAACAGAATTTATCCTGATGCAGCATTGGAAATCAAAAAAGAATAGAGGTGGATAGATAGGAGTTAATCCCTACTGTTATTTGGGAACCGGAAACAAGCCCTTGACGAGCAGAAGCAAGCAAAAATTGATTTAAAAACAACCTGAAAAGGCAACCTCAAACCGCCGACACCGAAGCCAGCAGCGATTCGAACATCAACCGGCCGTCGGCGTTCCCCAGGATGGGTTCAGCAGCCCGTTCAGGGTGGGGCATCATGCCGAAAACGTTGCGTTGGCGGTTGCAGATGCCGGCGATTGCGTCCAGTGAGCCGTTCGGGTTTGCAGAATCAATGACGGCGCCCGCCTCGTCGCAGTATTTGAAAAGGATCTGGTCGTTGGCGCGCAGTTCGGCCATAGTTTGGTCGTCGGCATAGAAACGGCCGTCGGCATGCGCGATGGGTATTTTGAGGACCTGTCCGGCTTTAAGCTCAGCCGTGATCGGCGATTGGGTCGACGTAACGGAAAGGTGAACGTTCTTGCAGATGAATTTCTGGCCGCTGTTGGGCAACAGCACACCCGGCAGCAGTCCGCTTTCGCACAAGATCTGGAACCCGTTGCAAATGCCCCAGACCATTCCGCCGCTTCCGGCAAATTCCACAACGGCGTTCATGATGGGTGAAAAACGGGCAATGGCGCCGGAGCGCAGGTAGTCGCCATAGGAAAATCCACCCGGCAATACAATGCAATCGCCGGTATCGAATCCTGCCAGACGATCATCCTTGTGCCAGAGTTTTACCGTTTCCTGCTCCATGACGGTACCGAGGACGTGCATCATATCGTCATCGCAATTCGAACCCGGAAAAACCACTACGCCGAATTTCATAGCTGAATTTTTTTGCAAAGATATAACTTATTGATTCGAATCAATCGAACAATCGAACAATCGAATCAATTCTCCTCCATATACCTGATCACAATATCCCGGATATCGTTCTTCACAGCCGCCCCATGGGTGTCGAATTGTTCGCGGGCTTCATTCGGGAAATCTTTGAGGAAATCCAGGTTGGCTTCCTTCCCCTCTGCTACAAACTGCGGCAGGATCACCGCGTAAGTCTTGTTAGGGTCCAGCGGGGCGTTTCCGATCCGGTACCCTGAATCGGTCACTTCTACATGATTGAGCTGCATATAGCCGCCTTCGGTTTTGTTGGTGTTCTGGCTGGTGTCCAGAAAGCGTTTCAGGACGCTCCCCGGGAGGTGAATCCTCGCAATCGGCCCGCCGAAAGGGAAAGTGCGCATGATGTCATACACCGTAACGGCGCCGGAAATATTGTCATCCAGCCGCATGGCGCCGCCGTTGATCAGGTAGACATCGGCGCCGGGCCAGGCGAACTCAAAGGCTTCTGTGGTCAGTTTGCCGAAATTGGTCTGCTCGCTTCTCACTTTATCTTCCGTACAGATCAACGGCGTTTTTGCCTGGTAAACGACCTTGCCCGCCTCGTACCCCATGCCTTTGGCTATACCGTCCACCTGGCTCAACCAGCGATCCACGACGGTTTCGGTTTCGGGGTCATCCGGAATGTCGGGACCGATACTGCGCAGGGTCGATTTCAGGGTCGTCTTGTGCGTGGCGGTGTTGTAGGTGAACCGGTGTATATAAACCGTCTTCGCGTTGGCGTCCGCCTTGGTAATGATGGTATTGCCGGATTCGCGCATCATATTGGTATGGTCATGGCCGCCGATGATCAGCGGCAGCCCCGGAACGGCTTTGGCCAGCGCAATATCGTCGTCTACTGCCAAATGGGTGATGCCGACCATGACGTCGGTGCGGGCTTTCATGGCGTTTACAGCGGCCCGGAAGCTTTCCGTTACATCTCCGTAGGCGGCATAATCGGCTTTGTTGAAGGGCAGGACCACACCCGTCAGGCCGACCGTCACTTTTTTCCCGCCGGGACTGGTGAATTCGCGAAGGATATAGGGCGGTATCGGGGTCTTGTTCTGGGTGAAAGGCCGCCGCTCGCCGTTGTCCACCCGAAAGGCATTTGAACAAACGAATTTGAAATGGCTCTGGTCGATCCGCTTTTGCAGCAGGTCGGCATCTTTGAGGTCGAATTCGTGGTTGCCGAATGTGGCGTAGTCAAGCCCCATGGCATTCAGCGTTTCCACCATCTGCAGGCCGGCAATGCGTTCGCCGTCTTTCATCTTGAGGGTGCCGATAAAGGAAGGGCTCAGGAAGTCGCCGGCGATCACGGCAATGGTGTTGGGGTTTTCCGCCAGCAATTCTTTTTTTACTGTGGCAACCCTGGCCAGGCCGCCCGCCTTGCCGCCTTCCAGGGGGGCGATCTCATATACGTCATTCAACTGGAGGATGGTAAAGGAAACTTCATCGCCCGAACCGGCTTTCCGCTGAACACCGCAGGACCAGTCCAGGACGGCGAAGAAGAGGAGGAACAAACCGAGGTTTCGGTGGGTCGTAAACCATTTCATACAATTGCGTTTGTTTTTATCTGCAAAAGTAAAAACTTAGACGGCTCACGGAGGGATTTCGTCGTCTATTGTTCCTTTTTTACGACCGTAACCCGCCGGTCATTGTTTAGTCTTTATCGGGAATTCTCGCAGAAGTGGGTTCAGATAACAAATCTTTCTGCCATATTTGTCCCGAAAATTGGCCCTTTTGCCTAGTTTTTGTTATTTTGCACAGTTTTACTTTGAACTGTAACCGGCCTGTAAGGGTTTAGTTAAGGAAATTTTTAAACAGGAAAATAAGAGATAATGGCCTCATCTGGCAATTCTGGTCAGCCGAACAACGATAACAACGCGCCCAAGAACCGACAGCCGATCAGCTGGCTGTGGATCATCTTGCTGCTGGTGGTTGTGGCCCAGGGTGTGTTCATGCTCAACAGCCCCACGGTGAAGACTGTCAACCTCTCCCAGTTCAGAAGGGATATGCTTGAAACCGGAGATGTGCAAAAGATTGTTGTCGTCAACAATAAGAAAGCTGAGATTTACATCAAATCCGATAAGCTCGGTCAGGGAAAGTATTCCGAATTTGAAAAAGGACAAAAAGGCCCCCAGTACGTGGTGAACATTGGTTCTTTGGAGAATTTTGAGTCCATGATCGAGGAAGAGCAAGGCAAATCCCCGATCGAATACGGTGTCGAAGAACGGACCGATTACTGGGGGACTGTGCTCTCCTGGGTGATTCCGTTCGGCGTACTGATCCTGCTTTGGGTGTTCATCCTCAACCGCGCTCGCGGCGGCGGCGGCATAGGCGGCGGCAATATTTTCGATTTCGGAAAGTCCAAGGCCACGCTGTTCCAGAAAGGGGAAAGCAAGATCACCTTCGATGATGTCGCCGGTCTGGATGAAGTCAAGGTGGAGGTCCGCGAAGTGGTGGATTTCCTCAAAAACCCCGATCGATATACCAAACTGGGCGCAAAGATCCCGAAAGGCGTGCTCCTGGTAGGCCCTCCGGGTACCGGTAAGACCCTCCTGGCCAAAGCGGTTGCCGGCGAAGCAGGCGTGCCGTTCTATTCCATGTCCGGTTCCGAATTTGTGGAAATGTTCGTGGGGGTCGGCGCCTCGCGGGTTCGCGACCTGTTCAAGAAGGCCAAGCAGAACGCGCCGAGTATCGTATTCATTGACGAGATCGACGCCATCGGCCGTTCGCGGGGAAAGGCCATCTCGTTCCAGGGCAACGACGAACGCGAAAATACCCTCAACCAGATGCTGACCGAAATGGACGGCTTCGGGTCCAATTCGGGGGTTATCGTGATGGCCGCTACCAACCGCGGTGAAATCCTGGACAGCGCCCTCCTGCGCCCGGGCCGTTTCGACCGCCAGATCTACCTGGAGCTGCCGACCAAAAAAGAACGCGAAGCCATTTTTAAAGTCCACCTCAAACCGCTCCGGCTGGCATCGGATGTCGACCTGGAACAGCTCTCTTCCCAGACCCCGGGCTTTTCCGGCGCCGATATCGCCAATATCTGCAACGAAGCCGCGCTGATCGCCGCCAGGAAGAACAAGGATTATGTGGAAATGATGGACTTTATGGACGCTGTCGACCGGATTGTCGCCGGCCTTGAGAAGACCAACCGCGTGATCACCGACCGGGAAAAGCGGATCATCGCCTACCACGAGGCCGGCCACGCAACGGCCAGCTGGCACCTGCCCAATGCAGATAGCTTGCTCAAGGTTTCCATTGTACCGAGGGGCCGCTCGCTGGGCGCCGCCTGGTACCTGCCGGAAGAAAAAGTGATCTACACCAAAGACCAGTTCATGGACCGTATCTGCTCCGCGCTTGCGGGCAGGGCATCCGAAGAGATCACGTTCGGCAAGGTGTCCTCCGGCGCGCTGGATGACCTGGAAAAGGTGACCAAGCAGGCCTATACCATGGTGGCCTATTATGGGCTGAATGAAGCCCTGGGCAATATCAGCTATTACGACAGCACGGGCCAGTATGAAGCCAGCTTCCAAAAACCGTACAGCGAAGCAACCGCCCAGAAAATTGACGATGAGGTCAGGAAACTGGTAGCAGGCGCTTACGAACGCACCAAAAACCTCCTGATCCAATATAAACCGGAAATGGAGACCCTGGCTGAAATGTTGCTGAAAAAAGAGGTCGTCTACAAAAAAGACCTCGAAGATATCTTTGGAGAGCGCCAACTGGCAGAAGAGGAATCGGAAGCCAGGTAGTTTTTCAAATATACCCGCCTATGCCGGTCAATGCCTACACCCTCCTGCAGCTCTCCGATTTCATCAGGCGGGTGTTGGCCCTTAATCTTCCCGATCCCGTTTGGGTGAAAGCGGAAGCTGCCCGGATCAGCCGGTCTCGGGGGCACCTTTATCTTACGCTGCTGCAACAGGATGAATCCGGCGCCGAACCGGTTGCCCAGGCCGACGCGGTTATGTGGCATTCAACCTTGCGGCAATTGCAACGCCGGCTGGGCCCCGCGCTGGATGAGGTCATGCAGGATGGTATGGAACTCCTGCTCCAGGTTCGGGTCGTTTTCCACGAACGTTACGGTTTAAAACTCCATATTGAGGATATAGACGAGACCTATACCCTCGGCAAGTGGGAAATTCAGCGGCAGAAGACCATCGATGAATTGCGGCGGTCGGGATTGCTGGAAAAAAATGCCGCTTTGCCGCTCCCGCCTGTCCTGCAGCGCATCGCCGTGATCTCAAGTCCGACGGCCGCGGGCTGGCAGGACTTCAGGGACCAACTCACCCGAAACAATTTCGGTTACCGGTTCGGGGTGCAGTTATTCCCGGCTGCCATGCAAGGAGCCCAGACCGCCGTTGAGGTCATGGAACAGCTGGATAAGATCAGGAAGACGTCCGCTCACTATGATTGCATCGTGCTGATCCGGGGTGGGGGAGCGAGGCTTGACCTGGCGGCATTTGACCATCCGGACCTAAACCGCGCCCTGGCCGGTGCGCCGCTGCCGGTCTTCACCGGTATCGGGCATGAAACCGACCTGAGCGTTGCGGACCTGGTGGCGTACAAATCGCTGAAAACGCCGACGGCCGTTGCCGAATTCCTGATTGCCCACAATTTCGCTTTCGAACAGGCGCTTGCGGAAACAGGTCAATTGCTCGACATGCTTGCATCACGCCGGCTGGAAACGGAAAGATTAAAACTTCAAAGCCTGCAACAACAACTGCTGCTGCAAAGCAAGTCCTCCCTGGACCGGCAGGTGCGGTTGCTGGATTATATCCGAAGGGAATTGCCTTCCCTGGCATCGCTCCAGCTGAAGGCCGCCGGCCGCCAGTTGGACCTGCTGGAAAATATAACGGACCTGCTGAGCCTGGACAGCACGCTGGCACGGGGGTTCACGGTGACCACCAGAGGAGGAAAACCCGTGACAAATGCGGCTGATCTGAAGGACGGGGATGAGATCGTAACGCGGTTCAAAGACGGATCCGTCGACAGTACCGTGCGCTGAAACCGGGTCGTTGAACGGATTTAAACCGGGATTCAGGGGTTCTGTGAACGGGATCACTGAAATCCTGGCGCCGGCGCCCGTACCTTTGCAGCCAATAATCAAATTGCAATGAAAATCCTCAACGACTGGAAATTTCTCTTACTCGCCTGTCTGACCGTAGGCCTTGCGCCTTATTTCCCGGAACCTCATATCTGGGGCAAATTGCGGTGGATAGCCGGCGGAGCGGTCGGCATGAAGTCGATTGACTGGTTTGACACGGTGTTGCACGGCCTGCCCTGGGTTTTGTTCCTCCGGGCGGTAGCCGTTAGCCTTTTGAATAAAAAAACAGCTCAATAAACGATGAAGCGGTTTAAAATTGCCTTTTGGATTTCGGTCGTCGTCCTGGCGGCAGCAGGGTGTAAAAATCAGCCTGAAAGCAATTCGTTGACGGAGGCTGAAAAAGCTGCGTACCTGGAAAAAGGCAAAGGCATAGCTGCGGCAACCTTTACGGTATTGAGCGGCAATCTGACTTCGGCGCTGGAAAAAGGCGGTGTTTCAAATGCGGTTCAATACTGCAATCTGGCCGCAATGCCGCTCACGGATAGTTTATCCGGCGCCAACCATGCCGTTATCCGCCGGACCAGCCTGAAGGTCCGGAACCCGCAAAACTCGCCGTCGGAGTGGGAACGCGCTGCTTTGCTGGCATTTGAAAAACAAGATCAGGCCGGCGAAGAACTGAAACCGGTTGTCCGGTTGCTGGATGGCCAACGGGTGGCTTTTGCCGCCCCTATCCGCGTAATGCCGCTTTGCACGAAATGCCACGGCAAAGAAGGCGAAACCATGAATGCGGCCGACGCCCAGGTGATCCGATCCCTGTATCCCCAGGATCAGGCCACCGGATACGCGGAAGGCGACCTGCGGGGCATGTGGAGCATTGTTTTTACCCGGGAGCAATAATCCCCTCTCACCCTCTCACTCACTCTCACCCTCTAAGATCCTCCGCGTCATCCAGAAAAAAAGCTGCTTCGTGGCGGGTCATCCCGATCCGCGGGTAGTAATCAACGGCCGCCGGCGCTGAGAGCAGGATCAGTTTGGCCTGCGGTGTAGCCAGTTTGGTTTGGCGGATCAGTTCCCGGCCGATCCCCTGCCGTTGGAAGGCCTCCTCCACCGCCAGATCCGAAAGATAGGTGCAGAAAACAAAATCCGTGACCGAACGGGACACGCCAATCAGTTTTCCCTCAAGGCGGGCCGTTACAATCAGGTTGGCATGTCGCACCATGGCGGCCATGCGCTCCGGATCGTCTACCGGGCGGCGCAATCCTAAGGTTGATGCCCGAAGCACCGCTGTGAATTCTTCGGCAGGAAGGTCGTTCTCGATTTGATAGGTAATGGCCATTTCGGGAATTGCTGTTAGTTGAGCCGGACAAGATAAGGGTTTTATAAGGGCCTTATTGGCCTGGTTCTGCGCCCAGTTGTTGAGGGTAAAGGCGATCAGGTGCCGATGACGACAATGAGGAGTTCTTTGAAATACTCGCGCCATACGGGCTGGATCAGGGGTGCTTTGGGCATTTTGCAATTCTGTTATATGAATTTACAATTTAAGCCCATGCGGTGAAAAAGACCTAACTTGGCCGCCAAAAAACAAAAATATGTTGCGCAATATTCTTGCAGGAGCCTTTTTACTCACCTGGATGACCGCCTGCGGGCCGGCCGCGCCCCAATCGGAAGCCGCTGCTGAAAATCAGGAAAACCAACCGGCAGAGCAGGCCCGGCCGGCAGAAATATCCTTTATCGGCGATTTTGCGACGGGCAATTACCCTGCGCCCTATTATCAGAAGATCATGATCGGGCGGATAGCCGGGATCGGTACGAAAATTTCCCTGACGGCCAGTCCGATAAACGAAAACCCGGGGTGCGCCTACGAAGCGGATGCCAGGGAAGTGGATGATCATCTGGAGGCGGAACTGCCCTATGGAGGCGGTACTGCGATTGTGGTCATCACGCCTACGGAGACCGGCATTTCCGTTACGACCAAATCAGAAGCCGACCAAACGGCTATGTTGGCGGTATGCCGGGGCAGCGAAACGATGGGAGGGGATTACAAGCGGATCCAAACGACCCGCATGACGGGCGGATTTGTCTATTTTGCGGATGCAGCCCTGTTTACCGACTGCGCTACCGGCAAAAAATATCCGCTCCTGAACACGCCGACCTACCTGGAACTGGAACGGCGATTTCTTTACCTGGACAACAGGAAAATTGATAACGGCATCCCGCAACCGGCTTTGACCGATCTGGAAGGGTATTTTGAGGAGCAAAAAGATCCGGAGACCGGTAAGGTGCGAACTTATCTGCTGGTCACCAGGATTTACGGGATAGACGGAGAGAAAACCTGCCAGTAGAAAAAAAATAAGGGCAGCCGGTTTTGAAAGGCGGCTGCCCGGGTTATTTTGGATATGGCTTTGGGAATTTGGTTGTATCTAACGCCGTGTTTCCAATAAGGTATTAATGACAGTTTTAAGGGGATTGAACGATCGGAATGCCGGCATTCTTTGGGGAAAAAGCCCGCCGTTGATCAATGAAGGCGGAATTGCTGAACAAACTGATTGCTGGTCTGGGGATTGCGGACAAGATCAACGTCCAGTTCGCAATTTTCGAACTTCATGGCGTATGTTTCTTTCACATGGTCTTCGTTCAGGGGCATGTTGCCCGTCAGTTGAGCGCCAAGGAATGCGCCGACTTCCTTGAAAGAGAGCATCAGGTCCCGGATACCGCTTACAACATTGCTGCTGTTTTGTCCGGCGTTGATCAGGCCGACGGTCAGGGCTAATTTGATTTGGCGAATGTTCATGACAATTGGATTTTTCAGGTTGTTTTCAATCAGGTTCTTTGGTCAAAAGTGTTTCCTTAATAACTCCGGTTTTGCGCCGGATGTTGCTTGCCCAAATATTAAAGTCTTGTTAAAATCCTTTAAGAAATTGTTAGCAAATCAACCGGGAATGTTCCATCCTTTGATGGTTACAACTCTTTATTCCCCGAATCGGCAATTTGTTACCTGTTCGGCGAAAAAAATTTGTAAATTTTCATTCTTATAATCCTATATACGGTAAAGTTTGACGTCGCGGATTTGAAAAGGAAAGAATTTTTGCGCTGATTGTTTCCTTGAAACAACCACATTTGCAAAGGGGGGAGTCAATAGCCAGATTGATGATTACCGCTTTGGCTTACGACTACGGCGGTAGGGGTACCATACATGATTGATGATTGCGCTTGTAAACGATCGAAATAAAGACGGACTTCCGTTGGAAACGCCTCAAATCAACAAGCGCGAAGTGATAGACTGAGCGCAGTCGAAGCCTACATGACCGGAGGGAATAATCAACTCCGCGTGCCGCGTGGCAGGTCAGATCAACAGATCAACAATTCTAGCTCCGCGTACGCAGCCGGATCACCGGGCAGATCATTTCCTCAAGCGATATGCCGCCGTGCTGGAAGGTGTTCTTGTAAAAATTGTGGTAATAATTGTAGTTGTTCGGATAGAGGAAGAACTTGTCCTCCTTGGCAAAAATAAAGGTGGAGCTGATATTGGGCCGGGGCAACCCGGCTTTGGGCGGATCCTTGACCTCGAGTACGTCCCGGCGTTCGTATTGCAGGTTGCGGCCCACTTTGTAGCGCAGGTTGGTGGTAGTTTCGCGGTCGCCGACGACTTTTGACGGGGTGTTGACCCGAATGGTGCCGTGGTCGGTGGTCAGGATGAGGCGCACATCCCGCTCGGAAATGCGTTGGAGGGCCGTCCACAGCGGGGAATTTTCGAACCAGGAGCGGGTCAGCGAGCGGTAGGCGCGTTCATCGCCGGCCAGTTCTTTGAGCACTTCCATTTCCGTGCGGGCGTGGGAGAGCATATCGATGAAGTTATAAACGATGGCCGTGAAATCGTTTTCCAGGTAGTTGAAGATGTTTTCCTGCATCTGGCGGGCCTGGTTCACGTTGGTGATCTTCAGATAGTCAGACTTTACTTCCTTGCGGACGAGCCGTTTGATCTGTTCTGCCATCAGCACATTTTCATAGAGGTTTTTGCCGCCTTCGTCGTTGTCATTTTTCCACCAGTCGGCGTAACGTTTTTCAATTTCGGATGGCAGCAGGCCGGCGAAAATGGCGTTGCGGCTGTATTGGGTTGAGGTCGGCAGGAGGCTGAAAAAATAGTCTTCCTCTTCCACCCGGAAACGTTCGGAAATGATCGGCTCGATGACCTTCCACTGGTCATAGCGCATGTTGTCAAGCAGGATCATGAGCGTCGGGATATCGCTGCTGATCTGCGGAAGGATTTTGGAACGCATCAGGTTGTGCGACATGATCGGGCCGTTACCTGAGGCCATCCAGTCCATATAATGGTCGATGATGAACTTGGAAAATTCGGTATTGGCCTCGCTCTTTTGCATGGAGAGGATATCGGCCATCTGGGTGGAATTGGATTCGTCGATCTTGATCTCCCAGGAAATGATCTTTTTGTACACATCAACCCATTCCTCGTAGGTGAGGTTGCTGTTGATCTGCATGAAGATCTGCCGGAATTCCTGTTGGTAGTCGGAGGAGGTCTTCTCGCGGATGAGCCGTTTGTTGTCGATGATCTTTTTCAGGGTCAGCAGGATCTGGTTGGGGTTGACCGGCTTGATGAGGTAGTCGGTGATCTGAGAGCCCAGGGCCTCTTCCATCACGTTTTCAGCCTCATTTTTGGTGATCATGACGATGGGCAGCATGGGGTTGGCTTCCTTGATCTTGGCCAGGGTTTCCAGGCCGGTGATGCCCGGCATGCTTTCATCGAGGAAAACCACGTCGATATCGCGGTTCGATTCGCATTCCTCCAGGGCATCGTATCCGTTCGTGACGGTCAGGACTTCGTAGCCTTTTTTTTCCAGGAACAATAATTGGGGCTTCAATAAATCAATTTCGTCGTCTGCCCAAAGGATCTTGATCTTTTCCATGAATTCGTTTGTTTAATGCCGGGAGATAATTAGTACCTTCGGCTGCAAATTAGGGTTATTGTCACAATAGCCGGTAATATTCTGTTAAAAACTGAGCCTGGGTTCAAAATATTTTGCCTCAACAAATTTTGCGGATGCAAAAGGTAAAAAAAATCCTCAATGACCCGGTTCATGGGTTCATCAGCATTCCTGAAGGCCTTATTTTTCAACTGGTAGAACATCCGTACTTTCAACGGCTGCGGCGGATCAAGCAGGTCAGCCTGACCCATTACGTCTATCCGGGCGCCCTTCATACCCGGTTTCATCACGCCCTGGGCGCATTCCACCTGGTGAGCCTGGCCATCGAGACCCTGCGGGCTAAAGGCGTGGACATCACCCCGGAAGAAGCGGAAGGCGTTTCCGTGGCCGTCTTGTTGCACGACATCGGCCACGGTCCGTTTTCCCACACCCTGGAACATACCCTGATCAACGTACACCACGAATCGCTGTCGCTCTGGTTTATGGAAAAACTCAACCGGGAATTCGACGGGCGACTCTCGATGGCCATCGAAATCTTCAAGGACCTGTACCCCAAACGCTTTTTGCACCAACTGGTGTCCGGGCAGCTGGATATGGACCGCATGGATTACCTCAGCCGGGACAGTTTTTTTACCGGGGTTTATGAAGGCGTGATCGGTTATGACCGGATCATCAAGATGTTGAATGTGCATGACGGCAACCTGGTCGTAGAGGAAAAAGGGGTTTATTCCATTGAGAAATTCCTGATGGCCCGGCGCCTGATGTATTGGCAGGTTTACCTCCATAAAACGGTGGTTTCCGCGGAGCAAATGCTGATCAAGACGATCAAACGCGCCAAAGAACTGTACCAGGATGGCGTTCGGATCGAGCTGACCGGCATTCTGGGTTTTTTCCTTTCCGAAAACATCAACGGCGAGGTCTTTTCCCAAAACAAGGATGCCTTACTGGACCGTTTCGCCCAATTGGACGATGCGGATATCGCCGTCGCACTCAAATCATGGCGATACGACAGCGACCCGATCCTGTCCTTCCTGGCCGGCAGCCTGATGGACCGGAAGCTGTTCAAGCTGGAATTTTATGACGAAGCGCCGCCAAAGGAACGGATTGCAGAGATCAAGCGAAAACTGGTGGAAAAATACCCCGGAATTCCGGAGGTGGCGGAATATTTTCTGATTCAAGGCACGGAAAGCAATACGGCGTATACGACACAAAAAGACGAGATCCTGGTCCTGATGAAAGAGGGCAGGGTATTACCGGCTTCGGAATTGACGGGCCACGGCATTTATTCCAGGATGGTGGCCAAGCATTATTTATGTTACCCGAAAGGGACGATATAATAGACTATCTTGCCTTTTCAAAAAAGCCATCATGAAATACCTGGGAGTTATTTTTATCCTGGCCGTCCTCACCTCCTGCAAACAACAACCCATGAAAAAAGCCGATATCCTGATCCTGAACGCCAAAATCTGGTCGGACGGACTGACCGAGCCTTATGATGCGGTCGCCATAAAAGGCGATACCATTTTAGCCGTCGGATTCGGGGACGACCTCAAAGCCGGGATCGGCCCGGAAACCCGGTTGATCGATGCCGCCGGTGCCTTTTTATGTCCGGGGTTCATCGATTCTCATGTTCATTTTCTGCAGGGCGGGGCCAACCTCAACTCCGTGCAGTTGCGAGATGCGGACAGTCCGGAGGAATTCATTCGCCGGATTGCCGAATTTGCAAAAAAAGCCCCGGCGGATGCCTGGATCACCGGCGGCGACTGGAACCATGAACTCTGGGGCGGTGAATTGCCTGATCGCAACTGGATCGATTCCGTCACGGCCGGTCACCCTATCTTTCTCAATCGCCTGGACGGGCATATGGCCCTGGCCAATACCAAGGCCCTGGAATTGGCCGGAATCAAAGCGGATACCCGGGATGTACCGGGCGGGGCAATTGTCAGGGATGCCGCCGGCCGGATCACCGGTATTTTCAAAGACAACGCCATGGACGTTTTCTATGGCATTATCCCGACGGCCGGGCCGGATGAGGAAGACCGCGATTTGCAGGCGGCAATGGAATATGTAGCCGGCCATGGCGTTACGTCGGTCCACCACATGGGCACCTTTGCCGACCTGGCCGTATTTGAACGCAACCGGAAAAGCAACAAATTGATCACCCGGATCTATGCCGCGACGCCGCTGGGACAGTGGGAAGAGCTGGTCAAAAAAACAGAGACTGACGGCCATGGCGACGATTGGCTCCATTGGGGCGCCCTGAAGGGATTTGTAGACGGATCGCTGGGGTCGCATACCGCTGCTTTCTTCGAGCCGTTTACCGATTCGCCGGCTGACACCGGACTGTATGTGAATACGCCGGAAAACCTGAGATCCTGGATTATGGGAGCGGATAAAGCCGGGTTACATGTGGTTGTGCACGCCATCGGTGACCGGGCCAATAACCTGATCCTGAACATTTATGAAGAAACGGAAAAAGCCGACGGCCCCCGCGACCGCCGTTTCCGCGTCGAGCATGCCCAACACCTCAAACCCGGTGATATTCCGCGGTTTGCCCAATTGGGGGTGATCCCCAGCATGCAGCCTTATCACGCCATTGACGACGGCTGCTGGGCGGAAAAGGTGATCGGCCCGGAACGGTGTAAAACGACTTACGCCTTTCGTTCTCTCCTCGACGCCGGCGCGACCCTGGCATTCGGCAGCGACTGGTTCGTTGCGCCGCCCATTCCGCTGGAAGGCATTTACGCCGCCGTCTCCCGCCGGACGCTGGACGGCAAAAATCCGGACGGCTGGGTGCCGGAGCAGAAGATTACGGTGGAGGAGGCTTTACGGGCCTATACGTCGGGCGCCGCCTACAGCGCGTTCGAGGACAGCATAAAAGGCAGGATTGAAAAAGGCAAGCTGGCCGACCTGGTTTTGCTGGATACCGACCTGATTCACGCTGACCCGGATCGCATACGCAGTGCCAAGGTGTTGTGGACTATGGTCGGCGGCGAACTGGTCTATGAAAAATAACCGATCGGTTGATGTCATAAACCGGCAAAAATGCTGGGGCGGAATACAAATGTCAATGGCTCCGGTCCCACTACTGGATATTTTTTTACGTGAAGCGGATTGAAAAGCCCGTAGGCCTGCGGGCGGGAGAAGCCTATCTGATGAATGGCTTATCAATCCCTACGGGCTTAATAATCCGCCTCCGTCTGCCGAAGGCTGCCCCGCCCTGCAAAATGTCCATTAGTGTGAGTCCCGGTTATCACTATACTTGATTTTTAATGCTCTTCACCTTATTTTTGGACGGCCGCCACAAACAACGGCTCACTTTGCTTTACACTTTAACCTTTACACTTTAACCTTTAACCTTTACACTTTAACCTTCCAATGATTCACCCTTCTGTCAACCGTCTTCGCCACTGGCTGACCGTCGTTCCGCCCCGGGTCCTTGCGTTTTCGAAAGCCGAATTTGAGCAAAAACCGCACCCGGATAAATGGTCCAAAAAGGAGATCCTCGGGCACCTGTGCGATTCTGCCCAGCACAACTGGCAGCGGTTCAACTGGGGTTTTTACGCAGAAAAGACTTTCGTGGCGAACGGGTACCGCCAGGATCACCTGGTTCGCCAAAACCGGTATCAGGAACAAACCACCAGTCAGGTGCTGAACCTCTGGATTGGGATGAATGAACAGATTGTCACCGTTTTGGAGGCGATGCCCGAAGAACAATGGAAGGTCCGGGTCACCGCGGATTGGCTCGAGACCCCCTGGACACTTGATCAGTTGGCCACAGACTATGTCGACCATCTGGAACACCATTTGAAGCAGATCTTCAGACCGGAGATCCAAGATCTTATTATCGACTCGAGGTGGCATGTTTCAGTTGAGGAGGCTGCCGGGCAATTGCGGACGGAAAGCGGCGGCAAGCCCTTTGTCAAAGTCCTGGAAAACCGGACCATGACCGCCGAATTGTTCGCGCCGAAAGGAAAGGATACCCAATCTCCCCATGAGCAGGATGAACTCTACATGGTGATCAGTGGAACCGGGCAGTTCATCCGGGGAGACGAACGGATTGCCTGCCGGCCCGGGGATCTATTGTTCGTACCGGCGCGGATGCCGCACCGGTTTGAGGATTTTTCGGCGGATTTTCGGGTATGGGTGGTGTTTTATTGAGGCTGCCGCTTCAAGCAGCACGAAATCAGGTAATTGTTCAGGAGGAGTGCTGCCGGTATCCTGAAAATCGTGCATTACCCCGGAGGAGCCCTTAAGCTTGCATCGCCCCTCTGCTGCAACAGGTACCAGGGTGTCAGGAAGCAGGATGCTGCCGGGTTGAGTGGGGTAAACCTGCCGAAGAAACGATTCGAAAAGGCAGTATAACGCAAAGGGGGAAGACTGACCGTTGAGAATAATTGTTGGGCGCTTGCCCTGGGAAAAGCAGCTGACTGAGCATTCTTAACGAGCTGGTCAGGGGCATAGTACAATTTTCTTTCGGAGCGGGCCTTGAAATTGGTCGGAAGAAACAATCTGGATTTCATGGTTGAAAGCATTTATGGTTAAAAATTTGGTTCATTGATAAGAGGTGCTCTGCATAGCCTCGACCTGGGACGATTAAGGGGGCTGTATTTTCCGGAGGATTGGTTCTCCTGTCGAATGTCTGCCCCCGTGTTCAATTGATTTCTCATGGCGATGATTTTATTTTTTGTGATTCCTTTTGATTATGCCATAAGAAGATCCAATTGCATGCCAAAATTATAAAATATTGATAAACAATATATTATATAAAATATTGAATTTCGTTTTTCGCCTGAAGACGAAATAAATCAGAAAATTACCGGAAATAGGCCGATGCATTTCGCCGGGAGGAGGAGGGTTACCTGCAAATAATAAAATTGGAATTCCCTGAAGAGTAAATGGCTGGGACGGGGATTTTAGCGGTTGAATTTTTACGCTGGACAATGGCGTTCAGTTCTGTTTCCAGTGCCTTGACCATGATTTGTTGTTCGGTTCTCCGGAGTTTTAAAATTGCGGTGACCAGGCAATCCAAGAACATGGAAATGGAATTCTGTTCTTGCATTTCATCCCCGTTTGTTAGAGAAATAAAAAAGTGGTGACCGGATGCTGCAATCTCCGGGGTCAATTTTTCCTTTAGCTTTGTTGCAAGGGATGATATTAACCGCTGATCGGTCGGCGCCCCGGAAACTGAATGATATCCATTGAGGAAAACAACCGTGTTTTTTGCTTGAAAATCCTGGATGATCTGGCGTAGTTCGCTGGAAGAAGTGATCTGTTGTTCCGGATCGGCAGTACTGGGGGTAAACAGGTATTCGCCATCGCTGGTTTCAGAGACCCTGTAACCGCCCAGGTAGAGCAGGAAAGGATCCGGGTTGCGGTCGCCATTCCGAAGAAATTCGGCAGGCAGGGATCGCGTAGATTGGAAATTTACATTCCGGCCGTATTGAATGTGAATTTGTCGCTGGTTTAAACCGCTTTGTAAGAGGATATTTTGCAGCGCCTGGAGGTCCAGGAATGAGGCGGAAGGCATGGCGCCGGAAGAGTCGGCTCCGATCAGGACTACGCTTGAATTGGAAGGTGCCAATGTTGTTTCCCGGTCATCCGACCATCCGCCGCGATCGATCCAGTTCCGATGAATCCCTTTCAGATAGGACAACAATGTGCCGAAAATGATATCATCGGGTAGTTCGGCGCAAGCCAGCGGTGTGTCCAGGGAGCAGGCTGGGCGTCTTATGCTCAGGAATTGCTGGCCTTCTTGGTCCACATCGATCAAAATGACATTAGGCGCGGCAACCCGCTCCATCCGTTTTTCCAGAACATTGCATTCCGCTGCATGGTGTTTGAGGAAGTGCAGGCTGGTCAGGACAATCAGGCAGGTATCTTCCTTTTCCAGAATACCCGGAATCAGTTCTTCCTGAGCGCCATTCGGGAATTGGACCGCTTGCAGGTCGAAATCAAATAATTCCAGGTCCCTGATCAAATTCAGGTGTTCAACCAACTGGTTTTTCCAGCTCAGGTCGGCCCGGGCTGCGGCGATATAGACTTTCAGGCGGCGGTCGGGGTGCCACCATTTATTATTGGTCTCGATTTTTTTGATTTCCTGCTTGTTTTCAAAAGTATCCCGACCGATAATCTCTGCGATGGGGGTACCCTTAATGCTGAGCTTTTTCAGGTTGGGCAGCGCTCTCAACACTTGGGGTAATCGCCTGAACTGGTTATTGTCCAGGATGAGTTCTTCGAGTGCCGACATTTTCTGCATGCCCGGGGGCAAATCCCGCAATTGGTTCCCTTTGAGGTTTAAATAACTTAAATCCGTCATTTGATCGAAATCGGGCTCGAAGAACCAGAGTTTTGAGCGGGCAAAACTGGTCGGTTCCTTATTCGCCAGATCCCCTCTTGATCTGTTGAAATAGAGGAGTTTTCGGAATAAAATGCCGAGAGATCTGATGAGGGAAGGAAATTTGGCGTATAGCTGGAAGAAACCATCTACCCATTCGAAACTCAGAATACGGTCCTCTTCGTCGAGTTCGTGCAGCTTTTGTTCGAGATCAGCCTTGAATTGATTCAGATAACTGTTATCTTCCCTGATTATGGTGAGCAGGCTCTTGGCCAGCAAGGACTGGTTTCTTTGGTCACCGTCCAGGATCAGGCTTCTGGAGAAAAAATAATTTAGCCCTGCAATAATGGCTTCTTTCCAGGAATTAAAATCCTCAATGGTAGCGTAATTGGTAATAAATTCAGCGAGCGCCTCATCCGTAATGTATACCTGTTCTACCTCTTGTTTGAGGAAATAAACGAGATTGAACTTGAACATTTCCGGTGTGCTGATGGGGTCGCCGCCGTTGGAAAGGTAAAAATATTCACCGATCGTCGTCAGGCCCAGCTGCCGCATTTTATCCACAAATGCCAGTGGAAATGAAGACGTTGGGAACACCCAGAATTTCCCGATCGGCCCCCTTTTCAATACGTAATCCTTCCCGCGGAAGGATTTTTCCATGAGGGCCCTGAGGAAATCATGGCCGTACTCCCGGCCGGTGCCGGGCAAGTCCGTATAGCCGAGCAGGTAATCTACCAGCAGGATGTCAAAAACTTCCTTTTCCAGTTTCTTGCAGGATTCATCAATGATATGTTTGCTGTCCTTAGCGCCGGGAGGAACAACGGTTATGTTCAGCCCCAGCGAATTGATCAGATCTACGATAATTCCCAGTTTATTCCTGTTGCAGGCCCATTCCTTTGCTTCCGGGTCATCTTCATCTGCAAAGATGGAAAGCCTTGTTTCCGCGTCGGCATAATCGTCGATAAAAAGCCCTTTCCAGGACAAGGACTTTCCCAAGGGAATCCCGTTTGGTCGCCGGCGCTCAAAAAATTTTTTTAAGCCTGCTGTTTTTTGGGCCATTTGGGTTTCAGAATGGAATTTGAAAGGCGTAACGGTTTCATGATGACCCTTCCGGCCGACTTCGGCAATGAAGGAATTCAACAGCATGCGACTGTGAAATTCGAGATGCGATCTGGCCGGAACTGTAGCATATATGTTTTCTTCGTGATTGGCGATCATCATGTCCAGGACCTCTGTGAACAGGTCATTGAATGGTTCCCGGTCCGGATGGGAAAGCTCCGGTTTGGGATATAGCGGGACATAGCGATTCCAGATGCTGGAGTCCAGAAATTTGAACCTGGGGTCAGGGTGGAGGTCATAAAGCAATTTGTTTTCTTCGTAGAGGCTATGCGATTCCTCCGAGAAAAGGGAGAATATATCCTTGAAACCCAGTGTTATAATAGGTTGGTAGTGGAATTGGTTCAAGTATTCGGTTCCCGTCCCTTGCGAATTTGGGGCATTTTCCGGATTGTTGATAAAATGAGGAGAAGACCTGAATCTGGCAACAAGATCATTGAGAAAAGCCTTTTCCGATAGGGCACGCATTCCAATCAACAAGATGATTATATACCGTTCGTTATGCAGGTTTGGCGGTAGTTGTCCGGAATAGAGAGGCAGTCCTTTGGGCCCGGTGATCGAAAGGATGTGCCGGATTACGGCATTCCACTTTTCCCTATGGAACCTGATAGCCGGATCACTGGATTCTGTCCCGGCAGCGGAGGTTGTACTGACAGGCAGGTAGTGTAAATCTTGCCCCCGGTCTCCGGAATAATAAAATAGCAGGTTTATCTTTTTAATACGTTCTTTCATCGCGGAAAGGGTTTCAGCATTATTTCACAATTTTCCCAAATGCCTTTTTGATAGCAGGAAACTGCACAAAAAGCGTTGGAAATTGTTTGTAATATTTCCTAATGCAATACCGCAGGTTATCGGTATTTTCCAGGCCGGCCATCTTGGCCGCATCGCCTTTAACATAATTCTTTTCGAGGAGGGCCTGTTCGATTCGGCGCAGGTCCGTAACGGCCACTTCCTCTTCCCGGGACAATTCTTGCGTAACTGAAGCGGTTGCCGTTGCAATGCGATCATTCGCAGTGACAGCCTGAGCAGCCGGGGCCCCCGGCCGGTGATCGCGGATATCATAGGGCAGACAGTGGTCGTCGATGACGTCGGTTTTCAGGATTTTGCGCCGCATGCTGATGTATTGCACGGCGCTGACCAGTTCCCGGATATTCCCGTGCCATGGATAACTGAGGATCCGGTCGTAGGTTCCGGGTCGTATCAGATCGCGGCTCATGCCGGCCTGTTGCAGGTAATGATCCAGCAGCAGGTTGAGATCGGAAAGGCGTTCCCTTAAAGGCGGCAGGCGGACTTCCACTGTCTTCAGCCGCATGAAAAGGTCTTGCCGGAAAGTACCTTCCGCCACCATGGATTTCAGGTCCCGGTGGGTAGCTGCGACCACCTGTACATCCAGCTGGATATCATTATCGGAGCCAACAGGCCTGATCAGTTTTCGCTCCAGGAAACGCAAGAGTTTGATCTGGATATCCGGATTGATGTCACCGATCTCATCCAACATCAGAACCCCGCCGTTGGCTTGCCGGAAATAGCCTTCCTTGGCCTGGGAGGCGCCGGTAAAAGCGCCTTTGATATGGCCGAAAAGTTCGCTTTCCAACAAACTCTCCGAAATAGCGGAGAGGTTAACTGCGATGAATGATTTATCCTTTCGCATCCCATGTTGGTGAAGATAACGCGCCGCCACCTCCTTGCCGGTGCCGGTTTCGCCGGTGATGAGGACAGAGATATTCGGATCCTCAGAAAGGATCAATAGGGTATCTTTCACTTCCTGTATAATCGTAGATCGGCCGATAAACGGAAATTCTTCCGTTTCTTTTTCGCGATACCGCTGTACTTCCTGGCGCAGGTGTTTGTTCTCCGCCTTTACTTTTCCGCCCTCAACGGCTTTGCGGATCACCTGGTCCCACAGCTCGTAATCCTTTTTACCTTTGTGGATAAAGTTTTCCGCTCCGCCTTTGATGGCAGCAACAACGGTCTCGACCTCCTTGTCGTTGGTGACCACAACCAGCGGAGTTTCGGGGCGCAGCTCCTTTATTTTGGGCAAAAGATCCAGGCCTATCAACCGGGCGCTGCCATCCAGGACCAGGTCCAGCATGATCAGGTCGAATTCGTCGCCGTTTTGTAGTTTTTTAAACAAGCCGGATGCGTCAATGGCGCCTGCAAATTCGTAATGCCGGCCCAATGCGGCCTTCAACTCACTGTGAAATGATGGATTATCGTCCACCAAAAGGATTTTATAGTTATTTCTTAGGGAATAATCCGGCATAGTCGTCTTCGATTTGCTGAAGGGTTGAATGAATTTGATTCAGGTGATTCACAGTTGGGGTTAATTCAGTTTCCGCTTTCCATCCTGATTGGAAAAATGGAAAACATCGGTTGATCAGTTGATTGACGGTTTGTAATTCGGGGTAAAACGGTGTCCATTCGAAAAGCGGGAAATAATGATCCCACCTGTTCTTGAAATTTTCCCAAATGGCAATAGGGGAGGTTGGAGATACGGGACGAATGTCCTCTTCCAGGTCCATAAAGTTAAGGATATTTTCCAATAATTCAAGATAAGGCTGGCCTTGCCGGTTTTGGTAATGAAGAAAAAGGGACTGCATCCTGGATCGGATGGTTTCAAGCCCGGCGATTATGCTGTCGGCGGCTTTATCGTCGTGGCCTTTGAAGAAGCGGTAGAGCTTAAAAATGAGATCATAGCTTTGTAGTGGCGCAGAAGGGAGCACTGACTTTACCGGTTCAATCGAATTTGCGAAACTTTCCAGATTTTCGGGCAGGTTAAAAAGCCCCATGTAATGGGGTGCGGAAGGGGCCTTTGAAAAGCCGAAGAGGATGATCCGTGCGTCAACAGGCTGCTGTTTCAAAAAATGAGACCAAAGGGTTTCAACCGTAAAAATATGCCCGGCCAGATTCAGCGGGGTATAGATAAAAAGGTAGGAAATTCCTCCGGGATCAACAGGTTGGTCAGAAGGCAACCGGCTTAAAATATACCCCTTTTGACCAAAATAGCGCCTGATCAGTAGCCAAAGCTTGTCATTCGGACAAATAAAGTGGAACATGTCGGTTCAATGGTTAATAAAAAGTTGCTTCCGGCATGCCGGCTAACAGGTTGTCAAAAGCTTTTTCTATGATCAGGATTATTTCTTTGGATGGTTTCGGATTTTTAACTGATGACAATAAGTGCCGGTCGATACTGGTTTTCAGAACCTGATATTCGTCCCTTACCTTGGGCCCGTAAATTTCCAGGATATTGGCATTGCAATCGTCAAAAATATAAGATTTATGATGCTTCTTTTCCAGCAACCGCAACTGATCCTTATAATTCAGCGGTATTAAGGAGGATTCTACATCTGTGAGGTCCCGGTCAGGTTTTTCAAAATCCTTGTGATTGACCAGACTCAGTATTCTCAGGAACAGCAAATCATCATCGTGTTGACGAATGGTTTGGAGCAGTGAACCTTCAGGTTGAGGGTGTGCGATATGAGCAAAAAAGGCAACCATGAGTTCTTCATAAAGCTCAAATATTTTCATTTTAAATTCGTGTTCATAGTATTTCCAGATTTTGGCGAACTTATCACCAACAATGGTTTTTTCCTTCTCACTGGCGATAACCTGGTAGTTTGTCCCGTTAACGATGCCCCCCAGGCTTTTGTCCGGCCCCAGTATACCGTGCCGGGAGTTCATGAGGTATAAATAATCGCTGTTTTCGCCGAACAGGAATATTTTGAGCCCGTTGCGGAGGGATTCGGGGGTTGATTCGAGCAAACTGACCACGTCGCTGCTGTTAAAGCCCTGGGCCGAGGACCTGTGCAAGAAAATGAAGATGCGGTTGTTTTCTGATATCCGGTTTGAAATGATGCCCTCTACCTTCCTGATCAATTCAAACTTGTGCTGTTTTTTCTGATTAATACAGATTAATTCATCGGGTAGTTTGGAGTCACCGTCATCCGTGGTCCATAGCTGCATTTCACCGTTAGGCACTGCTTTTGAGCTCCAGAACCATACGATAATCATTATTTTTTTCATAATTGTTGGATTAAGCTCCGAAAAGAACGGTAAGCAGGCTGTTTTTTAACTCAATATCGTCAATTGTTGCCTGACCATTTTCAATCGCAGTCAATATGGACTCAATAGGCCTGAAAGTAGTAAAGTTCAAAAAATCGGAATATTCCGGGTTGTCAACCAGGTCATCCCACCACTGGGTCCTTCCCCTGCCGGTTGTTACGACCAGAATGAAATTTTCACGGTTGCCGATAAAGGGCAACACCTCTTCCTTAATAAAAAAACCAAGCAGGTTTCTATCCTTGGACTGGGAGTTATGATGTTTATTTTTTACCAGCTTTTCGATAAAGTCCAGGTGAACAACCAGAAAGTGGGCAGTTTTCATTAATTGTTGACCGATGGTTTTCCATTGTTCAACCTTTTCGCTGAAAATGGCCAGTCCGAAGATTTCCCGGAAGTACGCAAGTTGACCGTTATCCTTGTCTTTGTTTCGGATTCGATGTCTGGCGCGGCTGTCAAAGATGACAACATTCGTCAGCAGGGTTTCCATCAGTTCGGCCAGCCTGTCGAGATTCAGTTCACTTTGCTCTTCTTCCAGCGAAGTGGCCCGGTCCAGGTTTTCTGTAAAATAGGGCCATTTGCCGTGTCTTCGGAACCGTACGGTTTTATAACCGCTGGTTTCGGTTCCGTGCGAAACCTCAAATTCCTTATGTATTATTCCGGGTAGTTCCGGCGGCTTTGGCAAGAGCGTGAACCGGGGAATACCATTGGTATGCCTGAGGAACAGACAGAATTTTGTTCCCTTGGTCGTATGTTCAGTTTCCTTTACCGCCAAACAAATATCTTTTCCCTGGAACCAGTCGGATAACCAATTTTCATAAGCGGCCACAAGTGCTCCTGAAGGGTTTTTGTTCTGCAGATCCAGTATTTTTTCATTCGGATCTAATATTTTATTCGAATCAAGGATACGGATCGATCCCTCTTTTCGCAGTCGTTTGAAAAGTTGTTTTTTGTTGTTTTCCGAATCCCTGATGATCAGAAATTTGAACCTGGCCATGTTATCCCAGTCTCCCAATTCATCAGAATTTTCCGTGGTGACCAGCTTGGCAATTGCCCCCTTCCAGACATGGAAAAACTTTTTAATATACCCGCACTCCTGATTTTTGTGCGGGTAAGAATATATTTCGAACCATTTTCGCTCATCTTTTTTGACATAGCTTAGGTTCCAGACTTGAAAATCTTCCAATATTTCAGGAGAAATACGATTTTCCGGGCTCGTTGCGGAAACGATCCAGGGATAAAAAAGCTTGTCCCGGTCCGAATCATCGCCGTTTTTTCGAAAGGGGCTTTGGAAACCGTTTTGGACTTTTGAAAAAGCGGAATTGAACAAAAAAGATGCGCATACTTTGTCCTGATAATTGCCGCCTAGTTTGGGACGTTTTGTTTTAAGGTCTACAATATCTTCCGATAAGGAGAAGAATTTTTGATCCAGCATTAGCTCTGAAGTCCTGGTTTCCTGGTTGAACCGCGATAATTCATTGGGCTCGTCGAGCCAGATGCCGATCTGGTACACCGGCTTTTCCAGAGGAGAATTTGGTTTTATCGGTATTTCCTGTACAGAGATGGCCAGCGTAAGCCCCTGATCCCTGATTTTATCCAGCTTACCTGTATAATGTTTTACGTTCCTGATTTCGCTCTCCAGCATCGTATAAAAGGCGTGTTCGCCTACTACTCCGCCGGGAAAGAAAATATTGACCTTCTGCAACTGGTTCCTGAGGTCGATAAAATCCTTTCCCGGTTGCAAAAACTTGGACCGCCGTTCGAGGTCGTCTTTAATATTCAGGTATTCGGTAGGGTTGAAAAAATTGAACTGGATCCCGTTGGAGGTTTTAATCCTGCCCAGGTGGTCCAGGTATTGGTCATCTGCCCTGCTTTTTTCAATATCGATCTCAGCAAATACACCTTCTAATTTTATTTGTTTCTGAATAATTCCCGTATGGTAATAAAATTGATTGGCAGGATGAAATACAATAATTTTAAGGCGCAGTTTTTTGACCCCTTCTGTCCGGGCAATGGTCCCTAAAAAGAGCGGGTTATCTACAAACTTGTTCCAGAGTACATTGTACAGATTCTGGAGGGTTCCTCCAAAATGATAATCACGGGTTACACCACTCCAAAATGCCCCTTTTTCGGCGAGGTAATTGAACATGGGTTGGATTTCGCGGGTAAGCGACCGCGGGTAGTCAATAATATAATTGGTACTTTCAGATTTGGAATTTTCTCTGTTCCATAATATATTCAGCCTTTCCAGAAAGTCGGCGAAATCTTCAAAATCGGGTTTCCCTTTCTGGAGATAAATTTCATCCTGCTCCGTCAGCGGTAAATAATCTTCGATCAATTCTTTTGCCAGATCGTCCCTGATTTTCCAATATTCCTTTCGGTAACTGGTCCGGAGTTTGAACCACCAGTTTAAGGAGGTCAAACCATGTGCGCTGACATTATGTGCGAAAGACTCGATCAAAATGCTGAGTACGGCATTCCTTAAACTTTGCCGATAGAGGGCATCATTCACGTCGGAGCTTTGTTCAAATCGCTTTTTATAGTAGGTAATGTTTTTTTTGTAGTAGTTCTCATAGTCCAGCTCATCGGCGCTGAAGATCTTGTTCGGTTCGTTGATCATCCGCTGCTGGAATTTTTCACTTGTTACTTCATCAACTATGGTTTTGGAGGAGGATTTCTGTTTGAGATAATCGCCGATAAACTCCCAGTCAAAAAGGATGTCTTCTATTTCGTATGAAAAAATCTTGATCAGTAAACCTGCACTTTTGCGCAACCTTTTGATCTGCTTGTCTTCATTCTTATCATCGCCAAAAAAATTGCGTTGTTCATCTTTATGGTAAACAATATGAACCGCTCCGTCGTGCTCCCCGAACATAATAAGCGGGATGCTCAAATAACAATAGTCTTCAATTTCAAAGAAAATAGTGAATATTTTTTCTTCCAGCTTTTGGTTCCTGGTTTTTTTTGCGGAAAAATAGTCTTTGAGCAGCCCTTTGGTTTTCAGCAGGTCAGATAAGGAAAGGTCATCCTTCTCGAATTCTCCGCTGATTACCCCGTGATGGACATCTGTTTTTTTTATTTGTTCAATTACATTTTTGACCGATTTGCTGTCCAGTAATTTTTTTTTATTTTCTTTTTCTTCCCTGCTTAAAGAGGAGTTGTTATCTATAAATTCATCTACCATTTTGGTTATCATCTCATCAATGCCCACATATTTCATTTTTTTGGGAGCATTTCGGACGATCTCCGTTGTTTTATCTCTCGGCAAAGCGGTGATAAAGATGGTATAGGGTTTTTTCAAAAATTCGAACCGATACAAAACATGGTAAAACCGATCGAAGACAATTTTGTAAAATTCTTCGGGGTTTGGAATAGCGTGCACAGTCCGTATGCTACCGCGTTTTTTGTCTTTTTGACCTTTGATGATGGTAGCGCTTTTTTCAAGCCAGTCTTTGAAAAACTCTTTTTGTTTTTCGCTGGTATAGATATGCTGAAATGAGAGTTCCGGGAAAATTTCGTTGTCATATCTGGGGTTAAATTCGGGGTATACGGATCCGATTAATTTTGAAATCTTATGCAGAATGACAGCGTTGTCACCGTTTTCTAATAGCGGTTCCAGCTCCTCCCAGTCTATCAGCACGCTCTCTGTCCAGTATGAACAATTGCGAATCAGGTCAGCAACCCATGGACGGGTTTCGCCCGTTATTTTATCATGCATATTTGCAAAATCTTCTTCATGGCAAACAATATGCATGGCTCCGAAAAAATGTCCGAAAACCAAAATGGGAATTGAAAAATAACAGTAAGTCCGGATGTCGAATTGGTAATGTCGCCTGAGCAGCCTTATCTCGATGGATTGATGATGGCTGCGGTTGTTTCTAACCTTGTTTTTCTGCTTGTCGAAGTAGACGCTTAAAGGCCCGGTGCCTATCGCGTTGATTTCGGATAACTTGAGCTGAGAATTTTTGTAGATATTGGCCAACCTGCGGGTTACGATCCCTTTGACAACGGCGTTTTTAAACTTGTCTTTCAGCCTGTGAATTTCCGCGCCGTCCTTTTTCGACGGTTCGGATCCCTGGAACATTTTTTCCACGCCGCAATACTTCCAGCGTGTATCCTCCAGGTTTTTTCCCCAATCATCAAGGGATATCGGCAAATTCAGAAAAAACATAAATTTTCTGTCCAGAAAATTGAACTGCCTGACCCCCTGATATAACCGGTCATAAATTTCATTACAAAGCTGGTCAGGAAATGGATGAGCTTTCCCTTCGGTTGCAACCGCAGTTTTTTTTCGTATCGATCTCATGTTTCAGGCTTTAGGTCGTTCAAAATGGTCGTATACCTTGTAAAAGGTGTTGTAATAGGCCACCTGGCACATATTGGCAAACTCCGGATGCTGCTGCCCGGCTTGTTCCTTCAGATGGGTAGCAGCTCTTTCAACAATATTCCTGGAAAACCCAATGGAGCCGGTTTCAAGCATATCTTCCAGAAGATCCAGTTGCAACAAGGCGCTAAAGGGTGATTTAGAAGACTCGTCGATTTTCAATACATTGAAAACGAGACCTCTTTTTTTGGTGGTAAGATAGTGAAAAAGGGGGAGGGTAATGATCTTATTCTGCAAATCATTGAAAACATCCTCAGGCATTTTGGTAGAGGTTCCTTTGGTAAACGCAGCGGGCACAAAATCAGCTGTGTCGTTTATGATCTGCTTTAAAATGCCGAAACCTGCTGCAAATTCCTCCAATGGCTTGAGCAATTCCGGATTGTTTTTCCCGAGTAGGTCGCCGATTAACCGGACGGTCTCTACGTAGAATGCCGCATTGGTCAGGTAGATACGCTCCAGATAGATCCTGAGGAAATGAGCTTTCTTTCCCGCCCTCGGCAACAATTCGAGAATCATGCTTTCGTATCGATCTATTATTTTCATGTTCATGATCTGCTGTGCGGCCCTGGAAAAAACAGGCCTTCGTTTGGTTTTTAATTGGAGATAACTTTCGTAAGTGTTAAAATCAACTTCTAACCGCTGACCTTCATTTACCAACGCTAAAATCCTGTCGATGCTTGCGGTAATCCTGGCGGCATCTTCATCCGGAAAAACCGCACAGATATATTGGTGCAAATGCTGAAGCAGCCGGAAATAGTCAGTTTGTGTTCTCCGCGCATGCTTTGGGTTCATAGCGCCGTGTTTTGAGTCAAGGAGATGGTTTTGGTAATACAGGATGGTCATGGTTACTTCCAGAACGAACGGAAGCTGTTGCAGGAAAGGCAGTTCACCGCTTTTTTTTTCGTTCAGATAAACAGCTGTCTGCCAGGCGAAATACCCTCGAAGGCATCGTTTTTCAAATCTTTTCTTCAGGAGCCAGAGATGATTGGGCGGCAAATCATTTTGCTCGCTGAATTTAAATTTTTTTAATTCCTTTTTCATGCAGCGCAAAACGGTAGTCATAGACTTCATACGCTGCTCCGTGAGGTCAGAGATTAATTCCATTTACTACTGGGTTTTCGTTTTTTATAACCGGGTAAAGTTGAATGATTATGAACTCTGGCCTTAAAGTTACGGTTCCTGCATGTTTTTGTCAATACCTGAGCTTCAATCGAAAGCATTTTTCAGGCTCTTCCACTTCTTTTTCCAGAAATAAACCCGGTCAGCGCACCATTCCAGCTCCATCGACCGGTCAATGACCCAAACCCTGGAACTGACCGACCTCAGGAAATGGAATAACACCAAGGGGTCCCAATCTGCCCTGCCGGAGGGATAGTATAGGAAAACATCGGTGAGGAGGAGGTTATTTACCAGGGATTGCCCAAACTCCAGGGCGCCGGATAGCCCCAGTTCACTTTCTGAAAGGTCGCTGAAATTTATGGATAAACTGTTTTCTGCGTCAGACTGTTGCTTTAAACTATTGAACTGAACAGCCTCAAATGCATCCGTAACATGCACCAGGATCAGTTTTTCAGCAGGGAATGGTCTTATGGCTGCTCTCGCCGGTTTTTTTTGGTATTTCATGGTTATGCTTTTTTATTGTTACAAAATTGATCCGCCGGGTCACCCGCCTGCATAATGAACCCACACCAAATAAGCCGACAACGCCATCGTGAAAATGGAGGTGGCCAGGAGGCGCCTGAAACGCTTCGGATTCATGGAGGTAAGACCGGCGAGCGCCATCGCGCCCATAAAAAGATAAATTAAGGCATTCATGATTGTTGTGTTTTGCTGTAACAAATAGTGGCTAAAAAAATTTATGTCGTCAGCTGTAGATCACCGGCCCTCGCTCCGTACCAGACCAACCCTCTGACCGACTTGATCCTGGAATACTCCGGATCTTTTGGCTGGCTGGCGGGTGAATCAATTCGGATTTTCATCTTTTCGTATTTTGTTGATATACCTTGATGAGTCCAATTGTATGCCAAAATTTAATTAATTGATTATGAGTTATTTATGACTTTAACTTGTTTGCGTAATTCGCCGGAAAACGGAAAAATTCCGTTTCAGCAAGGAAATATCTTTCGTTTTTCCGTTCCGGAACAGATGTACCAATGGCAGGAATAAATGAAGGGACAGGAAAATTCAAACCATATCGATCAGGACGCTGGATCTACCGCGCTGCATAATGCAGCCAGATCAATACCGCCATGATCAGCATCATAAAAATAGAAGTGGCAAAAATGCGGCGAAAACGGGCGGCATTCAAAGAAGTAAATCCGGCAACGGTCATTGCGCCCATGAAGAGATACATCAAGGTTGTCATGATTTTTGGGTTATGTGGGTTATCAATGGCGTACCGAAATCCGATGATCGGTGCAATCATCTGTTTCAAATTTAACCCTTAATACCGCACAAACCCCTCCGTGTTACAGCAATTAACTGGACTTTAAAATTTTACGTATTATTTTAACAGGTCGGTAACGGTTGGGGATGAGGAATCGAAAAATCGAGGAATCGAAAAATCTAAGAATCGAAGCTGGCCTCACTCCACCACCACCTCATCCGCAAATAACCACGCCTTGCCGCCTGCACCGCCATGCCAGGGCGGACAAGTCCCCACATTTCGGGCGCGTACCCTTACCTGATCGGCCTCCACCGCTGCAAAACGGGCCTCGAAAGGGATGATCTCTGCATTTTCGCTATGCCGGTCGATTGGATGCTTCAGTGTTGAAAGGGTTTTGAACGGCCCGTCCGCTACAGCGTAATCAAAGGATACTTCCGTAGGAGAAAAGATCCAGGCGCCGATGTCCTGCAAACAGGTCAATTGGATGCGGCTGATCGCCTGCGGCTCCCCCAGATCAATGACAGCTTCCAGGTCGACGCCCTCGAACCCCTGCCAATGCGGATCCCGGAATTTAGCCGCTGCCCGCTGCCCGTCAATCAACGCCAGGTTGCCGCCGCCCGGATAATTGCCGGAAAAGGAATGGGTCAGGCGGATGCCGTTGAACCTGGATTTGCTCAAGAGTACGGCAGAGGGCACACTCCACACCTGCCCTGGGGTGACGGCCACGGCCCGGAGCAGCGTTGTTTCCGTGATTTCAACAGGCGAAGAATAAACGGCCGCATCCGGGGTCGGCGTACTTCCGTCGGTTGTAAGGTACACTTTGCTGTCCGGTTGCGGTGACGTTATATTTACGGTGATCCGTTCCGTGAAGATCTCATGACCCGCGCCGTTGAGCATGCCGATGGATTTTTCGCCGGATTGGATCTCCGGTGCTTCCGCCACCTTTGCGGCGCTGCCTTTGATCTTGAATGTCCAGGCGTATTTGCAGGGCCGGGCGGTCTCATCCTGCAGATTGGCCGGCAAGTTGATGGTCAGTCCATGGGCATCGTCCCAGGTCCAGGTCAGGTCCTGATCGGCGCCCAGCATCCGGATGGCCGATCCTGCGTCGGGTTTGATATATTTCAGTTTGAACTGGTCACCGGGCCACGACAGCGCCACGGCGTATATTGACCCGTCCTTTCCATGAATATACCGGATATGCTCCCCTTCCTGGTACTGCTCCCATTGGCCGGATCCGTAAATGGCTTCACCGTTCACCTTGACCCAATTGCCCATTTCGGCGAGCCGTTCGACGCTGGCATCCGGGATAAGACCTTCGGAAGTGGGGCCGACGTTGAGCAGGTAATTCCCGCCTTTAGCGACAATGTCCACCAGGTTATGGATGAGGGCTTCGGCTGATTTCCAGTTGTGGTCGTTCTTTTTGAATCCCCAGGTGTCGTTCATGGTCATGCAGGATTCCCAATCCAGGTCACCGCCGCCATGGGCCAGGATCTCCTGTTCGGGGGTACCGAAATCGCCGACGAATTCCCCGCCCTTGTTCATCCCCTGCATGCCGTTCCGGCCCTTCCCGACCCGGTTATTGACGATGATCGCCGGATTGAGGTCGCGGACGTAGGCGTACAGATCCTTGCCCTGCGGTTCGGTCCATTCCTTGATCCATTCCCCGTCAAACCAAAGGACATACGGGTTGTAATTGTTGACCAGTTCGGCGAGTTGGGGCTTGAGGTAATTGTCGCGATAGCTGGGGAAATTCTCACCCTTGGCGTCCGGGTGGTGCCAATCCATAATGGAGTGGTAGAAGCAGAGTTTGATGCCTTCCTTTTCGCAGGCGTCCGCGAGTTCACCCAGGATATCCCGCTTGAACGGAGCGAAATCCATGATGTCGTAGGAAGACACCTTGGAGTCCCAGATGCAGAATCCGTCGTGGTGTTTGGAGGTGATGACGATGTATTTCATGCCGGCGTTCCTGGCGATCTTCACCCATTCTTCCGCATTGAACTTGACGGGGTTGAACTGGCGGACAAATTTTTCGTATTCCGGAATGGGGATCTTGGCGTGGTCCATGATCCACTCGCCTATGCCGTCAATTTCTTTCCCTTTGTAAACCCCGGCAGGGATGGAATAAGCGCCCCAGTGGATGAACATGCCGAACCGGGCTTCGCGCCACCAGGCCATCCTTTTGTCAAAATCGACCTTGGGCTCCAGCAATGGATTGGGATGCGGAGCATAGTACAAGCCGATCTCCGAAATAATGGGACAGGCCATGGATGCGGTGATGTTGATCCGCACCCGGTCGGTGGTGGTTTCCGGCAGGCGGAGCAGGCGTTTGTTGCCGATCGTGGTGGCTTCGGCGGCGAATTCCCAATGACCATTTTGCCAGACCTCGACGTTGAAGCCTTCCACGCGCTGGCCCAGCGGGATGTATTCTTCCAGCGAAATGACGTTGATCTTTGCCGGAGCGTCCAGTTGGATCTCTATTGAGCCGGTGGTGTCGGCGTCATCGGTTGCCCAGTAAGTTTCCGGATTGCCGTCAATGGCGTTTTGGGCGGCAAAATCCTTGAGGTTTTGGCGGGTATGGTCGGCGCTTGCCTGCTGACCGGCCGCCAGGTTGTTGGTGAAGGTCGCATCCAGGCGGGCTTTGAGCGCCATCAATGCGGCCGAATCCGCTTCGTGCACCAGCCCGCGCCGGTCGACGGGCAGGTTGAGCAGCATATTGGCATTGCGCCCTACGGATTGGTAATAGATCAGTTCCAGATGGTCGGCCGATTTGACGTATTTGTCCTCTTCCTTGTGGTAGTACCAGCCCGGCCGGATGGAAACGTCTACTTCCGCCGGCAGCCAGTGTGTCCCGTTGCGGTTGCCGGAGCGCAGGTCTATATACCGGGGCGTCCCGGGGAAATAATCATCCCGGTTAAGGGTTGCCCAGTTGGTCGGGTTGGCGAAACCGGCTTCCGTACCGACCCACCGGATATCCGGCCCCGCGTCGCTGAAGATAACGGCGTTAGGCTGGTTTTTGCGGACTGTTTCGATGAAAGCGGGCCAGTCGTATTCCTGCTTTTTGCCGTTGGGGCCTTCCCCGTTGGCGCCGTCAAACCAGACCTCGAAGATGTCGCCGTAGCCGGTCAGGACTTCCGTGAGTTGCTGCATGAAATAGCCGTTGTACTCCGGCGTACCGTATTTGGGGTTGTTGCGATCCCAGGGAGAAAGGTATACGCCCATTTTGAGGCCGTATTCCTTGCAGGCATCCGACAGTTCGCGGAGAACATCCCCCTTGCCGTCGCGCCAGGGGCTGTTCCTGACCGAATGCTCTGTAAAGGCTGAAGGCCAGAGGCAGAATCCGTCGTGGTGTTTGGCCGTAATGATGATGCCCTTCATGCCGGCGGCTTTGGCGATACGCGCCCACTGACGGCAGTCCAGTTGCGTGGGATTGAAAATGGTGGGCGGTTCGGTACCGTGCCCCCATTCCAGGTCCGAAAAAGTATTGATGTTGAAATGGACGAAGGCATAATATTCCTGATCGTGCCAGGATAACTGCCTTTCGGCTGGTGTTGCACCGAACGGAGCAGGGGGAACAGGTGTGCGATTGCAGGCTGCCAACGTCATCAAAGCGGCCATGCAAGCCATAGCGAGGCTGGATTGCTTCATGTTTAAAGGCTTGATCGCCGCGCCTCAGCGCAGCGGATTGGTTGATTCGTTTTGAAATCTTATCACAGGTCTAAAGTTAGTGGAAATCTTCCGCTTCAGGAGCAATCCGTAAAAAAATACCGCTTCATGCCGGCTTTTGAACCATCCTCCCCCTTTCGTGTTTCTCCTTTACCCCTTTAACCTTTAACCTTTAACCTTTAACCTTTATCCTTTAACCTTTATCCTTTA
>CALMYQ010000049.1 GCA_937873655.1 uncultured Lewinella sp. | reverse complement strand
AATATTTTCGATTTTTCTTGGATCGAAACACAATACCTTACGACTTACGACTTACGACTTACGACTTACGACTTACCACTTACCACTTACCACTTACGACTTACGACTTACCACTTACGACTTACCACTGACAACCCGCCACTGGTTGAACCGTCCGAGCCGGTGGTTGAAACAATTTCATTCCCGCCTTTTGCCGCGCCTACCTTTGGCGGCGTAATCAAATTCATTTAACCAACACTTAAATTTCCAACCAATGAAAAACGTATTGAAGAATGTCTTCCCTGCAATGACCCTGATCGCCTTTATGTTTGTGACAGGCGCTCCCCTGACGGCCCAGGAAACCAATCCGAACGTTGAAAAAGCCAAGGAAGTTTATCAGGAAAATTCGGTCAACCGCAAAACAACGGCCACCGAAAACTCAGGTAATCGCCAGACCACCAGGCAGGCCAATGCAGAGATCGCCAAACCGGTAGCGGAAGAGAACAAAGCCCAGCGCCAGGGTCAGTTCCAGGAAAACAGCACCGAACGGAAAGCCGTCGCCGCCGACCGCGTAACCAAAGAAGAAGCTGCCGCCGCCTACGGAGAGAACAGCACCGAAAGGCGCACCCTGGCCGATGAGAATTCCACCCAACGCCGCGAGGCCGGCAAAGCGGGAGCCCAGAATAAGAGCGCTACCTCCGCCGTCAATACCACCAACCGCCGGAATACGGCCAAAACCAATACGGCCAACCGCAGAAACGGCGGCAATTAAAAAAGCGCCGGCCTCTGACCCTGAAGGCCAAAGGCAAAACAGCCCAAACATACCCAAACCAAGGTCTCCGCAGATCCCCCGCCGGCGGGATCTGCGGGCTTTTGAACCTGCATTTTAATCCCATCGATTAACCTGATTCCAACCCATTGCGGGGGATCGATCTGAAATATTCAAACCATGAAAAAATACCTCATTCCCGTCTTGATCGCCTTTGCAGGCGTTTCTACCGCAAATGCCCAGGATTCCACAGTCGTCCTTCCTTCCAGTCTTCAGGTGCGCCTGAGCTATGAAAGCCATGCCCTGCAATCCGGCAGGGATTTCGATGTAACCCAGTTTTTAATGTCCCCGTCGGTATTTTTCAACCATCGCTCGGGGGTTTATGCCGGAGCAAGTGCGCTCTACCTCAGCGAATCCGATCCGGCGTTTTCTCAGGTCAATTTCAGCCTGGGTTGCGGCCGGGCCCTGACAGACAACTGGTACGCCTCCATGGGCTACAGTTATTCCCTGTATCCGGAAGGTGCAGAAAGCCCGCTTCCCCATGCCATCAGTGCCGGCCTGAGTTTCACCCGGGGAAAAATATCGGGTTCGATGAATTACTATTTCCTGTTTGGTGCGGAAAAAGCCCATCAGCTGACCCCGGGCGTCAGCGCGTATTTCGAAAAAGGGCTCAAAAAAGGCTGTTTCAGTTTTTCTCCCGGAGTCAGCGCAACCTTCGGGACGGCCAATGTGCCGCTGTCCCGGTTTTCGGAGCCTCTTTTCCAACGCGGAACGGGGGTATTGTGGGAAAACCGCGATCAATTCCTGATGGCCAAATTCCCCAGAAGGGCAGCAGAAGACCGGAACGTTTTCGGCTTGATGTCTGTACAGGCGTTTTTGCCCCTGCAGTATGCCGTAAACCGGCTTTCGCTGGAATTATCGCTGAATCTGGTCCAACCCGTCGAATTGAAAAACGAAGGCTACGAAAAACTTGAGCCGTCCATCTCCCTCGGCGCAGCCGTCCAATACCGGATCTGACAATGAACCGCCGCGCTCTCATCCTGTAATCCGCCATAGCCCCAGGCGAAGGCGGGCTCCTTGTGCTGAGCGAAGCCGAATTTATGCAGAGCGCAGTCGAGGCAGCATCACCCTCTCACATCCCGCTCTCTACTGCACCTTCACCCCCCCATCCTGCGTCTCCAAACCGATAACTTTTTCCGCAAGGTTGACCACTTCCAGTGCTGTCGGGTCGCCGCTGAACCTGAAATAGGACGACTGGCCGGCCTTGCCGGTTGCCGTGAAGCAGACCTGATAAAGGGCCCCGCCGTCGGCAACGGTCACGCCTTTCAGGTCGTTGTCTATCCAGACGAAAGTCAGGATGCCTTCCTTGGTGCGGTGGGCGCCGAAACTGTCAGGGCCGAGGTAGGGTAACCCGAAATTCCGGACCTCTTTGAAGGTGAGTACCTTGGGGTCCCAACGCATGGTATATTGCATGGACAGCAACATGCTGAAATTGGCTGCGCTCACAGTGATGCAAACCTCCTGACCCGGGCTTGTTTTAGCATAGCTGCCCGAGAGCTTGAGCGGAGGCTGGCTGACCGCCACCGGGGGATTGGATGCAGATACAGCCTGATCGGCAGCCTGCGCGGGAGTGACCGTTTGTTCGCGGTCATTGTGAGCGGATTCTCCCTTACAGGAAAATAAAAGTAGACCAACGGTCAAAAGCCAAAAATAGCGCATAGTTTACTGTTTTGTGGACAAAGGTATTAAAGCTGCATAAACAGATACAGTAGACGCCGAAAATTATGCCGGTCACTCCTGGATGACCCGGCCCCGGCGGATGCAGAAGCGGCAACTGCAGTGCGCGGATTGATCCTACAAAAAACATAAGAAAAAAAAACTAATATTTTTTATTTGTAAATATGTAACAAAACAAGGCGATCTTCGCAGCGTACGAATTTAGAAGTATGGGAATGATTTAATTTGAAAATAAACTGATTTATAGGATTTTATATCGAAAATTTGATTTTTTATTGAATTAGGTCAACAAAAAAATGCGGTGTTTGCTATGTCACAAATAATAAAAAAATGGCTTAGATTAGTTATCGCAGGCTCCCTTTCTTTGCATCATACAAAGCGGGTCAGGCAGGCAAAGGCTTGAAAAAGATCCGAAAAGAACAGATCATTAGCTGCCGTAAGGCGCAAATATAAGAATTAATTGGGTGAGTGTTTGTTCATAGAATTTTATACCCCCGAGAGAATCGGGGGTTTTTTTCTCACCTGATCAAGAGATTTTTGTGTTGTTCATAGTGTTTGTATTAAAGCCTTGACGCCCCCGTCAAGGCTTTTTTTGTTTGCGCATCTCCGCCTATTCCGGTATCTTTGCTTGCTGCGTGTTTCCCGTGTCAACCCACGGGTAGCACCGGTGTTCTGAATAATCCTGCACACATGTCTTTGAATCTTGAACAAATGCGGGAAGAGTACCTGCAATCCGAATTATCGGAGAAATCCCTGCTCAATGATCCCGTTGAACAATTCAAAACCTGGTTTGAACAAGCTCGTTCCGCCGGGTTGCCGGAACCCAACGCCATGACCCTGGCTACCTGCACGCCCGATGGAAGGCCGTCCGCCAGGGTGGTATTGCTGAAAAGTGTCGATGAAGCCGGTTTTGTGTTCTTTACGAATTATCAAAGCCGCAAATCCGTTGAACTGGAGGAAAACCCCCACGCGACCCTGCTGTTCTCGTGGCTCGAACTGCAACGCCAGGTCCGGATCGAAGGCATTTGCGAACGCATCAGTGAAGCGGAATCGACCGCCTATTTCCAATCCAGGCCGCGCGGCAACCAGATCGGCGCCTGGGCATCTCCCCAGAGCCGGGTCATAGCCGGCCGGGAGCAGCTGGAGCAAAAAATGGCCGATCTGAGCCGCCGGTTCGAAGGAGTCGATCCGCTGCCCAAACCCCCGCATTGGGGCGGTTTCCGGGTTATTCCTTATCGCATCGAATTCTGGCAGGGTAGGGGCAGCCGCCTGCACGACCGCCTTGTATACGAACCCTCAATATCGGGTAAAGGTCAATGGACTGTAAGCCGTCTGGCGCCCTGATCCTTTTCTCTCGTTCAAAAACAGCATAATGGAACCTGAAATATTCATCAACCTGCAACGCCGAGTAAATCAATACAAAGAGGTATTGGCCAATACGGTAAAATACCGGGAAATCTGGCTTGCCAGCCTCCGGCAGCGGATCGTCGATACTCTCGAAGCTGTGATCAAAGGCGTCGGCCTGGAAGCTGAAGTGGAGGTTCGCTCCGAAATGGATAACCTGGAAGCGGTTGTGCTTTCGCTTGGCGCTATGAAAAGCGGTATGGCGGAAAGGGTGAATGAATCGGTCCGCCGGGATCTGGTGAAATACAACGGCGCGCTTGTTTATCAGCAACTGTTCAACGGTAAGGTGATCGTCCTGATCAATTACCCTTATATCGAGAATTACGGCCAGCCCCGCCCACCCAAAACCATTGCCATTTACCGGCCGGAAGAGCTTCGCGAACCTTATTTTATCCGCCACCTGGAGGAATTCATCCAGGAAGTCACCAATTGGGAAGATTTCGACGACGACGAACCCAACCAACGAATCGGTTTCCATTTCAATTTCCCATCAGGCGGAGAACCCGATGCCGACACCCCCACCGACAAAACCTGACGCCCCCTCTCGCCCCCTCACCCTCCCATCCGCCGAAGCCTCCTGCCTCCGGACGACTAAGTCGCCTATGGCAGACGGAGCAGGCGAAGGCGGGCTCTCATCCGCCATAGCCTCTGGCGAAGGCGGGCTCTCATCCGCCATAGCCTCTGG
>CALMYQ010000048.1 GCA_937873655.1 uncultured Lewinella sp. | reverse complement strand
ACTTGGATAACTTTATTTTCTTCCATTTTATTTTTTTTTGTTGTTGTCACTAACGTCTCGCATAGCCGCAGTTGCCAGCTTTTGCTGGCAATTGACGGCTATGCATTGTTCTCGACAGCTTTCTTTTTATTCATTTTTATGTATTCGTTTGTACATCATCCCAATCTTGATTTTGGTAGTTCGTTAACCAATTTAAGGAATAATGTCTTTCGTGAACCACACTTGGATTAATGTTGCCCGAAACCTGTTGCCCTTTAATTCTTGCGTCAACGCAAGCCCAATTCATTCGATAGGTTTTATCCAATTCATCTAAGATTTCTGATTTACTTCTCAATTTGACCGAATTTTCAAATTCTTCTCTTGATGGTTGAAAAATCTTGCCAACTATTCCTTGTACATCACATATTTCACTTGGATATTTTAATTCATCCATTTTTCCCAATGCCCAAAGCATAGCATAAAGACTTTCGTATCTCCATGTTGCATATGCTCTCTCTTGGTCATTAAGAGATTCGGCTTGGTATATTTGATTTTCTTTTGGTGAAAAGGATTCAATCTTCTTAACTTGGATGGTTTTGGCTAAATGTTCTTGTTCAATTCCTTCCCCTTTAACGGCGATTATCAAGAGTGAATACGCCCTGTCAATTATTTCTTTCAGGGTTCTTAATTCAACAGATTCTGATGAAGAAATACAGGGTAAATTATTATTGGTCTTTATTCCGTTCTCCGCCAAGAATGCCTCAGATTTTTCCTTTCTTTTTATTTGTTCTTCGGTATAGGGTTCTTTCGGTTGGTCGTGATATTTTGAATTAACATTGATTTCGACATCTTGAACTTCACAATTTCCATTCATGTCTAAAATTAGATTTAGATTCTTATCTACAAAATGTTGCCCATTCGATTTATTAAAAATTCGATTTGGCTGAGCAAAAACAAACCCGTCCAACTCAATTGCTATTCTTCTTAAAACTGATTCAAACTCAGGACTTATTTCGGGTTCTGCAATGAATGGAATTTCGCAATTTGCGGACATCACTTTGTAAAGGAATTTATTCCTGACCTCTTCATTCTTTGCTGGAAGTGATTGTATAAAATTCACCATTCCCGCAAGATTCTGGGTTAACCCACATTCGACTTGTTCAAGTTTGTATGATGGATTTTTCCTCTCACGGTAATTTATTTTAAGGATTTTTGACTTACCGAAAAAGCCGCCCTTAATTTCTGCAACTAATGACTTCTGCATTCCACCGTCATTGTATTCTATTTTGGCTTTTGGGAGATTTGACTTAACGATTTGAACTACTTTTTCAAATTCGAGATTGTGGCTGTAAATTGTACAATTTTCCATTTAATGTGTTTTTTATTAGTTGTCGAGAACGGTCTGGCTTTGTGACGTGCCGTCCCGATAGGGCGGCATGTGCATCAAAGCCTGTGTTCTATGGCGTTTTTTATTCTTCATTTGGTGCTTGCTTTCCACCTTTTGATTTATATTTTGCCCTTATTTGTTCAATTTTCTTCTCATCAATTAAGGTTCGATCTTTGTATAAGTTTGCATCAAGTTTTTTGGCTATTTCATAATATTTTTCAATTCTTGAAAGTGTTTCTTTTGTATGCAAAATCCAAATATGACTTTTGTTTAGATTGAAATTCAATTGAACATTGCCATTTCCTTGTCGATTTAAGTCAAATCTTGCATTTTTTCTTGCATTCTTTTGCTCTTGCGGAATGTCTGGCTCAGCAAAATATTCTATTCCTAATGGTGTCTGTTCAAACCAAACTAAAGAATTATCATTTTCTACAATATTTTTCCATTTGTCCAAATTTAATTCACTGAACTTTTCTATACCTTCAAATTTTAATTTTTGTTTACTAATGTACCAGCCCATTTTTTACTTAATGTAATTTTCTAAAATGTTGATTTCAAATTTGATTTCAGGATGTAGTCCTTCAAGAGTTGATTTCCAACTGGAAGCCAAACTCTGCGAATAAACATTTTTTGGCATATAGATGTGTATTTCTGGACTTGTAAAATTTATTGTTTTATTATTCCATTCAATTCCATTTTGAAGTCCTTGTTTTATATTTGCTATATTGTCTTTTACTGATTGGTAATTCTTCCATGTGTTTACATCAGCAACTTTGGTAGTTTTCATACTTATAACCTTACTGGCAACAATGTTGTTCCCTGACCCGCCTACTTGTTTATAAAAGTCCAATGCCTTAAAGTTGTCCGCTATGTCGGCTGTTGATTTAAACCCTTCTTTCAAATATCTGAATTCTGACATCAAATCTTGAAAATATCTTCTCACTCCAAAAAATGCAGGTATATCATCCGAAGATTTAATCACTACATCCCAACCGTCCGAAATGTGTTGTTTGATTTGGTCAGGTGTCATTTTCCTGATCCGTTTTACTATCTCTACACAACTGTTATGGACTAACAGACCTTCGTGTCCCACATGAAAGTTGTGGTCTCGATATACTTCAAGGTTGTAAACTGTTTCTTTGTTACCTAATATTTCTCTTCGAGCTTTTGAAACAAGCTTTGCAGTTTTCTCGCCATAGACTTTAATGTTTTCCCCAATTTTGATGTCTCCAATCGGAATGTATACTTGTCTGTCTTCCGAATAAAACGGGTGATTTGGTGTACTACCTATTGTGTCACCATTTGAAAATACAAAATTCCATGTTTCTTCAACAGTTCTGACAAATCTACCTGTTATTGGTCTTCTTCCATATACACTTCCTGAGTCCTGCATTGGAATAAGTCTGGTATCATGGGATATAGGTGCAATTTTTGTTACCGTTGCATCACCATATATGCCCATTTCTTCAATCGAAAGAAAAACCTTATTTCCAATTTCAGTGGCTTTATGATGTTTAATCCACCAATTAGGTCTGCTTAACTGTGCTGTTAATTTACTGCCGTCAATTTCAGTAAGTTCGAATGTTATATTTTTCCACGTTTGAGGTGTTATAGGTTCATTATCTATATCTCTTTGCTCAACAGGAATAAGATCGTTTCGATCGTCATAAAGGTATTTGTCAGGCAATGGGCTGTAAGTAAGCACCAAACCTTTGTCCAATAAAGTACTGTGTATTTCTTCTTGAAGTTTAAGCTCTTCATCTGTATATTCAGATATAGGAATTGGTGTTTCATTCCATGTACCTAAAGCCAAAGGATAATTGGTTAAAAATTCCTTTGGTTTAGCATGTGGTTTGTTGATACTTAGGATAAAACCTGGTGGAATATCCCTTATTTCTTTTACTTGACCAAATGCAGTGATACTCAAGCAAAGAAGGATCGCAAACGTTGGAATACTTTTAAATAACTGTTTCATACTTTTTTATTTTTGGTTTTTTTTAAATGCCATAGAACGTGGGCGTGGGCGTATACCGCGACGTTTAGGAAGCGGTTGTCGACCATGCATTGTTGGGTGAATTTATTATTTTCTCTAGCGTTTTTATGAATTCTTGGGTATCTAAAAAATAGCTGGGATATGCTTTTCTTAGATTATCTAAAGAATCAGAGGAAACAAGAACAACTTGAACCTTATTATTATCTGTTATTAAAGACTCTTCCCTTAAATATTCAACAGACGCAGATTCAATAGAGCTTTTTGAATATGTTTTAATACGAACTTCTTTATTCAAAATATCAAGTGTAACAAGATGCAAACTGCCCTGTTTTTTATCAGTTTCTATATTCGCAATTACTTGACTAAATCCAGCAAGTTGGGCAACTACTTGAAGTCTTATTGCTTCGCTTCTTACTTGATCGAAAACTTGATCCCGATTTAAATTTATATACCTTTCTAAAGTTGGCGTACCCTCTATATAAGCGAAAGCATTTCCAACAAGTGAGAAGAAATCTAACCATTCTTGTGGGCCTTGGCTTGATTTTAATGAATGATCGATAAATGTTCCCATTGTCTCCACCGCAGTTGCCCAAGCATGTTGAAGCCGTGTTCTAACCTGTAACTCGATCATTAAGCCGTCATAGTTTGGGTTTATTTTATTTTTATACCTATAAACTATATGATAGCACCTATATCCTGAGTCTTTGGGTGTTAGAATATAATCTTTTTCACTTTTTCTTTCATGTTGCAAGGGAGTGTTTTTATAAACCGTAATAATTTGATTTACTTCATCCATTGATGGTAGTATAGCCCTAAGGCCTCCAATATCTTGCATTTGAGATAACCTCATTTGTGGATACCTTTCAAGTTTAAATAACATTGAAGGAGTTCTTTTTAGCCTTTGCGAGACAAGATATTCCTTATTAAGCTTATTTAATTTTGTCCGAAGTGTGGCTTGGAAGGTGTTAATTGGGTATGCATGACAAGCTCTAAAATTGCTTAAGATTTCTAATGCAGTTTCCTTTTCAGCGGCTGTAGCGTTAGCATTAATCAGTAATCTCCCTGCGTCATCAATTTGACGCTTTGTAAATCGAAGTATGTTGTCTTTTAATGCCATGTTTTAATTTTTTTCTTATTCACCCAACTATTCCATTGCCGCAACCCAAACTATCCAAAAAGATGCATTGCATATTGTCCTATAGCCCTTATTGCCAGATCCTATATAGTCGCTATTGCGGCTAAATCCCTATTCAATACACCGCCCCTGCCTCCACATGATTGGTTTCACATGAAAACAGGGGCGGCAAATGGAAGGTCAGGAGTCCAGCATATATAAAAATTTACCCTCCGAAATGTACGCCAAGTTTTCCGGATTCACAAGTATAGGATGTAATTATAGTTTACCCGGCAGGCGAATTAAGGATCAAAGCCCGGTGACCGTTCATATATCCCTGATCCGCATCCATCCCCCGATTTCCGCGATCGCGTAAGAAGCCAGGTCCTTATCTCCCGGTTTACCTATTTTGCAGCTGAAAATCACCAAACTTCGACTGCCATGCAATGGGGAAAACTCCGGCTTGTCCTGCTCCTGTTCTATTGTTGTACGGGCCTTCATGCCCAGGTATTCCGGAATCTCAATATGGAGGCGCTTTGCCCGGATTCCATCACCGGATTGTGCCACTGGCAAAAATCCTGGGGCGGAGCCAAAACCATACGGCCTGACGAGGCGTCGTCCGGGAACCGGGCCCTGCTCATCGATGTTGATAACGGGGGTGTCGGTTTTGCAGAACAGGCTGCCGAGATCACCGGCAAACAGCAAATGAAGATCCTGACGTTCTCCGGCCGCATTCGCACCCAGGGCGCGACCGGGAAAGGGGCCGGCCTCAACATCGGCATCTACGACAAGGAAGGCCGGCTGCTGTTCAACAAAGATATGGGCTACGGGTCGTTCAGCTGGGTCAGCGGCAATACGGACTGGAGAACCTGCACCCTGTCCGCGGTTTGCGCGCCGGAAGCGGCAAAGATCAAAATCGGCGCTATCCTGTACGGCAGCGGCAAAGCCTGGTTCGACGATTTTGAGGTTGCGCTTGAACCCGTTCGCGGCCGGAAACCCAGCCGATTGGCCAAAACCTACCTTTCACAGGTGCTGGATACGCTTTCCACCCATTCCCTGCGCAAAGACTCCGTTAATTTCAGGTCCCTGAAAAAACTGGCCCTGAAAATAGCCGGCCCGGCCCAAAAACCGGCCGATTGCCACCTGGCGGTCACTTATCTCCTTCACGCGCTCAACGACCACCACTCCTTTTTCATGACGCCGGAAGAAGTAAAAAGCTGGGAAGGCAACGGCGACCCAAATCCCGCCGATCTGGTTTACCCCAAATCGGAGATCATGGCGGATTGCGGCTACATCTGGGTGCCTTATTTCCACGGCGGCGACCCGGAACTGATCCAGGCGTATACCGACAGCCTGCAGCGCATCCTGCGGAAACTGGATCAAACGAATATCAAAGGATGGATTATCGACCTCCGCGACAATACCGGCGGCAATATGGGCCCGATGATCGCGGGGCTCGGGCCGTTGTTCACCGGAGAAAAGCTGGGCTGCCTTTTTGATGTGAACGGCGGCTCCGAATGCTGGACCTACAAGGACAACGCCTTTGGCTGGGAGGGCAGGCGCGAGATCACGCCCACATCCCCGGTCACTTTGCCGCACAATCGCCCTATTGCCGTGTTGATCAGCAACCGGACCGGCAGCTCCGGAGAGATCGTCGCCATTTCATTTGTCGGGAACGCGAAAACCCGGTTGTTCGGCCAGCCAACCTGGGGATTGACCACCGGCAACGGCAACTTTGATCTGCCGGACGGCGCCCGCATGATGCTGGCTTCCACCATTATGGCCGACCGGAACGGGAACCGTTTTTTCGGGCCGGTCCCGCCGGATGAGCAGGTCAACCCAGGTAACAAAGGCGAACCGGACCCGGTTGTGCAGGCGGCACTGGCCTGGATCAACCAAATAGAAAAAGATTGACTTTCAAATCCGGGACATGCCCTTGCGGGGTATAATGCACCACTAAAAATATCCTCCACCGGTCGGAAAATACGCCGGAAGTACTATCTTCATGCCGACAAATTATCCCGGATTCTCTTTTCCAGGTCAGCGAAGCTGTTCAGCAATTGGCCATTTAATTTTCCAGAACGTGGAATCCGAACACACAGGCCTGGTCTTTGAGATAAGGGATAAAACCACCGACCGGATCCCCCAATAACGGACGGCGTCGCTTACGCAACTTAAAAACACAGAAATGCTCAAACCTGTCATCGCCCTGCTCCTGATTGCGGCCGCATTTTGCGGGTACGGCCAATCCAAGCCCGCTTATGTGCTGTACAACAGCGAAGGCAAAAAGGTATCCTATAAGAAAATGATCAAAACGCTTGAGCGGAGCGATATCATCCTGTTCGGGGAATACCACAACAACCCGATCTCCCACTGGCTGCAATACGAGGTGACCAACGACCTGAGCAAGGTGCGATCGCTGACCCTCGGCGCTGAAATGATCGAGCGGGACAACCAGGACGAACTGGAACAATACCTCAGCGGCGCCATAGACGCCAAAGGGCTGGATACGACGGCCCGGCTCTGGCCCAACTACGATACCGATTACGCTCCGCTCGTGGACTTTGCCAAAACCAACAAGATCCCTTTCATCGGCACCAATATCCCGCGGCGGTATGCGGCCTTGGTACACCGAGGCGGATTTGAAGCCCTGGACACCCTGTCGGCAGAAGAAAAATCGTGGATCGCGCCGTTACCCATCGCCTTCGATCCGGATCTGCCCACCTACAAGGACATCCTCAAAATGATGGGCGACCATGGAAGCCCCAGGCTGGTGATGGCCCAGGCGATCAAGGACGCAACGATGGCCCACTTCATCCTGGCCAATTACCGGCAAGGCAATCTCTTTATTCACTACAACGGCTCTTTCCACTCCGATTACCACGAAGGCATCGGCTGGTACCTGAAACAGCAGAATCCGGCGCTGGCCTGCAGTACGGTCACTACCGTCTCACAGGAAGATACCGGCAAATTGTCGGATGAGAACAAGGGGAAAGCAGATTTCATCATCTGCGTGGACGAAAACATGACCACAACTTATTGACAGCAGTTGCCATGACGGAAGACCATCAATCCATTTATGTTTTTTTTGGTCCTATTCCCGCCGATCTCCAACCCGATCGCATCGGGCAGCTGTCGCTCCTGCTTTCTGAGGACGAACAGCTCAGGCTGGGATTCATGACCCGGCTCAAACCCAGGCTCCATTTTCTTTTCGGACGGTTGTTATTGCGCAAAGCATTCAACCTGACGGGCTTTGACACGTTCCCGGATCTGTCCTTTTCGGAAAGCGGAAAAGCCTACCTGTCCGGTCACCCCGATTTTGGGATCAGCCTTTCTCATTCCGGGAACCTGGCGGCTTGCGTTTTAGCGGCAGGGGTACAGACGGGCATCGATATTCAGGAACAGGTGGATACCGACCTGGAAAGCTACCAATCGTCGCTGACGGCGAAAGAATGGGATCAGATCCGGCATGATCCTTCGCCCCAACAGGCATTTTACAGGTTGTGGGCGCGCAAGGAAGCTGTGGCAAAAGCCGACGGCGCCGGCCTCGGCATTCCGTTCGAATCCCTGGAGGTGCTGAGCACACCGGTTGACCTGGACGGAAACACCTGGACCTGGGCCGATCTGGAGCTGCCGGATGGTTATTGCGGGGCGGTGGCGTGGGGAGCCGGTACGGTTGAGCGGCAATTGCGTTGTGAGGCGATCGCACTGATTGAAGGGTAATTACAGCGCAAGGAATAAGATCATGAATTTGTTCCTGGGATTTCTTTCCATTTCCAAGGAGCGCAAGACATGAAAAAAACTGCAATATTGCAACATCAGGATGGATTAGATCAGGATGAAATTAAAAAAAATTTAATCCCTGTTTTAGTTTTATTTCAGAGAACGGACGTTCTCAATTAGGAAAAGGATGCGTTTCGGAGACTTCCTCTAATTTAAAATTAGATTAATTATAAATTAATTTCTACATTTTTGATTTTTAATGTAAACTGCTTAATTTTGAAAGCGTCAAACACGCGCTACAGATGTCCCAAAACGCCCACCGGATTTATATATTCACGTTAATCGGTATAGTTGTGGTCGTCACAATTTACCTTTTTTCCCGGGGCGTTTCCTATTACGACACGAGTCTTGAAGAGCGATTTTACCACCCCGATCATGCGTTGCTCAAACCCAGCGGGATTATGGGCCACGGATTAGGGATCATTGGTACTTTGCTCATCCTGATCGGTGTTTTTGGGTACATTGCCCGGAAAAGATACGGTTTTCTGGCCAGGTTCGGCAGATTGAAATACTGGCTTGAGTTCCATATTTTTTTGTGTACGTTAGGGCCGATAATGATCCTTTTTCACACGGCATTCAAATTCGGCGGGATCGTTTCGGTCAGTTTCTGGAGCATGGTAGCGGTCGTAGCCAGCGGGGTGATCGGCCGTTTCATCTACATCCAGATCCCGAGGACCATCGAGGGGCGTGAATTGAGCCTTGCCGAGGTCAAGGGAATGAAGATCAATATTGAATCCATCCTTAAAAACTCCTATACGCTCGACGAAACGAGCTACACGGCTATCCTGGAGTCTACACAATTGCCATCCCGCACCGGGGAAGGCGGTCTGCTGTCCAGGGTAATCAACAAGTATTTTGACGATCAGCGAACCGTCAGCAGGTTGAAACAAAACCTGCGGGAGAACCGGCTTCCGGAGCCGGATATCCGAAAAGTGGCCAGGCTGATCAGAAACGAACTTTCGCTCAACAACCGGATCGAGCGATTGCAGTCCATGCAAAACCTGTTCAAGTACTGGCACGTAGCCCATTTGCCGTTTGCCCTCATTATGTTGGTATTTCTGGTGATCCATGTGGCGGTCGTGCTGACGTTCGGTTTCAAGTGGATCTTTTAATGTAGGAGTAAAATGTTAGCAGAGCAAACTGTTATTTACGCAGTTGCTTTCCTGTTCTGCGCCGCCATCATCTATGTTTACCTGCGCAAGCTGAAGAAAGCCTCGCAAAAGGTAGAAGCCAAGATAGAGGTGGCCCGGCAGGAAGGGCTGCACGAGCCGGTATCCCTGCATCCGGTGATCGACCTGAGTACCTGCATCTCCAGCGGGGCCTGTGTGGCTGCCTGTCCGGAGAAGGATATTCTGGGCATCGTCGACGGCAAGGCCACCCTCATCAACGCGTCCAGCTGCATCGGACATGGCGCCTGTTTTCACGCCTGCCCGGTAGAGGCCATTACGCTGGTCATCGGAACAGAAAAACGCGGGGTGGATCTGCCGCATGTGAGCCAGTCCTATGAATCCAATATCCCGGGGATCTACATCGCAGGAGAATTGGGTGGAATGGGGTTGATCAAGAACAGCGTGGAGCAGGGAGCAGCGGCCGTGGAGAATCTGGTCAGAAAGATGACCCATAAAGGCGGTACTGCTTATGACCTGATCATCGTCGGCGCCGGGCCCGCAGGCATTTCGGCTTCTCTGACGGCAAAAAAACACAACCTGAGGTTCCTTACACTGGAACAAGACACGTTGGGCGGGACGGTTTATACCTTCCCGCGATCCAAAGTGGTCATGACCGCTCCTATGGACCTTCCCCAATACGGCAAGGTCAAATTGTTCGATACCAGCAAATCGGAACTGCTGGAGTTGTGGCATGATGCGCTGGTCAGGAACAGCGTCCAGATCCGGGAAAAAACGAAGGTTGACGCTATAATCTCTGACGGCGAACAGTTTAAAGTGCAAACCCTCCACGGGGAAGAATTCCTGGCTGAAAACATCCTGTTGGCTATTGGTCGGCGCGGGACCCCCAGGAAGCTGGAGGTTCCGGGAGAGACCTCGGAAAAGGTGGCTTACAGGCTGTTGGAACCGGAGCAGATCGCGGGCAAATCAATTGTGGTAGTCGGCGGCGGAGATTCCGCGATCGAAGCGGCGCTTTCTCTCGCGGGCCAAAACCGGGTGACCCTCTCCTATCGCGGGGAGGCTTTCAACCGGATCAAACCCAAAAACCGCGAAAAAATACAGGCTGCCATGAACGCTCAACAACTCGAGGTCCGGTTCAAAAGCAACCTGGTTAAAATTGAAAAGCATCAGGTGATCATGAAAATGGAGGACGGTCATGAGGCCGTCATGCCCAACGACCTGGTTTACATCTTTGCCGGCGGTGAATTACCTACCCAGTTCCTGGAAAAGGCAGGGGTCAGGATCACCAAACGGTTCGGATATACGATGAAGAAGCATAGGTGAGGTTGATTCGTTCATCTGTTGATTTGTTGATTCGAATCCACAGATCAACAGATCAACAATAACATAACAGCAACCATCAGGGCTTGAAAATAAAGAGCCTGCATATCATCCCTATAGTCCTCCTGCTCGCGGGCAGGCTGGCCGCCCAATTGTCTCCGGGTGATCTTTCCAGGGCGCACGCCGATCTGGAGGGGTTGTCCAATTGTACCAAATGCCACGTGCTGGGCGAAAAGGTTTCCAACGAAAAATGCCTGGAATGCCACAAGGAGATCAAAAGCCGGATCGACGGCCGGGTCGGGTACCACGCCTCAAGTGAGGTCCGGTCAAAAAACTGTGCCGCCTGTCACAGTGACCACCACGGCCGGAATTTTGATATGGTTCGATTCGATGAGGATAATTTCAAGCACGAACTGACCGGCTACAAACTCGAAGGCGCTCATAAAAAGATTGACTGCAGGGAGTGCCATAAGCCCGATAATATAGAGGATAGAAGCCTTAAAAACCTAAGGACCACCTTCCTGGGGCTCGAACAGGAATGCCTGACCTGCCACACGGATTACCACCAGAGAACCTTGTCGAATGATTGTGCAAAATGCCATACGGCGGATGCTTTTTCTCCGGCAGGCCGGTTTGACCACGACCAGGCCAAATTTGCGCTGGAAGGCAGGCACCAGACCGTCGACTGCATCGAATGCCACCGGAAAGAGGTCCGCAACGGCAAGGAATTCCAACAATTCACCGGGCTGGAATTCAGCAATTGCAACAGCTGCCACGAAGACGCCCACAACAACAACCTCGGCGCCAATTGCAAGGAATGCCACATCGAACAATCCTTCAACCTGACCACAGGCCTGAAGAATTTCAATCACGGCAAAACCCATTTCCCGTTAAAAGGCAGTCATCGCCAGGTGCGGTGCGAAGAATGCCACAATCTGGCTGCCGAACCCCGAGATATTTTCCAGGATCGGAAAGGTGTACAAACCAATAATTGCGCGACCTGCCATGAAGATGTCCACGAAGGCAAATTCGGCAATCAATGCGCCAATTGCCATGATGAAAAATCTTTCCGGATTGCCGGTGTACCGGAAAATTTCAACCACAACATGACCGGATTCGAACTGGAAGGCAAGCACGAGGCGGTAGATTGCAAAAAATGTCACACCCGTAATTTTCTGGATCCCCTACCCCATTTCCAGTGTTCGAACTGCCATGAGGACTTTCACGACAACCAATTTGCTGTAGGTCGGGTGGTTGCGCCGGATTGCGCCAAATGCCATACCGTCGACGGTTTTGAACTCAGCCACTACACCATTGCCGACCATAACGATTCCAAATTCCCCCTGGCCGGAGCGCATGCGGCTACGCCGTGTTTCGCCTGCCACAAGCAGGATGACAAGGAATGGAAATTCAGGAATATAGGCGAAAAATGCATCGATTGCCACGACAACGTGCACGGTACTGAAATAGATGAGAAATTCTACCCCGGTCAGGCGTGTGAAAACTGCCATATCAGCACCGACTGGCGGGAAAACCACAACTTCGATCATGCGGCTACCCGGTTCAAGTTGACCGGCGCCCATACCCGCCAGGCCTGCGGCGCATGCCACGTCACGGACAGGGAGCATAATACACGGAAATTCAAGGATTTACCGGACCAGTGTTTCGCCTGCCATGAAGACAACCACCATCAGCAATTTGAAGTGAACGGCATTACGGATTGTACCCGGTGCCACGGACCGGAGAACTGGAAGATCAGCAGGTTCAACCACAACAAAACAGCCTTCAAGCTGACCGGTAAACACGTCGGAGTGGCCTGTGCCAAATGCCACAAGGAAATCAGGGAAGAAGGCCGGGTTTACATCCAATACAAATTCAAAAGTTTCGAATGCGCCGTCTGCCATCAATAATCGGTTTGCTCGGGCTGGTCGCCAGCCTCTGCGCTCAGTCGCCCCACGGGCCGTCGCTGAAGATGGATTGTGCTGCCTGCCATAAAACCACCGGATGGGACATTCCGGCAGGTTCCTGGGATTTCGATAAATTGAATTTACCCCGCAGGTCGGAAATGACCGGTGCGCTGCTGTCAAAAGATACCTTCCATTTTAACCATTACAAAACAGAATTTCCTTTATTGGGTCGCCATAAAACGGTAGATTGCAGGGCCTGTCATGCCTCTCTGGTGTTCTCAGAAGCCAGTACCGAGTGTATCTCCTGCCATACCGATATGCACAATCAGACCGTCGGTGCGGATTGCGCCAGATGCCATAATCCGGAAAACTGGCTGGTCAACAATATCACGGAGCTCCATCAGGCAAACGGATTCCCATTGTTAGGCGCCCATGCCGCTGCCAATTGCGTTCAATGTCATGTTTCCGAATCTGCGCTGCAGTTTGAACGGATCGGCAACGACTGCATCAATTGCCATGCTGCCGATTATGCTTCCACCACCAACCCGAATCACGCCCAGGCCGGTTTTTCCACCAACTGCATCGATTGCCACGATATGAACGGCTTCGATTGGTCGACCGACCAGGTAGCCCACGATTTTTTCCCGCTGACCAAAGGCCATGACATCCAGGATTGCGCCCGGTGCCATACCGGCGGCAGCTATTCGAATACCCCGAATGCCTGTTTTGCCTGTCACCAGGCCGATTACGAGGGGGCATTGAGCCCAAACCACCAGAGTGCCGGTTTCCCGACGGATTGCGCGACCTGTCATACCACCGACCCGGGTTGGATGCCGGCCCAATATACCCTGCATGACACCGATCATTTCCCCATTTACAGCGGCGCTCACAACGGCGCCTGGAGCCAATGTTCGGAATGCCATGCCAATGAATCGGATTACGGCGAATTTACGTGTACCACCTGTCATGCCAATCCCGAAACCGACAACCAGCATGACGATGTCGGCGGGTATTCCTACAACAGCCCTGCCTGCCTGGCTTGCCATCCGGACGGCAGCGCAACCAATACCTTCGACCACAATACCACCCAGTTCCCGCTGACCGGCGCGCATACGACCGTGGAATGTCTGGCCTGTCATGCCAACGGATACCAGGGCACGCCGACCGGGTGCGTTGCCTGCCATACCACCGATTTCAACCAGACCGCCAACCCCAACCATCAAACCCTGGGCTTTTCCACCGATTGCACAACCTGCCATACCACGGCGCCCGACTGGATGCCGGCCAGCTTTGCCAACCACAATGATTACTACCCCCTTAACGGGGCCCACGCTGTCATTGCAAACGAATGTGCGACCTGTCACAACGGGGACTACAACAACACGCCCAATACCTGCTTTGGCTGCCATGCCGAAAACTACAACCAGACCACCAACCCCAACCACCAGTCGGCTCAATTCCCGACTGATTGCGCCTCCTGCCACAACGAAACCGGATGGACGCCGACCAATTTCGATCACGACGGGCAATATTTTCCCATTTACAGCGGCGCACATAACGGTGAATGGGATCAGTGTGTCGATTGCCATACCAATCCGTCAAATTATGCCGAGGTGTCGTGTACCAATTGCCATGTCAACCCCGAGACCGACAACCAGCACAACGGTGTCGGCGGGTATTTGTACAACAGCAACGCTTGTCTGGCCTGTCACCCGACCGGCAGTGCAGACAACACGTTTGACCACAACGCCGGCAATTTCCCATTGACCGGGGCGCATATCAGCGTCGATTGCATCGAATGCCATGCCAACGGCTATCAGGGTACCCCGACGGAATGCGCTGCCTGCCACACCACGGATTTTCAGCAAACCCAGAATCCCAACCATACGGCTTTAGGCTTTTCCATGGATTGCGCGACCTGTCATACCACCGACCCCGACTGGATGCCGGCAACCTTTGCCAATCACAATGATTATTATACCCTGAACGGCGCCCACGCTGCCATAGCCAATGATTGTGCTGCCTGTCACAACGGCGACTACAATAATACGCCCAATACCTGTTTCGGATGTCATTCAGATAATTATAACCAGACCACCAATCCCAATCACCAGTCGGCCCAATTCCCCACCGACTGCGCCGGTTGTCACAATGAGTCGGGCTGGACGCCGACCACCTTCGACCACGACGGGCAGTATTTCCCCATCTACAGCGGGGCCCATAACGGCCAATGGGATCAGTGTGTCGATTGCCATACTAACCCTTCCAATTATGCACAGGTGACCTGCACCAATTGCCATACCAACCCGGAGACCGACAATCAGCACGGCGGTGTCGGCGGGTATATTTATCAGGATAACGCCTGTCTGGCCTGCCACCCGACCGGCAGCGCCGACAATCCGTTCGACCACAATGCCACGCAGTTCCCGCTGACCGGCGCGCATACCACGGTCGATTGCATCGAGTGCCACGCCAATGGTTACCAGGGGACACCGACCGAATGTGCAGCTTGCCATACGGACAACTACAATCAGGCCATGAACCCTAATCACCAGGCCCTGGGCTTCTCCACCAATTGCGCTACGTGCCATACCACCGATCCGGGTTGGATGCCGGCGACCTTTGCCAACCACAACGACTACTACGTCCTCCAGGGAGCGCACGCCGCCATTGCCAACGACTGCGCTACCTGCCACAACGGCGATTACAACAACACACCCAATACCTGTTTCGGATGCCACAATGCGGATTATAACCAGACGACCGCCCCCAACCACGTAACCGGGCAATTCCCTACGGATTGCACCGTTTGCCATAATGAAAGCGCCTGGTCACCTTCCTCTTTTGACCACAATGCCACGCAGTTCCCGCTGACCGGCGCGCACACCACCGTCAATTGCATCGAGTGCCATGCGAGCGGTTATGAAAACACACCGACAGCTTGCGCCTCATGCCACACGTCGGATTTTACCCAGGCGGCCAATCCCAACCACCAGGCCCTGGGCTTCTCCACCGATTGCGCTACGTGCCATACCACCGATCCGGGTTGGATGCCGGCGACCTTTGCCAACCACAACGACTACTACGTCCTCCAGGGAGCGCACGCCGCCATTGCCAACGACTGCGCCGCCTGCCACAACGGTGATTATAACAATACGCCGAATACCTGTTTCGGGTGCCACAATGCGGACTACAACCAGACGACCAATCCCAACCACCAGTCGGCTCAATTCCCTACGGATTGCGCCGGTTGCCATAATGAGTCGGGCTGGACGCCGACCACCTTCGACCACGACGGGCAGTATTTCCCCATCTACAGCGGGGCCCATAACGGCCAATGGGATCAGTGTGTCGATTGCCATACTAACCCTTCCAATTATGCACAGGTGACCTGCACCAATTGCCATACCAACCCGGAGACCGACAATCAGCACGGCGGTGTCGGCGGGTATATTTATCAGGATAACGCCTGTCTGGCCTGCCACCCGACCGGCAGCGCCGACAATCCGTTCGACCACAATGCCACGCAGTTCCCGCTGACCGGCGCGCATACCACGGTCGATTGCATCGAGTGCCACGCCAATGGTTACCAGGGGACACCGACCGAATGTGCGGCTTGTCATACCACGGATTTCAACCAGGCCACGAATCCCAACCACCAGGCCCTGGGCTTCTCCACCAATTGCGCTACATGCCATACCACCGATCCGGGCTGGATGCCGGCGACGTTTGCCAACCACAACGACTACTACGTCCTCCAAGGCGCCCATGCAACCATTGCCAATGATTGCGCCGCCTGCCACAACGGCGATTACAATAATACGCCCAATACCTGTTTCGGATGCCACAATGCGGATTATAACCAGACGACCGACCCCAATCACGCGGCCAACCAATACCCGACGGATTGCACCGTCTGTCATACGCAGAATGCATGGTCGCCTTCAAACTTCAACCACAACGCCACCCAGTTCCCGCTGACCGGCGCTCATATTACTGTGGATTGCGCAGCTTGCCACTCAAACGGCTATCAAAATACGCCGACCGCCTGTTCGGCCTGCCATACAACCGATTATAACCAGGCCACAAACCCCAATCACAACGCGTTGGGCTTTTCCACCAACTGCGCAACCTGTCATACTACGGCGCCCGACTGGATGCCGGCGACCTTTGCCAACCACAACGACTATTACGTGCTGCAAGGAGCGCACGCAGCCATTGCCTCTGACTGTGCCGCCTGCCATAACGGCGATTACAACAATACGCCCAATACCTGTTACGGATGCCATTCCCTCGATTATGCGCAGGCGAGCAACCCCAACCACCTGGCGGCCCAATTCCCGACCGATTGCGCCTCGTGTCACTCGCAGAACGCCTGGGATCCTTCGACTTTCAACCACGATAGCCAGTACTTCCCCATTTACAGCGGGAAACACAAGAATAAATGGGACCAGTGTTCAGATTGCCATACTGACCCCAATAATTACGCTGTATTCAGTTGCATCGACTGTCATGCGCACAGTAACCAGTCTAGCGTTAACCACGACCACCAGGGCGTAACCGGCTATTCGTACAACAGCATGGCCTGCTATTCCTGTCATCCCACGGGATCCCATTAAATCGTCGTCGCCTATGAAACATGTTCTATCTGCGTGCCTGCTGCTGTTTTGTTCTTATATCCTATCCGGACAGGGCACCATCGTGCTGAAAAACGGCAAGGTTTCCTATCTGTCTTCAACCAATGTATACGTCAGGTTTGAATCGACATCGGGCATTGAGATCGGGGATACCCTCTTCCGGCAGCAAGGCAGCCGGATGATCCCCGTTGTTGTGGTCTCCAATAAGTCCTCCTCGTCCTGCGTGGGAGTGGCCGTTCCTCCGCAAAAGGTTGCCATCGGAGATGTTTTGCTGCACCGCAAAGAAGAACCTGTCGAACCGCCGAAGCCTGCGCAGGAACCGGCCGCAGAAGCCCAGGCGGCAGACCAACCCGATACCCCTGCAAAAGAATCCCTCCGGAGTGAACGCCCTGTCGCGGCGCCCGATATCATCAAGGAGAATATCCGGGGCCGGGTATCGGCCGCTTCCTACAGCAATATCTCCGAAACACGAACCGACCACAGAATGCGGTATACCTTTTCCATGCAAGGGAATTACCTGGCCGATTCCAGGGTTTCCGCTGATGTCTACATCACCTTCCGGCATACCCTGAATCGTTGGGAAGAAGTCCGCGATAATATCAGCAACGCGTTGAAAATCTATGCCCTTTCGGTCCGGTATGATTTCAACAACTCCTCCCAAATTAGCCTGGGCCGAAAGATCAACCCGAAATTGTCCAGCGTAGGCGCTATCGACGGCTTGCAATACGAAGGAGGTAAAGGCGACTGGCGGTTCGGCGCGATACTCGGAGCCCGGCCGGACTATACCGATTACAGCCTGAACCCCAATCTGCTTCAGGCCGGCGTATACGCCAGCAAGAGTGCCAACCTCAAGAACGGGTACCGGCAAACCACCCTGGGATTGATCCAGCAGATGAACAGCTTCAGGACCGACAGGCGGTACCTTTATTTCCAGCATTCCGGTTCGCTGACCCGAAATATTTACCTCTTCGGCTCACTGGAGACCGATCTTTTCGAAAACGTCAACGATCATCCGAAAACCACCCTGAGCCTGACCAACCTGTACGCCATGGTGCGATATAAAGCGACCAAGAAGCTCAATCTGACCGTTTCATACGACCAGCGGAAGGATATCCTTTATTATGAGACCTTTAAAACCTATATCGACAGCCTGCTGGAAAGGGAAACCTACCAGGGTTTGCGTTTTAACGCCAACTACCGGCCTTTTAAATATGTCAGTTGCGGCGGCGGCGCCAGTTGGCGATTCCAGAAAGACAATGGTAACCTGTCTAAAAACCTGAACGGGTACCTGACCTATAGCCGGATTCCCTGGTTGGAAATGTCGGCTTCGGCTACCGCGAATTTCCTGCAGACCAATTATCTGGACAGTAAAATTTTCGATATCCGCTTGTCCAGGGATTTTATCGGAGGCAAACTGAGCGGCGACCTCTATTTCAGGATGGTTGATTATGCGTACAAAAACTATGAGTACAATGTCCGCCAGCAAATTGCCGGCGTCAGTTTTTCCGCCAGACTAACCCGCCAGTTGGGGCTGTATTTTTATTATGAAGGGACCATGGATGACCGCAATAAAATGTACAGCCGGCTGAATACCAAAATTGTCAAAAGGTTTTAATTTTGAATATGTTTATAAAAATCCGAGTACTATGCGAAACGCACCCTTTACCATTGTTGCTATCTGCCTGAGCCTGTTGATGACGGCCTGCCAGGGAAAACCAAAAGTGATCGAAGCTGAATCTGTTGGCGCCGGCGAAGGAGGAAACGCTGAACCAACCGCACTGGCCATCGCCTCCCAACAAGCTGAATCGGATATCCATAAGGTGGTTGTCGTTGAAACCCTGAATACGGAAAGGTATACTTATCTCAATGTCACCGAGGACGATAAAAATTTCTGGATCGCCATTCCAAGAAAGGAAGTGGAGGTCGGCGGCACTTATTATTACAAGGGCGGCCTGTTGAAGAAAAACTTCTTCAGCCAGGAATTCAACCGGGTGTTCGAGACCGTTTACCTGGTTTCGGACGTGCAGCAGCAGCCCATCAACGGCAACGGTTCGGCCCTGGACGAGGCCATGTCCAATATCCAGGTCGGCGGCACATTGAACGACGGCCCGATCGACGTGCAACCCGCCGAAGGGGCCATCGCCATTTCCACCCTGATGAAGGATCGCCAGAAATATGAAGGCAAGACCGTCAAGGTTACCGGCAAGTGCGTCAAGGTGAACCCCATGATCATGGGCCGCAACTGGGTCCATATCAAGGATGCATCCAGTGATACCGATCTCACCGTCACCACCATGGAAAACATCAACCTGGGCGCCGTGGTATCCCTCGAAGGGACCATTGCCCTGAACAAGGATTTCGGGGCCGGTTACCGGTATGATGTGATCATGGAGAGCGCTGTTATTAAATAGTTGTCAGTTGTAAGTCGTAAGTTGTAAGTTGTAAGTTGTAAGTCGTAAGTTGTAAGTCGTGAGTGAGGCTATGTTGCGACTATTCAACGGGCGCGCGGGCCGTCAGGTCCGCAATGTTGGGTGGTCAGTTGTAAGTCGTAAGTTGTA